>NZ_CAJYMD010000082.1 GCF_913776015.1 uncultured Oxalicibacterium sp. | reverse complement strand
ATACTGATCTCGCGATTGTTCGTTCTAAAAATCCTATGACTCCTATCATCAGTAGCGCCTTCGATGCCGGTGCCATCGAGGTCGTGAGCGCAGAATCAGCGCAAGCCATCGAGTTGCGTCTGCGCCCCGACAGCCATGCGGATTTTGCGCAATGGTTTTATTTCCGTTTGCAAGGAGCGCACGGGGAGCGCTGCAAGCTGCGTATTGTCGATGCCGACAAGGCGACGTATCCGGACGGCTGGAAAGATTATCAGGCGGCGGCAAGTTACGATCGTATCAACTGGTTTCGTGTGCCTACCGTATTCGATGGGCGCGACCTGACCATCACTTGTACGCCCAAGCACGACAGCATGTACTTTGCCTATTTCGAACCTTATTCATGGGAACGGCATTTGAATCTGCTGTCGCGCTGTCAGCTTTCACCTAAGGCGCGTATTGCCTGGCTGGGTAAGACGATAGATGGCCGTGATCTGGATATGGTTGTTGTTGGCAATCCGGCTGCACGACGCAAGGTATGGATTATCGCTCGCCAGCATCCGGGTGAGAGCATGGCAGAGTGGTTTGTCGAAGGCATGCTTGATGCCTTGCTTGATGAGCAGAATGAAACCGCGCAAGCCGCGTTACAGCATGCGGTTTTCTACGTCGTGCCAAACATGAATCCCGACGGCTCCGTACGGGGAAATTTACGGACTAATGCAGCCGGGGCCAATCTGAATCGTGAATGGATGGTACCTACGCTGGAGCGTAGTCCCGAAGTGTTTCATGTGCGGCAGCGCATGCATGAAACGGGATGCGATCTTTTTCTCGACATCCACGGCGATGAGGGATTGCCATACGTCTTTGTGGCGGGAAGTGAAATGCTTGAGGGCTTTACCGCGCAACAGATGGCAGAACAGCAGCGCTTTGTCGATCGTCTGTTGCAGGCCAGCGAGGATTTCCAGACTGAACATGGCTATGCTGCGGGCAAGTATCGCGAGGATATGTTGAAGCTAGCTTCCAAATACGTCGGCCATACGTTCAAGTGCGTTTCTCTCACGCTGGAAATGCCATTCAAGGACAATGCACTCACGCCGGAACCCAAGGTCGGCTGGAATGGCGAGCGTAGTGCCCGTCTCGGACGCGACATGCTCAAGCCGATTCTCGATAACGTGCTGCAGGAAGCGCGATGAGCACGGAAATCGAAAGAAAATTTCTGGTGCAGGGAAATGCCTGGCGTGCGCTGGGTGAACCTGTGCTGATTCGCCAGGGATATTTGTCCTCACAACCTGAACGGGTCGTGCGTGTACGCATCGAAGGCACACGCGCCATGTTGACGATCAAGGGCAAGGCGCAGGGCATCAGTCGCAGTGAATGGGAGTACGACATTCCGCTTGAAGAGGCCAGCCGCATGCTGGATGCCTTATGTGAGCGTCCCTTGATTGAAAAGACCCGTACGCGCGTTACCCATAAGGGCATGGTTTGGGAAGTGGATGCCTTCTTGGGCGACAACGAAGGATTGGTGGTGGCGGAGATCGAGCTGGAAAGCGAGGAGCAGGCTTTTGCCAAACCGGACTGGGTAGGGCAGGAAGTGTCGGCAGATCCGCGTTATTTCAATACCAGTCTTTTGAAGCATCCTTTCCGAAACTGGTAGCTTCGGAAGAGCACTTAGTTAATGCAGATGTTCAGGGTTGACGGCTTCTTCCGGCATTTCGGCATGGACGAGTTCGCCATCGGGATCGGCAAAGAGTGGGGCGCCACAGTCGTCGCACGATTCCATCGAGAATTGTTCGAGATGCCGCTTGATGCGGATGATGCCTGACTCTTCCAGCAAGGCGTGAATCTCTTCGAGCGGGGATTTGCGCGGTTCGGCTTCCAGCATGCCAAATGCATTTTCTTCTGCTTCTTCATCGCCATAGAGTGGCCAGATCACGCCATACAGAATGTCGGACTGGTTGACCAGCGCAAAGCCGATGCGGTATTCATCGACACGTTCGCCATCTTCGCCAAAACCGCCTATGACGGCTTGCAAGGCCGGTGCTTCTACGCCCAACGTATGTATCAGATAGTGAACAGCGGCGCGGATCGATGCGGGACGAATCTGCTTGTCGCCTTCGCGACACGCGACGAAATACGCTTCGGGCAACAGTAGTTCGATACCGCATCCCGGCAACAGCCGTGCGATGTTAGGCATGGCTTGCGTATTCCATTGTGCGAGTGCTTCGTCGCGATCTGCAAGATTACTTGTAGCCTGCCAGCGGAAGAGCGGTTCGCCTACCGGTACGGCAATCGCGGCGAGCAGGTAGCGGGTATCGGCGAGGAAGGGAGCGGTTTCTGCTGGCTGTGCAACGGTCTTGATCGGTGTGCCATGCAATGCCGCCTGAGCCATTTGCTGGGTCAGCAAATGAATTTCACTGTGCGTGCGTGGTAACTGGTCGATCGAAAACAGCATGGGTGCCATCGCCATGCGCGCATCGCTCGCCAGAATATGCGCGTGCAAATGCGCAGATAGTGTGGCGACCATATCGGCAGGAATCGGGCCGGAAGCGATGGCGAAGCGTGTCCACGCCAGGATGGGTGCGGCCAATAGCAACGCATCGTAACGTACGCCGTTTTGTTCGATCAGACAGGATTCGCTGGCGGCTTCAGCGGCATCAGTCAGCGCATCGTAGGCCATTGGCGCTTCATTGAAGAGCTGGTCGAGGGCGATATCCAATGTTTCCTGATGACGAGTGCGCAGCAGTCGCTGCAGCAGGCTATCCATTTGCCCTTCCCATTGTCGTTCTTCCACGCGGCTCGAAGCCTGAATGATGGCTTTTGCGAGCGTAGTTAATCGTTGACCATCGGCGGATAGTTTGCGAGGAGCACGTTTGATTGGACGGCGCATAGAAAATATCAATAGGACAAGACTCACTATTGTAGAGTAATTGTGAAATGCTTATTGGCAAGATTGCACAAATGAAAAAAGCCGCATGCAAGCATGCGGCTTTTTATGTTGGTGATGGGGCGTATCAGGCAGCGAGCAACTGGCGCAACACGAAGGGCAGAATGCCACCGTGCTTGTAGTAGTCGACTTCGATCGGCGTATCGATACGCAGCAGCACAGGTACTTCCCGCGTGCTGCCATCGGCGCGATGAATCACCAATTGCAACTCTTGTTGCGGACGCAGTTCACCATCCAGACCTTTGAGATCGAAACTCTCATCGCCCTTGATGCCGAGCGTGGTCACGCTATCGTTACCCAGGAATTGCAGAGGCAGCACGCCCATACCAACGAGATTCGAGCGATGGATGCGTTCGTAAGAACGCGCGATCACTGCCTTGACGCCCAGCAGTTGCGTACCCTTGGCAGCCCAGTCACGCGAGGAGCCGGTGCCGTACTCTTCACCGGCAAACACCATGGTTGGCGTGCCTTCATTCTGGTAGCGCATGGCTGCGTCGTAGATCGACATCTGTTCGCCGCTTGGCTGATACAGCGTCACGCCACCTTCGACACGCGAGCCATCTTCTTTGGCTGGCAGCATCAGATTCTTGATACGCACGTTGGCGAAGGTGCCACGCATCATGATTTCGTGATTGCCGCGACGCGAACCGTAAGAGTTGAAGTCGGCTTTCATGACACCGTTTTCGGTCAGCCATTTGCCGGCAGGGCTGCTGTCCTTGATCGAGCCGGCAGGTGAGATGTGATCGGTCGTGATCGAATCGCCGAAGACACCCAGCGCGCGTGCGCCGCTGATGACGGTGGCAGTCGAACCTGGCTCCATCGCAAAATCGGCGAAGAACGGTGGTTCGGCAATGTAGGTCGATTGTGGCCAGTTGTAGACCTGGCCTTCCGCCACGCCCTTGATCTGTTCCCACAGTTTGCCCGGCGCGGTTTTCACTTGCGCGTAGTTGTCCTTGAAGTTCTTGGCATTCATGGCGAACTTCATGAGCTTGGCGACTTCTTGCGTGGTTGGCCAGATATCGCCCAGGTAGATATCCTTGCCGCCTTTGCCGCGACCGACCGGCTCGGTCATCAGGTCACGCTTGATGGTACCGGCGATGGCATAGGCGACGACCAGCGGTGGCGAAGCAAGGAAGTTGGCGCGAATATTCGGATGAATGCGTGCTTCGAAGTTGCGGTTACCCGAGAGCACCGCCGCTGCGACGACATCGTTCTGCACGATGGTTTCATTCATTGCAGGTGTCAGATCGCCGGCGTTACCGATGCAGGTCGTGCAGCCGTAAGCCGTGACGCCGAAGCCCAGTTTTTCTAGGTAAGGCAGCAGGCCGGCTTCTTCGAGATAGGTGGTGACGATGCGCGATCCTGGCGCCAGCGAGGTCTTGATGTGTGGTGCCACCTTCAGACCGGCTTCCACGGCTTTTTTCGCCAGCAGGCCGGCGGTCAGCAGGACGCTCGGATTGGACGTATTGGTACACGAGGTAATCGCGGCAATCAGCACATCGCCGTTATGAACGGGTACGCCATCGGCATTGGTGTAGCTGGCATCCAGATCTTCGGCTTTCTTGTTGAAGCCGTTTTCAGCCACCGGCTTGACAAACAAATCGGCAAATTGCTGCTTGACGTTGCCGATTTCGATACGGTCTTGCGGACGTTTCGGACCAGCCAGCGATGGTGCAACCGAACCGAGGTCGAGAGCGACCACATTGGTGTAATCGATTTCGCCCGATTTCGGAATGCCGAACAGGCCTTGCGCCTTGAAGTAGGATTCAAAGGCTTCGATTTCGGCCTTGGTACGGCCGGTGCCCTTAAAGTAATCGATCGTGGCGTCGTCTACCGGGAAGAAACCCATGGTCGCACCATATTCAGGCGCCATGTTCGCGATGGTGGCGCGGTCGGTCAGCGAAAGCGATTCGGTACCTTCGCCAAAGAATTCGACGAACTTGCCGACGACTTTCTCCTTGCGCAGCAGTTCGGTGATGGTCAGCACCAGATCGGTCGCGGTGACGCCCTGACGCAACTGACCGGTCAGGTTCACGCCGACCACGTCCGGCGTCAGGAAGTAGACTGGTTGACCCAGCATGCCGGCTTCGGCCTCGATGCCGCCGACGCCCCAGCCAACCACGCCGATGCCGTTGATCATGGTGGTGTGCGAATCTGTACCGACCAGCGTATCCGGGTAATAGACGGTTTGCTTGCCTTCGGTTTTCTTGTGTACGCCGCGTGCCAGATATTCAAGGTTGACCTGGTGCACGATGCCGAAGCCTGGCGGCACAACGCCAAAGGTATCGAATGCCTGCATGCCCCATTTCATGAACTGGTAGCGCTCGTTATTGCGTTCGAATTCGAGGCGCATGTTCAGGTCGAGGGCTTTCTTTTCACGGAAGTGATCGATCTGCACCGAGTGATCGACGACCAGATCGACCGGCACCAGCGGCTCAATGTTCTTCGGATTCTTGCCCATGCGCGAAGCGACGCCGCGCATGGCGGCCAGATCGGCTAGCAGCGGTACACCGGTAAAATCCTGCAGCACCACGCGCGATACGACGAAGGGAATTTCTTCCGTGCGCTGTGCATTCGGTTGCCATTGCGCCAGTTGCTGCACGTGTTCTTCGGTGACTTTCTTGCCATCGCAGTTACGCAACACCGCCTCGAGCACGATACGGATGGAAACGGGCAGGCGCGAAACGTTGACGCCGAGTTTCTTGCCCAATGCCGGCAGCGAATAGAACGCGCCTTTCCGGGAACCTGAAATATTGAATTCCTTGAGCGTATTCAATGTGTTGCGCGACATGTTTTTCTCCTTGATGCGAAATTGATGCTAGACGAACTGGATTGACCGAAAATCAGATGTTTTCAGCGACATCACCCCTGTCGGCCACAAGACGGGATGTCGCGCTTAGCGCTGTTCGGGCCAAACACATTTGCCCGAACCAGATGACATCAACCCTTTGCGGCAAAAGCCTTTTGCTGTTCCGGATTGCGGCATTCGTTGGCCAGTTGTTGGCCCTTGCGCGAATCCAGCAACATGGCCTTGGTCGGAATGTTGATCCAGACGATGCCATAGCGGCGATTCTCGAAGCGGTTGGCGCCGGTCGTGGTGCCAATGCGGCGCAGGCGTTCGACGGAGTTTTTCCAGCGCAATGCGATATATTGATCGTCACCTTCGTTGTGATAGACGGTGATCTTGACGCCGAACTCGCACATGTATTCGGTCACGATCGAACCTTCGATATTCGCCTTGCCCAGATCTTCTTCTTTCTCGTCAGCGACCAGTGCACCACCTGCTACTGCGGCTGCCGCAGCAGGTTTCGCCGCCTTCTTGACTGCCGGTTTTTTTGTGGTTTCCTTTTTTGCCGGTGCGGACGCTTGCGCGAATACACCGGGAGCAGCCGATGCCATGCCGGCAAGCAGCAAGGCGCAGATCAGTTTTTTCATGCATTTCTCCATGAGGTCTTCCAGTCTTTCGCCAGAAGAGAATATTTGTCGAATCAAATCAAATTAGGGCTTGGGCAGCGTCCGGCAAAGCCATGCCACTCAGTTTTGCACGCTGCAGGATCGTCCAGTAGTAACGGTAACTGGCGCGATCATGTAGCGTGTCCTTGTAGCGCGTCGGCCCCCATTGCGCGGCCTGAGCTTGCGACAGAATGGCAGCCGCATCGTTCACTTCATCGAGTTTTGGTGAAAAAGCCTGCACGATGGGGCGAATCTGCTCAGGATGAATACTCCACATACGGGTATAGCCAAACTGTGTCGCCGCCAGATGCGCATCATTCTTCACCACCGATAGATCACGTATTTCGGTCGTGACGTTATGCGATGGCGTTTTACCGTACGCATGGCAGGCGGCCGCAATTTCTATCTTGGCGCGTTTTACCAGCGGATGGGTGAACTGGCCGGGAGAGCGCATTGCTTCCCCCGGAATGGCACCGTAATGCTCGGAAACAAAGTCCATGACACCGAACGACAGGCATTCTACCTGCGGCAAGGCCGCAATGGCGTGTACATCTGTCAACGAACCGTGGCTTTCGATCAACACATGAACCGGCAGGTTGCGACGCCCATAGGGATTGGCCAGACGGTTGATGAGTTCGATTGCATTGCGCGCATCCTCGGCACTATTGACCTTGGGTACCACGATATAGGCAAGCTGTTGCGCAGCATGCTCAAGGATGATGGCGACGTCTTTCTCAAAGAATGTGCTGCCGAGATCATGGACGCGGACGCCAATGCGGCCGAAACGATTCTGCTCCGGATCTGCCAGCAGCTTACCGATCAGATGCGCATGGTTTTCTTCATTGCCGTGCGCCGCCCCATCTTCGCAATCGAAGGTGATATCGAAAACCGGACCGAGTTCATGTTGCAGTGCCAGCGATTTGCGCATCAGCTTTTCCGAGCCGGCATAGTGATCACAAACGGGAATGGACACCGGCAGGCGGGTGCCCTGGAACAGGACTTCGGAGGGATACATGAATGATTTGTGCTGGCTGCGGCTGGCTTAAAATGGCTGGTTCAAGAAAAAGACGGATGGCAGAGCATCCGTCTTTTTGCAATGTTTCTGTCAACTAAGAAGGTGTTTGATGCTTTCGCGCTCTTCAACAAGCTCCTTGAGGCTGAGATCGATATGTTCCTTGGAAAACGTGTCCATGTCGAGCCCTTCGACGATTTTGTATTCGCCATTTTCGGTCGTCACCGGGAAGCCGAAAATGATGTCTTCCGAAATCCCATAGCTGCCATCGGTCGGAATTCCCATCGTGGTCCATTTTCCATTGGTGCCTAGCAGCCAGTCGCGTACATGGTGGACGGCAGCGTTGGCAGCGGAAGCGGCGGACGAGAGCCCGCGTGCCTCGATGATGGCTGCACCGCGCTTGCTGACTGTGGGTAGAAAAACGTCGTTGTTCCAGGCTTCGTCATGGATCGCATCGCGTACGGATGCGCCATCGGCGGTGGCGAAACGGTAGTCGGGATACATGGTCGTCGAGTGATTGCCCCAGACGAACATGCGATCGATCGATGCGACGGGTTTGCCGAGTTTGAGGGCGATTTGGGACAGCGCACGATTGTGATCGAGACGCAGCATCGCGGTGAAGTTCTTGCGCGGCAGATCAGGTGCGGATTTCATCGCGATGTAAGCATTGGTGTTGGCCGGATTGCCGACTACGAGAACCTTGACGTTGCGCGATGCGACATCGTTGAGTGCCTTGCCCTGTACAGTGAAGATCTTGGCATTGGCTTCCAGCAGATCCTTGCGTTCCATGCCGGGGCCGCGCGGGCGGGAGCCGACCAGCAGGGCGACATCCGCATCCTTGAAAGCATCGCGCGGATCGCTGTGCGCGCTCATGCCGGCGAGCAGCGGGAAGGCGCAATCCTCTAGTTCCATCATCACGCCATGCAGCGCCTTTTGCGGCTTTTCATCCGCGATTTCAAGCAATTGCAGAATGACGGGCTGGTCCTTGCCAAGCATGTCGCCGTTGGCGATGCGAAACAGCAGGGAATAACCGATCTGGCCGGCTGCGCCGGTGACGGCAACACGCAGGGGTTGTTTAGCCATATTGATCTCCACAGTGGGTGAGTGGTGGGGCCGTGCGTTGAATCATTCTGCTCGCTTCATCATACCGTTGAACAAGCGATAAGTCAGCCTAGTGATGCGGGCCGGTTAGCGGCTTCTTTCTGCTTATAAGTAAGAAGCGGGTGTCTTCGGCAGGATAACTGCATGCTTGCGAGTGTAGGTGCCGCTGCATCTACCTGTCAATATTTATCTTATGTCTTATATAAGACATATTTATGCCGGATTTTTCTGGACGTTGCAGGATGTTTCATGTTCAAATGTTTCGCATGAGTTCCGCACATTCCTCCTTGCCCGTTTCTCGGACGACGTCGTCGACGTCAGGGGATGTAGTGCAGTCGCCAACTTTCAGCCCGCTCTACCAGCAGATCAAGAAGCTGATACTGCAAGCCTTGCAGGCTAGCGAGTGGCGTCCCGGTGAACTGATTCCAAGTGAAATGGAGCTGGCGAGCCGTTTCGGTGTCAGTCAGGGCACAGTGCGCAAGGCGATCGATGCGCTGGCGGCAGAGAATCTCGTCGTGCGGCGCCAAGGCAAGGGCACGTTCGTCGCCAGCCATCTTGAGGCACGTTCGCAATTTCGTTTTCTACGGTTGAAGCCCGATGTCGGGCTGGCCCATTATCCCGATAATGTGATTGTCGAGGCGCGTCGTATGCGTGCACCTGCCGATATCGCCCGTCAACTGGACATCAAAACGGGCGATTCCATGATTTTCCTTTTGCGCATCCAGTCTTTCGACGGTGCGCCCACGATTCTCGAAGAACTCTGGTTGCCAAGTGCGATCTTTAAGGGTCTTTCCGTCGAGCGTATGCGTGATTACAAGGGGCCGATGTATGCCTTGCTTGAGACCGAATACGGCATGCAGATGTTGCGTGCGACCGAGCGTATCCATGCCGTAGCGGCGGACGCCAAAACTGCCGAGCTGTTGAAGGTGCCTTTGAATACCCCATTGTTAAGCGTGCATCGCGTTTCTTATACCTATGAAGAAAAGCCCGTGGAAGTGCGCCGTTCCTTCTACGTCACCAACGGGCATCACTACCATAACGAATTGAGTTGAGCGGGGCAGAGCGAATGGCAGCCCATTCGATAAGATGAAAAGCGGAGACGATCAATGAAAAAAATTAACGCTGTAAGCTGGGTGACAACAAAATCGGTGAGAATGTGGGGCTACTCTCATTTCGGAAAGTAAAGCCATGGTTGATCCACGCAAAGTCGCCAAGCCAGAGTTCCGTAATATTCACGTAACCGATCTCATGCGTTATCGGTTGCCACTGGCTGGCATCTTGTCGATTCTGCATCGCGTCAGCGGCGCATTCCTTTTCCTTCTTTTGCCTTTCATCCTTTATCTGCTGGATAAAAGCCTGCTGTCGGAAATATCGTTCGCGCATTTTCAGGGCATCGCTTCGCACTGGTTCGTTAAATTGATCATTCTCGGACTGGCGTGGGCGTATCTGCATCACTTCTGCGCAGGCATTCGTCATTTGTTCATGGATTTGCATATAGGCGTGGATAAGGTGTCAGCCAGAAAATCTGCCGTTGGCGTATTTGCCGTGAGCTTGCCGCTGACCGCATTGGTCGCGCTCAAACTGTTTGGAGCATTTTGATGGCAAAGGACAATATCGGACCGCATCGACTTGTCGTCGGTGCGCATTACGGCCTGAAAGAATGGCTGGCGCAACGCGTGACTGCCATCGTCATGGCGGTCTATACGATCGTGTTGCTGGTGGCCTTTTTGGGTGCCAGCGAAATCAGTTATGAAGGCTGGGCCGGGCTATTCGCGCAGCAATGGTTCAAATTGCTGACGTTCGTTGCTTTGCTTTCCCTCTTTTATCATGCCTGGGTTGGCGTGCGCGACATCTGGATGGATTACATCAAACCAGTGTCGATTCGTCTTGCCTTGCAGGTCGCCACGATTCTGTGGCTGGTCGCATCCGCCGGTTGGGCGGCGCAGATTCTCTGGAGAGCGTAACTTGGCTGCAATCAAAACTGCGATTCCCTCGCGCCATTTCGATGCCGTGATTGTTGGTGCGGGAGGCTCCGGCATGCGCGCATCCTTGCAGCTTGCCGAAGCCGGCCTGAATGTCGCTGTGCTGTCCAAGGTTTTTCCGACGCGCTCGCATACGGTCGCAGCGCAGGGCGGTATTGGCGCTTCGCTGGGCAATATGGCCGAGGATAACTGGTATTGGCACATGTTCGATACCGTCAAGGGCTCGGATTATCTGGGCGATCAGGATGCCATCGAATTCATGTGTCGTGAGGCACCGAAAGTCGTCTACGAACTCGAGCATTTCGGCTTGCCGTTTGACCGCAACAGCGATGGCACGATTTATCAACGCCCGTTTGGTGGCCATACTGCCAATTTTGGCGAAAAGCCGGTGCAGCGCGCCTGTGCGGCCGCTGACCGTACCGGCCATGCCTTGCTGCATACGCTGTATCAGCGCAATGTGCGTGCGCGTACCCATTTCTTTGTCGAATGGATGGCGATCGATCTGATGCGTGATGCCGAAGGTGATGTGATCGGTGTCGTTGCGCTGGAAATGGAAACCGGCAACGTCATGATGCTGGAAGCGAAGACCACCCTTTTCGCCACGGGCGGGGCAGGGCGTATCTGGGCTGCTTCAACCAATGCCTTCATCAATACCGGTGACGGTATCGGCATGGCGGCGCGAGCCGGGTTGCCGCTGGAAGACATGGAGTTCTGGCAGTTCCATCCGACGGGCGTCGCTGGTGCCGGTGTATTGATTACCGAAGGCGTGCGCGGCGAGGGCGGTATTCTGGTCAACAGCCAGGGCGAGCGCTTCATGGAACGCTACGCGCCGACGCTCAAGGATCTGGCGCCGCGCGATTTTGTTTCGCGTTCGATGGATCAGGAAATCAAGGAAGGGCGCGGCGTCGGTCCAAACAAAGATCACGTCTTGCTGGATTTGCGCCACATCGGCGCCGATACCATCCGCAAGCGTTTGCCTTCGATTCTGGAGATCGCACACAAATTCGCCAACGTCGATGCGACGCGCGAGCCGATTCCGGTAGTGCCGACCATCCATTATCAAATGGGCGGTATCCCGACCAATATCCACGGCCAGGTTGTCGAGCCGCGCAACGGCAATCCGAATCATGTCGTCAACGGACTGTATGCCATCGGCGAATGCGCTTGCGTATCGGTGCACGGTGCCAATCGCCTCGGTACCAATTCTCTGCTCGATCTGATCGTGTTTGGTCGTGCGGCTGGCAACCACATTGTTGCCAGCAATCTGCGTAAACGGCAGCACAAGTCGCTGCCTGGGGATGCCGCTGATGTGGCGCTGTCGCGCTTGTCACGTCTGGAAAGCAGCACAGGTAGCGAACGCGTGCAGGATGTTGCCAATGCGATCCGTTCGACCATGCAACACCACTGCGGCGTGTTCCGTACCGACGAACTGCTACAGAGCGGTGTTAAGAAAATCATGGAACTCGACGAGCGTCGCAAGCATGTGTCGTTCAAGGATAAATCGCGTGTTTTCAACACGGCGCGTGTCGAAGCGCTGGAACTTGACAATCTGATCGAAACCGCCAAGGCAACCATCGTCTCGGCAGCGGCACGCAAGGAATCGCGCGGTGCGCACGCCCATCGCGATTATGAAAAGCGCGACGACGACAACTGGATGAAGCATTCGCTGTTCTACTCGGAAGGCAATCGCCTCGACTATAAGCCGGTCGTCACCAAGCCGTTGACAGTCGAAACCTTCAAACCGAAACCACGTACTTTCTAAGGTCAGAACATGGCACGCACGCTCAGACTTCAGATCTATCGCTACGATCCTGACAAGGATGCCAAGCCGTACATGCAGGATGTGACGGTGGAGTTGCATGACCACGACAAGATGCTGCTCGATGCCTTGCAACGCATCAAGGCGACGGTTGACGATTCGCTCGCCTTGCGCCGCTCCTGCCGCGAAGGCGTGTGCGGTTCGGACGCCATGAACATCAATGGCAAGAATGGCCTTGCCTGCATCACCAATCTCAATGAACTGACCGAGCCGATCGTCTTGCGACCTTTGCCGGGTTTGCCCGTGATTCGCGACCTGATCGTGGACATGACGCAGTTCTTCAAGCAATACGACTCGATCAAGCCTTATCTGATTAACGATACAATTCCTCCTGAAAAGGAAAGATTGCAGACGCCCGCCGAGCGCGAAGAACTGGATGGCCTGTACGAATGCATTCTGTGCGCCTGCTGCTCGACGTCTTGTCCTTCTTTCTGGTGGAACCCGGACAAGTTCGTCGGTCCCGCAGGCTTGCTGCAAGCCTACCGCTTTATTGCCGATAGCCGCGATGAGGCAACGGGGGCGCGACTCGACAATCTTGAAGATCCGTACCGTTTGTTCCGCTGCCATACGATCATGAATTGCGTGGATGTTTGCCCCAAAGGCCTCAATCCGACGCGTGCGATTGGCAAAATCAAGGAACTGATGGTTCGGCGTACTGTATAGTGTCGCGTTTTTCAGGATCGACCATGCCGATGCAACACCAAGCCGATCCCGTCAAGCGTGCCAGATTGCGTTGGCGTAGCCGCCGCGGTCTGCTGGAAAACGATTTGCTGATTACCCGTTTTCTGGATGCGCACGAAGAAACGCTCAGTGATGAAGAGGTGGATGCTTTTTCACTGCTGATGGAATTGCCGGATAACGATTTGCTGAATCTGCTGTTGGCGCGCAGCGAACCGGAGGGTGAAAATGATCTTCCGCATGTTCATGCGCTACTGGAAAGACTGCGGTCTGCCTGACACCGTAATCTGTCCGTTTCGGTCTGTTTATTTGCGATTTCCCGGAATCGTCCCTTGTTACTAGAAGGAAGAGCCATGCCACAAGCACAATCTGACACCAAAGCCACGCTGTCGTTTTCCGACGGTTCGCCATCGGTGGAGCTGCCGATTTACAAGGGAAGCCTCGGCCCCGATGTGATCGACATGCGCAAGCTCTACGGCAATACGGGTAAATTCAGCTATGACCCTGGCTTCATGTCGACGGCGTCGTGCGATTCGACCATTACCTATATTGATGGTGACAAGGGCGAGCTGCTGTATCGCGGCTATCCGATCGAGCAACTGGCCATGAACAACGATTTCATGGATATCAGCCATCTGCTGCTCAAGGGCGATCTTCCAAGCGCGGCTGAAAAAAATGACTTCGTCGGTACCGTCAAGAAACACACGATGCTGCACGAGCAGATGCAGTTCTTCTTCCGTGGCTTCCGCCGCGATGCGCATCCGATGTCGGTGCTGGTGGGGACGGTCGGTGCGCTGGCATCTTTCTATCACGATGCGCTCGACATCAGCGATGCCCATCATCGTGAACTGTCGGCGATTCGCCTGATCGCGAAAATGCCAACGTTGGTTGCAATGTCGTACAAGTATTCGGTCGGCCATCCTTTCGTGTATCCGCGTAATGATCTGTCGTACACCGCGAATTTCATGCACATGATGTTCTCCACGCCGAGCGAGCAATATCGCATCAACGACGTGCTGGTGCGTGCGCTGGATCGCATTTTGTTGCTGCATGCAGATCATGAGCAGAATGCTTCCACCTCGACCGTGCGTCTGGCTGGTTCGTCGGGCGCGAACCCCTTCGGTTGTATCGCGGCAGGTATTGCCTGTCTGTGGGGGCCGGCACATGGCGGTGCCAATGAAGCGGCACTCAACATGCTGAAGGAAATCGGCTCGGTTGATCGCATTCCTGAATATCTGGAAAAAGCCAAGGACAAGAACTCTGGCTTCAAGCTCATGGGCTTCGGCCATCGCGTCTACAAGAATTTCGATCCACGTGCCAAGCTGATGCGTGAAACCTGCTACGAAGTGCTGGAAGAACTCGGACTGCGTGACGATCCCCTGTTCAAACTGGCGATGGAACTGGAACGCATCGCGCTTGAGGACGAATATTTCGTGTCGCGCAAACTGTATCCGAACGTCGATTTCTATTCGGGCATCGTGCAGTCGGCGCTCGGTATTCCGGTTCAGTTGTTCACCGGCATCTTTGCGATGGCGCGTACGGTAGGCTGGGTTGCACAGTGGAATGAAATGATTTCCGATCCTGAACAGAAGATCGGTCGTCCACGTCAGTTGTACATCGGCGAAAAACATCGCGACGTATCGAACAAGGATTGAAAAAAATGATGGGGAGCGTGTTGTGCACGCTCCCCGTTTTGCAGTTAAGCTCTTTCCATTGCAACAGACATCTATGTAATTCCCAGTCCTTCCCCACAACTTGGTGTGCAATCCGCTAACCGGTCAGGCCGTGTCGCGGAAGGTTGAACAACCCGCTAATCTCGCGAAGCGCGAAGAAAGGTGAGCAAAAGATGATGCAGCAGTCGATCTCCAATTCCTATCTGTTTGGAGGAAATGCGCCTTACGTTGAAGAACTCTACGAGGCGTATCTGGACAACCCGGGTTCCGTACCCGACAACTGGCGCGCGTATTTCGACGCCATGCAGCATGTGCCGGCAGTGGACGGTTCGACTCGTCCCGATGTGGCCCATGCTTCCGTGATCGCCTCGTTTGCCGAGCGCGCCAAACACGGTCCCATTCGTACAGTTACTGCGGCTGCCGATCCAGAGATGGAGCGCAAGCGTGTTGCCGTCGCGCAGTTGATTGCGGCCTATCGCGTACTTGGCAACAATTGGGCCAATCTCGACCCGCTGCAGCGTCAGGAGCGTCCTCCCATTCCGCAACTCGAACCGTCCTATTACGGCTTCACCGATGCGGACATGGACATCGTGTTCAACATCAGCAATACCTATTTCGGTACCGAGAATGCCTCCTTGCGCGATCTGCTCAATGCCTTGCGCGATACGTACTGCCGTTCGATCGGACCGGAATTCATGTACATCAGCGACCCTAAGCCCAAGCTCTGGTTGCAGGAGAAATTCGAATCCACGCGGTCGCAGGCAACCTTCGGAATCGAGAAAAAACGACACATCCTCGAACGCTTGACTGCAGCCGAAGGCCTGGAACGGTATCTGCATACGAAATATGTCGGTCAGAAGCGTTTTTCGCTCGAAGGAAGCGAAAGCTTCATCGCGGCGCTGGATGAAGTGATTCAGCGCGGTGGCGAAAAGGGCGTGCAGGAAATCGTGATCGGCATGGCGCACCGTGGCCGACTCAATGTACTCGTCAACATCCTCGGCAAGACGCCACAGGAATTGTTTGCCGAATTCGAAGGTCGTCATGGCGATGACTTGCCTTCGGGTGACGTCAAGTATCACCAGGGCTTTTCGTCCGATATCAGTACGCCGGGTGGTCCAGTGCATCTCTCGCTGGCGTTCAACCCATCGCATCTTGAAATCGTCAATCCCGTGGTGGAAGGCTCCGTGCGCGCGCGTATCGAGCGCCGTGGTGTCAATGATCCATCGCAGCAGGTATTGCCGGTGCTGATTCATGGCGATGCCGCATTTGCCGGGCAGGGCGTCGTGATGGAGACCCTGAATCTGGCGCAAACGCGTGGCTACGGCACGGGCGGTACGGTACACATCATCATCAATAACCAGATCGGCTTCACAACATCCGATCCACGTGATTCGCGCTCCACCTTGTACTGTTCGGACGTGGCGAAGATGATCGAGGCGCCTGTATTGCACGTCAATGGCGACGATCCCGAAGCAGTGGTATTGGCGGCGCAGATTGCACTCGACTACCGTCTCGAATTCCGCAAGGACATCGTGGTGGATATCATCTGCTACCGCAAGCTTGGCCACAACGAGCAGGACACGCCGGCCTTGACGCAACCGCTGATGTACAAGCGTATCGCTCAGTTGCCGGGCACCCGCAAACTGTATGCAGACAAGTTGCTGGCACAGGGCGCGATCAAGGATGAGGATGGTGAAGAACTCGTCAAGGCGTTCCGCGATGCGATGGATGCGGGCAAGCATACGATCGATCCGGTCATTTCCAACTTTAAGAGCAAGTATGCCGTCGACTGGCTGCCTTTCCTGAATCGCAAGTGGACCGATGCTGCCGATACGGCTGTGCCGATGACGGAACTCAAACGCTTGTCGGAACGCATCACGACCATCCCGGAAAACTTCAAGGTGCATCCGCTGGTCGAGAAGGTACTCGAAGATCGTCGTGCGATGGGCAAGGGCGAAATGAATCTGGACTGGGGCATGGCCGAACATCTGGCCTACGCCTCGCTGGTCAGTTCCGGCTACGCAGTACGTCTGACGGGGCAGGATTCCGGACGTGGTACGTTCGTGCATCGCCACGCGATTCTGCATGACCAGAATCGCGAGCGCTGGGATGCCGGCACGTATTGCCCGTTGCAAAACGTCTCCGATCAGCAGGCATGGTTCCGTGTGATCGATTCGGTACTGTCGGAGGAAGCCGTGCTTGCGTTCGAATACGGCTATTCGACGGCAGAGCCGAACACGCTGGTGATCTGGGAGGCGCAGTTCGGCGATTTTGCCAATGGTGCGCAGGTTGTGATCGACCAATTCATCAGTTCGGGCGAAGTGAAATGGGGCCGCGTCTCCGGCCTCGTCATGATGCTGCCGCACGGTTACGAAGGGCAGGGGCCGGAGCACTCGTCAGCACGTCCCGAGCGCTTCCTGCAACTGTGCGCCGACAACAACATGCAAGTCGTGCAGCCAACCACTGCAGCACAGATTTTCCATCTGCTGCGTCGTCAGATGATTCGCCTGTTCCGCAAGCCGTTGGTCATCATGACGCCGAAATCGCTGTTGCGGAACAAGGATGCCGGTTCGCCGCTGAGCGAACTGGCGAAGGGATCGTTCCAGACCGTGATCGGCGAGGTTGATGACAAGATCGATCCGAAGAAGGTCAAGCGCATCATCGCCTGCTCGGGCCGTGTCTATTACGATTTGGCGGCCGCTCGCAAGGAGCGTAACCAGAACGATGTCGCCATCATTCGTCTCGAGCAGTTGTATCCGTTCCCGCACAAGTCCTTCGCTGCCGAACTTCGGAAGTTTCCGAATGTCACTGAACTTGTCTGGGCGCAGGATGAACCGCAAAACCAGGGTGCATGGTTCCAGATTCAACACAACATTCTGGAAAACATGGCGGAAGGACAGAAGCTGGCTTATTCAGGACGTCCGGCCAGTGCTGCACCGGCAGTTGGTTACTACGACAAGCACTATGCGCAGCAGAAGGCATTGGTTGAAGCGGCTTTTGCCAAATTAAAAGGTTTTGTGCAAACAAAATAAAGACCCTGCGACAAGTCGGCTGCCGGCTTGCCGTATGAACAACCCGAAACGGAGAGTTACATGGCAATTCTTGAGGTGAAAGTTCCGCAATTGTCGGAATCGGTTGCAGAAGCAACGCTGCTGCAATGGCATAAAAAGGTGGGTGAAGCAGTTGCTCGTGATGAAAACCTGATCGATATCGAGACCGACAAAGTGGTGCTGGAATTGCCTGCACCCGGTGCTGGTGTCATCAAGCAACTCATCAAGGAAGATGGGGCGACGGTGACGGCAGGTGAGGTCATTGCGCTCATCGATACCGATGCCGCTGCGACCGGCAAGACCGAGCCAGCTTCTGCACCGTCAGAGAAGAAGGAAGAGCCTGCCGCCAAGCCGGTGGACGATGCCGGTTCGCGCCCGATTGCTGCCAAGGCAGAGACATCTGGCAGCGCAGCGAATATCGCCATGCCGGCTGCGGCCAAGATGCTGTCCGAAAACAATCTGAACACCAGTGATGTATCGGGATCGGGCAAGGATGGTCGCGTGACCAAGGGTGATGTCATCAATCATCTGGAGAAGAAACCGGAAGCGGCATCAGCTGCTACATCGGCGCCGGCGGCCAAGGCCAGCCTGCCGCAAGTGCCTGTGCCTGGTAATCCTGCCTTGCTGAATCGCCCTGAAGAACGGGTGCCGATGAGTCGCTTGCGCGCACGCGTGGCAGAACGTTTGCTGCAATCCCAGCAAACCAACGCGATTCTGACGACCTTCAATGAAGTCAACATGCAGCCCGTGATCGATCTGCGCACCAAGTATCGCGACAAGTTCGAAAAGGAACATGGCGTGAAGCTGGGCTTCATGTCTTTCTTCGTCAAGGCGGCTGTGGCGGCATTGAAGAAATATCCGATCATCAATGCATCCGTTGATGGCAATGACATCGTCTATCACGGCTATTTCGACATCGGCATCGCCGTTGGCTCACCGCGTGGTCTGGTAGTGCCCATCCTGCGCGATGCCGATCAGATGAGCATTGCCGATATTGAAAAGAAAATCGGCGAGTTCGGTGCCAAGGCCAAGGATGGCAAGCTGACGCTTGACGATCTTACGGGCGGCACCTTCTCGATCTCCAATGGCGGCATTTTCGGCTCGATGCTGTCCACGCCGATCATCAACCCACCACAATCGGCCATTCTCGGCATTCATGCCACCAAGGATCGCGCGGTCGTTGAAAACGGCCAGATCGTGATCCGACCCATGAACTATCTGGCGCTTTCCTACGACCACCGCATCATTGACGGCCGCGAAGCCGTTCTTGGCCTGGTGGCGATGAAAGAGGCACTGGAAGATCCCGCACGTCTGTTGCTGGATCTCTGATAACACGATAGGGAAGGCATCCTTGCGTGCCTTCCTGCGGGAGTCTGGATAATGTCGAAGAATTTTGATGTAGTGGTGATCGGCGGTGGACCGGGCGGTTACGTGGCTGCCATTCGTGCCGCACAACTGGGTTTGTCCACTGCCTGTATCGATGAGTGGAAAAACGAAAAAGGCGGCCCGGCACTGGGCGGAACCTGCACCAATGTCGGTTGCATTCCTTCCAAGGCGCTGTTGCAGTCGTCCGAGCATTTCGCACATGCCGGTCATGGCTTTGCCGAGCATGGCATCGAGATCAAATCCTTGAGCCTGAATCTCAAGAAAATGCTGGATCGCAAGGCAACGGTGGTCAAGCAGAACAACGAAGGTATTCTTTATCTGTTCAAGAAAAACAAGGTGACCTTCTTCCACGGTCGTGGTTCGTTCGAGAAATCGGATGCATCGGGACATCAGATTCGCGTTACGGGCTCGAGCGAGGAAACCATCACCGCCAAGAACGTGATTGTGGCGACGGGTTCGCTTCCACGCGCCTTGGCCGATGCGCCATTCGATGAAAAGCTTGTGCTGTCGAACACGGGTGCACTGGCCATGCAGGAAGTGCCAAAGCGTCTCGGCATCATCGGTGCGGGTGTGATCGGTCTGGAAATGGGCAGCGTGTGGCGTCGTCTTGGTTCGGAAGTGAAGATTCTTGAAGTGCTGCCTGCATTGCTCGGTGCCGCAGATACGCAAATCGCGGCGGAGGCGGGCAAGCAATTCGCCAAGCTTGGTTTGCAGATCGAACTGGGAATCAAGATTGCCGGCATCGACATTGGCAAGAATGAAGTCACGGTCAGTTATGCCGATGCAAAAGGTAGCGAACAGAAGGAGCGCTTCGATCGGCTGGTGGTGTCGATCGGCCGTGTTCCGAATACGCAGGGACTGAATGCGGATGCGGCAGGCATCAAGCTCGATGAGCGAGGCTTCATCGCTGTCGATGACGATTGCAGGACCAACGTGCCGGGTATCTGGGCGGTCGGCGATGTCGTGCGTGGCCCGATGCTGGCGCACAAGTCGGAAGAAGAAGGTGTCGCGGTCGCCGAGCGGATTGCCGGTCAGCATGGTCATGTCGACTTCAACACGATTCCGTGGGTCATTTATACGACGCCGGAGATTGCCTGGGTTGGCAAGACGGAACAGCAGTTGAAAGAGGCAAAGGTCGATTATCGCGCCGGATCGTTTCCGTTCCTGGCCAATGGACGCGCACGTGCCCTTGGCGACACAACGGGTTTCGTCAAGTTTCTCGCCGATGCGAAATCGGACGAAATTCTGGGCGTGCACATTATCGGCCCCAATGCGTCGGAACTGATTGCCGAAGCAGTGGTCGCAATGTCATTCCGCGCTTCTTCGGAAGATATTGCACGCATCTGTCACGCGCATCCGTCATTATCGGAAGCAGTGAAGGAAGCGGCGCTGGCCGTCGACAAGCGGGCGTTGAATTTCTAGGAGGTTGATCATGTGGCGTGCCGTCGTTTTGCTCTTTCCCTTGCTACTTGCTGCTTGCGCAAGCACCGGCCCAAACGATGGACGCGTCTATATCGCCACCGCAGAAAACGGACAGGAATTTCCCGGTGCAAATTGCACCGTCATCACCAATGCGCAAAGCTGGAACATCGTCACACCAACCACACTTGCCATTGGCAGTGCAAGCGGCGAGCTACGCGTCGTTTGCAACCGCGTCGGCTATCGCAGCTCAGAGGTGAGGTTGCCACCAATTGGTCAATCCAGATCGAGTGTCGGCCTGGGATTGGGCGGTGGCACGGGCGCAGTGGGTGTCGGCCTGGGATTTCGTGTGCCCGTGAGTTCGGGCGGTGGTTATTACCCGGCGCGCGTGATCGTCAACATGAACAGACTGTAGAATAGATGCAATCAAACAGGACGGGCGAGCGACGACTCGCCCGTTTTTTTGCCCGCAGTACACGTATAAAAACAAATCCGCTTGCAGGAGGACGGCATTGGCATGAATGTAGCCGAAATTTATGAACATGCATTGAATGAGCGTGGTTTTACTGCCGATGATGCACAGCGACGTGCCGTCTTGCGTCTGCAGCAGGCTTATGAAGAATGGGAAAGCCTAGCGGCGCGTAAGAAAAATATTTTCACCCGCCTGTTAGGCGAATCGCCCGCGCCGCGCGGTTTATACATGTGGGGTGGTGTAGGGCGGGGAAAATCTTTTCTGATGGATAGCTTTTACTCCGTGGTACCGATGGATCGCAAGATGCGCATTCATTTCCACGAATTCATGCGCAGTGTGCATCGGCAACTGGATGAACTGAAACAGATTGCGGATCCCTTGGAAGAAGTCGCCAAACGCGTTGCGGCAAAATATCGACTGATCTGCTTCGACGAATTTCATGTCACGGATATTGCCGATGCCATGATTCTCTACAATCTGTTCAAGGGATTGTTCGATCGTGGCGTGTCGTTCATTGTCACATCCAATTTTGCGCCCGACGATTTGTATCCGGACGGTTTGCATCGCGATCGCATCTTGCCGGCCATCGATCTGATCAAGGAGCGGCTGGACATCATGAACGTCGATGGCGGGCTCGATTACCGCAAGCGCGCCTTGAGTCAGGTAACGGCTTACCATACGCCCCTTGATGCGCAGGCATCGGAAGCATTACGCACGGCGTTTATGCGGATAGCCGAAGTGGCCGATGAAGATCCGCTGGTCAATATCGAAGGGCGTGAGGTACGTGCCTTGCGCAAGGCTGGCGGTGTAATATGGTTCGACTTTCACACGCTGTGCGGTGGTCCGCGTTCGCAGAACGATTATCTAGAACTTGCCAGTCGCTTTCATACGCTGATTTTGTCCGATGTGCCCGCAATTTCGGCTTCGATGTCTTCAGAGGCGCGTCGTTTCATCTGGCTGATCGATGTACTGTACGATCATCGCATAAAGTTGTTGATCTCGGCAGCGGTGCCGATGGATGAACTCTATACGGTGGGCGGCTTGTCAATGGAATTTCAGCGTACACTGTCGCGCCTGATCGAAATGCAATCTGACGAATACATGGAAGCTGAACGTCGCCGTGCGAGTGGCGCAATGTAAGTTGTCTTGGAATGAAATAAAGTGATGAAATCTCTTTTTACAACGACTTTGGTTGCCGGCTGTGTATTTTCTGCGTCGCTGGCATTGGCACAGAAACCGCCGGTTGATGCATCGGTGCTCGACTATTCAGTTGCAGATGTCGTTCAGCGTTATCCGGCTGGCTCCATCCAATCAGGAGACCGTGCCAATCAGGCAATCAAGGATGTGGAGCAAAGCCGTTTGCGTGTCGAAGCGCGGTTCGAAGCGCAGCAACAGGCATGCTATCCAAAGTTCTTTACGACATCCTGCCTGAACAAGGTGACGGAGCAACGTCGCGTCGATCTGATGGCGATTCGTCCAATCGAGCTCGAAGCCAATTCCTATATTCGTCACGCACGTGTGGCGGAGCGCGATCGGCGTCTGGAAGAGAGCGCCAAGGCACGCGAAGCCAGGAATGCGGAACGTTCCAGCGTACCGGTGCCCGAGATCAACGACATGCCGCGTCAACAGCAGGGATTGTCTGATGCCCAACGTGCGGCACGTGCACAGGAACATGCGGAGAAAAATGCCGAGCGCGCGGAGCGCGAGCGTCAGCGCAAAGCCTCGGAAGAGAGCGATGCGCGTCAGCGGGCACGCAATGTCGAACGCTACGAAGAGAAAGTGCGCGAATCGGAGGAACGGCAGCGCGAAGTTGCGAAGCGCAAGGCAGAGAATGAAGCTGGTCAGACTGATAAGTAAATTCGTTCTCGGGCAGCGATATGCCTGTTTGGCCCTCTCATGAATGCAGAAATGTGAAATGACTCACATTCGAAGCAAAATAGAAATTACTTTTTTATTTTTTATGCGGTTATAATCAATTGTCGTGGAGATTCGAGCTGGTTGTGCAGTATGCCTGTATTCTTGTCTTGGTTGAAACGATCCTCGGGCGTAAGCCTATTTAACTGAAATTAGGAATAGTAATGGCAACTGGTATCGTAAAATGGTTCAACGACGCGAAAGGCTTCGGCTTCATCACTCCTGATGAAGGCGGCGAAGATCTGTTCGCGCACTTCTCGGCTATCCAGTCGAACGGCTTCAAATCGCTGCAAGAGAACCAACGCGTCTCTTTCGAAGTGACGACCGGCCCTAAAGGCAAGCAAGCTTCGAACATTCAAGCTATCTAATAGCCGAATAGAATTCAAAGCAAAAAGCCCCGGCAATGCCGGGGCTTTTTTATTGTCGTTTTTCCTTCAGTTTTTGGGCAAAAATCTTGGCTGCCTCAGCTCTTTAGCGCCTTGCGCAAGTTGCGCTCTTCTTGCCAAAGTTGGTAGTCCGGATTGCCTGATGCCGTGGCTACGCGTTCAGCGGGATCGCGTTGTGCCTGAGCGGCAAGCAGGCGCAAGGCAATGCGTGGATCTGGCAAGGTAGTGCCGTAAAAGACCACTTCGTCTGCGCGTTGAATCAGGATAGTCGGAAAATTTTCGACATCGAAGTCGCCCACCATATCGGCACGATCCTCGATATCGATCCACACAAAAAGCGTGTCAGGATAGTTTGCGGCAAGTGCTTCAAATTCTGGCCGATAGGCTGTGCACACGTCGCACCATGCAGCACACAGGCAGGCGACGACCCAGGTATCGTCGGTCATTTGCGCCACCAGGGCGGCGCGGTTGTTTTCTTCGAGAACGAGGCTAGGCATGGCGGTATTTTAGCCGCTTCGGTGATTTGGCGGGCGGTACGAGGATGCAAGGTTCCGCACGCTTGTCCGGTAGGGCACGGTAAAATACCGCCCATGTCCACGATTCTTGCCATTGAAACCTCTGCCGAATCTGCATCGGCAGCACTATTGCGTGAAGGAACGCTGATTTCGCGCGAAGTGGAAGGTGTTGTCACGCATTCGCAAACCATTTTGCCCATGGTGCAATCGCTCCTGAACGAAGCCGGAATCCCTCTTGCCGAATGCAACGCCATTGCCTACGGTGCCGGACCGGGTTCATTTACTGGGGTACGCACCGCATGCGGTATCGCACAGGGACTGGCTTTTGGTGCAGAGCTGCCAGTTGTGCCGCTGGTTACTTTGCTTGCCTTGGCGCAGGCTTGCCATGAGCAAGGTAGCGCGAAAGACGTGCTTGCCATCATCGATGCGCGTATGGGGGAAGTCTATTGGGCACAATATCGTTACGAGGGGGAATGGCAGGTAATCATTGAACCAGCCCTTTCAGCGCCAAACGACGTTGCGCCGCTTGGCGTTGTGACGGCATGCGGGAATGGCTTGAAAGCGTACAGTGCGGCATTTCAGGAACGTGATTTTTATGCGCATGCCTGGCCTGACCTAATGCCGCATGCCAAGCAGGTGGCGATTCTTGGCGAGCGGCTTTTTATGCAGGGCGTGCATGTCGATGCCGCGCATGCCGAGCCGCTTTATTTGCGTAACAAGGTGGCGTTGACGACGCGTGAACGACAGGAGAAAGCGGAGCGTGCCGTAGCATGAGTTCTGTTCCCAGCCCCATTCGTTCGCTTGAGCCGGCTTCCTCGCACGGACTTTTCTTTTATCGCATGCAGATTGCCGACATTGATGATGTGGTGCAGATCGAGAACGAGGTCTACCCTTTTCCTTGGACGCGTGGCAATTTCATCGACTCCATTCGCAGCGAATACGAAACCTGGGTCTTGCGCGACGGCACTGGCGTGCTCTACGGTTATTTTCTCTTGATGCTCTCTGTAGATGACGCACATTTGCTCAACATCACCGTGCATCCCAGTTTGCATGGGAAGGGCATCGGTTTGCGCTTGCTGGACAAGGCAAGAGCGATTGCGGTCGAACGCAGGCTGGAGGCGATGTTGCTGGAAGTGCGTCCATCAAACGAGCGTGCTGCAAAAATCTATCTGCGTTACGGCTTTGATCGTATCGGGATTCGCAAGGGATACTATCCGGCACCCAATAATACGCGTGAAGACGCGATCGTCATGAAGCTGGTTCTATGAGTACGACAGAGCGCCGTCACGCCTTCTTGCAGGAAATGGGCCTGGCACCGTTATGGGTGCGGCGCGACCATCATGCAACTGAGATGCCACAGGATAATGAGAATCCATTGCCGGAAATGGCTGAGGAACTCGCATGGCGTGCTGCGCCCGAGCAGCCTGTAGAGGTCGTGCCAATTGTCGATATTTCTCCCGCATCGTCCGAGCCAGCCATCGCACACGCTAGCGAGAATGCGATTGCCCCACTTGACTGGATTCCTTTGCAGGAAATGGTCAGTGGTTGCAAGACGTGTGGTTTGTGCCACGGCAGAACGCGAACCGTGTTTGGCACGGGTGACCAAAAAGCGCGTTGGTTGTTTGTTGGCGAGGGGCCAGGGCGTAATGAAGATATGCAAGGCTTGCCATTTGTCGGTCCGGCTGGCAAGTTGCTCGACAATATGATGGCGGCGATGGGGTTGAGGCGAGGTGACAATACCTATATCGCTAATATCGTTAAATGTCGTCCTACCGATGGCAACAAGCGCGATCGGCCACCGACTCAGGAGGAGGCTGCAGCTTGCATGCCTTATCTGGAACGTCAGATTGCACTGATCAATCCGACAGTCATCATCGCTCTTGGCAAGACGGCGGCGTTGTCTCTGCTTGCGCTCGATCCGGCGACCCCCGTGAGTCGTTTGCGCGGCAGTGTACATCGCTACGCTGGCAAACCATTGATCGTCACGTATCACCCAGCCTATCTGTTGCGCAATATGCGGGACAAGGGGAAAACCTGGGCTGATCTGTGTCTGGCAATGGAAACCTTCCGCCAGACCGCCTGACGTGAATAGCGAATATGGTCGGAGCCAGCGCGAATTTCATCGACGTTGGGGACATCTGCTCGACCCGCATGTAAGGGGCTTGGCGTGGTTGCTGGACGCGCCGGATCTGCTTGATGCAACGTCGCAAAAGTGGCAAGGCAGGGTTGCCAGTCTGGCCGATTTGATCGAGCCATCCCAACTTGCCGAGTTTCTCGCCAAGCTGGATGCCAATCCAGCGCCGTTGATTTCCACTCTCAACATTACTCCCTACACGCGTCTTGGTCGCTATGCGGAATCGCTATTGGCTTTCTATCTGCACGACCGTGGTTGGTTGACTGCGCATGGCTTGCAGGTGCGAGACAAACATCACACCGTTGGCGAGTTCGATTTTCTGCTGCAGATCGCGGGCCAACTGGTGCATTGGGAATTTGCGACCAAGTTTTATCTGCTTGAATCGAGCGGGGCGGGGCACGATGCGGATTACTTCGTTGGACCCAATCTGGCAGATACGCTGGGTGCGAAGATGCACAAGATTTTTGATCGCCAGCTTCATCTGGCGGCGCATCCTGCGGCAGCGCAATTTTTGCCGGCACCCGTTTCCATGGCGCAGGCCTTGGTGAAGGGCTGGTTATTCTATCGACACAGCGAAGATGCGCCAGGCATTATCGAGGGCCTGCACCCGGCGCATTGCCGTGGTTTCTGGTGCGCATGCGCGGAAATGACGACATGGGATGCAAGTGCTTTGCGCTACATGGTGTTGCCACGCCTGTCCTGGTTGGCACCAGCGTGTTGTGCCATCGAGGAAACCATCACCTTGCCTGTCTTGGAGGCGCAGCTACAGCAGCAGTTTTTGGACGATACGATGCCGGTGATGGTCGCCTGCATGGAAGTTGTTGGTGATACGGCGCGGGAAGTCGCGCGTGGATTCGTGGTGCCGGATGACTGGCGCACGCGAGCCGGACAACGCATTGGCTTGAGTCGACCGCGCTCCTGAATCAGGTCTGAATCAGTGTTTGGGTTCGCCGATCAATGACAGCGAATCGTGCTCGCGCTGATTGGCGGCATGCCGGCGCATGATCAGGAACATGATGCCGGAGACGAACAGACCGAACATGGCGATCACGATATTGATGTTCAGATCGAGTTTGACCATCAGCGCATAGATCATCAGCATCGTTAGCACAGAGAGATTCTCGTTGAAGTTTTGCACGGCGATCGAATGACCGGCGCTCATCAGTACGTGACCGCGATGCTGCAGCAAGGCATTCATTGGCACTACAAAATAGCCGGATAAGGCACCGATGATCACGAGCAATGGATACGCCAGCCAGATCGATTTGACCATCGTCATCGCCAGAACCACGAAACCCATGATGATGCCCAACGGCATTACCGTCAGCGATTTCTTCAACGGGACGAAACGCGCAGCAGCAACGGCGCCAAGCGCCACGCCAACGGCAACAATCCCCTGCAGAATGGCTGCCTTGTCGAGCGCCATGCCCAAAGCACTTTCTGCCCATTTGAGTACGATGAATTGCAATGTTGCGCCAGCGCCCCAGAACAAGGTAGTCACAGCCAGCGAAATCTGACCAAGACGATCGCGCCAGAGTGTCTTGAAGCAACCGGCAAAGTCGCCGATCAGCTTGATCGGATTGCGTTCCTGATGCGGGTAGCGCGCTCCTGTATCAGGGATTTTCAGATTGAACAGGGCTGCCAGAAGATAGGCGATGGCGATAATGCAGAGTGCCGCTTCGGCGGGCGTATCGATGCCGATGATGGTAAAGCCTTGGAATGAAAGGAGGTAGGCAGAAACTTTCGGATTGATGAGCGCACCGCCCATGACTGTGCCCAGGATGATGGATGCAACCGTCAAACCTTCGATCCAGCCATTGGCGGCAACCAGTTTTTCCGCAGGAAGCAATTCGGTGAGGATGCCGTACTTGGCCGGCGAGTATGCAGCTGCGCCAAAGCCAACGATGGCATAGGCGAGTAACGGGTGCACATGAAAGAACATCAGCGCGCAGCCGAAAATCTTGATGAGATTGGTGACAAACATCACCCGTCCCTTGGGCAGCGAGTCGGCAAAGGCACCGACGAAGGCGGCTAGCAGTACATAAGACAATACAAAGAACAATTTCAGCAATGGCGTCATCCACTCGGGTGACTGCATCACTGTGAGAAGGGCAATGGCCGCAATAAGTAGGGCGTTGTCGGCGAGCGAAGAAAAAAACTGCGCCGCCATGATGGTGTAAAAACCGCGATTCATCCGATCGATCTTGTTCTAAGCTTTGTCTCTGTCCAGCTTTATACCATATAAAGGAGAGGCAAAAGGATTGAATTGGTCCCGCCTGACAAGGATGTGTCCGGTAAAATACAGCCTTGACTGATTGACTATTTTCCCTTCGCTTTATGCCTAGACCGCTCGTTGCAACCATCGATATCGCCGCCCTGCAGCACAATCTCGATGTCGCCCGAGCGCATGCGCCGCAATCGCGGACGTGGGCCATCGTCAAGGCAAATGCCTATGGACATGGGCTTGCGCGCGCCGTTCGTGGCTTTGCAGCCGCAGATGGGCTGGGGCTGATCGAGCCGGAAGGTGTCGTCACGTTGCGCGAATTGGGCTGGCGC
This sequence comes from uncultured Oxalicibacterium sp., assembly GCF_913776015.1. Classification (GTDB taxonomy): domain Bacteria; phylum Pseudomonadota; class Gammaproteobacteria; order Burkholderiales; family Burkholderiaceae_D; genus Oxalicibacterium. Next base: position 22,317 of record NZ_CAJYMD010000082.1, on the reverse strand, counting down.
AAGCGCATCCTGCTTCTCGAAGGCTGCTTTGATGCAGCAGATGTGCATCTGGCAGTTGAACATCGCATCGATATCGTTGTTCATTCCGAGCAACAGCTGTCTTTGCTGGAAAGTGCGCCATTATCAGATGCACTCGATGTGCATCTGAAGATCAATTCAGGCATGAACCGACTTGGATTCATGCCTGCCGCGGTTGCGGATGTGTATCGACGGTTGCGCGCGCTGCCTGCCGTACGCAGCATTGCATTCATGACCCACTTCGCCAATGCCGATGACGCCGCCAATCCCGTTTTGCCGCCGGCTGAGCAAGTGCGCCGCTTCAAACAGGCGACACTCGGTTTGGATGGCGAACGCTGTCTGTCCAATTCGGCCGCCGATCTCTTGCAAGCCGATTGTGCGGCTGACTGGGTACGACCAGGCATCATGCTGTATGGGGCTACGCCATCCAGGCAATCCGCAGCATCTTTCGACCTTCGGCCGACGATGACATTGCGCAGCGAGATTATTGGCATGCAATGCATCCAGCGCGGCGATGCGGTCGGTTATGGCAGTTGTTTCGTCGCGGATGGTCCGATGACGATTGGAGTAGTGGCATGCGGTTATGCGGATGGCTATCCGCGGCATGCACCTGCCGGTACGCCAGTTCTGGTGGAGGGCATCAGGACGCGATTGGTGGGGCGTGTATCGATGGACATGATCACGGTTGATTTGACCCCGATAAAAAATGCGCGAGTCGGCAGCCATGTCACCCTGTGGGGCGAGGGTTTGCCGATCGATGAGGTTGCCAACGCGGCCGGCACGGTCGGCTATGAACTGATGTGTGCCGTGGCACCGCGCGTGCGCATGGTGGATGCCGACTAAAAAACACGGCGAATGCCAATGGGACCACTAACAAGAGACATGGATTCATGGCCAAGGTAAAGACCAATTACACCTGCACGGAATGTGGCGGTATCAGCAACAAGTGGGCGGGCCAATGTCCAGCCTGTGCTGCATGGAATACGCTGGTCGAAACGGTCGTGGAAAGTGCGGGTAACAATCGCTTTTCCAGCCAACCTCAGGGATTGGCGCAAACAGCGCCGGTTTTGAGCCTGGCGGATATCGAAGCCATCGATGTGCCACGTTTCGGTACGGGCATTGAGGAATTTGACCGCGTACTGGGTGGAGGACTGGTTTCCGGTGGCGTGGTGCTGATCGGTGGCGATCCGGGCATCGGAAAATCGACGCTGTTATTGCAGGCACTGGCGAATCTGGCGCGGGCCAAGAAAGTGTTGTACGTCAGCGGCGAAGAGTCTGGTTCGCAAATCGCGTTACGCGCGAAAAGGCTTGCTGTCGATGCGCACGAACTGAAGCTGCAGGCAGAAATCCAGCTTGAAAAGATCCTGGGAACACTGGCCGATCTCAAACCGGAAGTCGCGGTCATCGATTCGATCCAGACCATGTATTCGGATGCCTTGACTTCTGCGCCGGGTTCGGTCGCACAGGTACGCGAATGCGCTGCGCAACTGACGCGGGCAGCCAAACAAAGCGGCGTTACCATCATCATGGTCGGACATGTGACGAAGGAGGGCGCACTAGCCGGGCCGCGTGTGCTTGAGCACATCGTCGATACCGTGCTGTACTTTGAAGGCGATACGCATTCGAGTTTTCGCCTCGTGCGGGCCATCAAGAATCGCTTTGGCGCCGTTAATGAGCTGGGCGTTTTTGCCATGACGGAAAAAGGCTTGAAAGGTGTATCCAATCCTTCCGCGCTGTTTCTTTCGCAGCATGACAATCCCGTTCCGGGCTCGTGCGTGATGGTGACGCAAGAGGGCACACGGCCCTTGCTGGTGGAGGTGCAGGCACTGGTCGATTCATCGCCTTTGCCGAATGCGCGCCGTCTTTCGGTCGGCCTCGAACAGAACCGGCTTGCGATGCTGCTGGCCGTCATGCATCGGCATGCCGGCGTAGCGGCATTCGATCAGGATGTTTTCATCAATGCGGTGGGCGGCGTCAAGATCACCGAACCTGCCGCCGATCTTGCTGTGCTGCTAGCGATTCATTCTTCCATGCGCAGCAAACCTTTGCCGCGCGGGTTGGTCGTGTTTGGTGAAGTCGGATTGGCCGGGGAAATTCGTCCGGCACCGCGTGGGCAGGAACGTCTAAGGGAAGCGGCCAAGCTGGGTTTTTCGATGGCGCTGATCCCGAAATCCAATGCGCCCAAGCAGCAGATCGAAGGTCTGAAGATAATCGGTGTGGAGCGTATCGATGAGGCATTGAACCGGATTCGAGAATATGAATGACGATTGGATGAACAGCGCTACGCGATTTCACTGAAAGTGGGCATCCCGTTCAGACACCTAACATCCAAAACATCATTTCATACCGCCTTAAGTAAAAAAAGAAAACGCCACAACAACTTATTTGTTGTGGCGTTTTTTTTATTGAATTGTCCTGCCGGAAGATTCGGGTTGCGATTCTGAGTGTCAGGAAAAATGTTCCGTCAGCAATCGTGCAGCTTGTTGGCCGCTCCGTACTGCCGATTCGAGCGTGGCAGGATAGGGGCTTGCGAGATAATCGCCGGCAAGCACCAGATTATCGTAAACCGTTTCTTCCTTTACCCGTTTCAGTGCCGGCGTACACGCAAAGGTCGCACGCTTTTCCGTGATGACTTGCGTCCACAGCGGAGCGCCAAGTTCGCTTCTGTCGAACACCTGTGCCAATTGCCTTGCCACCATGGCAGCAAGTTGGTCTTGTGCCACATCGGCGGCCTGGGCCGCGGTGCTGATGACGACGGCGAGCAAGCCGTGCTGATCGCTGTGCAATTGACCGCGGTCAAATACGAATTGTCCCCAGCGATGGTTGTCGGCGTCGTCACAGAGTGCATACATCGGATCTGGCAAACGAATGTCTGGTGCGTATTGCAGGTAGCAAGTGGTAATGGGTTCGAACTCCAGCGCCGACAATGTGATTTCGTCGAGATCATTCAGCAGTGATACCGCAGCAGAGGCCGAAGTGGCCACCACAATGCCGTCAAAAGACCTTGTCTGACCGCCGCTGCATGTGACGGACCATCCCTGTTGGGTGCTGTGAAGTGTCTTGACGGTCGTGCCGCAAGAAATATTTCCACCGTATTGCGTGATGTAACGGGCCGCGTAGTCAGGCAACAGCGCACCAAGATCGACACGCGGCAGAAGCATGTCGGAGGCCGTGCGACGCGCACCAAGGCTGTCGTGCAATACGTTCAGAAAGACTTGTGCGGAGGCACGTTCGATTGGCGTGTTGAGTGCTGCAATGCAAAGCGGTCGCCACATCAGTGCGATCAGACGTTCGGTTTGATCGAAACGATCCAGCAATGTCGCTACGCTGCAATCTTCATCAAGTTGCCAGTCCATCCAGCGCGCTGTCGTCGTAAAGCGCGCCAAGGCCATCTTGTCTTCGCGAGTCAATCCGCTGGCGCGCCACAGTCCCACCAGCATGTGCAAGGGAGCGGGCAAGGGCGGCGTGACGAATGTCATGCCGTCGTCGTTGGGCGGGTAACGCATTTGCAAGGGAAGCCGCAACAATGCCTGTGCGGTATCGACACCGGCTTTTTGCAATTGCGACAGGGTTTGCGTGTAAGCGCCTAGCAGGATGTGCTGGCCGTTATCGAGCAGCGTATTTTGAATCTTCACTGTACGGGCGCGGCCGCCCAATGTGCGCGCAGATTCGAACAGAGTGACGGCAAAACCGGCTTCGGTGAGATCCATCGCTGCAGTGCAGCCGGCCCAGCCTGCACCGATGACAGCAATCGATTGTCGCCCATTCATCGGCGATCAGCCGCGTACGTAAGTGATCCAGGCAAGCCATAGCTTGCGGATCGGCGTCAGGGAAATGCGCTGGTTCAGAACGTGAAAGCCGTCTCGCTGGATTTCGCCGAGCAGTGCACGGTAGATGGCCGCCATGATGAGCCCCGGTCGTTGTGTGCGACGGTCCGCCTTTGGCAGCAAGGCCAGCGCTTCGCTGTAACAGTGCTGTGCACGCTCGGCCTGGAATTGCATCAGCTTTTCAAAATTCTCGGTGTGGCGCGCATTCAAAATATCGGCGGCAGTGACGTTGAATTGCTGCAGCTCGTTGACCGGCAGATAGATACGACCCTTGCGCGCATCTTCGCCAACATCGCGAATGATGTTGGTGAGCTGGAAGGCAAGGCCGAGCTTTTCGGCGTATTCCAGCGTGCGTACATCGGTCACACCAAAGATTTTTGCCGAAAGGATGCCGACTACGCTGGCGACATGCCAGCAGTATTTGCGCAAGCCGGCGAAATCCAGATAACGTGTCTGGTCGAGGTCCATCTCCATGCCGTCGATGATGGCGAGAAGATGCGTGACTTCCAGTGAATAGACAGTCAGATGCGGTTGCAGCGCCTTTGTGACGGGATGCGTCGGCGTGCTGTTGATCATGGTGCCGACTTCGCTGCGCCACCATGCCAGCTTGGCACGAGCGATCGACACGTCGGTGCATTCGTCGACGGTATCGTCCACTTCGCGACAGAACGCGTAGAGCGCCGTGATCGCGCGGCGGCGTTCAGGTGGCAGGAACAGGAAGCTGTAATAAAAACTGGAGCCGCTTTGGGCCGCTTTTTGCTGGCAATATTCGTCAGGTGACATGGAAATTCGGCGCGCCTCGGCGAAAACAAGCCGCTATGCTAGCCGACTCCACGATGCAGGACAAATAAAGTCTTGCAAAAAATTCAGGTACGACGCATGCATAGTGCACGCCAGACGATGCGCAGCCAATCCAGTTTGTTCAGCACAGGGCGCTGGTGGAACACGTCGTACTGCACGGCTTCGATTTTCTCGAGAATGCGCAGCCCGCCTTGTATTACCAGTCGCAACTCCCAGCCGATACGCCCCGGCAAACGCAATGCCAGGGAGGCGCCATCGCGCATCATTTGTCGTGTGCGGCTAATTTCGAATTGCATCAACGCCTGCCAGGATGGATTGACGTTGCCTTGTTCAATCTGTTGCGCATCGACGCCAAAGCGTATGCAGTCTTCGGCGGGTAGGTAAATACGTTCCTTGTGCCAATCGAGGGCAACGTCTTGCCAAAAGTTAATCAATTGCAAGGCGGAACAAATTGCGCTTGCATCTTGCAGGTTATCGGTACTGCTTTCGTTATAGAGATGCAGCATCAGGATGCCAACCGAGTCGGCCGAGCGACGGCAGTAATCGAGCAAGGCAGGGAAGCTGGCGTAGCGTTTGGTGACGACATCCTGCTTGAATGCCGACAGCAGGTCATGAAAGGGTTGCAGGGGCAGGGCATGCTGGCGAATGACTTTTGCCAATTCATTAAATAGAGGTGTGACCGGGATTTGCCCGGCGCCAATACGGCTGAGTTCGGCCTCGTAGTTTTCCAGCGCTGTCAGGCGCTGTTCAGGTGTCGCATCGCCTTCATCTGCCAGATCGTCGGCGCTGCGCGCGAACGCGTAAATTACCTGTACCGGCTGGCGCAAATGCGCGGGTAACAGAATGGAGGCAACGGGAAAATTTTCGTAGTGGTCGACAGGCATGTTGGGGAAATCGGCGAGGCAAGTGTGCCGTGCGCATGGTAAAGGAAAAGTGGCTGGATTCGTGCGGAGAAGACTTTCTGTGGGCATCTGTTAAGCAGGGTGAGCAAGCCAATCTTGTCAAAAATAAGCGCAAGATAAATAAAATCCGTTAAAATCGCGTGTTGAAGTCGAGCAGCCGATATACGGCAAGACGGGCGACCCCTTTTTCACTTCGCGGTCGCCCTTTGCTTTTGTATCTATGCCCGGGCACATCCTGCGAGGATGGCGAAATTGGTAGACGCACCAGGTTTAGGTCCTGACGCCAGCAATGGTGTGGGGGTTCGAGTCCCCCTCCTCGCACCACAGAATTTTTATTTTTGGACAATACACATGGCAACTGCAGTCGAAACTCTGGATAAACTCGAACGCCGTATCACGATCACGGTGCCACTGGCTGATGTACAGGCTGAAGTGGAAAAGCGCCTCAAGGTTCGTGCTCGCACGGCCAAGGCCCCTGGTTTCCGTCCAGGCAAGGTGCCGATGAAGATGGTTGCTGCACAGTATGGTTATCAAGTCGAAAACGAAGTCTTGAACGACAAGGTCGGCAAGGCATTCAACGATGCTGCAACCGAGAACAACCTGCGCGTAGCCGGTTTCCCACGTATCGAAGCCAAGGCAGAAGGTGCTGCTGAGGGTACGGTCGCTTTCGATGCAACCTTCGAGATTTATCCTGAAATCAAACTCGGCGATCTGTCGAGCGTTGACGTGGAAAAAACCGTTGCCGAAGTCAGCGAATCCGAAATCGACAAAACCATCGATATCCTGCGCAAGCAACGCGTGCACTACCACGTCAAAGGTGAGCAAAGCGCGCATGGCGATGGCGGTGCCGATCTGAGCGCCCAAAATGGTGACCGTGTGACGATCGATTTCGTCGGTACGATCGATGGCGTGGAATTCCAGGGTGGCAAAGCGGAAGACTACGCTTTCGTGCTGGGCGAAGGCCGCATGCTGCCAGAGTTCGAAGCTGGCACACTGGGTCTGAAGGTTGGTGAATCGCGTACGTTCCCGCTGGCTTTCCCGGCCGATTACCACGGTGCAGATGTCGCTGGCAAAACCGCTGAATTCAAGGTCACGCTGAAACAAATCGAATGGGCCCATCTGCCGGAAGTCGATGCCGAATTCGCCAAGTCGCTCGGTATTCCTGATGGTGATCTGGGCAAGATGCGTGAAGACATTCGCGTCAATTTGCAGCGCGAAGTCAGCAGCCGCGTCAAGGCACGTACCAAGGAAAGCGTGATGGACGCGCTGATCAAGGTCAGCGAACTGGATGTACCGAAGGCACTGGTCGATCAGGATGTTGAACGCCTGATGGAAATGACGCGTCAGGACATGATCCAGCGCGGCATGAAGGTTTCCGATACGCCATTCCCACGCGAATTGTTCAACGAACAGGCAGAGCGCCGCGTTCGCCTGGGCCTGATTCTGGCTGAAGTTGTGAAAGCCAACGATCTGCAAGCCAAGCCTGAACAGGTCAAGGCACAGGTCGAGGAATTCGCGCAGAGCTACGAAGATCCGCAACAGGTTCTGAAGTACTATTTCAGCGACCGCAGCCGTCTGGCTGAAGTGGAAGCCCTTGTGTTGGAAGAAAACGTCGTCAACTACGTGCTTGGCAAAGCTAAAGTGGCGGAAAAGAACGTCGCTTTTGATGAACTGATGGGCAATAACGCACAGGCTTGATCGCCTTGTGCGCTCTTTGAGGAAAGCACATGACCACTAGCATGATTCGTACTTCCGCTCTCGATACCGATATGCTCGGTATGGTTCCGATGGTGATCGAACAGAGCGGTCGCGGTGAGCGTGCCTACGACATCTATTCGAGACTGTTGAAGGAACGCATCATTTTTCTGGTGGGGCCAGTCAATGACCAGATGGCCAATCTGATCGTTGCGCAATTGCTGTTTTTGGAAAGTGAAAATCCTGACAAGGATATTTCGCTTTACATCAATTCACCTGGTGGTTCGGTCTCGGCCGGCATGGCGATTTTCGATACGATGCAATTCATCAAACCGAACGTCTCGACGCTGTGCACCGGTCTGGCTGCCTCGATGGGCGCTTTCCTGCTGGCGGCAGGCGAGAAGGGTAAACGTTTTTCGCTGCCTAACTCGCGCATCATGATTCACCAGCCGCTGGGTGGTGCGCAGGGTCAGGCTTCGGATATCGAAATTCAGGCGCGTGAAATTCTGTACCTGCGCGAGCGCCTCAATAGCATCCTGGCAGAACGCACGGGCAAGACGATCGAGGAAATCAGCAAGGATACGGATCGTGACAATTTCATGTCGGCCGAAGCGGCTGTGCAATACGGCATGATCGATGCCGTACTGACACATCGCGAATAAGCTGGTTGGATTGCCTTTTGAACGCCCGGACGGCAGACGTTCGGGCGTTTTTGTTTGGATTGTTGAACAACGCCAATCGATGCTTGCGTGACGAATTTCCAATTCGCAGGTAATATCGATTCCATACTTAATCAGAGAAACGCGCACCATGTCAGACAAGAAATCTTCCAGCGGCGAGAAACTGCTGTATTGCTCGTTCTGTGGCAAGAGTCAGCACGAGGTGAAAAAATTGATTGCCGGTCCGTCGGTTTTCATTTGCGACGAATGCATCGACCTCTGCAACGACATCATCCGCGATGAAGCGGCGAGTGTGGAAACCGTTGGTGGCTCGCCACGCAGCGATCTGCCTACTCCGCATGAATTGTGCGAACTGCTCGACCAATATGTGATCGGGCAGGAAGCGGCCAAACGCATCCTGTCTGTCGCGGTCTATAACCATTACAAGCGTTTGAAGCATCTGGGCAAGAAGGACGATATCGAACTCGCCAAGAGCAATATTCTGCTGGTAGGCCCGACTGGTTCTGGTAAAACCTTGCTGGCGCAAACGCTGGCACGTACGCTGGATGTGCCATTCGTCATCGCTGATGCGACGACGTTGACCGAAGCAGGTTACGTCGGCGAAGACGTTGAAAACATCATTCAAAAGCTTTTGCAAAGCTGCAACTACGAAGTTGACAAGGCGCAGAAAGGTATTGTTTATATTGATGAAATCGACAAGATTTCGCGTAAATCCGACAATCCTTCCATTACGCGCGACGTCTCCGGCGAAGGTGTGCAACAGGCTTTGCTGAAACTGATCGAAGGCACGATGGCATCGGTGCCGCCGCAAGGTGGTCGCAAGCATCCGAATCAGGATTTCGTGCAGATCGATACCACCAATATTCTGTTCATCTGTGGCGGTGCGTTTGATGGTCTAGCCAAGATCATTTCGGAACGTTCGGAAAAGAGCGGTATCGGTTTCTCGGCCAGCGTCAAGAGCCGCGAAGAGCGCTCGACCAGCGCCGTGATGATGGATACCGAACCGGAAGATTTGGTCAAATTCGGCCTCATTCCCGAACTGGTAGGTCGTCTGCCGGTGATCGCTACTTTGCGAGAGCTGAATGAAGAAGCCCTGATCCAGATTTTGGTCGAACCGAAGAATGCGCTGATCAAGCAGTACACCAAGCTGCTGCAAATGGAAGGTGCGGAACTGGAAATTCGTCCTGCCGCCTTGCAGGCAATTGCTAAAAAAGCCATTGCTCGCAAGACCGGTGCACGTGGTTTGCGTTCGATTCTTGAGCATGCATTGCTGGACGTGATGTTCGAATTGCCGAGTGAGCAGGATGTCGCTAAGGTGGTAATTGATGAAGGCACGATTACCAACGGTGCGAAACCTTTGTTGATTTATCACGAGCAGCCGAAGGTTTCTGGATCGAAATGATAGGAAACGAACCAATATCCTTATAAAGCATGTGGAAATTGCGAAAAACAGGCCGAAAAGGCCTGTTTTTTTTTGAAAAGCAGTACAATAAACCCAGCAAACGACAATTTAGGCTTCCATCGTAGAGCCACTTCGAAGATTTCCCTTCGTAGGTGGCTTTTTTGTTGGAAAAATTGCGTTTTTGTTTGCTGTCCGGGCTTGTGTTTGGGCTATTCGCGCCAACATCATCAACACGTTTATCGATAAGGCTCGCCATGACGACTACTACTACTCTCGAACAAACCCAATTGCCGTTATTGCCACTGCGGGATGTCGTTGTCTTTCCGCACATGGTGATACCGCTATTTGTCGGTCGTCCCAAGTCCATCAAGGCACTGGAAGCTGCGATGGAGCAAGGCAAGAGCATCATGCTTGCGGCCCAGAAGGCGGCTGCCAAGGACGAACCTTCCGCTGCCGATATCTACGAAATCGGTTGCGTTGCCAACATTCTGCAAATGCTGAAGCTACCTGACGGCACTGTGAAAGTGCTGGTCGAAGGCGCGCAGCGCGCACGCATTCATCACATCAGCGAGCTCGATACGCATTTCGTTGCCGACTTGACGCCGATCGAATCCGAAGCGGGTGACGAGTCCGAAGTCGAGGCGATGCGCCGCGCGATCGTTCAGCAGTTCGATCAATACGTCAAACTCAACAAGAAAATTCCGCCAGAGATTCTGACTTCGCTGGCCGGCATTGATGACGCAGGTCGTCTGGCCGATACAATCGCCGCGCATTTGCCACTCAAGTTGGAACAGAAGCAGGTCATTCTAGAAATTTTTGACGTTGCAAAGCGTTACGAACATTTGCTTGGTCAGCTCGAAGGCGAACTGGATATCCTGCAAGTCGAGAAGCGTATCCGTGGTCGCGTCAAGCGCCAGATGGAAAAATCGCAGCGCGAGTACTACCTGAACGAGCAGGTCAAGGCCATCCAGAAAGAGTTGGGTGAGGGCGAAGATGGTGCCGATCTCGAAGAACTTGAGAAGAAAATCGCTGCTGCCAAAATGCCAAAAGAAGCCTTGGCCAAGGCACAGAGCGAACTCAAGAAGCTCAAGCTGATGTCTCCGATGTCTGCCGAAGCGACCGTCGTACGCAACTTTATCGATACCCTGATCGGTTTGCCGTGGAAGAAGAAATCCAAGGTTAACAACGATTTGTCGAATGCAGAGAAAGTGCTCGAATCGGATCACTACGGGTTGGACAAGATCAAAGAACGTATCCTTGAATATCTGGCCGTGCAACAGCGTGTTGACAAGGTGAAAGCGCCAATTCTGTGCTTTGTCGGTCCTCCAGGTGTGGGTAAAACATCGCTCGGGCAATCGATCGCGCGTGCCACGAACCGCAAGTTCGTCCGCATGGCTTTGGGTGGTGTGCGCGATGAAGCCGAGATTCGCGGCCATCGTCGTACCTATATTGGTTCAATGCCGGGCAAGATTTTGCAAAGCCTGAGCAAGGTTGGTGTGCGCAATCCACTGTTCTTGCTGGACGAGATCGACAAGCTCGGCATGGATTTTCGTGGCGACCCATCGTCGGCCTTGCTGGAAGTGCTGGATCCTGAACAGAACCATACGTTCTCGGATCACTACGTGGAAGTTGATTTCGATCTGTCGGACGTCATGTTCGTGGCGACTTCGAACTCGTACAACATTCCGCCTGCATTGCTGGATCGTATGGAAGTGATTCGTCTGTCGGGTTACACCGAAGATGAAAAGACCAGCATTGCGCAGCGCTATCTGTTGCCGAAACAGATCAAGAACAATGGTCTGAAGGAAGACGAGATCAGCGTCAGCGAGGCAGCGATTCGCGACATCATTCGTTACTACACGCGCGAAGCGGGTGTGCGTTCGCTCGAGCGTGAAATCTCGAAAATCTGCCGCAAGGTCGTGAAGATGCTGCTGCTGAAAAAGCAGGATCGCAAGATCAGTGTCACGCCGAAGAATATCGACAAGTTCCTCGGTGTACGGCTGTTCGATTTCGGCGTAGCCGAAAAGGAAAACCAGATCGGTCAGGTGGTCGGCCTAGCGTGGACCGAAGTCGGTGGCGATTTGTTGACGATCGAATCGGTCAGCATGCCGGGCAAGGGCAACATCATTCGCACTGGTACGCTGGGCGATGTGATGAAGGAGTCGATCGAAGCAGCGCGTACGGTGGTGCGCAGTCGTGCGAAGAAGCTGGGTATCAAGCCGGAAGCTTTCGAGAAGAATGATATCCACATTCACGTGCCCGAAGGCGCAACACCGAAAGATGGCCCATCTGCCGGTATTGCGATGACGCTGGCGATGGTATCGGTTTTCACCGGTATTCCCGTGCGTGCTGATGTGGCGATGACAGGTGAGATCACCTTGCGTGGCGAAGTATTGCCGATCGGCGGTTTGAAAGAGAAACTGTTGGCAGCGCATCGTGGCGGCATCAAGACCGTGCTGATTCCCGAGCAGAACGTCAAGGATCTGGCAGAGATCCCCGATAACGTGAAGAACAAGCTCGAAATCGTGCCTGTGCGCTGGATTGACAAGGTGTTGGAAATTGCCTTGGAACGTGCGCCACAGCCCTTGTCGGAAGAGGAAGTCAGCGCGGTGGATAACGCCGTTGCCAAGCCTGCAGAGACATCGGAGTCGCCGCAGATCAAGCATTGATTTCTTGTGTCTGAAAAAGCGCTCTTCGGAGCGCTTTTTTTTTTGACCATGCGTACCGACAGGAAAGCATGGTGCGCAATCGATGTAAAAACAAACGCAAACATGCGGGTTTTCAGAGGAGAAACTGCGGCAAACCGCTTGACACATGGCGTTGCCGCTTGTTTAATACCTGCTGCAGATTTTGCTGCCACCGCACGATCGTGATTCCTGATTGGTTTGGCGATGTGCGGCATTCAACCTTTTTGAGGGGACGTTAGTGAACAAAACCGAATTGATCGACCACATTGCTGGTTCCGCCGATATTTCCAAAGCTGCTGCTACCCGCGCTCTCGACTCCATCATTGGTGCAGTCAAGACCACGCTGAAAAAGAATGGCACCGTGACCCTCGTTGGTTTCGGCACGTTCTCGGTTGGCAAACGCGCTGCTCGTACCGGCCGTAACCCACGCACTGGCGAAGCGATCAAAATCAAATCGGCTAAAGTGCCTAAGTTCAAACCAGGCAAGGCTCTGAAAGACGCCGTCAACTAATGCGATTTGCGTAGTGCAAATTACGCAGTCCTGTTGTAAAATCTTTTGTCTTTGCGGCGTGGTGACAACGCTGTATGTTTGACGGGTCAAGCGCTTGGGTGCTTAGCTCAGTTGGTAGAGCGGCGCCCTTACAAGGCGTAGGTCGGGAGTTCGAGCCTCTCAGCACCCACCACCAACGCTCCGTCAGACTCGCAAGGAATCTTCAAGCAGTTCAGGAGTGGTAGTTCAGTCGGTTAGAATACCGGCCTGTCACGCCGGGGGTCGCGGGTTCGAGTCCCGTCCACTCCGCCAAGAAAAAGAAAAGGCGAACGAAAGTTCGCCTTTTTTTACATCCAACGCATGCATCATGCTTTATCAGTGATTGGTTAGTCATGTTTGAATATATCCGTTCCCACCAGCGTTTGATGATGCTGCTTTTGTTGCTCATCGTTTTTCCTTCGTTCGCGTTTTTCGGTCTTGAAAGCTACATGAGCATGGGCGATGCGCGTGACACCGTTGCCAAGGTCGATGGCAAGGAAATCACGCAGCCGGAACTGGATGCCGCACAACGCGAGCAGGCCGATCGTATGCGCCAGATGTTCGGCGCACAGTTCGATGCCAGCATGCTCGATACGCCGGAAGCCAAGCAGGAGATTCTCGATGATCTGATCGCACGTCGTGTTCTCGCAGCGGAAGCGCGTCGCAATGCCTTGTCGGTCTCGGATCGTGGTTTGCAACAGACGATTGGCGGTATGGCCGGTTTGACGCTGCCTGATGGCAAGTTCGACATCGATCGCTACAAGGCGCTGTTGGCTGCGCAAGGCATGACGCCAGCGATGTTCGAAGCACGTCTGCGTCAGGACATGGCGATCCAGCAAGTCAATGCGGCGATCCAGACGACGGCCTTTGCGCCTGTCTCGCTGGCGCAGCGCCTCTCGGAGTTGAACGAGCAGGAGCGTGACGCGCAGCAATTGCTGTTCAAGGCTTCCGAGTATGTTGCGCAGGTAAAGGTAACGGACGAGATGCTGCAGTCGTATTACGACAAGAGCAATGCCTTCAATGTGCCGGAGCAGGTCAAGATCGAATACGTGGTGCTGAGTGCCGATGCGCTTGCCTCGCAGGTCAATGTCAGCGATGCCGACATCGCGTCGTATTACGAGCAGAACAAAACGCACTATGGCGTGCCGGAACAGCGTCGTGCTAGCCACATCCTGATTGCGGTGGACAAGAACGCGCCGGAAGCGGACAAGCAGGCCGCCAAGGCGAAAGCCGAAAAGCTGCTGGAAACGCTGAAGCAGAATCCGCAGCAATTCGCCGAACTGGCCAAGAAGAATTCGGACGATCCGGGTTCTGCGGAACGTGGCGGCGATCTGGGCTTCTTTGGCAGCGGCATGATGGTCAAGCCGTTTGAAGATGCCGCTTTCAAACTGAAGCAGGACGAGATCAGTCCTTTGGTGCAATCGGATTTCGGCTTTCACATTATCAAGGTGACGGGCATCAAGGCCGCATCCGCACGTCCTTTGGCGGAAGTGAAGGGCGAGATCACCAAGGAAATCAAGAAGCAACTGGTTGCCAAGAAATTTGCCGAAACCGCTGAAGTGTTTGGTAACACCGTCTACGAGCAATCCGAAAGCCTGAAACCGGTTGCCGAAAAGCTGCAACTGTCGATCCAGTCGGCCAGCGGTTTGACGCGTCAGGGCAACCAGGCTGCGGGAGCCGATGCGCCATACAACAACCAGCGCTTCCTCTCGGCATTGTTCTCCGACGATACCTTGCGTAACAAGCGCAATACCGAAGCCGTCGAGATTGCACCGAATACGCTGATCGCCGGTCGTGTGGCCGAGCACAAACCTGCCAGCAAGCGTCCGTTCGAGGAAGTGAAAGCACAAGTCCGTGAACGTGTCGTGCAGGCCGAGGCGATGGCTTTGGCGAAGAAAGCAGGCGAGGCCAAATTGGCATCGCTGAAAGGGCATGACGATGGCAGTGGCTTCAGTGCATCGCAGACCTTCTCGCGTGCCAAGAGCCAGAATGTGAATCCGACCTTGTTCCTGGCCGTGATGAAAGCCGATACCAGCAAGCTGCCGGCATATGTTGGCGTCGAAGCGCCGAATGGTTATAGCGTTGTGCGTGTGACGCGTGTGATGCAGCCAACCACGATCGACAAGGCCAAGCGTGAGGCTGAGAAGCAGCAGATCACTGAAGTGCTGGCACAAGAGGAAACGTTGGCTTACATCGATGTACTGAAAGATCGTTCGAAGGTGAAGATCGTGAAGCCGATCAAGGCGAAGGCCAGCGAAAGCGAATGATCGATCGTGACTCGCGATTGATCAGATCATAAAAAAGCCGCGTTTCGACGCGGCTTTTTGTTTTCGGGGTTGTGCAGTCAAATGAATTGCGGCAATGGCTAGCTAAACCAGGATAACTGTGCGGGGAACATCAATACGTTCTCTATGCGCAGGGGTCTGCCAGCTATCCATGTGTTCACATGTCGTTTAACGCAGCAATGGTTTGAGTTTCGGCCAGATATTGTCGAGGATGATCGGGTGGGCCGC
Organism: uncultured Oxalicibacterium sp.; assembly: GCF_913776015.1. GTDB lineage: Bacteria > Pseudomonadota > Gammaproteobacteria > Burkholderiales > Burkholderiaceae_D > Oxalicibacterium. Next base: position 7,263 of record NZ_CAJYMD010000082.1, on the reverse strand, counting down.
AGGGGCGGGATGAATGCGGTCCGCTTGAAACAGTTCCGGTTTTTCAGCCACGCCCTTGAGCATGAACGGCACCAAGACGGCATTGGTTTCCTTGGCGACAGCAGGGAAGACGGCTGCAAACTGGCGCGTGTAGTCGCCGCCGTAGTTCGGTGGAATTTGCATGCCGACCAACACCACCTTGGCCTTGATGGCTTGTGCGCTACGCGTCATGGCCAACAGGTTCTCGCGTGTGGCCGGGAGCGACAGGCCGCGCAAGGCGTCGTTGGCACCGAGTTCGATCACCACGACATTCGGTTTGTGACGCTCCAGCAGAGTTTGCAGCCGTGCCCGTCCGCCACTCGTGGTTTCACCGCTGATGCTGGCATTAACGACGGTGGCTGGCACCTTTTCGGTTGCCATGCGCTTTTCCATCAGACTCACCCAACCTTCACCGCGCGCCAGGCCGTATTCGGCAGACAGGCTGTCACCAAGCACGAGCACGACTTTTGATGCAGAATGGGCATGCATCGACAGTGTCATCATCGCTACCAGCAAACCGCTGCACAGCCATTCCTTCATCGAGAAATATCGACCAATCTTGTGACGCATGCCTGAATCCTTTCTTTCTTCTCAAGTTCCTGCAATCGAAGCGATCAATCTGACCAAACGTGTAGCCGATGCGACCGGCGAATTGACCATTCTGAGTGGTGTCGATTTTACCGTCGAGGCGGGTGACACGCTGGCCATCGTCGGCGCCTCCGGTTCCGGCAAGTCGACCTTGCTTGGTCTACTTGCAGGGTTGGATACACCATCGGCCGGAACAGTTCGACTGGCGGGAACGGATATTTTCGAACTGGATGAAGATGGCCGCGCAGGTTTGCGCAAAAACCAACTGGGGTTCGTCTTTCAGTCCTTCCAGTTGCTGGGGCATTTGACCGCATTGGAAAACGTCATGCTGCCGCTTGAGTTACGCGGCGACCCGAATGCCAAGGCAAAGGCGGAGGCCATGCTGGGACGCGTAGGTTTGTCGTCTCGACTACGGCACTACCCCAAATATCTGTCGGGTGGCGAACAGCAGCGTGTCGCACTGGCTCGCGCATTCGTCAGCGAACCCCCTCTGCTATTTGCCGACGAACCGACCGGCAGTCTCGATGCGGCAACCGGCGAGGCCGTCATCAATCTGATGTTCGAGTTGAATCACGAGCGTAAATCGACGCTGGTGCTGGTGACGCACGATACTTCGATTGCCGCATTGTGCAAACGCACCATCACGATTTCAGCCGGACGACTGGTCTGAGCGATTGATGGAGTAATCACGTCCTTGCGTGGCGATCAATTGGTTGAGTGCAAGACGGATTTCTGGAATCAGTTCACTTGCGGTCAAGCCAATCGGGCCAATGCCGCGCGCCACCAGCTGATCTGCAGCATGACCATGCAACCAGGCGGCCGCAACGGCAGCCTGCCAGGCGGGCCAGTTCTGCGCGAGCAGGGCACCGCACACACCTGACAAGACATCGCCAGCGCCTGCGGTTGCCAATGCCGGATTGCCCGTCGGATTGATGACGATGCGGCCTTCACCCGGTTCCGCAGTGATCGAACCAGAACCCTTGAGAATGACTGTCGCATGCAGGCGCGAAGCCAATGTGCGTGCGGCAGAAATACGGTCTGCCTGGATGGCGGCCGTGTCGCAATCGAGCAGGCGTGCTGCTTCGAGTGGATGCGGCGTGAAGATTGTTGGCTGATGGCGAACGCCCAGTTTTTTTTGCAAACCGGGTTCAAGGGCGAGCAGGTTCAGAGCGTCAGCATCGAGTACCAGCGGGCTGTTCGCCTGCAAGGCCTTGGCAACGATGGTTTGCGCGGCGCGCGTGGTGCCAAGACCGGGGCCGACGATCAGGGCATGTTGGTCCAGCGTCAGTTCCTCTGCAGAACGACACATGATTTCGGGCTGTTGCACGTCCAGCGCGAATTGCGGGTCCAGCGTCGCCATGTAAACGCGCCCGGCACCGAGTTTGGCCGCCGTACGTGCAGCCAGTACCGCCGCACCCAGCATGCCCGGCGCACCACCAAGAATGACGACATCGCCATACGTACCTTTGTGGCTGTTATGCCGACGCGGTTTGAGCTGCTCGCTGAAATGCGCAATGCTGCCTACTTGCATGCGGGTTGCGTGCAAGTAGGCAGGATCGATATCGAGGGAAGCGACACGTACCTCGCCTGCATGATCGCGCCCATCTCCGGTATGCAGGCCGGGCTTGTCGCCGATGAACGTCAGCGTAACGGTGGCATGCACGGCGCAACCATTCTCCTTCCCGACCACATTGCCGGTGTCGGCATCGAGCCCGCTCGGTACATCAAGCGAGAGTACAGGCACATTACTGGCATTGACGTGATTGATCAATGCGGCAATCGTTCCGGTGATCGGCCGCGCGAGGCCGATGCCGAACACGCCGTCGATGATCAGGTCCCATTTCTGGTCCGTGATGTGCAGTGCGTCTGCCTCCAGCCAATGCAGATGACTGGCGTTGGCGCGTTGCAAGGCGATTTGCGCATCGGCCGGTAGTGTGTCGGCGGCGCCCAGCAGCATTACCGAGACTTCGCAGGACGAAGCCAGCAGATGGGCGGCTTCCAGCGCATCGCCACCATTGTTGCCGGGGCCGGCCAGAATGAGAATGTTGGGAGGACGCTGCGCGCCCTGCATGCGTTCGCTCACTATTTCCAGCGCGAGTTGTGCGCCGGCAGCGCCGGCACGCTGCATGAGGCTGAAAGGCGGCAAGCTGCGCAGGGCGGCTTCTTCGATACGTCGAATAGCGCCGACCGGATAAAGCGTTTGAATAGGCATCATGAAAACTCGTGCACGACGGAATGGAGAGCGGCTGTCCTGCCCGCATACTGCACTCACTTTGGGCAGATGGGCATAGCTGGTGAATGAAACAGATGCAATGCCGTTAGTTGATTCTAGCCGAGTTGCTTTTTCAGCCTGCGTAACGCAAGGCGGTCAATCCGTCCGCATCGATATCCGTGGCGCGCTGGGAGATGCTATCGGCAACCAGCTTGCCTGCACCGGCAGCCATGGTCCAACCGGCAGACCCGTGGCCGATATTGAGGAAGACATTGCGCACATTGCAGGCACCCAACAGTGGTACGCCGTCGGGCAGCGTCAGGCTGCTGCCGCTCCAGAATGTCGCTGCGTTGTAGTTGCTGGCATCGGGAAACCAGTCGTAGGCAACCTTGAGCAAGGTATTGATGGCTGTGTCGCGTGCCTTGTCGTTACGTTTGCCGAGTTCGGCCATTCCGGCTACGCGCAGTCGGTTGCCAAGGCGCGTGATCGAGACCTTATGGTGTTCATCCATCAAGGCGTTCAGGGGCAGGGCATCGAAATTACGGATCGTTGCCGTGGCGGCATGATATCGGGCGCTAATTATCGGTACGGACAGTTTGAGTGAGCGCAGTAGCGTCCCGCTATCGGCACCCGTGGCAAGAACGACGGCGTCCGCTGAATAATGTGCGCTATCGACTTCGAGCATGACGCCACGATGCGATTGCCGGATGCTGCGTACATTGCAGCCGAAATGAAATTCCACGCCCAGCTTTTGCGCCAATTGGCGCATTTGGCGTGCAAACAAGGGGCAATTGCCTGATTCTGCATCGGGCAGATGCAAGGCACCGGCTAGCGGTGTATGCGCATGCAGTCCCGGTTCGAGTGCGCGAGTCTGTTCGGCAGAAAGCGCGCTATGCGCCACGCCTGCGGCTTGCAGGAAATCGATGGCGATGCGTGCCTGTTGCCATTCCTGCTCGCTGCGAAATACCTGCAGCAGGCCGGCGTTCTGCTCGTAATCCAGTTGGTAATGTTCACGCAACTGCAACATCAACTGGTGGCTATAGGCTGCCAGTCGATGCATGCGTTCGCGGTTGATCTGGTAGTGCGCGAGATCCGTTTCCCGTGCCCACTGCCGTAGCCAGCGCCAGACGCTGGTATCCCATTTGTGCGAGATCAGGAAGGGCGAATTGGCTTTGCGCAGGAGCGAAAGCGCCGATGCCGGCATGCCTGGTGCAGCCAGTGGCGCGACCGCATCGCAGGCGAGCAGGCCCGCATCACCAAAGCTGGCTTCTTCGGCCACATGATTGCGGCGCTCCATGACCACGACTTCGTGACCGGCTTCGGCGAGAAAATAAGCGGTACATACGCCAACGACACCTGCACCGATAACCGCGACCTGCATGTACATCCTTCCTGAAAACAAGGCGCCATGTTACCAAGCCGGGACGCGATGCGCAGTAGCTGTTGGGAAATTTTTGCACAATGTCTGTCATCCACGATCCGTTTCGGGCGTTATGGCAACAACTGTCGCGATTGTGCAGGAGCTGAGAATGCACTTTGGATCAGACGGAGGGATTCGAACCCTCTATACGTCGGTATTTCCATAAACGTTTCAGCCAAAACAAAAGCCGCCCGAAGGCGGCTTTTTGTCAGGAGCAGATACCCCGTCTACATGGGCTTGCGGCCGCTGATGATGCGCAGCAGAACCAGCACGATCGCAATGACCAGCAGAATATGAATAAAGCCGCCGATGGTATAGGAACTGACCAAACCGAGCAGCCAGAGGATCAGCAGTACGACAGCAATGGTGTAGAGCATGGCGATTCCTTTCCTGGTTGTTATTTCCCTGAATGCGCCATCGTTCCCAAGGGCTTGAAGTGACCTTCTGGATAACCAAAAAACCGTTTCAAGCAACTCGTCCGAAGGCGGCGTGCATCTGAAGAAATGCATAGACATCCTTTCAGATTGGAAACCAGTCTATCGCCGTGATCCTGTTGCAATCTGTACGTTAGCGAACATTATTGCAGTTGCCATAGGCGCATTATCTAACAGCGATGACAGGTGTGGACATCGCCAATTCGAGTACAACATGTCAAAAGAAAAATCAGAAAAGAGCCCGGTAGCGGGAAGTGTAGCAGCGCGGAATTCGACACAAGAACCAGCGACTGCCACCGCTGGTAATGCGCGCACGCCAATGATGCATTTTCCCGTGGATGCGCGTGGCCTGAGCCTGAAGATCCTTGCCACGGTAGCAGTGATCGTGGCGCTTTCTGCCGGGCACAGTTTTTTCATTCCGCTGGTCTTCGGCATTTTCCTCGCCTACACGCTTAACCCGCTGGTGCAATGGCTGGAGCGCATCCACATCCCGCGTCTGATCGGAACCTGTTTGGTGCTGTCTACCATCGTTTGCGGCACGCTGGCGGGTGCCTATAACCTGCGCGATGAATTCAATTCGATTCTCAAAGATTTGCCTGAAGCCACGCAAAAGATTTCGCGTTCGCTCAAGGAGGCGCAAAACGGCGAAGTCAGTACCTTCCAGCAAATGCAGGCGGCGGCAGCCGAAATCGAGAAGGCGACCAATCAGGTTGCCGGCATGCGCGCCATGCCCAAAAAGTCGCTGACCGATCAATCGGTATTCAACATCACGCAATGGCTGTGGGCCGGTTCGATGGGCGCAGTGGCATTTGTGGGGCAAGCCACCATCGTGATCTTTCTGGTGTTTTTCTTTTTGCTCTCTGGTGATTTGTTCAAGCGCAAGATCGTACGCATCAGTGGTCGTTCGCTGTCTTCGCGCAAGATCACGGTTCAAATTCTTGATGCCATCAATGCATCGATCCAGAATTACATGCTGATTCTGCTGGTGACCAATGTGCTGTTCGGTTTGCTGATGTGGGGTGCATTGCAACTGATCGGGCTGGAAAATGCCGGAGCCTGGGCGGTAGCTGCTGCTCTGCTGCACATCATTCCGTACTTCGGCACGGTGCTGATCATCGTCGCCATGAGCCTGACGGCATTCATGCAGTTTGAAACCATCTCCTCGATTCTCGCCGTGTCGGCCGCGACGCTGGTGATTTCCACCATCATCGGCACCTTCGTGACCACCTGGATGACAGGTCGCATGGCAAAGATGAATGCGGCAGCGGTTTTCGTTTCGCTATTATTCTGGACCTGGCTGTGGGGCATCTGGGGCATGCTGCTCAGCATTCCACTGATTTTCATCATCAAGGTGGTTTCCGATCATGTAGAAGAGCTTCATGGCGTATCCGAACTGCTTGGGGAGTAGACGCGCGGGATAGTCGTTTCCTTGATTTGGCTAACCCCTTGCCATTGCGAGCTTGCAGCGTATGATGGCGAGCCAGAATGCATCGATGTGCCGCAAGTGCCATCGGCATCGCATCCACTTTCCAAGGAGCCAGCCATGAACAATACGGACGATCTCGGCAAACTGCTGCTGCGCGTAGCGCTCGGCGTCATGATTCTCTTGCACGGTGTCGCGAAGATCTTGAGCGGGCCGAGTTTCGTGATCGGTGCTGCCACCAGTGCCGGGCTGCCGGCGGCGGTTGGCTATCTGGTCTATGTCGGTGAAGTGCTGGCACCGGTGCTGTTGATCTTCGGTGTCTGGTCACGTCTGGCCGCGCTTATCATCGCCGGTAATATGGTTTTTGCCGTTTTTCTCGTTCACATGAAGCAGTTGTGGACCTTGAATTCGACAGGCGGCTGGTCGCTTGAATTGCAGGGCATGTTCCTGTTCACGGCGCTGGCAATCGTTTTGCTTGGGGCAGGGCGCTTCAGCATCGGTGGTCGTGGCGGCCGCTGGAACTGAAGTCCGGGCCGATTCCGCTTTCACTATTGCCGCGCTCGCGCGCAGGCGTCGCGGTGTGCTCACTGTCGTGAATAACAGACCACAAGCCGGCTAAATACAGGTCGCACACAGGCCGGCTTTTGTTCGCGGGCAGAGCGGCGTCACGGTATAATTCTGCTTTCTGATTCAACGCGGGCGGACGTTCATGAACGCCTGCATCAACCATCTTCTCGCCATGCTCATTCTGCCAGGCTCCAACGCCCTGTCTGCCTTCCGTACCCAACGTCTGCTGCAACAACTTCACCAGATCGACGGCTCGATCGCCGATATTAGTGGCCGTTTTCTACATTTTGTCGACTCTTCCGCGCCAATCAGTGAAGACGATCAGAAGCGCCTGGACGGTTTGCTCACCTATGGCGAGCCATTTAACGCCAGTGGAGAAGGCGAAGAATTCGTGGTGATTCCGCGTTTTGGCACGATCTCGCCTTGGGCCAGCAAGGCCACCGATATCGCGCACAATTGTGGCATGCAGCACATTCGCCGCATCGAGCGCGGGATCAGCTACCGTATCCAGATGAAAACCGGTTTGCTGGGCGGCGAAAAAACGCTGTCGCCGGAAGCCATCGAACAGGTGCAGGCGCTGCTGCACGACCGCATGACGGAA
>NZ_CAJYMD010000081.1 GCF_913776015.1 uncultured Oxalicibacterium sp. | reverse complement strand
CGTTGTGGAAACAGGTGCAGAGAGTGTTATTGCCTCGCTTGGCTCTCTGTCCGTAGCAGACGCTTCATTGATCGGCGGCGCAATGTGGGCATTGTGGGCCGTTTGCTGGGGCATCAAACAAGTGGGGCATGCAATCTTCAATCCATCTGAAAGGGAATCAAATGAATAAGCTCAAAAAACACATGTTCGGTACGGCCGCTCTGGCTGGCTTCTCGGCTATTGGCTTGGTGCAGTCCGCACACGCTGCCATCAGTACCACCGAAGTCACGACCGCATTGACGGAAGCTGGCGCGGCTGCCGCTGTCGTCGGTGCTGCCGTGCTGGTCGTCATCGTCGGTATCAAGGCATTCAAATACATTCGCTCCGCGATGTAATCGAAGCCGCAAAACTGGGAGGCTTCGGCCTCCCTTTTCAGTTAACAGGGAAGGGGGCAAACATGGAAGGCTGGATCGTACTTTTTGCAATGGCTGTCGCCGGAATGATCCTGTTCAAATGAGAAACCTGTTCTATTTCCTCGTCGGCGTTCTGATGGCTCTGTGCGCATCTATAGCAATGGCTGCTGCGCCCATCACATCTACATGGTATTGGGTCGGATCATCTGGCGAATTTAGCAGTCAGTCTGCTGCCTGTGCTGACTACTATGGCAAGTACACAATCCCTAATAGCAATTACCGCAAAGATGGCTATGAGGTCGGTCAATACTCTTCAAGCGATGCTCGAGCAGCCTGCATAATATATGAAGTGCTAGTCTCTAATGGCTCTAGGTCGGTGTCGGTAAAAGCTGTGTTTCAGTCGGCATCAAGAACAAAGTGCGCCGATGGTTCCGCGCCGAACACATCATTGCCTTCGGCTCAGCAATGCGCCGATCCCGCACCTCTCTGTACACCCGGAAAGCAATACTCTGTCGTTGTTTCCGCAGGCAAGGTCATTCCAGGCACCGTCAATACGACCGACATGAAGTATCCGACTAACATTGGCGGATGTCGTGTCTATGTCGGCGGTATCGATCACTGCGATGTTCTTGATTCAACCGGCGATGTTTTCTGTAGCTTCCGTGTTACTGAAGGAGGGCAAGCAACTGCAGGTGAGTCCCCAACATCCACTAGCACAAAGCCTTCGGGTACTAGACCAACTGAGGTTCCGCCGCACAATCCAGCGCAAGGTCAAGGCTGCCCAAAAGGTACGGTCAATCTCGGTACTGACTCGACCGGTGGCAGCATCTGTGGCGGCTCTGGCACGTCGCCCTCCAGCCCGACAAAAACCGAAGTGAAGCAGCCAGCGACCACCGTTAATAATCCAGACGGTGGCACGACAAAAACAGAAGTTTCTACGCGTACCAATAGCGACGGTAGCACCACAACCACCACGAAAACGACGACCACCGGACCCGATGGCAAGGTGACGACAAGTGAGTCTAGCGTCACCGGTAACAAGCCAACGTCAGCAGGCGGTGGCGCTGGTAAGGACGATTCCAGCGATGGCAAAGACGATTTCTGTAAGAAGAACCCGCAGCTCAACGCCTGTAAAAATTCGACAGTGGCCGGGGAATGCGAGAACACTAGTTGCGAGGGTGACGCGATCCAGTGCGCCATTTTGCGACAGCAGCGAAAGCAGTACTGCGAGTCCAACAAAGACAACGATCAATCCAATTTGGCTAAAGCCGCCTTGGCCGGTAACGATCCTATTGGCGGCACTCTGCCGACGAAGCAGAACGCCACCACGATCAATTTTCAGAACATGAATCAGAACAGTTTCCTTGGCACTGCATCGTGTTGGCCGGACAAGACAATCAGCATCATGGGCGTCTCTGTCACGCTGCCATTATCAAAGCCATGTGAACACATCGCCTGGTTGCGTTTCGTCATGATGACGATTGCCGCTCTGGTGTCCTTCAAAATCTTGCGAGGCCCGATACTGGGTTCCTGATATGCCATTAATCATTGCGTCGTTACTCGGTGGACTTCTCCAGCTCGCGGCCTCGATGGTCGGTCGCGTTTTGCTTGCCCTTGGCATGTCCTTCTTCGTATTCACCGGCTTCAATATCGGTTTCGATTTCCTCAAGAACATCATCACATCCAACATGACTGGCATGGGTGCCGATGTCATGGGCATCCTTGGTTTCCTTTGGGTCGATAAGGCCATTAGCCTGATCCTTTCTGCATATACGGCCGCACTGGCGATCAAGCTCGCTGGTAGCGACTCTGTAACCAAGTTGGTGACCAAGTGAGCAGCGCACCGATCGAATTGATTACCGGCCTTCCCGGTAACGGCAAAACGCTCTATGCGCTTAAGTACGTCAAGGAATGGTCAGAGCGTGAGAGTCGGCCGGTGTTCTATCACGGCATCCAACTCGGCGATGAGCTGGCAGGGAAGTGGACACCTATCGATCCAGAAAAATGGTTTGATGCGCCGCCAGGTGCGATCATCGTCATCGATGAGTGCCAGATTATTTTCCGTCCTCGATCCTTGGGCAAAGAACCGCCGCCTTATGTCGCCAGGTTAGAAACGATCCGGCACCAGGGCTTGAACATCGTTCTTATTACGCAGCACCCGCTCCTGGTCGATTCATCGATACGCCGCCTGTGTGGCAAGCACATGCATTGCATTCGCAAGTGGGGAACCGAATCAAGCACGATTCATGAATGGCCGTCTGTGCGCGACAACTGCGACAAACCGGCAGGGCGCAAAGACAGCATTAAACATGCTTGGAAATTCGATAAATCGATTTATGCCCTTTATAAGAGTGCGGAGATACACACGATCAAGCGCAACATACCGATGCGTGTATGGCTGCTCTTTGCGCTCCCGGTCATTCTCATAGCAATGGCGTATCTCGTTTATTGGCTGATGGTCGGCAAGAAAATGAAGGACCAACCGCCACAGCCCGCACAGTTCACCAGTTCGCAACCTGTCCAGCAATCATCGCCACCGCAAAAGGAAAAATGGCAGGACCCACTTGCTGACGCAAAACGCTACATGTTTGACGAAACGCCACGTGTGTCTGGCCTTCAGCACACCGCGCCGAAATACGATGGCGTCACAGCACCGGTGACAGCGCCGATACCTGCCGCATGCGTCAAGATGCGCGGTGAATGCAAGTGCTACAGCCAGCAAGGCACGATTCTGGCCGTCGAACTGGCGACTTGTGAGCAGATTGTCGAAAAGGGCTTCTTTGTCGACTTCAAGCAAGAGCAGCCGCAACAGCAGCAAAGCGCCTATGGTCAACCATACCTAGTCAAGGCCGATGCGCTACGCGTTCCCGTTGATCCTGCACGGCCTGAACAGGTTGCATCTGCTGTAGGCATCCTGAATGCTGACAACACCACAGCAGGCCGCAAACCGGAAGGCGTGCGCTCACGCGATCAGGATGCCAAGGGCATGGGCTATGCCGCATCGTATTGAAAGCCAAACCGCTGAGTATCACTATCGCAGCAAATCCGATTTGAGGATTTGCCGTGTTACTGAGCATGTAGGAACGTTTTGGCCGGTCGTCCCGGCCAGTGACGATGCGAAGGCGTGTTCTGGTGGTGGCGTGCGTTCGTGCCGCCCAGCCATGCGCAGCAGGCGGGCGGCGCGAAGCGCCGCCTAAACTTGTATTAGCAATACTTAACGGATGGGGCACAGAAACAGTGTGCCAAGGCAGTAAGACGAAGTACAAAAAGAAATGCCCCGGTGAGGCTGCAACCTGACCGGGGCGTCCAGATAACCGCTCGAACCGGATACCTGAATGACCGCAGATTACATCAATGACAGCGACCTGTCATACGTTAGTTTCGATCCTGTTGTAAACGTTCCTCACGAAGAGCCAGCGCGCAATGGCTGGTTCGACGCTTTCACCGCCACGAAGCGCATATTCGCCGATGGGCAAATGGAAATTTCCATCTGTAAGGGGAAGCATTTCAACGGTGCTGCCCTGACTCCCTTCGGCGTCAATAAAAAGTCCAAGCGCGGCGAATCAGAGAACCGCGAGCGCAACGATCTGGTGGCAGGGAAAGCCGCAAAGAAGAAAGTACGCGAACGCTGCAAAGCCATCGGCGCGGATCGCCTCGTAACTCTAAGCTTCCGCGAGAACATTACAGACCGGGCTAGGGCGCTCAAGTACTTTGATCTATTCCGTCGCAGATTGAAGCTCTGCATGGCATTCCACTACGTGGCCGTAATGGAAAACCAGAAACGCGGCGCCATCCATTTTCACATCGCCGTTCATGGTCGCCAAAACTATCATCTGTTGCGGTCGGTATGGCAGCGCGTAGTCGGGAAAAACGAAGCTGGCCAGCAAATGGCGCAAGTCAACGTGCGTGATCCGCACCGGTTCGGATTCGGCAAGACGGGCATTCATAAACTGGCTGCCTATCTCGCCAAATACTGCACCAAAGAAATGGAATGCCGCGAACTAGACCAGAAACGATACTTTACGTCACGCGGCATTCCAGAGCCTGAAATCGTTCAATGGCGTCTCCACAGCAACGACATGATGACCGCCATGCAGGTGGCCATCCAAGAAGCCCAGTTAGGAAATATCGACGGCTGCCAAATCTGGTGCAATAACGGACTAGGCATAGTCTGGATAGCGACTGCACCGGGTGATATCGGGCGAACAGACTGCCCATTTTGATACTGTTTGCATATACAGTGATTTCCGCTACAATCCGTCGCGGAGGGGAATCCACTGTTAGGAGATGCAAAAATGCAAAAACTTGTTCGTAGTGATCTCACCCCGATTGAAGTCCAGGTTTATCGATTTCAGATGTATGACCCTTCAACGGATCAGATGGTGATTTCAAAAAGATGGGGTACTCGCGTTGCCATCGAGCGAATCGGCGGCCAGCTTATTCAAAAGGACGCTGCTCAAATTCCTTATGATCATTTGTCAAAGGAAATAGACGGGCTCACAGACATTGGTTACGTGCCCGTGAAGTCTGAAACCGGATGGCAGGCATTCCCTTAATAGCGCTATAAATCTGTCGACGGCTTTATGCCGTCGATTTTTCTTTCTGTCTATGGCAACGTCTGATGACATAGAGTACCCGCCAAAATGTCCTTGCAGAACATGCCTGCATCTACAGTTCGGATGGCGATTCCCGAATTCCTTGCAGCGTCGTTATAGGGTCTGGTGGTGCGATGTTCGGCATTTGCCTCGCCCTGACATGCTTCGTTCCCATTTCAGTTGCCAGCATTACGAGTATGAGGTTGGCACTGACGACGAAGAGCTAATCCATCATGACGACCGCCGCGCACCCGAGCATTTCCAAGGCTTGCCAGCTTGGGTGCGTATCCATTTACGCGACGGATGACCTGTTGAATGTTTGTTCGATAGGGAATTGTAAGACGTTCGATTCTCCAGTTAGACGGGTTTTCTCTTTTCGGATATTCATCATCCGCATGCGGTTCTGATATTCATATTCTTGTAGCCGTAGGATTTCCGGCACCCACCACGGTATCTTTTCGCGTCCTGACAAATAATTTTCGATTGTTTTTTTCGAACGTTTAAGATGCTTTGCTAAGTCTTTTTCTGATAGTCCGCGCTTCCAATATAACAATTGGTCGATGCTGGCATAACGGGTGTTTGGATACTTCATTTTTTGTTCTCCCTGAAAAATCCTGCACAAAAAAAATACCGGCTTTCGCCGGTAAGTGATCCCTTGAATAAGGGGTGCTTTTCGTGCCAGAGAACTTCGCATAATTTGTATCTTATGAAGTACGCAAAATAGTTACTGCGCCGTGGTGGAAACCCGCTTCCATCCTACGTTTGCGCCGCGCAGTAACGAATTAAAAGACAGTGACATTTTCGACATTGCTGCCTTCAAATGCTCACCTGTTTTGTTCTCTTCCATTTCCGCTTTACTGATCGCTTTTACCGCTGTCTCGATGTCGATTCCTGCCTCTTTTGCTAGCAAAATCGTCCTGCTGCAATTGGGGAAGTGTTTCTTCTTTACGTAACTCTCGAACGTCTTTTGCGGTATCCCGAGTGCCTTTGCTGTGGCATTGACACTGCGCCCACGCAACACCGCTTCTATTAATTTTTCGTAGGTCATAGTAATTTCCAATTAGAAATATTTAGCTCCATCCTGCTAATCTGCGCAGGTCACTAGCTCTATGCTGCTAAGCCCTAATTTGCTTAGTAGTTTCCAGCTACGGGCGTAAACATATCACACCATTTCGAAAGGGTACTGCCATGCCTTATCTCAATATTCTCTATCTCGCCCTCGCTGCCTTACTGTTGGTCCTCTTCGGTATTGCTTGCCTTGCAACTGCCGGTTACATCTCTTGGCCTTTCGCTCGTCGCGCTGCTGACCCGACGACATCGATCAATTTCCACCTGCCTGAATACTCGGTGATCGATGACACCATCAACGTCTTGCGTTTGCTGCGCGATCGTCTCCGCGATGAACAGCGCCACTCTGTTGAACCTGCGCTCTACACACCACGCTTGCTTGTACTGGCTGAAGCCATCGATGAACTTGAATCGATGCGCATGCCATGACGCGCGCCCACAAACAGAATTTCACAGTCTTTGTGTACCGGCCTAACGGCTGGTTATTCGCAAAGATTCCCGAATCCGCCACAACCGCACAAGTGGCAATAGCAAGGGCCAAAAAGGCCATTTACCAAAGAGGGCACCTAGCCCATTTCTATACCTACGTACCGAAACTCAACTAAAGGAAAACCATCATGGCCGCAGTCGACACCAAACACCTCATCAATATCATCGCCGTCAACAAAGACAGTGGGATTTCTAAACGCACTCAACAACCGTGGGAAATGTACAAGGCGCAATGCGTCGTGCGCGGCCCCGACAACAGCGTAAAGATTGGTGAACTGATCTTGCCTAAATCGCTGGCTGAAACGACACCAGGTGATTACTTGGCAGAGTTTGAACTGGACGTGTCTTTCGAGCGCGTCGTTGTGCCGCGCATCACCGCCTTGCATCCGCATGGCAAGTCCGCTGCTCCTGCGCCTAAGGCGACAGCGTAATGAATCTCCGCCACTACATCACGCGCCGCGCGATATCCGCTGCTGTGTCGGCAATCGTCCGCGCCCTCATTCGTAAGGTGCTGTGATGCCAGTGTGCGCAATCGCAAAACAAACCGCTGACGGTCTCGTACTCGTACTAGACCCGACGCAACAGAATCCGCACACGTGTAGCTACGTTGTGGAAACAGGTGCAGAGAGTGTTATTGCCTCGCTTGGCTCTCTGTCCGTAGCAGACGCTTCATTGATCGGCGGCGCAATGTGGGCAT
>NZ_CAJYMD010000080.1 GCF_913776015.1 uncultured Oxalicibacterium sp. | reverse complement strand
CCTGTTCCGCCGCGCCTTCATCATCGGCCGCCGTTTCCAGATCGTGCATGTGATGTTTGGACAAGACTTGCTGGAAGTGACCACCTTCCGCGGTACCGCTGTCGATAGCGCGCCCAAGGATGAACATGGCCGCGTGCTGCGCGACAACACCTTCGGCGAACAGCATGAAGACGCCTTGCGACGCGACTTCACCATCAATGCGATGTATTACGATCCGGCCACGCAAACCGTGCTCGATTACCACGGCGGCATGGCCGACATTCGCAACAAGACGCTACGCATCATCGGCGAACCGGAAGCACGCTATCGCGAGGATCCGGTTCGCATGCTTCGCGTGGTGCGCTTCGCGGCAAAACTGAAATTCACCATCGATCCAGCCAGCAGTGCGCCGATTCCGATCATGGCGCCGCTGATCGACAACGTTCCGGCAGCACGTGTCTTCGATGAAATGCTCAAGCTGCTGTTGAGTGGCCATGCGATGGCTTGCCTGCAGCAATTGCGCAAGGAAGGTCTGCATCACGGCTTGCTGCCGCTGCTCGACGTTGTGCTTGAACAGCCCTTGGGCGAAAAATTCGTGCGGCTGGCGCTGGAAGCCACGGACGAACGCGTGCGGCAAGGCAAGCCGGTTTCGCCCGGCTTTCTGTTCGCTTCGCTGCTCTGGCATCAGGTGCTGGAAAAATGGAAGGCTTATCAGGCCGCTGGCGAATATCCGATCCCGGCGCTGCATCTGGCAGCCGACGATGTGCTCAACACACAAACCGACAAGCTCGCGCTGCAACGCAAGATCGCATCCGACATGCGCGACATCTGGGCCATGCAGCCACGCTTCGATCGTCGCGTCGGCAAATCGCCCTACAAGCTGCTCGAACACCTGCGCATGCGCGCCGGCTACGATTTCCTGCTGCTGCGTTGCGCTTCGGGCGAGATCGACCGCGAAATCGGCGACTGGTGGACCGCTTTCATGGAAGCCGATACCGCCGGTCGCGAAGAACTGCTGGCGCGCAAACCCGCTGCCAAATCCGCCCGCAGCACCGATTCCGGCAACAACCAGGACGGCAACGGCGACGATATGCCGCCCCCTGCACCGGCCAAGAAACGTCGTCGTCGCGGCGGACGCAATCGCAGCAAGAATGCCGCTGCCGGTACGGGTGGCGACAAAACCGAATGACGGTGCCCGCCTACATCGGCATCGGTGCCAATCTGGGCGATGCGCAAGCCACCGTCACGGAGGCGATCACACGGCTCGACAGCCTGCCGCATACGTGCCTGACAGCACGCTCTTCGCTGTACCGCACAGCACCGATCGATGCCGGCGGCGACGATTACGTCAATGCGGTGGCACAATTGCAGACCACGCTACCTGCGCAAGGGCTATTGGACGCCCTGCTCGATCTGGAACAGCAATTCGGTCGCGAACGCCCTTATGTCAATGCGCCACGTACCCTCGATCTCGATCTGCTGCTGTACGGAGAAGAATGCATCGACACCGCCACGCTGACGGTTCCGCATCCGCGCATGACGCAACGCGCCTTCGTGCTGATTCCGCTGCTGGAGATTGCACCGCACGTCGTCCTTCCCGGCGCTAAGCCTGCGCAGGATTTTCTGAAGGACGTGCGCGATCAGGCAATCATGCTCATCCGGTAAACGTCTGCAACGTTTCGCATGCCACGATTGCAATCACATTGCACCAAACAATGGCCGATTGCATCCCTTCGCCAGCCATGCAACTTTCAGCAGAATGCAGCGCGACTGAAAATCCCGCGGGAAGCGATTACACTCACGTTTTTCATTGCCGTGCATGCCAACACGACAACGACCGCACATACGCATAAGCCCACATGAATCCAGACAAGTACAAATACATCGTCGTCGAAGGTGCCATCGGTGCCGGTAAAACTACGCTGGCGCGCCGGTTGGCTGCGCAGTTGCAGGCACAAACGCTGCTCGAACTGCCAGAAGAAAATCCGTTTCTCGAAAAGTTCTATCGCGATGCCACCCGCTATGCCTTGCCGACACAGATGTTTTTCCTGTTCCAGCGCCTGAACCAGTTGCGCGATCTGTCGCAACCCGATCTGTTCGATGCGCGCATCGTGTCCGACTTCTTGCTCGACAAGGACCCGATTTTTGCGCGTCTGACACTGGGCGACGATGAGCTGGCGCTGTATCAGCAGCTCTACGATCACCTGCGTCCGCAAGCGCCGCTGCCCGACCTGGTCATCTATCTGCAAGCTGAACCGGCGACGCTGGTCGACCGTATTCGTAAACGCGGCATTCCGATGGAAGCGGCGATTTCCGAGCATTACATTCACAAGCTGTGCGACAGCTACAGCCGCATCTTTTACGACTACGATGCGGCGCCGCTGCTGATCGTCAACACCGAACATCTGAATCCCGTCGATAACGACGAGGATTTCGCGCTGCTGTTGCAGCGCATTGCCAACATGCGCGGCAAGCGCGAATTTTTCAGCCGGGGAGAATGAACATGGCCAGCTATCTGCAGGAAAACGAGCATCGCACCAAGGCTGTCACCATCCCTTCCCTGTTCGCCATGCGCGAGAACGGTGACAAGATCACCATGCTGACGGCTTACGACGCCAGCTTTGCCTCGCTGATGGATATGTGCGGCATCGACACGCTGCTGGTCGGCGATTCGCTGGGCATGGTGTGCCAGGGCCACAATTCGACATTAACGGTGACCATCGATGAAGTCGCGTACCACATCGCCAGCGTTGCGCGTGGCAACAAGACTGCGCTGCTGCTGGCCGACATGCCGTTCGGCACCTACGGCACGCCCGAACAGGCATTTGCCAATGCCATCAAGCTGATTCAGGCTGGCGCACAGATGGTCAAGATCGAAGGCGGCGCTTGGGTGGTAGACACGGTACGCTTCCTCGTCGAACGCGAAATTCCGGTGTGCGCGCATCTGGGCCTGACGCCGCAATCGGTACACCGCTTTGGCGGCTATCGTGTGCAGGGCAAGACCACTGAAGCGGCTGCGCAACTGAAATCCGATGCATTGGCATTGCAGGAAGCAGGTGCCTCGCTACTGATCCTTGAAGCGATTCCCGCTACACTCGGCAAGGAAGTCACCGACATCCTGACCATGCCGACCATCGGCATCGGCGCCGGGCCCGATTGTTCCGGTCAGGTGTTGGTAATGCACGACTTCATCAACGTCTTCCCTGGCAAGAAAGCCCGCTTCGTGAAAAATTTCATGGAAGGCCAGAGCAGCATCGAAGGTGCCGTGCGCGCCTATATTCGCGAAGTCAAGGAAGGCACCTTCCCCGCACCGGAGCATTGCTTCTGACGATGTGCTAGCAATGCGTGTCAGCTTCTTTTGCAGGAAAGCGCGGTATCACAACACACAATCCTCTCGACAACGCGCTGGTCAGTAAGCACAAAGCCGCCGTGCACTAAAGCATGGCGGCTTTTTTCATGTTCGCGTGCGGCTAGAATTCAGAAAGAGGACTCGCATTGAACAGTCCGACGTTGCCCTTCCCTGACATTCGCACAAAGACCTTTTACAAGGTTCTAGCAGCAAATGTATTGCAAGTATTCAGATCCGCGCTATTGATACCTTGCTGGAACCAGCGCACGCGCTGCTCCGATGTACCGTGCGTAAAGGAATCGGGGACCACGTAGCCTTGCGCCTGTTTCTGCAAGGCATCGTCGCCAATTGCACTGGCCGCCTTGAGCGCACTTTCGACATCACCCTGTTCCAAAATGCCGCGCGCCCGGTTGGCACGCGCCGCCCACACACCGGCGAAGCAATCGGCCTGCAACTCGACGCGGACTGACAAGGCATTGGCCTGGCGCTCGGTCAGGCTGCGACGTTTCTGGTCAACCTTTTCCATGATGCCCGTAATGTTCTGCACGTGATGACCGACTTCATGGGCGATCACGTACGCCTGAGCAAAATCGCTGGCGACATGAAAACGTTCACGCATGGTCTGATAGAAGGCCAGGTCGATATAGATTTTCTGGTCGCCCGGACAATAGAATGGGCCGGCCGCTGTATCGCCGGTGCCGCAAGCCGTCGGCGTGCGTCCGGTAAAGAGCACGAGCCGCGGTTGCGCATACGTGCCGCCGTTTTCGCGGAAAATCTCACTCCAGGTATCTTCGGTGTCGGCCAGCACCGTGCGCACGAAACGCGCCATTTGATCGTCGGCGGGCGTTTGCTGGATGGGTGCCTGCTGCGTCTGTACCTGACCGCCACTGAGCATGCCGATGAGCGTCATCGGATTAATGCCGAGAAAGTAGGAACCGACCAAGGCAATCACGATGGTGCCGATACCGATCGAACGGCCACCCATCGCACCGAATCCACCGCCGCCACGACGATCCTCGACGTTATCGCTCTCGCGATTGCCTTCCCATTTCATTGCCCGCTCCGTCCGTTTGATTGCTGTTCTTGTCGGCGTTATGCATCCATAACGCTGCTGCCATTCTGCAACTGAAGCGCGCAATGTGCATCAACTATCTGCAAGCGAAAGTTCGGATTGCAACGTTCGGAAGGCTTCCTCGTGGCGCGTGAAGGCATCGACAAGATGCGGATCAAAATGCGTACCGCTGTTTTCGCGGATGAAATCGGCGACGGTTTGCGCATCCCATGCCGGTTTGTAGGGTCGTGGCGACGTCAGCGCATCGTAGACATCGGCCAATGCAACCACGCGTGCTTCAAAGGGAATACGCTCGCCGCACAGTCCCTGCGGATAGCCAGTACCATCGAAACGCTCGTGATGTGAACGCGCAATCTCTGCTGCCAGCCGCAATAGCGGCAGCGTGCCGATGTTCAAGATTTCATAGCCCATGTCGACATGCGAACAGAGAAAAGCGCGCTCTGCCGCACTCAGTTTTTCACGTTTATTCAGCAACTCAGGTGCGATGCCAACCTTGCCGATGTCATGTAGCGGGGCGGCATGCTCCAGCGCAAGGCTTTCTGCCGCACTGCCTCCCGCTGCACGCGCCAGCAAGCCCGCATAGCGTGCGACCCGCCGTTCATGTGCCGCCGTCGCTGCATCGTGAAAATAGGCAATCCGGTCGAACCGCGCCAGCATGTGCTCTTCATCTAAACCCAAGTCGCGACCGATTTCGGTTAGCCCTCGTTTAAGCTGGCGCGCTACCTGTGCTTCTTCGACACCTTCGCGTCTTATCGCCAGCAAGCGCTGCATACGCGCCCCAACCTCGTCGGCGTGCCACGGGAAAATCAGCGCATCATCGGCATGACAGGCGAATGCCTGCTGCATACGATGCACGTCCGGGGCAAGAAACAACACGCGCACGCGGGGACCTGCTTGCTTTGCCTGATTCAGCGCGGGGAAAGCGTCAGGTAAACGGCCGTCGATGATCAGCAACCGCGACGCGGTCGAAGCAAGGCGTGCCGACAACCAGGCAAGCTGATGACCGACCGCAACCTCTGCTCCTGGCCGCAACGCACGCAGCAAGCCAGCGATTCTGGCCGCCAACGCGCCATCATCACTGAACAAATCAATGCAAGAAGGCACGTCAGAACCAGTATCCAAGCATTTCAAATCAAGTAGTCCAGCCATCGAAAATGGAAAAGCATCACGCTGCAAGAACGGTGGATCAAAACAACGCCTGCATCATGGACGCATGATAGCGCGCATAAAACAAAACCGCCGATCAAAGGATCGGCGGCGGAGAAATACCATCAGTCAGTTTTCTTGCGACGCTTATTCGAAAAATTCCTTGACCTTGTCTTTCCAGGTCTTGGTCTGCGGACTGTGCTTGGCACCACCTTCGACGGTCAGTTGTTCGAACTCGCGCAGCAATTCCTTCTGGCGTTCGGTAAGCGTCACAGGCGTTTCCACGACGACGTGACAAAACAGATCGCCCGCATAACCGGAACGCACGCCCTTGATGCCTTTGCTACGTAGACGGAAGGTCTTGCCACTTTGTGTGCCTTCCGGCAGCGTGAACGAAGCCTTGCCATTGAGCGTTGGCACTTCGACTTCGCCACCGAGTGCTGCCTTGGCAAACGAAATCGGAATTTCGCAATGCAGATCGTCGCCTTCGCGCTGGAAGACCGGATGCTGCTTGATGCGAATCTCGACATACAGATCGCCCGGCGGCCCACCGTTCATGCCGGGCTCGCCATTGCCGGAGGAGCGAATGCGCATGCCATCATCGATCCCGGCAGGAATCTGCACTTCGAGTGTCTTATTGCGTTTGGTCTTGCCGGTACCACTGCACGAACCGCATGGCGATGGATTGATCTTGCCAGAGCCGTGACACTTCGGACAGGTTTGCAGCACACTGAAGAAGCCTTGCTGCATGCGCACCTGACCGTGCCCACCGCATGTGGTGCAGTTGGTCGGCGACGTACCGGGTTTGGCACCGGTACCGTGACAGGTATCGCACTCGTCCCACGACGGCACGCGAATCGTCGTGTCGTAACCGTGCGCAGCCTGTTCCAGCGTAATTTCGAGGTTGTAGCGCAGATCGGCACCACGATAAACCTGCGGACCACCACGACCGCGACCGGCAGCCTGACCGAAAATATCGCCGAAGATATCGCCGAACGCATCAGCAAAACCGCCGGCTCCGCCACCCATACCGTTATTCGGATCGACGCCAGCATGACCATAACGGTCGTACGCCTCACGCTTTTGCGGATCGGACAACATTTCGTAGGCCTCCTTGGCCTCCTTGAACTTGTCTTCCGCTTCCTTGTTACCCGGATTGCGATCCGGATGATGTTTCATCGCGAGTTTGCGATAAGCCTTCTTGAGTTCGTCGTCCGATACGTTCTTGCTGACGCCAAGAATCTCGTAAAAATCACGTTTCGCCATCTGTACCTGCCCTGAGTTTTCTCTATTACTGCGCTGTGCCGCAATATCGCTTTTACGCAAACGCCGAGTCGGGGTTTTTCAACCGCCGACCCGGCGCAACATGCAGCTTCAGTGATTCACGCACAGACCTTGCTGTGCGCCGGACGCATTACTTGTCCTTGACTTCCTTGAAGTCGGCATCGACCACGTCGTCCTGCTGTGGCTTGGCTTCCTCGTGCGCAGCACCAGCATCGGCACCTGCTGCACCACCGGCCGCGGCCTGCTGTGCCTGCATGTCGGCGTACATCTTCTCGCCAAGTTTCTGCGCAGCGGTCGTCAGGGCAGCCGATTTTTCATCGATGGCAGCTTTGTCACCGTCCTTCAGTGCGTCTTCGAGATCCTTGATCGCTGCCTCGATCTTCTCTTTTTCGCCGGCTTCCAACTTGTCGCCGTATTCGCTCAGCGACTTGCGGGTCGAGTGCACCAGTGCATCGCCTTGGTTGCGCGCTTCGGCGGTTTCCTTGGCGCGCTTGTCTTCCTCGGCATTGGCTTCGGCATCCTGCACCATCTTCTGGATTTCCTCTTCGGTCAGACCCGAGTTGGCCTTGATGGTGATCTTGTTTTCCTTGCCAGTTGCCTTGTCTTTCGCGCCGACGTGCAGAATACCGTTGGCGTCGATGTCGAAGGTCACTTCGATCTGTGGCGTGCCACGTGCTGCTGGCGGGATGCCTTCCAGATTGAACTCGCCCAGCGCCTTGTTACCGACGGCCATTTCGCGCTCGCCCTGGAATACCTTGATGGTCACGGCTGGCTGGTTGTCGTCAGCCGTCGAGAACACTTGCGAGAACTTGGTCGGGATCGTGGTGTTCTTCTGGATCATCTTGGTCATCACGCCACCCAGGGTTTCGATACCCAGCGACAGCGGCGTCACGTCCAGCAGCAACAGATCCTTACGATCGCCCGACAAGACCGAACCTTGAATTGCTGCACCGACCGCAACGGCTTCGTCCGGATTCACGTCCTTGCGAGGCTCCTTGCCGAAGAAATCCTTCACGGCTTCCTGTACTTTCGGCATACGAGTCTGACCGCCGACCAGGATGATGTCATCGATATCGGAAACTTTGACGCCCGCATCCTTGATCGCAGTACGGCATGGCTCGATCGACTTGGCGATCAGGTCTTCCACCAGCGACTCCAGCTTGGCGCGCGTGATTTTCAGGTTCAAGTGAACCGGTGCGCCATTTGCCATGGCGATGTACGGCTCGTTGATTTCGGTTTGTTGCGACGACGACAGTTCGATCTTCGCGCGCTCTGCCGATGCCTTGATACGCTGCAGCGCGATCGCGTCTTTCGACAGATCGAGGCCGTTGATCTTCTTGAATTCTTCGATGATGTAGTCAATCAGGCGCTGATCGAAATCTTCACCGCCGAGGAAGGTGTCGCCGTTGGTCGACAACACTTCGAACTGCTTCTCACCATCGACATCGGCGATCTCGATGATCGAGACGTCGAAGGTACCGCCGCCGAGGTCATACACGGCGATCTTGCGGTCGCCTTTCTCTGCCTTGTCCAAGCCGAAAGCGAGTGCTGCTGCGGTCGGCTCGTTGATGATGCGTTTGACGTCCAGACCGGCGATGCGACCTGCATCCTTGGTTGCCTGACGTTGCGAATCGTTGAAATACGCAGGAACGGTAATCACGGCTTCAGTCACTTCTTCGCCGAGATAGTCTTCGGCGGTCTTCTTCATCTTGCGCAGGACTTCAGCAGAAATCTGTGGCGGCGCCAGTTTCTTGTCGCGCACGGACACCCATGCATCGCCGTTGTCGGCCTTGGTGATCTGGTAAGGCATCAGACCGATGTCTTTCTGCACTTCTTTCTCTTCGTACTTACGGCCGATCAGACGCTTGACCGCGTACAGCGTGTTTTTCGGATTGGTAACAGCCTGACGTTTGGCAGGTGCACCAACCAGAATTTCGCCATCTTCCTGATAAGCGATGACGGAAGGCGTGGTACGTGCGCCTTCTGCATTTTCGATGACTTTCGATTTGCCACCCTCCATGACTGCAACGCAGGAGTTGGTCGTGCCCAAATCGATACCGATGATTTTGCCCATGATGGTGTTTCCTTAACGATCTATACGAATTGTTTATGGTTAAAAACGGCTGGATGCACCCGATATAGGGTGAAAATCGATGCTTTCAAGCCATTTCTTGCTGTTTTTTTACTGTGCGACGGTCACCAGGGCCGGGCGCAGCAGGCGGTCCGAAATCATGTAGCCCTTTTGCAGGACGGACACCACCGTATTCGATGCCTGCTCGGCAGGCACCATGGACACCGCCTGATGCTTCATCGGATCGAGCTTTTCGCCAGGCTCCGGTTTGACTTCGAGCAAACGGCCTTTTTCGAAGGCGGCACTCAGTTGCTTGAGCGTCATTTCCACGCCTTCCTTCAGCGATTCCACCGAAGGCGATTCGACTTGCAATGCCATTTCGAGGCTGTCCTTGACCGGTACCAGCGCTTCGGCAAAACCCTCGATGGCGAACTTGTGGGCGCGGGCAATATCGTCCTGCGCACGGCGGCGTGCATTTTCGGTTTCTGCCTTGGCACGCAGGAAAGCGTCCTGCAATTCCTGAATCTGCTGCTGTGCGGCAGCCAGTTGTTCTTCCAGCGTAGGCGTAGGCGTAGCCGCCGCGGCGGCAGGATCAGCGGCCTTGTCGTTCTGCGGCGCATCCATGGCGGCGGCCTGTTCGGCGTATTTATCCTGGTCTTGCATGAAAAAATCTCCAACAATCAAGGGGTTACAGCGAGGTGAAATAAAGAAAAAGCGGAAAGTAAAGCGAACATGCCAGCCCACATGGGGCTGTTGGGCATGTTTTCAAGAGAAGAGTACTCATGGGAAACCCGCGCCACATCTCATCCGCCCTGCCGCTTCCACCAGCGGCGAACCCGCGATGATAAAGCTTGCAGCACGATTGTTGTTACATTTTTTCCATGAAACCGGCTGGACAGCCCATAAATACTGGCTAATCTGGAAAGAGCAAGGAGACAGAAAAAGATAGGGGGATGATTACTTTTGCGGCATCGCCGCAAGGAGGTCCGCCATGAAATTACCACTGATGTACACCGCCCTCGTGGCTTATACGGCACTGGCTGCAGCCGTCATCTGCCAGCAAATGCTCTGAAGCACGATAGGGCAATGGCTTGAATCCTTCCCCCTGCGCAAAGCGGGATGCCTTTACTCAACCTGCACAAACACACTCGGGCGATCGATCAAAACGCTTCGCTCTTTGGTTTTCCCACGACAATCCCCGCAAACCCGCCCGGCATGGAGACGGTAGCACTCTGATTGGCTGGTTATTGCTTGGATGCGTTTATTCTTTAGGCACCTAGAATCCTAAAAACCAACCACGCCAAACGTGCTTTTCTCGTGCTTCTTTTTGACTGGCTGTTTTGACGATTCTTATTGCGGCGCGCCAAGGCGTACCGCCTCTTCACGTGAAATATATGCCTGCTGCTCCAACTCCTCACGCAAGGCCGGTGTCATGAGTGTGGGCCAGCCGATCATGTGCAATTCCGACAATTCCGTCAGGGCACGAATCCAGGCATCGTCCTCGTTCAGGCAAGGGATGTAGTTGAATTCCTTGCCGCCCGCGTGCAGGAAATCGTGACGCACTTCCAGCGCGATTTCTTCCAGCGTTTCAAGGCAATCGCTGGTAAAGCCGGGGCAAATCACATCGATGCGACGCACACCTTCACGCGCCAGTGCCTGCACGGTCGGTGCCGTGTAAGGTTGCAGCCATTCGGCCTTGCCGAAACGCGACTGGAAAGTTACCAGGTATTGCTCGGGTGTGAGTCCCAATGCCTGCGCCAGCAAACGCGCGGTCTTGTAGCATTCGCAATGATAAGGATCGCCCAGCATCAAGGTGCGTTTTGGCACGCCATGAAAACTCATGACGAGCTTTTCCGGGCGACCGTTCATTTCCCAATGAGCTTGCACCGACCTGCGCAAAGCGTCGATATACGCATCGTGATCGTGGTAATGCTTGACGAAGCGCAGTTCCGGCACATTGCGCTCCCTACGGTAATGGGCAAATACCGCATCGAAAATGGACGCCGTCGTCGTCCCCGAATATTGCGGATATGCCGGCAATACAAGAATGCGATCGCAGCCTTCTTCCTTCAACTGCCGCAACACCGCAGGCACGCCCGGGTTGCCATAACGCATGGCATAAACCACGCGCACCTTGTGCCCACGTTCACCCAGATAACCTTGCAGCAGACGCGCCTGCTTTTCTGTATGCACCTTGAGCGGAGATCCTTCATCGGTCCAGATGGTGTCGTACTTCTTCGCCGATTGCCCCGAACGAAACGGCAGGATGATCAGATGCAGAATCCACCACCAGATCGCCCGCGGAATCTCGACCACACGCGGATCGGATAGAAATTGCTTCAGATAGCGCCGTACCGCCGATGTCGTGGGTGCATCGGGCGTCCCCAGATTGACGAGCACGATTGCGCTCTTAGACAGGTTGCCATGTGTGTATGGCGGTTCGGAGCGATAGGACATGGCGGCTTGTTATCGTGTTTATTGTTGTCGTTATGTGAAAGACGCAGGGAATACGTCAGATGTTGCCCGGTCAGACCGTTCAGCTTGCCAGCAGTTCACGTGCATGCGAACGCGTGGTCGCGGTGATTTCCAGCCCGCCCAGCATGCGTGCGATTTCCTCGATACGCGCATTGGCATCCAGCGGTGTAATCGACGACACGGTTTTGCCACCACGCGCCTGCTTACTGACTTCGAAATGCTGATTGGCCTGGCTGGCTACTTGCGGCAAATGGGTCACGCACAAGACCTGGCGATCCTGCCCGAGCTTGCGCAAAAGGCGACCGACCACTTCGGCCACACCACCGCCAATGCCGCTATCAACTTCATCGAAGATCAGCGTCGGGGTTGCCGTCGCACTTGAGGTAATGACCGAGATCGCCAGGGCAATACGCGCCAGTTCACCGCCGGATGCCACCTTGGCGAGCGCGCGCGGCGTAGTGCCAGCATGACCGGCCACCAGAAACTCCACCTGTTCCAGCCCATAGGCCGCCGGTTCGCCAGCATGCAAGGCAATCTCGAAACGGCCGCCACTCATGCTCAAATCCTGCATCGCCGCCGTGACCGCTGCAGACAGCGCCTTGGCTGCCTTGGTACGTGCCTTGGATAATTTCTGTGCGGCGGTCAGATAACCCTGTTTGCGCTGTTCCTCCTGCGCACGCAGGGCGTCCAGGTCGCTGGCATCGGCCAATTGCTGCAATTGTTCCGAAAGCCGTTCGAATTCTTCTGGCAAAACATCGGCATCGACATGAAACTTGCGCGCCGCCGCGTGCAAATCTTCCATGCGCCGTTCGACCTGTTGCAAGCGGGCCGGATCGAGTTCGACGCGCCCCAGATAATCGTTGAGTGCGTAGACCGCTTCCTGCAACTGAATGCGGGCCGGCTCCAGCACATCAAGCACCGGCTGCAAGCCGGCATCCAGATCGACTAGCTTGCCCAGACGGCTGTTGAGCGAGGAAAGTTGCGACAGCATCGGTGCCGTATCGGATTCGGAAATCAGATTGAGCGCTTCCTGCGCACCTTCGATCAGCGCAGCGGCATGCGAAAGACGGCTGTGTTCCTGCGTGACCTCACTCCACTCGCCCGGCTTGGCGGCCAGCTTGTCGAGTTCGCCGACCTGCCATTCCAGCCGCTCGCGTTCGAGCAACACATTGCGGGCGTTGGTTTCGAATTCTTCGCGCTGCTTTGCCAGCGCACGCCAGCTCTTGAAAGCGGCGGCAACGGCACGCACTTCTTTCTGCAAGCCCGCCTGATTGTCGAGCAGCGTACGTTGCGCGTCGGCCTTCAGCAGGGATTGGTGCGCGTGCTGCCCATGAATATCCACCAGTTGCTCGCCCAGCTCGCGCAGTTGCGTGGCGGTGGCGGTAATGCCGTTGATGAATGCTTTGGAACGGCCCGCACTGTCGATCACGCGGCGCAGCAGGATACTACCCTCTTCGCTCGCACATTCGTTGTCGGCCAGCCATGCCGCCAGTTCGGGACTGGCGGAAAATTCAGCGGAGATATCGGCCTTGGCTGCGCCTTCACGCACCACGCTGGCATCGCCGCGCCCGCCCAAGGCCAGCGCCAGTGCATCGATCAGGATGGACTTACCTGCACCGGTTTCACCGGTAAAGACCGTAAAGCCCGACGAGAAATCCAGCTCGATGGAATCGACAATGACGAAATCGCGGATCGAAAGCGTGCGCAGCATGAGGGTTGAACAGTCCTGTATCGTTGCCTGCTGCGAACCGGAAATACCTTACGATTCGACAGCGATCGGGATGAAACGGAAAGGCCGGCATGCCGCCGACCTTCGGGAATTATTTTAACCGGCCTTCCACAGACGGATACTCATTCCAGTGCAGCTTTTCGCGCAGGGTATCGTAGTAATTCCAGCCTTGTGGATGCAGGAAGGTGGCAACGTGTTCGGAACGGTGAATGACAATGCGATCGTTGTTTTGCAGGCGCGCAACCGATTGCATGTCGAAGTTGATGTTGGCTTCGCGTCCGCCCACGACCTCGATCACGATTTCGCTCGAATCCGGCACCACGATCGGACGATTCGACAGCGCATGCGGCGCAATCGGCACAATCGCAAAACCCTTCACGCTCGGTTGCAGAATCGGCCCGCCGGCCGACAGCGAATAAGCCGTGGAGCCGGTCGGCGTGGCGACGATGAGACCGTCGGAACGCTGGTTGTACATGAACTGCCCGTCGACTTCGACATGCAGTTCGATCATGCCGGAGCCCGAACCACGCGACAGCACCACATCGTTGAGCGCCAGCGTGTGATGCATGAGCTTGCCGTCACGCATGATCTCGCCTTCGAGCAGCGTGCGGTACTCGGCCACGGCAGAACCGTTCAGCATTTCCTGCAGCATCGGCATCATGCGATCGAGCGAGACATCGGTCATGAACCCGAGCCGCCCCTGATTGACGCCGATCAGCGGCACATCGAACGGCGCCATCTGCCGCGCAATCCCCAGCATGGTGCCATCGCCACCAACGATGATGGCGGCATCGGCCGTTTCACCGATTTCGCGCAGCGACATGGATTCATAGCCACTGATAGAAAAATTCTGCACGGTTTCGGCTTCGAACAAGACGCGACGGCCGGTCGTGACCAGACATTCGGCAATCTGCAGCAGGGACTGGGCGGTGCCGCCAGCCATGTATTTGCCAACGATCGCAATCGTCTGGAAGCGCGGCAGGGGGGCGGTAGGAGAGGTAGGAAACATGATGCTGCAGATTAGACCATAATTTATGTTTCGATTGCACTTCGGGACATGCGCAATAACAAAACGCATGGTCTCGGCACAACGCATGCAAGCTACGCCCTCCAAGCATCACATCAAGGCAGTATTGTTCGACCTCGACGATACGCTATGGCCGCTCGAAGCCGTCATCAAGCGCGCTGAACAGGTTCTCCATGACTGGCTTGCCCTTCATACACCGGGTATTACCGCGCGCTACACCATCGACAATCTGCGTACCTTGCGCGCCGAGCTGCAATCCGGTAATCCGCAATACCGTTACGATTTATGGGCATTGCGACATGCCACGCTGACGCATGCCTGCACGCTCTGCGGCGAAGATGAAGGACGCATGCTGGAGGCCATGGCCGTGTTTTCAGAAGCACGCAATGCCGTCACGCCATTCGACGACGTGGCACCGGGCCTGACAGCGCTGCAACAGCAATACCGTATCGGCTCAATTTCCAACGGTTTTGCCGACTTACACGCCATCGGTCTGGCGCATCATTTCGAGGTTTCGCTGGCAGCGCATCAATTTGGCACCGCCAAACCCGATCCCGCGATTTTTTTGGCGGCCTGCGAGGCACTCGACATTGCCCCGCATGAGGCGCTCCATATTGGTGACGATCCATCGCTCGATGTTGCCGGCGCGCAAAATGCCGGGCTGCATGCAGGATGGATGAACCGTTTCGACCGCCCCTTCCCTGCAGACATCGAACCGGCAGCACACTTTCGTACCCTGCACGATGTAGTCGCCTGGCTTGGGCGCCGCTAAGGCAATACGGGCAATAACAGGGCTCCATTGGCGATGCTGTTGCGATGCCGCTTGAGATTTCGCAGATCGCCAGCATGTGGCATAGGAACGGTAAGCGCTATCCAGCTTGCCGTATGACATTGCGTGTATTTACAATACGTTCACCATGCAACTCGACAATCGTGCACAAACCCTGCTGAAGGCACTGATCGAACGCTATATCGCGGACGGTCAGCCGATCGGCTCGCGCGAACTGTCCCGCATTTCCGGCCTCGATTTGTCGCCGGCGACCATTCGCAACGTGATGGCCGATCTGGAAGAGATGGGTTTCGTTGCCAGTCCGCACACGTCTGCCGGACGCATCCCAACACCACGCGGCTACCGCGTATTCGTCGATACGCTGCTGACCGTCCAATCCATCGACAGCAGCAACGTCGAATCGCGCCTGCAGTCCTCGCTGCACACTGGCTCATCGCAGAAGGTCATTTCAAATGCGGCGCAAATCCTGTCGTCGTTGTCCGAATTTGCCGGCATCGTCATGACACCGCGTCGCGAATCGGTCTTTCGCCAGATCGACTTCCTGCGTTTGTCAGAAAAACGCATTTTGCTGGTGATCGTCAGCCCGTCGGGTGATGTACAGAATCGCCTGCTGCTGACCGAAGTGGATTACACGCCATCGCAACTGACGCAAGCGGCCAACTACATCAACCAGCACTTTGGTGGCCTGAGTTTCGATGAAGTCAGACTGCGCCTGCAAACCGAACTGCAGCAACTGCGCGACGACATGACGCAGCTGATGCAGATCGCCGTCGAAGCCGGTAGCGATGTCATGAATGACGATAGCGAAAACGTGGTCATCTCGGGCGAACGCAATCTGCTGAGCGTGTCCGACCTTTCCTCGAACATGGCGTCCCTGCGCCAGTTGTTCGAATTGTTTGAGCAGAAAACCAGCCTGATGCAATTGCTGGATTCATCGAACAAGGCCAGCGGCGTACAGATTTTCATTGGCGGCGAATCGAGCCTGGTGCCGATGGATCAGATGAGCGTGGTCACCTCATCCTATACCGTCAACGGCAAAGTGGTCGGTACCTTGGGGGTGATTGGCCCGACGCGTATGGCCTATGAACGCGTGATTCCGATTGTCGACATCACCGCCAAACTGCTATCGAATGCCTTGAGCCATTCGCCTGGCACCTGAATCCGGCCCACAAATAAAAACGCCGCCTCTCGAAAGAAGGCGGCGTTTTTATTTAATGTCGCGCTTGTGCGCAGCGACCTACTTCTTGGCTTTCTGGCAGCTCTTGCAATGGCCATAAAGCGCCAGCGCATGGTCGGCAATTTCGAAGCCGTATTGCTTGGCAATCGCTTCCTGACGCTTTTCGATTTCTTCGTCGTAAAACTCTTCGACCTTGCCGCAATCGAGACAGACCAGATGATCGTGGTGCGAGCCTTCATTAAGCTCAAACACGGCCTTGCCGGTTTCAAAGTGATTGCGCTGCAGGATGCCGGCCTGTTCGAACTGGGTCAGGACACGGTAGACCGTCGCCAAGCCGACATCAAGATTGTCGGCCAACAGCATTTTGTACACATCTTCGGCGCTCAGGTGACGCACCTTGGCATTCTGGAAGATGTCGAGAATCTTGAGACGAGGCAGCGTCGCCTTGAGGCCGCTGGCTTTAAGCTCGGAGGGATTGTTGGGCATGTTCTTGGTCACTGAAGGAATATCTGCCTTATCATATAGCGTTTTCATACAATTGCTCAACCGCTCGAGATTTCTTATGCCTATCCTGCCTTCCCAGTCCGGCCGTACCTCGTTCGTCGTCAGCGCGTTATGCCTGACGCTGGCAGCCCTCGTTGCAGGCTGTGCAACCAAGAAAAATCCGTTGATCGACGAGCCGGCACCGAAGGCAGAAGCTGAAGCGAGCAAAGCGGCAGCGACCGAACAAGCTGCTGGCAGCAGCGTGCAGACCGTGCAGCAGAAACGTTTCCTCGGCTTTCTGCGCCCTTATCGCCCGGATATCCAGCAAGGCAACTTCGTTTCGCGTGAAATGGTGGCGCAACTGCGTCCGGGCATGACGCAGGATCAGGTCATCTTCCTGCTCGGCACACCTCTGCTGACCGACATGTTCCATGCCGATCGCTGGGATTACGCATTCCGCATGCAAAAGGGTAACGGCGAAGTCACCACCAGCCGCGTGACGGTATTCTTCCAGGATCGACTGGTATCGCGTTTCGAGGGTGGTGAGGATCTGCCAACTGAACAGGATTATCTGGACCGTCTGGCCAAACCAAAGAAATAAGTAAGCTGCACGCCAGACAATCCAGCAACCCGTCTCTACCGAGTTCTCCATGACACAACTGAAAATCGCCGTGGCTGGCGCATCGGGCCGTATGGGCCAGATGCTGATCGAAGCCATTCAGAATGCGCCTGATACCGTACTGGCTGGCGCACTCGATCTGCCCTCCTCGCCTGCCATCGGCAACGATGCCGCCGCCTTTCTCGGCAAGCCGGCTGGCGTGAAGATCGAATCCGATCTCGCAAAGGGTCTGGCCGACGCGGATTTCCTCATTGATTTCACGCGCCCGGAAGGTACGCTGACGCATCTCGACTACTGCGCTGCGCATGGCATCAAGGTCATCATCGGTACCACCGGTTTTGACGCAGCAGGCAAGACAGCGATTGCCAAGGCAGCAGAAAAGACCGCCGTGGTCTTCGCGCCGAACATGAGCGTGGGCGTCAACGTGACAATGAAACTGCTGGAAATGGCCGCGAAGAATTTCTCCGAAGGTTACGACATCGAGATCATCGAGGCGCACCATCGTCACAAGGTCGATGCGCCGTCCGGCACCGCGATCAAGATGGGCGAAGTCATCGCTGGCGCGCTCGGCAAGGAACTCAACGACGTGGCCGTCTGGGCGCGTGAAGGCGTGACCGGCGCGCGTGATCCGTCATCGATCGGTTTCGCGACCGTGCGTGGCGGCGACATCATCGGCGACCACACCGTGCTGTTTGCGGGCATCGGCGAGCGCATCGAGATTTCGCACAAGTCATCGAGCCGCGTTTCGTATGCCACCGGCAGCCTGCGTGCCGCACGCTTCCTGAGCCAGCACACGACCGGCCTGTTCGACATGCAGGACGTGCTCGGCCTGCGCTGATTTTTCCTGACCTCGATACGGATCACCTCCCATGAGCGTTGCAGCAAATACCGGCCTGGGACTCGCCCATTACTGGGCACAGGGCGATGCCGTTTCGCATGGCGTTGCCTATGTGCTGCTGGCAATGTCGATCCTGAGCTGGTTCTACATCTTAGCCAAAAGCTGGAGCGCATGGCGCATCCGTCGCAGCGCATCGGCACTCGAGCGCTTCTGGCAGGCACCCACGCTGCCCGACGCCATTGCCGGCTTGCGTCTGGCCGATGTCGAATATGTCTACACGCCCTTGGCCGCACAAGGTGTCGAAGCCGCCAATCGCAAACCGGCCGCCGATTCGCTCAATGCCAACACCGATACCGGCGAACTGATCACGCGCACGCTGCGGCAGGAAATCAATCGCGTGTCGGCCCGCCTCGAAAGCGGTCTGACGCTACTGGCATCGGTCGGCTCGACCGCGCCTTTCGTCGGTCTGTTCGGCACCGTCTGGGGCATCTACCATGCACTGATCGCCGTGTCGGCATCGGGTAGCGTACAGATCGACAAGGTTGCCGGCCCGGTTGGCGAAGCGCTGATCATGACGGCGCTTGGACTGGCCGTCGCGATTCCGGCCGTTTTGGCCTACAACGCCTTCGTGCGCGTCAATCGCCTGACGCTGGCCGAACTCGATGCCTTCGCGCATGACCTGCATGCCTACCTGACTACAGGCGCACGCGTGGCACAGGAAACCCGCGCATGACCACCCTTTCGGCAAGAACATCACCATGAGCTTCGGCAGCTTTAACGAAAACGGGCGACCGGCCCCCATGGCGGAAATCAACGTCACGCCGATGGTGGATGTGATGCTGGTACTGCTGGTGATCTTCATTCTGGCCGCACCGCTCTTCACACAAGCCATCCGTCTTGATCTGCCGGCAGTCAAATCGGCACCAGCGCCTGCCGAAGGCACGACGATTTCTCTGTCGATCGATGCCGACGGCAAGCTGTACTGGAATCAGGAAACCATTGATCGCACAGTGCTGCAACAACGCCTCGAAACCGCGGGCAAGCAACAGCCGCAGCCACAAGTGCAATTACGCGCCGACAAGAACACACGCTACGAAACCATCGCGCAAATCATGGCAGCCGCGCAGGCACAGGGTTTGACAAAGCTCGGCTTCGTGACCGACGTACCGACCGAAGGAGGCAACTGATGGCGACCGCGCAACTCGACGGCGCACTGATCGCCGGTTGGGAAGACTTTCATACCGCATGCAAAACAGCGTTCGGCTTTCCCGATTTCTATGGTGCCAACATGGATGCCTGGGTCGATTGCATGAGCTATCTGCGCGATGACGACGGCATGACAAGGTTCCGACTCAAGGATAACGAAGTGCTGCAAATCGTCATCACGCATGCCGATGTCATCAAAACCCGTTTTCCCGAATTGCTCGAAGAACTGGCGTTCTGCATCGACGCCATCAACGATCGCTACGCCGACTATGGCGAAAAAGCCGCCCTCGCCCTGAAACTGGCCTGACAGGCAGGTTCGCCACCCGCTTCCCAGCCGCATTTCACCCAAACGACGGCAATCCATGCTTCACACACCCGGTCGCGCTGTCCCCGACGGGTGCGAAACGCTATAATCAGGCCTTTGGCGCGCCAGACGACAAATCGTCATTCCCGGTCGCGCAACGTCATTCATTTCACCTTTCATTCTGGCTTCATCCGTCATGCAAGATAAATACAGCCCCGCCGATGTCGAGAAATCGGCGCACGATCACTGGCAATCCATTGACGCTTACAAGGCAGTCGAAAACGCCGTGGACAAGAACGGCAAGCCGAAGAAGAAGTTCTACGCCTGCTCGATGCTGCCGTACCCATCCGGCAAGCTGCACATGGGTCACGTGCGCAATTACACGATCAACGACGTGATGTATCGTCATCTGCGCATGAACGGTTACAACGTGCTCATGCCAATGGGGTGGGATGCGTTCGGCATGCCGGCAGAAAACGCCGCGATGCAGAACAACGTGCCGCCAGCGCAATGGACCTACTCGAACATCGAGTACATGAAGACGCAAATGGCGTCGATGGGTCTGGCAATCGACTGGTCGCGCGAGATGACGGCCTGCAAGCCCGAATACTACAAATGGAACCAGTGGATGTTCCTGAAGATGCTGGAAAAAGGCATCATCTATAAGAAGACAGGTACGGTGAACTGGGATCCGATCGATCAGACCGTGCTGGCCAACGAGCAAGTGATCGACGGTCGCGGCTGGCGTTCCGGCGCACTGATCGAAAAGCGCGAAATCCCGATGTACTACGCCCGCATCACCGATTACGCCGAAGAACTGCTGGATCACGTCGACAACAAGCTGCCGGGCTGGCCCGAGCGCGTGCGCATCATGCAGTCGAACTGGATCGGTAAATCGACCGGTGTGCGCTTCGCCTTCACGCACGAGATCAAGGATGGCGATAACCTGATCAATGACGGCAAGCTGTGGGTCTTCACCACGCGTGCCGACACGATCAAGGGCGTGACCTTCTGCGCCGTGGCACCCGAGCACGCGCTGGCGACCTTCGCCGCCAAATCGAATCCTGAACTCGCAGACTTCATCGCCGAGTGCAAGCAAGGCAGCGTCATCGAAGCCGACATGGCGACGATGGAAAAGAAAGGCATGCCGACCGGGTTGTTCGTCAAGCATCCGCTGACCGGCCAGCTCGTCGAAGTCTGGGTCGGCAACTATGTGCTGATCACCTACGGCGATGGCGCCGTGATGGGCGTGCCTGCACATGACGAACGCGACTTTGCATTCGCACAAAAATATGCGCTGCCGATTCACCCTGTCATCGCTGTCGAAGGCAAGGAATTCTCGGAAATTTCCTGGCATGACTGGTATGGCGACAAGGAAAACGGTCGCTGCATCAACTCGGGCAAGTACGACGGTCTCAACTATCAGCAGGCGGTCGATGCCATCGCTGCCGATCTGGCCGGGATGGGTCTCGGCGAGAAAAAGATCACCTATCGCCTGCGCGACTGGGGTATTTCGCGCCAGCGCTACTGGGGTACACCGATTCCGATGATCAACTGCCCGGACTGCGGCGCAGTACCGGTACCGGAAAAGGATCTGCCAGTCGTCCTGCCGGAAGACTGCGTGCCGGACGGCAGCGGCAACCCGCTCAACAAGCACGAAGCCTTCCTCAAGTGCGATTGCCCGAAATGCGGCAAGCCTGCGCGTCGCGAAACCGACACCATGGATACCTTCGTCGATTCGTCGTGGTATTTCATGCGCTATTGCTCGCCAGGCTCGAACGACGCGATGGTCGACAGCCGCAACGATTACTGGATGCCGATGGACCAGTACATCGGCGGTATCGAACATGCCGTGCTGCACCTGCTGTACGCGCGTTTCTGGACCAAGGTCATGCGCGATTTCGGCCTCGTCAAGTTCGACGAACCGTTCGTCAACCTGCTGACGCAAGGCATGGTGCTGAACGAAACCTACTATCGCGAAGATGCGAGCGGCAAGAAGATCTGGTTCAATCCGGCAGACGTGGAACTGACGTTCGATGACAAGGGTCGCCCGGTATCTGCCGTCCTGAAAAGCGATGGTCAGCCGGTCGAACTCGGCGGCACCGAAAAAATGTCGAAGTCCAAGAACAACGGCATCGACCCGCAAGTACAGATCGAGCAGTACGGCGCCGATACTGCGCGCCTGTTCACGATGTTCGCCTCGCCACCGGAGCAGACGCTCGAGTGGTCGGGCACCGGCGTCGAAGGTTCGAATCGCTTCCTGCGTCGCGTGTGGTCTTACGGCTATGCGCAGGCTGCACGCATCGCCAAAAATGACAAGGTGGATTTCGCCACGCTCGGCGAGCCGCACAAGACGTTGCGTCGGGAGCTGCACAAGATCTTGCAACAGGCCGATGCCGACTACAAGCGTATCCAGTACAACACCGTCGTCTCGGCATGCATGAAGATGCTCAACACGCTGGACGCTGCCAAACTGGACGACTCAGCCGCATCGAATGCTGTCATCAGCGAAGGCTTCTCGATCTTCCTGCGCATCCTCAATCCGGTCGCACCGCACATCACGCATGTGCTGTGGCAGGAACTCGGTTACGCTGCACAATTCGGCGACATTCTCGATGCCGCGTGGCCACAGGTTGATGCTGCTGCGCTTGAACAGTCGGAAATCGAATTGATGATCCAGATCAATGGCAAGCTGCGCGGCAGCATCGTCGTTGCCAAGGATGCCGACAAGGCCAGCATCGAAGCCGCCGCCCTGGCCAACGAAAACGTACAGAAGTTCATGGAAGGCACACCGAAGAAAATCATCGTGGTGCCGGGCAAGCTGATCAACATCGTGGTCTGATCGTTCGGCAATCGAACTGGCCCTCGCTGACCCTACTCGCAGGATCGAACATGCAGAAACATCGTCGTCTACTCTGTCTCGCGCTGGGCTCGACCGCCCTGCTGTCGGCCTGCGGCTTCAAGTTGCGCGGCTCACTGCTCGGCGACGAGTTGCCGTTCAAGAGCATCTACATCAACGTGCCGGAAAGCTCGACGCTGGGCGCTGCCTTGCGCCGTAATATTCGCGGCAGTGGTGAGCTGCAGATCAAGGATAGAGCCGAAGATGCGGAAGCGATCCTCGACATCACGGGCGAAACGCAGGAGCGGACCATTCTCTCGCTGAATAGCCAGGGCCGCGTGCGTGAATATGCGCTTTACTACCGTGTGACAGTTGCCGTGCGCGACAACAAGAATGCGCAATTGCTGGCGCCCACGCAGATTTCTCTGAAGCGCGACCTGACGTACAACGAGAATCAGGTGCTTGCCAAAGAAGCTGAAGCGGTCATGCTGTACAAGGACATGCAGGCCGATCTGGTGCAACAGATCCTGCGCCGCGTGGCATCGATCAAGCCGATCACCACTGCCGCACCGGCAGGCAACTAGAGCGCACGATGCAACTGCGGCCCGACGCGCTCGATTCGCATCTGGCAAAACCGCTGGCGGGTTTGTACATCATCACCAGCGACGAGCACCTGCTCGCGCTCGAAGCTGCCGACAAGATACGCAAGACCGCACGCACGCAAGGCTTGACCGAGCGCGAAGTGCTGGTGGTCGAACGCAGTTTCAAATGGGGCGAACTGCTCGCCGCGAATCAGTCGCAATCGCTGTTCGGCGACCGCAAGCTGATCGAGTTGCGCATTCCGACCGGCAAACCCGGCAAGGATGGCGGCAAGGCGCTGCAGGATTACGCTGCATCGCTAAGCCCTGACAACGTCACGCTCATCACGCTGCCCAAGCTCGACTGGCAAACGCAAAAGGCGGCCTGGGTCGCCAGCCTGCAGCAGGCAGGCGTCTGGATCGATATTCCCTTGGTCGAGCGCGCACAATTGCCGAACTGGCTCGGCATGCGACTTGCCGCGCAAAAGCAAGGTGCCAGCCGCGAATGCCTGGATTTCATTGCCGATCGTGTGGAAGGCAATCTGCTGGCCGCGCATCAGGAAGTACGCAAGCTGGCACTGCTCTATCCCGAAGGCCAACTGAGTTTCGAGCAGGTGCATGACGCCGTGCTCAATGTCGCCCGCTACGATGTCTTCAAGCTCAACGAAGCCATGCTGAGCGGCGATGCGGCGCGTCTGGTGCGCATGCTGGAAGGACTCAAGGGCGAAGGCGAGGCGCTGCCGCTGGTACTGTGGGCGGTGGCCGAAGAAATCCGCACCTTGCTGAAGCTGAAATCTGGCCAGGCGCAAGGACGGCCGCTCGGCCAACTGATGAAGGAAGCCCGCATCTGGGGACCGCGCGAACGCCTGATGGAACCCGCCCTGCGCCGACTCAAACTGACCACGCTGGAAACGGCGCTGCAGGAAGCTGCGCAAATCGATAAGATGGTGAAAGGTTTACGCGCCAAGGCCTTCAGCGGCGATCCGTGGGACGCCATGTTGCAACTGGGGCTGAAAGTTGCACGCGGTTGAACGTTGACCAAATCGCCACGCATCAGCCAGTAGAAAACATCAACCGCGCGTTACGGAATACACGATAGCAAACGTGTTTTTTCTCGTTCCGCCCTTATTTATTGTTAGCCGTACCTGAATTACTTGTCAGACCCATCATTGCCATGACCACCGACATCAAAACCACCATGAAGGCAATCGGCGAACGTGCCCGTCAGGCATCGCACGCCATGGCCAAGGCCGACAGCGCTGCCAAAAACAAGGCCTTGCAGTTGATCGCCGCCGCTATTCGGCGCGATGCCGACATCCTGCGCTCGGCCAACAAGCTCGATCTCGATGCGGCACGCGCCAATGGACTGGAACCGGCAATGCTGGATCGCCTGACGCTGTCCGACAAGGCGATTGCGACGATGGCCGAAGGCCTGGAACAGATCGTGTCGCTGCCCGATCCAATTGGTGAGATTTCCAACATGAAAGTGCGCCCGACCGGCATCCAGATCGGCCAGATGCGCGTCCCGCTCGGGGTGATCGGCATCATCTATGAAGCGCGCCCGAATGTGACGGTCGATGCAGCCGGCCTCTGCATCAAGAGCGGCAACGCGACCATTCTGCGTGGCGGTTCGGAAGCGATCCACTGCAACAAGGCGCTGGCAAAACTCGTCAAGGAAGGATTGGCCGGTGCCGGCCTGCCGCAAGATGCCGTACAAGTCGTGGAAACCACCGACCGCGCTGCCGTCGGCGAACTGATCACCATGCCGCAGTATGTGGACGTCATCGTGCCGCGCGGTGGCAAGGGGCTGATCGCACGCCTGATGACCGAAGCCACGGTACCGATGATCAAGCATCTCGACGGCATCTGCCATGTCTATATCGACGACAAGGCCGATAACAAAAAAGCGCTCGACGTTGCCTTCAATGCCAAGTGCCATCGCTACGGCACCTGCAACACGATGGAAACCTTGCTGGTAGCGCGCAGCGTTGCGCCGACTGTCTTGCCCGAACTGGCGAAGCTGTATCAGGCCAAGGAAGTCGAACTGCGTTGCGACGATGAAGCCAAGGCAATTCTGGCCGGTTACCCTTTCCTCGCTTCGGCGACCGAAGAAGACTGGTCCACCGAATATCTGGCACCGATTCTGTCGATCAAGACCGTGGCCGATGTTGATGAGGCGATTGCCCACATCAATACCTATTCGTCCAAGCATACCGACGCCATCATCACCGAAGATTACTCGCGTGCCATGCAGTTTCTGCGTGAAGTCGATTCTGCTTCCGTCATGGTGAATGCCTCGACGCGCTTTGCCGATGGCTTCGAATATGGCCTGGGTGCAGAGATCGGCATTTCCAACGACAAGCTGCATGCACGCGGCCCGGTCGGCCTCGAAGGACTGACCTCGCTCAAGTATGTGGTGTTTGGGCATGGAGAAGTGCGTGTTTAAGTACCATGCAACGGAGTGCCGCCTTGCAAGGCGACACCGTTACGCAGGTGTGGCGCAGTGCGCCGCGAATTCCCTGCTTCACCATGGAGAAGTTCGTGTTTGAATGCCAAGCGACGACATATCGCCTTGCAAGGAAATACTGCTGTCATGCGCAAGGTCCATCATGTGCTGATGCGTATTACCGCAAGCTAAAGGCCTGACATGCTCTGGATCAAATCGCTACACATCGTTTTCATCGCCTCGTGGTTTGCCGGCCTCTTCTATCTGCCGCGCATCTTCGTCAATCTGGCCATGGAAAACGATCCGAACACCATCACGCGCCTGCTGCTGATGGCACGCAAGCTGTATCGCTTTACGACGATCATCGCGATTCCTGCGCTGGGCTTTGGTTTCTGGCTGTGGAGTTATGGCTTCACGGGTGGCTGGCTGCATGCCAAGCTGGCACTGGTAGTGCTGGTGATCGGCTATCACCATGCATGCGGTTCGCTGCTGCGCAAATTCGAGAATGGTACGAACCGACGCAGCCACATCTGGTATCGCTGGTTCAACGAAGTACCGGTGTTGCTGCTGCTTGCAATCGTCATTCTTGCCGTCGTCAAACCGTTCTGATCGTGCTGCAAGGGAGCCATCATGGCAAAGGTCTGTGAATATTATTTCGCGCCGCAATCGCCGTGGGCTTATTTTGGTCATGCGCGTCTGCTCGAACTCGCGCAACGCCACGATGTGCAGATCGAGATGAAACCGATTGATCTGCCCAAGGTTTTCAGCGTAACGGGCGGGTTGCCGCTCGCCAAACGGCCACCGCAGCGGCAAGCGTATCGGCTGGTCGAACTCAAGCGCTGGAGCGACCATCTGGGCTTACCGCTGAATCCGCAACCGCGCTTTTCGCCGGTTTCGGGCGATGCGGCGGCTTTGCTGATCATCGCCACCCGCTTCGCGCACGGCACCAATGCCGCGCTGGCATTGACGGGTCGCATCATGCGCGGGTTCTGGGCCGAAGATCGCAACATCATGGACAGGAACACCTTGATGGCGCTGTCGAATGAAGCAGGTCACGACGGCGCAGCACTACTGAAAGCAGCTGAAACCGCCAGCGTACAGGGCGAGTACGATCGCTTCACGCAGGAAGCCATCGCCGCCAATGTATTCGGCTCGCCGTGGTACATCGTCGATGGCGAACCGTTCTGGGGGCAGGACAGGCTTGATTTCGTCGAGGCCGCTTTCAAGCGCTAGAACAAAACATCGTCCCGCAATACGTCAATAGACGGGTTGGCAGGACGTGGCAACAACCATCAGGATCATCTCGGATGATCGTTTTTTCACCAACGGAATAAGGGTTCCCCGCTCATGAGCACCATCCATTCTTTCTTTTGTCCTTGCCCGCGCGGCATGGAAGCCGCACTCGCGGAAGAATTCAACGAAATCGCACAGCTGAGCGCCGTAGATGGCGGCAAGCTCAAGGTACACAATCAGGTCCCAGGCGGGGTCCATTGCTCGGGCACCTTGCACGATGCGATGTTCATGAATCTGCATTCGCGCATTGCCTCGCGCATCCTCATGCGCATGTCGCATTCGGGCTATGTCAACGAAAACGATATCTACGACCGCGCGCTCGAACAACCGTGGGAAGAATGGTTCGGTGTCGATCATACGATCCGCATCGATATCACGGCCATCAAATCGCCTTTGCGCAGCCTCGAATTCACGACACTGAAAATCAAGGATGGCATCTGCGATCGTTTCCGCGACATATATAACGAACGACCATCGGTCGACACACGCACGCCCGACATGCGCATCGTCGGTTTTCTCGATGCAAACAACTTTACGCTTTATCTCGATACGTCTGGCGAGGCATTGTTCAAGCGCGGCTGGCGCATGGAAACGGGCGATGCACCCTTGCGCGAAAATCTCGCGGCGGGGCTGTTGCGCGTAGCGGGCTGGAAACCGGGCATACCGCTGTTCGATCCGATGTGCGGTTCCGGCACCATCCTGGCCGAAGCAGCGCAAATGGTGGCGGGCATTCCACCGGGCTTGCATCGCGAATTTGCCTTCGAAAAATTCCACGACTTCGATCACGATGCCTGGCAAGCCATCAAGGGTAACGTCAAGCTCAATCCCCTGCCGACCGAGCCGACGATCTTCGGCAGCGATATCTCGGGTGACATGGTGACCATGGCGCGCAACAACCTGAACAAGGCTGGTATCCGTTTTGACGTGCCGCTGAAGCAGATCGAAGCGCAGGAGGTCAAGGCACCGACCGCCACACCCGGCATCCTGCTGACCAACCCGCCGTATGGCGAACGCATCGGCGTGCGCGGCGACAAGACTCTGGCCGAAGACGAGCTGGCGAAGGAATTCTTCGAGGATTTCAGCAAGACACTCAAGCAGCGCTTTGCCGGCTGGTCGGTTTTCCTGTTCACCGCCGATCTGACCGTACCCAAGATGCTGCGCCTGAAGGAATCGCGCAAGACACCGTTCTTCAATGGCTCGCTCGAATGCCGCCTGTTCCGTTTCGACATGGTGGCTGGCTTCAACCGTCGCGAACAAGCCAAACCGAAAGAAGTCGACGGCAACTGATCGTCGCCTCGTCATCATGCAAAGGCGTTACATGCGACCGCAAGCGCCATGTAACGCAACAGAGGTAGCAATGGCATGCCACGCATCTGGGTGAGCAACCGAACGTTCTCCGTTCCGATTTGCTGCTAGCCTGTTAGCCAGTTCATTCCTTTTCCTCACTCGCAGGAGAAT
Source organism: uncultured Oxalicibacterium sp. (assembly GCF_913776015.1). GTDB lineage: Bacteria > Pseudomonadota > Gammaproteobacteria > Burkholderiales > Burkholderiaceae_D > Oxalicibacterium. Next base: position 4,198 of record NZ_CAJYMD010000080.1, on the reverse strand, counting down.
CGCATGTCAGCCTTCCCTCCCCTCAACGATCTGAAACTCTTGCGCACGCAAGCCTATATCGATGGGCGCTGGACCGATGGTGGTAGGCCAAGTCTCGATGTCATCAACCCGGCCGACAATTGCATCGTTGGCAGTGTGCCGAATCTCGACAGTGTTGCCGCCGAACAAGCCATCGACGCCGCTGCCCGCGCATTTCCAGCGTGGTCTGCCCGCACGGGCAAGGATCGCGCCAACCTGATGCGCAAATGGTTCGATCTGATGATGGCAAATGCCGATGATCTGGCGGCGCTGATGACGGCCGAACAGGGCAAGCCACTGATTGAGTCAAAGGGAGAAGTGACTTATGGCGCCAGCTTCATCGAATGGTTTGCCGAAGAAGCCAAGCGCGTGTCGGGTGATGTGCTGGCTTCGACATGGACCAATCGTCGCACGGTCGTCATCAAGCAGCCGGTCGGTGTGTGCGCTGCCATCACGCCGTGGAATTTCCCGATCTCGATGATCACGCGCAAGATCGCGCCGGCGGTCGCTGCCGGCTGCACCATCGTCGTCAAGCCAGCAGAACAGACGCCGCTTTCAGCACTGGCGCTGGCAGAACTCGCACATCGAGCCGGCATCCCGGCCGGTGTCATCAACGTTGTCACTGCCGATGCCGACAACGCGGTTGCCATCGGCAAGACACTCTGTGCCAGCACCGTAGTGCGCCATCTTTCCTTCACCGGCTCGACGCCGGTCGGGCGCATCCTGATGGAACAGTGCGCCCCTACCGTCAAGCGCATCGGCCTTGAACTGGGCGGCCATGCGCCTTTCATCGTGTTCGAGGATGCGGATATCGATGCTGCCGTCAAAGGCGCATTGGCATCCAAGTATCGCAATGCCGGCCAGACCTGCGTCTGCACCAACCGCTTTTATGCGCATGACGCCATCTACGACGAATTCGTACGCAAGCTGGCTGAAGGAGCGGCACGTATCAAGGTTGGCAACGGCTTTGATCAAGGCGTGATGCAGGGGCCGCTGATCGATGACGCTGCCGTCGAAAAAGTCGAACGCCACGTCAGTGATGCCATTGAAAAAGGCGCACGATTGCTCGCCGGTGGACGCATCCATCCCGAACTTGGCGGTCGCTTTTACGAACCCACAGTACTGGCCGACACCCGCAAGGGCATGACCATCATGAGCGAAGAAACCTTCGGACCAGTATCGGCCGTGACGCGGTTTTCAAATGATGCAGAAGTGATCGCAGCAGCCAACGACAGCGAATTCGGTCTCGCCAGTTATTTCTATTCGCGCGATATCGGTCGCGTGTGGCGCGTTGCCGAACAACTGCAGTACGGCATGGTCGGCATCAATACGGGCGCCATCTCGAATGAAGTCGCCCCGTTTGGCGGCATCAAGCAATCGGGCATGGGACGCGAAGGATCGAAGTACGGCATGGACGAGTATCTCGATATCAAATACCTGTGCATGGGTGGCATCGAGTGAACAAGCAGGACCAGAAATCGAGGCCGGCATGAGCGACACGCAGCAACCCTCTTCCAACAGCGGCACTGCACGAGAAGAACCACCGCTGGCACTATTGATCGGCAGCGGCACACTCGCCATCATGCTGGCGTTGCTGGCCATGCTCGGGCCGTTTTCCATCGACACATACCTGCCGGCTTTCCCCGCGATCGAGCAATCGCTGAATACCAGTGCCATCGAAGTGCAGCAGACACTGACGGTCTACATGTTCTCGTTCGCCGTCATGATCCTTTGGCATGGTGCGCTTTCCGATTCCTTTGGACGACGCAACATCATCCTCGTGTCGCTGGCAGTATTTGCGGTCGCCACGCTCGGCTGCGCTGCCGCACACAGCATCGAATACCTGTGGGCGTTTCGCATGCTGCAGGGCATCTCTGCTGGTGCCGGCGTCGTTATCGGGCGCGCCATCATCCGTGATCTTTTCCAGGGCGCGGCTGCGGCGCGCCTGCTGTCGCTGGTCACAATGATTTTTTCAATCGCACCGGCCATCGCCCCGATTCTCGGCGGCTGGATCGTCAAGCATCTGGACTGGCGCTCGATTTTCCTGACGCTTTTCGTTTATACGATTTTGCTGCTGGCCTATTGCTGGAAACGTCTGCCTGAAACCCTGCCGCCATCTCGGCGGCAGCCATTCAACCCCGGGGTGCTGTATCAAAGCTATGGCAGTGTGTTCGGTTCACGCACCTTTCATCTGCTCGGTGGGACCGTCGCTTTCAATTTCTCCGGCATGTTTCTCTACGTCGCTGCCGCTCCCGTATTTCTCGTTCAGCATCTGAAACTGGGGCCTGAACAATTTGGCTGGCAATTCGTACCGACGGTGGCCGGCATCTTTCTCGGCGCCCTGACCGCCAATCGTTTATCGGGAAAAATTCCTCTGGCACGGCAGGTCATGATCGGCTTCAGCCTGTTGATTGGCGCATCGCTGTTCAACGTCGGTTACCACTTCTTTTATGCACCCGCACTGCCTTGGTCGGTGGCACCATTGTTCTTTTACACCTTCGGCATGTCGATTGTCGCGCCTGTCATTACGCTGAAGGTGCTGGACCTGTTTCCGACAATTCGCGGTATCGTCGCCTCCTGCCAGTCCTTCACACAAACGCTGCTCGGTGCGCTGGTTGCCGGTGCAATCGCGCCGATGATTTCGCATTCACCGGTCGCGCTTGCGCTCGGACAATTGACATTCACCGGCATCAGCGTCTGCCTCTGGTTATCCTGCCGCCGCCAATGGCGCAAAGACATGCGCAAGGATGCGATGGGAGCTTGAACATCCTGCTCCCCTTCTATAGTTTTTTCTTGTTCTATTTCTCTGTTGCCTAGCGACCGCATTTTTGTAACCGCGCGTACCTCATTTACGTTGTCATCGGCGTCGTGAAGAACACAGATCTCATTTTCTTCACGCGCATTTCTCACAGAAAAAACACCTTTCTCACACCTTCTTGACAAAGCCGAAAAACAGCAAAAATAAATGCATTTTTTTGCGAAAAGATCGTCAACCGAGCTTTCAGGCGTGTCGTTATGGGAGTACGAATCGCCAACGACGATTCGCACCATGATCAAATTCTTAGAGAGCACTCAAATGAAAAAAGTTATCGCCACCCTCGTCGCCGGTCTGTTTGCCTCTGCTGTTTTCGCACAAGCACCGGTCGCACCAGCTACGCCAGCAGCACCTGCAGCCAAAGCTGAAATGAAAGCACCTGCAAAACACGCAAAGAAAAAAGCAACGAAGAAAAAAGCCAAGGCACATAAGGCACACACCACGGCAGCCGCTCCTGCACCAGCAGCAGTCAAGTAAGCTGAACGAAAAAAGACAGGCAAACAGCCTGTCTTTTTTTTCGCCTGATTGCGCCGCCTTTTCTTCAGGCGCAACGTACTGCACACGTCTTACACGCCAAGCGCACGTCCATCGCTGCGCGGATCATGCGCGCCCATGAAGCGCTTGCCCGATTCGTCGATCACGATCGCACCCGGATGACCGGATAAAGGACTCTGTGCCGACAGCGGACTCAACTCGTGCCCACGTCGTGCCAGTTCGGCAAAGACGTTTTCTCCTGCATCCTGCTCCAGCTTGAGCGTATCGCGCGCATCGGAAAAGGTTTTTCCCAACAAAAAACGTGGTCGCGACAATGCCGTGTACGGATCCATGCCGTAATCAATCATGCGCGTCAGGATCGCAGTCAACGTTTGCGGCTGTCCATCGGCACCCTGCGTGCCGTACAGAATATGCGGCTTGCCATTCTTCAGGCACATACCCGGATTGAGCGTATGGAACGGACGCTTGCCCGGTTGCAGCACATTCGGGTGGCCCTGCTTCAGGCTAAACGACGCACCGCGGTTATGCCAGAGGATGCCCGTATCGCCCGCCATCACGCCACTGCCCCAATCGAAATACACGGTCTGCAGCATCGAGACAGCATTGCCATAGGCATCGGCCGCGCCGATGTACACGGTGTCTCCGGTCTTGAACACATGCGGCCAGGCCAGTGCTTTTTGCATGTCGATCGCTGCGGCACGTTGTTTGAGATGATCCGCCGACAGTAGCGTGGCGGACGGCACATTCACGAATTCGGGATCGGCCACATAACGATTGCGATCGATAAATGCCTGCTTCACCGCTTCCACCAGCACGTGATAATAATCGGCACTGCCTTCGGCGTAATGTTTGAGATCGAAGCGATTGAGG
>NZ_CAJYMD010000079.1 GCF_913776015.1 uncultured Oxalicibacterium sp. | reverse complement strand
CTGAAACACCACGCCGACTTGCCGCGTTTCAGGCGCTGCCGTGCGTTGCGCATTACTCAGCTCACGTCCGCCCAGCACGATACGTCCGGCTAGCAGCGATTCGAAACCGGCAATGGCTCGCAACACGGTGGTCTTGCCGCATCCGGATTGACCGAGCAGACAACCGATTTCACCGCGCGACAGCGAAAACGACAGTCCATGCACGATTTCATGCAAGGCATGATTGCTGCGGTAGCCGACGCGAATCGCATCGACGTGAAGATGGGGCGAGGCAAGGGCAGAAGTGACGACGGACATGCTGGCTCCGAATGAATGCGCCAAGTATACGAGTAAATGTGCTGGCAAATTGATTATAATTTTCATTCAGCTTGCCTCACGCCTTGTTGCATTCGCCTCCTCTTTTCATGTCCGAGCACCTTCCTCCATTGGCTTTGCCGCGTTTCACCAGACAGCAAGGCGGCTTGCATCCTTTGCTGCTGGTTTCATTGCTGATTGCAGCCTTGGTGGCGTTGCCGATTGCGGGCGTGCTGTCGAATCTCTTTGTGGCGGGCGATGCCGATGCGCAAACATTCGCGCATCTGTGGCAAACCGTCTTGCCCGAATACATTCGCAACAGCATTGTGATTGGCCTGATTGTCACGCTGCTGACGGCCGTCATTGGCATCGGTTGCGCGTGGCTGGTGGCGGTCTTTGAGTTTCCGGGACGTCGCATCTTCGAATGGGCATTGATTCTGCCGCTCGCCATGCCAGCCTATGTGGTCGCCTACGCCTATACCGATTTTCTGCAATTCACCGGGCCGGTGCAGAGCGGCTTGCGTGCGTTGTTTGGCTGGCAGGGACGCAGCTACTGGTTTCCTGAAGTACGTTCCGTAACGGGTGCTGGCCTGCTGTTCGGCCTGATTCTCTACCCCTATGTTTATCTGATCGTACGCAATGCATTTCTTGAACGCAGCCCGCGCATGTGGGATGCAGCGCGCACGCTCGGCTCGGGACCGTGGCGCGCGTTTTTCCAGGTGAGTTTGCCGATGGCCCGGCCTGCGGCGGCGGCAGGGGTCGCGTTGGCGCTGATGGAAACATTGGCGGATTACGGTGCTGTGGCTTATTTCGGCGTGCAGACGCTGACCACGGGCATCTACAAATCCTGGTACATCTTTTCGGATCGTGCCGCAGCCGCGCAGATCGCTGGCGTTCTGCTGCTTACCGTCATGCTGTTGATGTTTCTCGAACAGAAAAGTCGCGGTCGTGCGCGCTATTACGCCGTCGGCGCTCGCGCCGTAGCGCAACAACGCACCGTACTCGGCGGTCGTCATGCGTGGGGAGCGTTCGTGTTCTGCGCGCTACCTATCCTGCTGGGTTTTGTCGTGCCCTTGCTGATTCTCGTGCAGTTGTTGCTGAATGCCGAAACGCTGGTGATTTCTGCACGCTATCTGGACTGGTTGCGCAATACCGTGTTGCTGGGCGGTGTGACTGCCTTGCTGGCAGTGGCGATTTGCGTGCTGATTGCGTATGCGGCACGCACGTCGGGTGGACGATTGCAGCGCATCTGCAATCGTATCGTCGGTATGGGCTACGCGATTCCGGGCGCGGTGATTGCCGTCGGCATCCTGATTCCCATCGTGCGAATGGATCAGTGGAGCAGCGAACATGGCGTGACGCTCGTACTGAGTGGCAGTGTGATTGCCTTGATCTACGCCTACCTCGTGCGTTTTCTGGCGGTTTCTCTGCAAAGCGTGCAGGCTGGCCTTGTCAAGATCACGCCAGCGATGGATGCGAGCGCGCGCAGTCTCGGGCACGGACTTGCTTCCATGTTGTTGCGTGTGCATGCGCCGTTGTTGTGGCGCAGTTTGCTGACGGCCGGTTTGCTGGTGTTCGTCGATGTCGTCAAGGAATTGCCGGCCACGCTGACGATTCGGCCCTTCAATTTCGATACGCTGGCCGTCATCACGCATCAGCTCGCCTCGGATGAACGGCTGGGTGAAGCGGCCTTGCCGGCTTTCACCATCGTGCTGATCGCCATCGTGCCGGTGATGGTTCTGGCGCGGGCAATTGCCAAGCCGTCACGCGGTTAATGCGCTTTTTGTACTCGTAGGCACCGCGAGTGTGGCAGGTGTGCTCGCTATGCAAAACGACTGCTACATGAAAATTACGCAAGGATGCGTTGCACTGATTGAGGGCATACTGCTGCTTTTCCCTGCTTTTCCTGTTGTTTTGTATGCGCAAGCCTTCCCGACATTCCACGCCAGCCACTTCTACCCAAAGCACTGCCGCGGGCGGTCAGGCGGCATGGCTGGCGGCGACCATGCCGGTTTTCTTCGTGCTGCTATGGAGTACGGGCTTCATCGCTGCCAAGTACGGATTGCCTTATGCGCCACCGTTGACCTTCCTCTCCCTGCGCTTTCTCGGTGTGATCGTGCTGCTATTGCCGCTGGTGTGGCTCATGCGCGCACCTTGGCCGCACGGGCTGACCCTGCATATCGCCGTGGCCGGCATTCTGGTGCAGGCCGGCTATCTTGCGGGGGTGTGGTGCGCCATCAAGTTGGGCATGCCGGCAGGATTGTCGGCGCTCATCGTTGGGATGCAACCCGTGCTGACGGCCTTCGCCGCGCCGCTGGTTGGTGAACGTGTGCGTGGTCAGCAATGGCTGGGGCTGGTGTTGGGTTTGTCCGGCGTGGCACTGGTGGTTGCAAACAAGATTTCGCTGATCGGCCTGACTTTCGAAAGCATCGCGTGGTCGGTGCTGGCCTTGTTCTCGATCACGATCGGCACCTTGTATCAGAAGCATTACTGCCCGCAGTTCGATCTGCGTTCGGGAACCTTGATCCAGTTCGTTGCCTCGCTGCTGGTCGTGTTGCCGCTCGCCTGGTGGCTGGAAGACTTGACCCCGTCGTTTGCCGCCGTACAGTGGACGCCGCAATTTTTCGGCGCCTGGATGTGGTCGGTGCTGGCGCTGTCGATTGGCGCGATCTTCCTGCTGTTTGCCTTGATCAGACGCAGTGCGGCGACCAAGGTCACCAGTCTGCTTTACCTAACGCCACCAACCACGGCCATCATGGCGTGGCTCATGTTCGGCGAAACCTTCAGCCTGGTTGGTGCAGTCGGCATGGTGCTTGCCGTGGCGGGCGTGGCATTCGTGGTGCGGAAGTAATTTACGGACGAGCGCATCGTGCAAGCGGACATGACTGTTTTTTTCGCTTGGCGCTAACGATCATTTGCCCTATCGGTGTGAGTGGCAAGGTAGCAAACGGTAAGCCTGAGCGCTCAGGGAAGTGCTCTTGTTGTGTGGAATCCCTTTGTAACGCAAACGTCAGTCGGCAGCCTTGCCTTCATCGTGCCGAGGCGGAGGAATATATTCAATATTTCCCAGAACAAGGGCGCGGCCGGCAAACAGGCCGCCTGTCGTTTCCAGTGCGAATCGCTCGGCATCTCTATTGCGCACTTCCGCGATCAACTCTTCGGCTTCCTGTTCTTCTGAACCTAGTAGGATCACCGCCTGTTTTGCCATCTGCAACGATGATTCAAACGTTTCGCGCACGACGAAGTTTGCATCGTGCTTGACTAACGCGAGGGCATGTTCTCGGTCGAAGGCACGGACCACGAGTTTGGTATTGGGGCACTCATGATGCGCTGTTTCTACAATACGCGTGACAGCATTCTTGTCATCGATGCACACCAGGATAACGGATGCCTGGCGCGCGCCTGCCGCATGAAGAATATCTGCGCGTGCGCCATCACCATAGAACACCTTGAAGCCATACGGTTCAGCAGCCCGAATGACATCCGGGTCGCTATCGATGATCGACAGTTTTGCGCCCTTGGCCAGGGGGCCTTGGCTCGCAATCTGACCGACGCGACCAAAGCCGATGATGAGAACCGTGGCCTGAACATCTCTCGGCTCTTCCACACCGTCCAGTGAAGCCGTCTGCTGACCGCCAAACCGTTTGTAGAGAACGACGACCATTGGTGTGAATGCCATTGAGAGTACGACAATGGCGGTGATGCTTGCATTGATTTCCGACGTAATGACGTTCAGCTTCAGCGCTTCCGTAAAGAGCACAAAAGCAAACTCGCCACCCTGCGCCATGAGGATGGCCCGGTCGGTTGCTTCTGCATGACTGCTTTTTGCCAGCCGTGCCACGCAGTAAATGCAAAGCGCTTTTGTGCTCATCAGTGCCAGCACACCAGCGATCACGAGTTGCCAGTTGTGTGCAACGACATCGAGATTCAAGGCCATGCCGACGCCAAGGAAGAAAAGTCCTAAAAGCAGACCTCGAAACGGCTCAATGTCCGCTTCGAGTTGATGACGGAAAGTCGATTCCGAGAGCAAGACCCCGGCCAGAAATGCGCCCATTGCCATCGACAGGCCACCCAGCTCCATCAGAAGCGCAGACCCTAGTACAACCAGCAAAGCTGCTGCAGTCATCACTTCGCGTGCTTTGGCTTTTGCCAGAACACGAAACAAGGGATTTAACAGCCAGATGCCGGCGCAGATCAGCGCGGCCAATGATAGGGTAGCAAGACCTGCTTTTTCCCAAAGAGACACATCATGGTCCTGGGTAATCTCGCCGGGCGCAAGGAAGGCGACAATTGCAAGCAGAGGAACGATCAGCAGATCTTCGAACAACAAGATGGAAACGATTCGTTGCCCTTTCGGGGTTTGAATATCACCGCGTTCACTGAGGACCTGCATGACGATGGCAGTCGACGTCAGTACAAATCCTGCACCGCTGATAAACGACACTTGCCACGAGTAGCCGAAGCTCATACCGACGAAGGTGAGAAGCAACGAGCTCAACACAACTTGCATGCTTCCCAAACCGAAAATTTGGCCGCGCAGACTCCACAGGTGGGAGGGTTTCATTTCCAGTCCGATGATGAACAAGAACATCACGACCCCAAGCTCTGCGATGTGAATGATGGTTTGAGCATCGGACATCAGGCCGAGACCCGATGGGCCAATCGCCAGGCCGGCAGCCAGATAACCAAGCACAGAGCCAAGGCCAATACGCTTGAAAAGCGGTACGCCTAGGACGGCAGCGCCTAACAGAGTGACGATCCCTACCAATTGACTACCGCTTCCATCGATTGCCATGATGTTCCCCTTGGTTAGGCCTTGGTGCCCGATGCGGATGCAATTGTATAGAGAACAATGACAGGGAGATTGGAGAAGAATTTTTTTGTTAAAGCGACTATGGCATTGCAGATCGCAACTAAGTCAACCAACCCCGACCATACCGATACTTTATTTCTTCCTTGAAATATTTGATGGATGTACGGCTTATTTTCTGCTTGTGGATATTTGATCCGTGAATAAGTGAGAAACCGCATATTGTCAGTTAGAAAATAGTTTAATGACTGGCGCTAACTAGTTAATTTTCTTGCGTATTTTTTCGAGTTTGCTAAACTGCAAGCAATTTTCAGGTCTCAAAATTTGGGAGTCGCAGATGCTCAGGTCCGCGCTAGGCGTGTTTTTTTCGTTGATGATTGTGTTCAGCCCTTTGGTGCAGGCTAAGGACACGAAAAATACGTCGGCGAAAAAGCAGACGACGGCGAGCAAGACGACTGCCAAGAAAACCACGTCAGCCAATGCCGGCAGCGCGAAAGCTGCACCTAAAACCGCAAGCCGCGCATCTGCCGGCAAGGCCACCGCAAACAAGACTGCCGCCGCAGGAAAGTCGTCGAGCAAGGCGCAAAAGAGCACGGCACGCAATAGCAAAGCGTCTTCGCGCCAAAGCGCATCGCTCAACAACAAGGAAAATCTGGTCAAGAAATCGGTAGTCGTCAACGGCAAGCGCAAGACCGTTTATGAGCGCGTCGCCAAGCCGGTGTTGCCAGTCGTGCCGCCCGTCGTCACGGCAGGCGATCTGGCCGGTCTCAACATGACCCGCGATCCGCTGGCGCTGGCATCGAACGTGGCACTGGTGCTGGATCAGTCGAATGCCACGGTCCTGTTCGAGAAGAATGCCAATGTGACTTTGCCGATCGCGTCGATCACCAAGTTGATGACGGCGTTGGTCGTGGTGGAGTCGCGTCAAGACATGAACGAGATTCTCGAAGTGACCAACGACGATATCGATCGCGAAAAGAACAGTTCTTCGCGTCTGCGTGTCGGTTCGCGTCTGTCGCGTGCCAACATGCTGCATATCGCACTCATGAGTTCGGAGAATCGTGCCGCATCGGCACTTGGTCGTCACTATCCGGGCGGTTTGCCGGCATTTGTCGTGGCGATGAATGCCAAGGCGCGTGAACTTGGCATGACGGGTACGCATTATGTCGATTCGACTGGTTTGTCGAGTCAGAACGTCGCGACGGCACGCGATCTGGCGAAGCTGGTAACGGCGGCATCGCGCCATCCGGTGCTGTGCCAGTATTCGACCGATACCAAGTACGTGGTCGAGCCAGGTGGCCATTCGCTGCAGTATGCGAACTCCAATCGTCTCGTCAACAATCCGGATTGGGAAATTGGTTTGCAAAAGACCGGTTACATTTCCGAAGCGGGGCGCTGCCTCGTGATGCAGGCACATATCAATGGTCGTCCGATTGTGATGATCTTCCTCGACTCCAAGGGCAAGTATTCGCGACTCGGCGATGCCCAGCGTATTCGCAAGTGGATCGAGGAAACGCAACCACAGAATGCCAGCCGCAAGGTACGCGCCATCGAAAGTTGATGAGCTGCTCGCTCGTCGCAATACAAAGGCCGCCTGATGGGCGGCCTTGTCATTTCAAGCAGGTCTTCTTGCCATAGGGTTCCTGTTATGTATGGCAAGTTTTCGTGACGCGTTCATGACTGCTGGCAAGGCGTGGACAAAATCATACGGCGGAGAAAATTTTTACGCGAAAGCGTTTGAAATCCTTTTCGGCATGCGTACAATCGCGCCCATTCATTCAACTGCGGAGGTCCTGCGTGGACACTTGTTCTAGTCATAGTAGTCAGCCGGTCGAACAGACTGGCATCTTAATGGCGAGATAACGCGCGGATTTTCCTGCCGTTTCTCGTCCGGGCGAGAGGCGGCATCGGTCAGCAGGCGTTCTGTCTGTTTCCCAGCCTTCTTCTTACACACTCTACTGATCAATGCCTTGGCTGCGCGCCGGTACGATGTTGTTCGTCCTGTGCAGCAGTCAGGGTACCGATTAGACGACTGCGAACTGTATTCATCCAGATCTTTGCCCCAACCAAGAGGAGCATGATGTGATCATCTTTCGTTTTTTCTCCCTGCCTTGCTTCGGCGTTCTGCGGACGTTTCCGTTTTTCCCCGGCCCGCTGCTTGGGCTGATTCTTTCTCTCGTACTGTCGCTGACAACGGGTTCGGTCCAGGCCGCGCGGCCGATGATTACCGACGATGCACGCATCGTCGATGCCAAGGCTTGTCAGCTCGAAAGCTGGGCACGGCATAACCGCGGTAGCGACGAATACTGGGCGCTGCCGGCTTGCAATTTCAGCGGCAATCTCGAATTGGCGTTGGGTGCAAGCCGTACGCGCGTGCCGGATGGCATCAGCACTACGGCAACGGTTTTTCAGGGCAAGACCTTGTTTCGCCAGCTCGAAACGAATGGCTGGTCATGGGGACTGGCGGTAGGCGGCATGCGACATGATGGCAGCACACAACCGCGCATTGCCAACGATTATTACGCCTATCTGCCGGCGACGTTTTCCCTGCGCGATGATCGTGCCTTCCTGCATGCCAACGTGGGCTGGTCACGTGATGGCGAAACGGGAAGGCAACGTGCAACCTGGGGCGTGGGCAGCGAGTGGCAACTGACGTCTTCGACATGGCTGATCGGAGAAACCTTCAGCCAGCAGAGCGGCCGTCCGTTTTATCAGGTTGGTGTGCGCCACTGGCTGGTACAGGATCGCATACAGATCGATACGACCTACGGCAATCGCCTTGGTAGCGATACGCAGGAACGCTGGTTCTCGATCGGCCTGCGTTTGTTGTCGCTGCCTTTCCTGCCTTGATCAGCGCGTTATCAACTGCTAAGAAGAGATGAGCTGGATGTTCAGGCAGAGCGGGTCGTGGACGCAGCGCCGGGCTTGTTGCCTGCGCTGTTGATTCTGTTGTAGCCGAGCGAGGCGGAAATCTTTTGTGCGGTTTCCGTCAGGTAGGCAAGCCATGCATCATCAAGCCGATCGGCTGGCGCCGAAATCGATAGCCCTGCAATCAGCTTGCCGCTGTCATCGTGGATGCCTGCAGCCATGCAGCGCACGCCGAGTTCGAGTTCTTCATTGTCGCGTGCATAGCCGAGCAGGCGCACGCGTTCCAGTTCTGCTTCGAGACGATCCAGTTCGGTAATCGAATTGCGATTGTGTCCGCTCAATCCGGTGCGTGCGGCATAGTCGCGTACCGATTTCGGCTCATCGACCGACAGAAACAGCTTGCCGGTCGACGTCAGGTGCAGCGGTGCATGGCCGCCGACGGCCCGCACGACCTGCATGCCCGAACGTTCCGAGAAGGCGCGCTCGACGTAAATGATTTCATCGTTCTGTCGTACCGATAGGCTGACCGCCTGATCGGTTTTGCGATGCAGTTCACGCATCAGATCGAGCGCGGCATCACGTACATTCAGGCGACTCTTGACGACGTTGCCCAGTTCCAGCAAACGCATCCCGAGCCGGTACGTGCCCGGATCGGAACGGTCGACGAAGCGCTTGAGCACAAGATCGTTGAGAATGCGATGCGCAGTGGACGGATGCAGGCCCGTTGTCGCGGCCAGTTCCTTGAGGCTGACTGGATCGGGTTGGTCGGCCAGTGCGTCGAGCAGGGACATCATGCGTTCAATGACCTGAATGGATGTCTTGTCTTGGTCTGCAGGGGAAGTGGACATGGATGGATTCGGCAATGCAGAGGCGCTGTTATATCACATTGTGAAAAGGTGAGGATAGAACACTTGTCTGACAGTACGCTGTCAGCGAGCGTTTTGACGTCACGTTCACATCGTCGATGACATATTGTCGTCGCTGTGGCGGACTTGTGCCCATGAACTTCTGCCCGGATAATGTTTTTCACTGCCTGCGGGCATTCCATTTCAGAGAGTGATGAAGCCCGATCCTTCCCTTCCGCAACCCATCAGCGAATTCAAGAGCAAGAGCGGCCTGCGTCGCATTCTGTCTGCGTTCGGCTATTCCATAGAAGGTTTCAAGACCGCCTGGCGTGGCGAGCATGCTTTTCGTCAGGAGGTGATGTTGGTGGCAGCAGCCGTCATCGTTGCGTTTCTGGTGCCGGTGGCACCGTGGGAGCGCCTGCTGTTGATCGGCGTCTTTGTGCTGGTACTGATCGTGGAACTCATCAATTCCGCGATCGAGGCGGTGGTCGATCGTGTGTCGCTGGAGCGTAATCCCTTGTCCAAGAATGCCAAGGATTTCGGTAGTGCTGCGGTTCTGCTGACCTTGTTGTTGGCGGGGGCGACGTGGCTGGTGATCCTGTGGCCGCTGGTCTTTTCGTGAATTGATCGACGATTTCCGTATGCCATGAAAAAAGCCGAAGCATTGCTTCGGCTTTTTGTTTGCGTGCTGACTTTGCTTCGGCATCAGGCCTTAGTGTTGCGCGTGATCCATTGTTCGAAGGAGGCCAGAAACTTTTCAAGAAATTTCTGCGTACGTTCATCGAGTTCGCCCTTGTCGTTGAGCAGCTTATCCACTTGGCCCAGATAGACTTCGGGCTGCGGCAGGATTGGCATGTTCACGTTCACAAGTACCTGACGCAGATGGTGGTTGGCACCGAAACCGCCAGTGGCACCAATCGATGCGCTGATAACCGCACCCGGCATACCCATCAGAATGCCTTGCGCATACGGACGCGAGGCGATATCGACGGCATTTTTCAGTACGCCTGGAATCGAGCGGTTGTATTCCGGCGTGACAAACAGCACGGCATCGTTCTCGCCGATCTTGTTGCGGAAATCCACCACGCTTTGTGGCGGGTTGGCTTCCCAGTCCTGGCTGAAATGCGGCAGGTCGGCGATGTCGATGATATTGAGCTTCAGCGAAGCCGGTGCAAAAGCGGCCATCGCCTTGGCCACCTTCAGGTTGAAGGATTCCTTGCGCAGGCTGCCGACGATGACGGCGACATTACGGGTTGTGCTCATGTTGTTGTCCTTAAAAATGTCGATGGAACAGGATGATCAAAGCAGAAGCAGGATGAAACAAATCGTTCTGCGATGCATCGCCGGAATCGGGCGATGGCTGTCGGTTCAGACATTACCAGATAGTTTTTCGTTTCGTAACCGCCGTGTCAGGGGGCCGGATTCGGGTGGCGTGCGTGAATCGCTTCGATGCCGGCGAGGACCTCATCGCTCAAGGTAAGTTGGATACTCGCCAGATTGCTGCGCAATTGATCGAGCGTCGTTGCACCGATGATGTTGCTGGTCACGAAAGGGCGTGAATTCACATAAGCGAGCGCCATCTGCGCAGGGTCGAGCCCATGTTCACGTGCAAGAGCGACATAGGCGGCGATCGCGGTTTGCGCATGCGGTCCTGTGTAGCGCACAAAACGGCTGAACAAGGTCAGCCGACCATCTGCGGGATGGACATCGTTCAGGTATTTGCCTGACAGTGTGCCGAAGGCCAGTGGCGAGTAAGCCAGCAGACCGACTTGTTCACGATGGCTGAATTCGGAAAGACCGAGTTCAAAACTGCGGTTCAGCAGGTTGTACGGATTCTGGATGCTGACGATGCGCGGCAGCTTCAATTGTTCTGCCGCGCGCAGAAATTGCGCAACGCCCCACGGCGTTTCGTTCGACACGCCGACATAACGGATCTTGCCTGCCTGTACGAATTCGGCAAGGATGCTCAGCGTTTCTTCAATCGGTGTGGTTTCTTCTTCAGCGTGATGTACATACTCGCGCGTACCGAAGATGTTGACGCTGCGATCGGGCCAGTGCAACTGGTACAGATCGATGTGATCGGTTTGCAGACGTTGCAGGCTGCCATCGAGTGCTTCCGTCAGGCCACGTCGATCAAGCCGGTTGTAGCCATTGCGAATGTGCTGTGGATTGTGCGCCATGCGCGACGGTCCCGTCGCCTTGGTGGCAAGTACGATGCGATCGCGCTTGCCGCTTTTCTTCAACCAGCTACCCAGATAGCGTTCGGTCAGGCCTTGTGTTTCTGCCTTGGGTGGCACGGGATACATTTCTGCCGCATCCACCAGATTGACGCCTGCATCAAGCGCAAGATCGAGTTGCGCATGCGCATCGGCTTCAGAATTCTGCTCACCCCAGGTCATGGTGCCGAGTGCAATTGCGCTGACGTGCAGGTCGGTGCGGCCGAGTCGATGTTGGTTCATGCAGTGCTCCTTGATTCGCGAGCAATCGAGTCTAGCAACAATCGCCGCGACCTGCAGGCGATGCCCGGCCAGTGCGTTAGCAGACATCTTCGCTATATCGATATGCGCGAATCAAGTAGTTGGCAATTTGCGCCTTGGTTTGCCTGCGTTATGCGTAAATCGCATAAGCAACCGCGAAACAATTCGTTCCGGTTTTTTTTGCATCCCCGTAATCTTCATTCCACCAAACCACCGGGTTTGCATTTGCTTAAAACTGCTCAGGGGAAAACATGTTGCTCAAGAAATTGGTAGTCAGCGCACTGGCGCTTGCATTGGTCGCGCCTGTCGTGAATGCGAAGGAAATCTCGTTGCTGAACGTGTCGTACGACCCGACGCGCGAGCTGTATCAGGAATTCAACAAGGCCTTTGCCAAGGAATGGAAAACCAAGACCGGTGACGATCTCAAGATTCGTACTTCGCATGGCGGTTCCGGTAAGCAGGGTCGTTCGGTGATCGACGGCCTCGAAGCCGATGTGGTGACGCTGGCACTGGCCTATGACATCGACGCGATTGCCGACAAGGGTTTGCTGGCAAAGGATTGGCAGAAACGTCTGCCGCATAACAGTTCACCTTACACCTCGACCATCGTGTTCCTGGTGCGCAAGGGCAATCCGAAAGGCATCAAGGACTGGAACGATCTGGTCAAGCCGGGCGTTGCCGTGATCACGCCGAATCCGAAAACTTCGGGTGGCGCACGCTGGAACCATCTGGCCGCCTGGCTCTATGCGCTGAAACAACCGGGCGGTACGGAAGCATCGGCGTCGGATTTCATCGGCAAGCTCTACAAGAATGTGCCGGTGCTGGATTCGGGTGCACGTGGCGCGACCACCACCTTCGTTGAGCGCGGCATTGGCGACGTGCTGCTGGCTTGGGAAAACGAAGCCATCCTGGCCATCAAGGAACTCGGCCCGGACAAGGTTGAAATCGTGGCGCCAAGCGTGAGCATTCTGGCCGAGCCGCCAGTTGCCGTAGTCGACAAGACTGTTGACCGTCGCGGCACGCGTCAGGTAGCCGAAGCCTATCTGCAGTACTTGTACTCGACCGAAGGTCAGGAATTGGCAGCGCAGAATTACTACCGTCCGATCGATCCGAAAATTGCTGCCAAGTACGCTTCGCAATTCCCGAAAATCAAGCTGTACACGATTGCGGATGTCGGTGGCTGGACCAAGGCACAGAAAGATCATTTTGCCGATGGCGGCATCTTCGACAAGATCTATCAGCCGGGTAAAAAGTAAGTTGAATCCAGTGAAGTTGAAAGCGTGAAATGAACATCCTGTTGCTGGCGGGTAGTCCGTCCACCCCATCGCGTTCCACCCGCCTGTTGCATCATGTTGGCGAACGACTGGCGCTGCTTGGTCACCGTTATGTGAAGCTGCATGTGAGGGAATTGCCGGCACAGGCGCTCGTACATGCCGACTTTGCCGACCCCGTGCTGAAAGCGGCACGGGATCAGGTAGCCGAAGCAGATGCCGTCGTTATTGCCACGCCGGTTTACAAGGCAGCCTACAGCGGCTTGCTCAAGGCATTTCTCGATCTGCTGCCGCAGGATGGCTTGAAGGGCAAGCTGGTCTTGCCGATTGCGACCGGTGGCAGCCAGTCGCACATGCTGGCACTCGATTACGGCTTGCGGCCGGTCCTATCGGCGCTTGATGCACGGCATGTCTTGCCCAGCATCTACGCCACCGAACAGCAGATCGGCTGGTCGGCCGAGACGGGATTGACCATCGATCCGGCTATCGAAAAACGCGTCAGCGATGGTATCGAAACCTTGTCTGCCAGCCTGACGGCGATTCGCGAAGTGGCGGCGGCAAACGCCTTCGATCCGATTCCGTTTTCTGCGGTGCGCTGTAGTGTCTAGCAGGCATGTTGTCAGCGAGCTCAACATCATCGTCGCTTGCGACGGATCGGTGTCGATTACTCGTCTGGCTTAACGAATTTAGTTAATCACACGATTCCTGAAAAAACGGCATGTACATGCCGAGGGGATCGCTTTTCCTGAAATTTCTGAACGGGAGAATGCGTCATGTCGAATCACGATGTAAAACGTCAGGCAAGACGTCGCACCTTGTCCTATCTGTCGGCCGCGCTCGTCGGTGCTGCTACGAGCGGTTTGCCCTTTGTGGCGGGCGCGCAGAGCAAGAGCGTGCTGCGTATTGGCTACCAGAAATACGGCACGCTGGTCATCCTGAAAGGTCGCGGTACGCTGGAAAAACGCCTGGCTGCCGAAGGTGTGGAACTCAAATGGACCGAGTTTGCTGCCGGCCCGGCACTACTCGAAGGCTTGAATGTCGGCAGCATCGATTTCGGTACGGCCGGGGAAGCGCCACCGATCTTTGCACAAGCTGCCGGCGCGGATCTGGTGTATGTGGGCAACGAGCCACCGGCACCGGCCAGCGAAGCCATCATCGTTCCAAAGAATTCGCCGATCAAAAGCGTGGCGGAACTCAAGGGCAAGCGGGTGGCGCTCAATCGTGGTTCCAACGTGCATTACCTGTGGGTCAAGGCGCTGGAACGCGCCGGGCTTGCCTACGCCGATGTGCAGACCGTGTTTCTTGCACCGGCCGATGCGCGTGCTGCATTCGAGCGCGGCAGCCTGGATGCCTGGGTGATCTGGGATCCATTCCTCGCCGCAGCCGAAAAGCAGATCGGTGCACGCGTGCTGGAAGACGGCACCGGTCTGGTTGCCAACCACCAGTTCTTCCTTGCCTCGCGCAGCTATGCACAAAAACATCCGCGCCTGATTGCGATTTTGCTCGAGGAGCTCGACAAGGTCGATCAATGGGGGGCGAAGAATCTCAAGGAAATCGCCACCGTGCTGGCCGAGCAGACAGGTCTTGATCAAGCGACGGTGGAATTGGCCGCCAAGCGTTATGCCTACGGCGTCAAGCCGATTTCCGAACAGGTACTGGCTGAACAGCAGAAGATTGCCGATGCGTTCGCGCAACTGAAGCTGATTCCCAAGCCGATACGCGTCAGGGATGCCGTGCTGGTTGCGCGGCCTTGATGTCACCCCGGCATGTGATGGATAAGCGTTGCTGCATGTTGTCGCCGAATTGTCGGTCACGCTCGCAGGCTCCGGTCATCTGCACCGTACAGATAACCCAGCGCTAGAAAGAGGAAAGAAGAAAAAATGAGTCTCAACGTATTCTGGTTCATTCCCACCCACGGCGACAGCCGTTACCTTGGCACCTCCAAAGGGGCGCGTCAGGTCGATTTCGATTACATGAAACAGGTTGCCGAAGCCGCCGATACGCTGGGTTACGACGGCGTGCTGCTGCCGACCGGGCGTTCTTGCGAAGATGCATGGGTAGCGGCCTCCAGCCTGATTGGCGCGACAAGGAAACTGAAGTTTCTGGTTGCCGTGCGCCCGGGCCTCAGCACACCCGGCCAGGCAGTTCGCATGGCCGCGACATTCGACCGCTTGTCGAAAGGGCGTTTGCTGATCAATGTCGTCACCGGTGGCGATCAGGCCGAACTCGAAGCCGATGGCTTGTGGGCACCGCATGCGGAACGTTACGAAATTTCGGATGAGTTCCTGAAAGTCTGGCGCGCTTCGCTGGCCGGAGAAGGTGGCGATGCCGGCTTCGATTTCGAAGGCAAGCACATCAAGGTCAAGGGTGCGAAGACGCTGTATCCGCCCGTTCAGAAACCATATCCGCCGCTGTATTTCGGCGGTTCTTCGGAAGCGGCGCATGAACTGGCTGCCGAGCAGGTCGATGTCTATCTGACCTGGGGCGAGCCGCCTGCGGCTGTCGCCGAAAAGATTGCCGATATTCGTGCGCGCGCCGCAAAGCATGGCCGTACCGTCAAATTCGGTATCCGCCTGCATGTGATCGTGCGCGATACGAATGAAGAGGCGTGGCGCGATGCCGACGAGTTGATCAAGTACGTCGATGACGACCTGATCGCGCGCGCGCAGGCATCGTTTGCCAAGATGGATTCCGAGGGGCAGCGTCGCATGGCGGCCTTGCATGGTGGCCGCAAGGACAAGCTCGAAGTGTCGCCCAATCTGTGGGCCGGTGTCGGTCTGGTGCGTGGTGGTGCCGGCACGGCACTGGTGGGCGATGCGGAAACCGTGGCGGCGCGCATGCGCGAGTATGCCGATCTTGGCATCGAGACCTTCATCCTGTCCGGTTATCCGCATCTCGAAGAATCCTATCGCTTCGCCGAACTGGTATTTCCTCTGCTCGGAAAGGGCAAGGACCGCAGCGGTGAACCGACGCTGACCGGCCCGTTCGGCGAAGTCATTTCCAACGACATTCTGCCCAAGGTGTCGCAAAGCTGAGGAGCGTGCATGAGTGCTGTATTGACGAATGAAGCGGCTGCCGATGGCACGCCGGTACGCCCATTGAAATCTGGTGCAAAGGCATCGGCCTGGCAGGCTTCTGTCTGGTCGCGCCTGGCACCGTGGGTCGTACCGGTATTGCTGATCGCGGTGTGGCAGCTCGCCTCGCAGATTGGCTGGCTGTCGAGCCGCATTCTGCCCGAACCGTGGGCGGTGGCGCGTGCGGCGTGGGAACTCGCCATTTCCGGTGAGTTGTGGCGACACGTGCAGGTCAGCCTGGGCCGTGCCGTAACGGCATTTGCGGTCGGTGGCGGTCTGGGTCTTGCACTGGGTTTGCTGACCGGCACGTTTCGCACCGCCGAAACCCTGCTCGATACGACTTTGCAGATGATCCGTAACATCCCGGCGCTGGCGCTGATTCCGTTGGTGATCCTGTGGTTCGGTATCGAGGAAACTTCGAAGATTTTCCTCGTCGCGCTCGGCGTGTTCTTTCCGGTGTATCTGAATACCTTTCACGGCATTCGCTCGGTGGACAAGGGCTTGATCGAGATGGCACGCAGCTACGGTCTGTCGGGCTGGCCACTGTATCGCGATGTGATTCTGCCCGGTGCATTGCCATCGATTCTGGTCGGTGTGCGCTTTTCGCTGGGGCTGGTGTGGGTACTGCTCATCGTTGCCGAAACAATCTCGGCGCAATCGGGCATCGGCTACATGACGATGAATGCACGCGAGTTTTTGCAGACGGATGTGGTGTTGGTCGGCATTCTGCTCTATGCCTTGCTGGGCAAGCTGGCTGACGTGGTATCGCGCTTGTTGGAACGCTATTGGTTGTGCTGGCATCCAGGTTACCGCCATTGATGGAGGGATGCATGTCGAATGAATTGAAAAGCGTATCCGCTACGAATGCCGACGTAGCTGGCCGTGGCGTACGCGTGAAGATCGACGATCTGTTCAAGTCCTTCAATGGACGACAGGTGCTGAAGGCGATCGAACTGGATATCGCACCGGGCGAATTCGTCGCCGTGGTCGGGCGCAGCGGTTGTGGCAAGAGCACCTTGCTGCGCCTGATTGCCGATCTGGAAGAGGCCGATCACGGACATCTGCATCTGGGCGATACAGGCAAGCGACCCGAGACGCGCATCATGTTCCAGGACTCACGCCTGCTGCCGTGGAAGCGTGTGCTGGACAACGTTGCGCTGGGTTTGCAGGACAAGCAAGCCGCACGCGTGGCCTTGCGGCAGGTCGGGCTGGAAGAGCGTGCCGGCGAATGGCCGGCAGTCCTGTCGGGCGGACAGCGGCAGCGGGTCGCACTCGCGCGCGCCTTGGTACATAACCCGGAACTGCTGTTGCTCGACGAACCGCTCGGTGCGCTGGATGCCCTCACGCGTATCGAAATGCAGCAACTGATCGAATCGCTATGGCAGGAGCGCGGTTTCACTGCCGTACTGGTCACGCATGACGTGCAGGAAGCGATTGCACTGGCAGACCGCGTGGTGCTGATCGAAGACGGTCGTATCACGCTCGATCAGCGCATCGATCTTGCACGGCCGCGTGCACGCGGCAATGCCGCATTCGCCAGGCTTGAAGAAAGCATTTTGTTGCGTGTATTGCAGCAACCTGCATCGACAACGGATCTCGACTCGGTGCTGGGCGATGTGTCGCTACTGAAATCTGTGAACCAATTCGCCTGGGCCGTCTAGGCGATTCATTCAATACTTATCAACCACTTTGCAAACGTATTAAAGGACCATCATGAGCATCGAAAAAATCAACGCCCGCAATCAGTTCAAGGGCAAGATCCACAACATCATCCTCGGCGACGTGGTTTCCGAGATCGATGTCGACACGCCGGCCGGCATTGTAACGTCGGTCATCACCACGCGTTCGGTCAAGGATCTCGACCTGAAAATCGGTACGGAAGTCGTGGCACTGGTCAAGGCGACCGAGGTGTCGTTGGCCAAACTGCTGTAATCAATTGTCGTGTAAAGCGTAAGGATGGTGCGTCATGCCGCCATCCGATGAAGATTGATGGAGGAGCGCCATGACATTTCCCGCATTGCAGGATTATCTTGCCCGGCTCAAGCATGCGCCCGTCGACACATCCTTGTGGCTGGATGCGCAAGGCAAGGCACATGGGCGCTATCTGAATGCCACGTTGACCAGCGTATTCCAGCCGATTCGTCGTTTTGACGATGGCAAGATCGTTGGTGCGCAGGGCTTCATGCGCAGCCATGCACGCAGCGATGCAGGACTCAGCGTCTGGAAATTGCTGGATACCGAAGCGACCGACGATCAGTCGATCGAACTCGATCGCTTGTGCCGTTTGCTGCATGTATTGAATTTCTATCGACAGGCCGAGGGTGAGGAAGTCGATCTCTACCTGAGCGTGCACGCACGGCTGCTGGCTGCGGTCGACAGCAATCACGGCATGTCCTTCCGCCATGTGCTGGATGTGCTTGATCTGCCGCATGAAAGGATTGTGTTGCAACTGCCAGTGATCCAGAAGGAGCAGGGCTGGCTGGCGCACTATGTGGCCGACAACTATCGCCGCAACGGTTTTCGGCTCGCCATCAATGTGCTGGATGTGCAGCAGGGCATAGAACAGTTTGCGCAGGTACGTCCGGATGTCGTCAAACTCGATGCACGCGAATTGCGCAATGAAGAGGCGACCTTGCAACTGCTGCACGAGGTACATGCCGCCGGCGCGCAACTCATTTTCAAACGCGTGGAATCGGCAGCGGTATTCGAGCGTCTACGCCAGCTTGGCAACAAGGTCGGTCATCCCGTTCTTGCGCAAGGATATCTGTGGAACGAGCCGCAGGTGCTGATATCGGCATGGAAGCATGCGCCGCGTGAGGCATCGCTTGCTCTGGGAGCGACATCATGATAGCCACATACCATGACGAACGTGTGCTGGTCGTGCCCGGCTTGCATGGCAGCGGCCCGGCGCATTGGCAAAGCCGTTGGGAAGCCTTGCATCCATCCTTCGAGCGGGTGGAGCAGGACGCATGGGATGAGCCCGATCTGCTACGCTGGTCCGCCCGATTGCAACAGCGCTTGCAGGAGTCGGATCGGCCGACCTTGCTGATTGCGCACAGCTTCGGTTGTCTGACGGCAGTGCATGCATCGCTACGTTATGGCACGGCATCGCCGGTGGTGGGTGCCTTGCTGGTGGCACCGGCCGATCCGCATAAATTCGGTGTCGCGCAAGTTTTGCGTGATGCGCGTCTGCCGTTTCCGGCGGTCGTTATCGGCAGCACCAACGATCCCTGGATGCATGCGGCACGCGCATCGTACTGGGCCGATGCGTGGGCCTGCGGCTTCGTCAATGCCGGCACACTTGGTCATATCAATGCAGATTCGTCGCTTGGCGACTGGCCTCAGGGCTGGCAGCAATTCGAACAGGTGCGGTCGATGGCACGCCTATTGGCAAGGCCGCCTGTGCAACAGGCACAGGCCGGTATTTTCATGTGAACGCATTATGTGAACGCGTTAGCGCTTTTGCTGATCGATGAGCAAATCGCGCAATGCCTGTTCGGCAGTCGCATAGTGGAAAGTAAATGCCTCCCTTTCCAGTTGCGCAGGTACCGCTCGCTGGCCTTCCAGCACGATATCGGCCTGTTCGCCAAGCAGCAGTCGAACCGGCAATGCAGGCGTCGGTAGAAAAGCAGGGCGCTGCAGGATGCGTGCAGCCGTCGTCACGAATTCCCCTTGCGTGACGGTGCCGGGTGCCGTGAAATTGTAGGCAGGGGCGAGCGCGCGCTGCTGTTCTGCCTGCTGCATCAAATGCGCAATGCCGCGCAACAAATCGTGCAGATGAATCCAGGCCAGCGCCTGCTTGCCGCCGCCGATGGGGCCGCCCAGGCCCAGTCGCACCGGCATCATCATCGGCGGCAGTGCGCCGCCATGTCCCAGCACCATGCCGAAACGCATGCAGGCTACCTGCACGCCAAAGTCGCGCGCTTGCGCTGCGGCTTCTTCCCATTCACGACAGAGTTGCGACATGAAGATCGCTTGAGGCGGTGCTGATTCATCCAGCATGCGCGTATCGTTTTGCGGCTGTACACCGTAGTAACCGACGGCCGATGCCGATAGCAAGAGGGCAGGTTTGTGGCGGGTTTTTGCAATCCACGCGACCAGTCTTTGCGTCAGTCCGACACGGCTGTCCAATAAGGTCTGTTTGCGCTGCTTGCTCCAGCGTGGGCCAAGAATGCGCGCACCGGCAAGATTGATGACGACATCGACGAGATCGTTATCGGCGATCTGATCCAATGCTTCGACACCACGCGCGGCCGGAAACAGGCGGGCAGCGCGTTGACGATCGCGCGTCAGTATCGTCACGCGATGTCCATCGGCGAGCAGGGCATGGGTCAAGGCACTGCCGACGAATCCCGTGGCACCAGTGAGCAAGACATGGCAGGGTTGCGAGGCAAAATGCAGAGCGGATTCGGTCGTCATGAGAACTTTCCTGTCAGGGGCTTTGCAAGGGCAAGGCGTGCGGTATCGCCATTCTGCGCAGCAAGTGTGCGCAGGTCTGTGCGCTAACACTTGCTGCACTGACTGAATCAGGTCATTTTGACGGCGCGGCCGATGTAAAGAATCGGTCCGGTCGGACGACCGATCGGCGAGCCGCTTTCAGGCTCCAGCGTGATCTCGAACAACTGGTTCGGCTGCATGGGCGGCAGATGGTCTAGCGGAATCTGTGCGGTTTGACCGGGTTTGACCAGGCCCAGCGAAACAGGTCCCTTCCAGTTATCGCCCTTGGTCCAGAATTGCAGCGCCTTGTTGGCCGGGACACGTTCCTGCCCCAGCGGCACCAGACTGATCTGGCCTTCCAGTTTTGCCTGCACGATCCAGCCAGGTGTCTGGCCTTGCGGATCGACCAGCACGACCATGAATTTCGGCTCCTGCACGACAGGGCGTGCCAGTACCAGTATGCCCAGCAGCAGGGCAGCGGCGAAGCTGCCCGCCGTGGTGAGGCGCCACAAGCGCAAGTCGTTCCACCAGCGTTGCCAGCCGGAGTCGAGTGAGCGAGAAGCCGGTTGAATGCTGTTGGCGATGCGCGCCCACAATGTTGTTGGCAATGGCTGTTCTGCCGGAATGCTTGTTAGCGGATGCAGGCGTGCCTCCCATTGCGCGACCGCATCGCGCAAGGTGGCGTCGTACGTCATGCGCTGCTCTATCTCGCGGCGTTGTGGCGCGGGTAGCGTGCCGAGAACATATTCACCGGCGAGCTGTTGCAAGTCGTCGTCCGTGTGGTTCATCCCATGCACTCCCGTAAAGCGGCCAGACCGCGCTTGATCCAGGCCTTGACCGAACCGATGGGCGATTGCAGACGTTCGGCAATTTCGCGATGGCTGCAGCCGTCCACATAGGCGAACAGCAAGCTGTTGCGCTTTGTTTCATCCAGATGCGACAGGCAATCGTGCAGTCTGCCCATTTCCACCTGCGTTTCATAAGGATCGTGGCTTGCCGGTTCCTGCTGCGCGTCGAGTATGTCGATCATATCGTCATCGACCGCCAGTTCGTATTCTCGATCTCGTACCAGGTTCAGCGCCTGATGTCGTACCACGCTATAAATCCAGCCGCGTCCGCTACCCTTCGTTGCATCGAAACTGCCAGCCTTGCGCCAGATGCTGACGAACGCATCGTGCACCACATCTTCCGCAAGCGCGCGTTGCCGCACGATGCGCAATGCCACGCCAAGAAGGCGTTTGCCATCTTGCCGGTAAAGACGTTGCAAAGCCGTTTGGTCGCCGCTGGCGCAGGCACGCAGAGCAGCTTCATAGTCGAAGGAATCGTCGCTCAAGGGATCATCGATCAGCCAACCGGCCGACGCAAAATGGAGTCGGCCGATTATAGCGTGCGTTTTTCACCCGCCATGCACGGGTTGAAAAACGCATTCTCGCAATTACATCGCCTTCCAGAAGATGTAATCGGCCTGATACTTCACGACTTCCTTGGCACCGACATTGCCGGCACCGCAAGCCGAAGCTGGTGCCACACCGCCTTTGGTTGCCACACGCTGGATATAGGTCACATCGGTCATGGCGCCTTTACCCATGGCCGGATTGGCTTTCACCAGTTGCAGCGGAATATTGCCGGTGCCGGCAGGCGATACGGCGACTTGCGTTGCCGTTACCTTCGAACCATCCTTGCTTTCCCACGTGGCTGGCGGACCGTAGTACTTGCCGATGGCCTTGCCTGCGCGATCATTTAGCACGGCATCGGGGCCGGCGAAGACCCATTCATGCTGGTCGATCGTGTCTTTCTTGACCTTGCATTCATACGTAATGTCGCCCACGCCAACGGTTTCCAGTACAACCTTGTTACCGGCCGGGACCTGCACGGCAGCTGGCAAGGAGTCTTGCGAGAAGGGTGCAGCCCAGGCACTGGAAATAGCAGCGAAGCCGGCCAGCAAAACAACGGATTGGATCTTTTTCATGATGGTGTGTCCTTTTGTGAATGATGAATGAACAAAGCGAAAAGGATGGAGCTGATCAGCCATGTTGCGGCTGATAGTGGTACTACCCGTCAGCGATCGTTTTGGAGGCAGGTGAGGAAAAATATTTTTTCGAGTGGGCGGTTTTGTTTCTCTGCAAGAAAGTCGTAAGGCTTTCCCTACAGCTTTTTCAGCGTTTCTTGTCGTCATCCAGTGGGCTTTGCGACTGTTGGTGTGACCAGGCCTTTTCTAGAATGGAAACAGATAAGGAAAGGGCGGAGTATGAAAGTCGTTCTGGTCGAGGATTCCGTGATTGTGCGTGCGCGCCTGACGCTGCAATTGACAAGGATCGCAGGCGTGCAAGTGACCGGTCACGCTTCGGGCGAGGATGAAGCGGTCGAGCTGGTCTTGCGGCAGCGCCCCGATCTTGTTCTTATGGATATTGGTCTGGAAAGCGGCGACGGGCTCAGTGCCTTGCTGCGCATTCGGGCCACGGAAAGCCGGATTCGCATCTGGATGTTGACGAATCATGTTTCTTCCGAAGACCGCCAGCGTGGCAAGGCAGGTGGTGCAGAACATTTTTTTGCCAAGAATACGGAAATTGAAAAACTCATTGCCCAGATCAGGGCAATCCATCTCGTTCCCTCCAGTATGTGTTGTCTGCCAGAAATGTAGATAGGCATGCTGGCTTTGCCCCCGCAAGGGGGCTTTTTTTATCCATTAAGTTAAATAAATGACATCAAATTGCAGTCCTTATGCATTTTTCTTCTAACAAAATGCAAAAAGATTCGTTCTTTTTATAACCGAGCGATGCAATTATGGCGGCCTATTAGCTTCATTTGTTATAAGAGACGTCCACATGTCCGCCGCTACACTCGCCGTTCCATCAGGGAAGTTTCGCTCCGCTCGGGTATTGCCGGGCTTTCATCTGTCACTCGGTTTCACGGTCTTTTACCTGTGCCTGATCGTGCTGATTCCGTTGTCTGCCGTCTTCATCAAATCGTTCACGATGAGCTGGGACGGCTTCATCGAAGCAGTCACCTCGGATCGGGTGGTTGCTTCCTACAAGCTGACGTTCGGTGCCTCGCTGATCGGCGCGACGCTGAACGTGATCTTCGGCGGCATCGTGGCCTGGGTACTGGTGCGTTACAAGTTCCCGGGCAAGAAGATCATCGATGCACTGGTCGATTTGCCCTTTGCGCTGCCGACTGCCGTGGCGGGTATTGCGCTCACGGCGCTGTATTCGGGCAATGGCTGGATCGGCAAGTTTCTCGAGCCACTGGGCATCAAGGTGGCGTTCACGCCGCTGGGTGTGATCGTAGCGCTGACCTTTATCGGCTTGCCGTTCGTGGTGCGTACCGTACAACCCGTGCTCGAAGATGCCGAGCGCGAGCTGGAAGAAGCTGCTGCCAGCCTCGGTGCCAGCCACTGGCAGACCTTCCAGAAAGTGATTTTCCCGACCATCCTGCCAGCCTTGCTGACGGGGTTTGCGCTGGCGTTTGCACGCGCTACGGGGGAATACGGATCGGTCATCTTCATTGCCGGCAACATGCCGATGGTGTCGGAGATCACGCCGTTGTTTATCGTCACCAAACTCGAGCAATACGATTACGCCGGTGCCACCGCCATTGCGATGGTGATGCTGCTGGTGTCTTTCACCATGCTGCTCACGATTAACCTGTTGCAAGCCTGGACCCGCAAGCGTGGCCAGTCGGAGAAAATTTAAGATGTCTGCCATTGCTCCTCCTGTTTCCGTCTCGTTCGCAGCAGGCAAACGCACGGCTCCCGTGGTGCCGGCTGCAACGCTGGAACCCGTCTGGGTACGCACGCTGCTGATTGGCGTGGCGCTGGCCTTCCTCACGCTGTTTTTGTTCGTGCCGCTGATTTCCGTCTTTGCCGAAGCACTGCGCAAGGGCTGGGATGCATACGTGGCAGCGATTCTGGAAGAAGATGCACTGGCCGCCATCAAGCTGACCTTGTTGACGGCGGCCATTGCAGTACCGCTGAACCTGGTGTTTGGCGTGGCAGCATCGTGGTGCATTGCCAAGTTCGATTTCCGCGGCAAGAGCATTCTGCTGACGCTGATCGATCTGCCGTTTTCGGTGTCGCCGGTGATTTCAGGTCTGATCTTCGTATTGCTGTTCGGTGCGCAGGGCTGGTTCGGCGAATGGCTGCAGGAACACAACATCAAAATCCTCTTTGCGGTACCGGGCATCGTGCTGGCAACCATCTTCGTGACTTTTCCATTCGTGGCGCGTGAACTGATTCCGCTCATGCAATCGCAAGGCAGTGAGGAAGAGGAAGCGGCGCTCGTGCTGGGTGCCAGCGGCTGGAAAACCTTCTGGCACGTGACCTTGCCCAACATCAAGTGGGGTCTGTTGTATGGCGTGATTCTGTGCAATGCGCGTGCGATGGGGGAATTCGGTGCGGTATCGGTTGTTTCGGGGCACATTCGTGGTCAAACCAACACAATTCCGCTGCAGGTCGAGATTCTGTACAACGAATACCAATTTTCGGCGGCATTTGCGGTGGCATCGTTGCTGGCACTGCTGGCGCTGGTTACACTTGCGCTCAAAACTTTTATTGAATGGCGCTTGCGCGACACACACGCACAGTTTCAGGAGCACGGATCATGAGTATCGAAGTCAAAAACATTCACAAGCAGTTCGGCAGTTTCACCGCGCTGAACAACGTCTCGCTGGACTTTCCGGCCGGCGAACTGACGGCACTGCTCGGCCCATCCGGTTGCGGCAAGACCACGCTGTTGCGCATCATCGCCGGTCTCGAGCAACCCGATCATGGCCAGGTCTTGCTGGATGGCGAAGATGCGTCGGCACGTCACGTGCGCGAGCGTCAGGTTGGTTTCGTGTTTCAGCACTATGCGCTGTTCAAGCACATGACCGTATTTGAAAACATCGCCTTCGGATTGCGTGTACGTCCATCGGCGACGCGTCCATCGGAATCGCAGATCAAGGAAAAAGTCACCAAGTTGCTCGAACTCGTGCAATTGGACTGGCTGGCCGATCGCTACCCGCCGCAACTGTCGGGTGGTCAGCGTCAGCGTATTGCGCTGGCACGCGCATTGGCCGTCGAACCACGCGTGCTGCTGCTGGATGAACCGTTCGGTGCGCTCGATGCCAAGGTCCGCAAGGAATTGCGTCGCTGGCTGCGTCGCCTGCATGACGAATTGCACGTCACCAGTATTTTCGTGACGCACGATCAGGAAGAAGCGCTCGAAGTGGCGGACCAGATTGTGCTGATGAACAAGGGCAATGTCGAACAGATCGGTGCGCCACGAGAGGTCTACAACAATCCGGCATCGCCGTTCGTCTATGGCTTCCTCGGCAACGTCAACCTGTTCCACGGTCGTGTGCATGAAGGTGTGTTGCAGTCGGAAGGTATCCGGTTCGATGCGCCCGATTACGCACAGACGCAGGATGCGAAGGGCATCGGCTACGTCCGTCCGCACGATCTCGAAGTCGATCGTTACACGACCGGTGCCGAGGGCATCGTCGTGCAATTGCGCCGTGCGCACGCAATCGGTCCGCTCGCACAGCTCGAACTCGAACGTGATGACAACGGCGAACTGATCGAAGCCGTGATTTCCAACGAGCGTTTCGCGCAGCAGCATTTCAAGGAAGGCGAAACGTTGATCGTGCGGCCGAAGAAGCTGCAGGTTTTCATCGACGATTCGATTTAAGCGATCGCTCAAGGCAGTACCTCCGCGGAATGTCGTCGGAGTGATCGCAAGATAAACAGCATGGATGCCTTTCCGACGGCATCAAACGAGGTATAGGCAATGAATTTTCAGCAATTACGTTCGATACGTGAAACCGCGCGTTGCGGTTACAACCTGACCGAAGTCGCCAATGTGCTCTTCACGTCGCAGCCGGGCGTGAGCCGGCAGATTCGCGAGCTGGAAGAAGAGCTTGGCGTCGATATCTTCGAGCGCAATGGCAAACGCCTGACTGGTCTGACCGATCCGGGTCGCGGCATCCTGCAGATCATCGATCGCCTGTTGCTCGAAGCCGAAAACCTGCAGCGCGCCAGCCGCGAATATGCGGAGCAGGAAATCGGCACGCTGGCCGTCGCCACTACGCACACACAGGCGCGCTACATGTTGCCGAAGGTGGTGCAGGCATTCCGTAGTGCATTTCCCAAAGTACGCATCGCCTTGCAGCAAAGTTCGCCCGAACATATCGCCGAGTGGGTGCTGTCGGGAAAATCGGATATCGGGATTGCGACAGAAGGGTTGAGCCAGTTCGAAGATCTGGTGTCTTTTCCGTGCTATCGCTGGCATCACGCGATTGTCGTGCCAGAAGGCCATGTGCTGTTAGACAAATCACTTGTCACCTTGCAGGATCTCGCAGAGTATCCGCTGATCACTTACGATCTCGGTTTCACCGGACGCAGTCACATCGATGATGCGTTCAAGAACGCCAATCTGAATACCGATATTATCCTGACCGCGATGGATTCGGATGTGATCCAACAGTACGTGGCGCTGGGGCTCGGCATCGGCTTGGTCGCCTCGATGGCACTCAAGCAGAACGGGCCGAATCCCGGCCTCAAGGTCATCGACGGCGCGCATCTGTTTGCAGAAAACGTCACCCGTCTGGCCGTGCGTCGCGGGGCCTACCTGCGCAGCTACACCTACGATTTCATTCAGTTGTTTGCGCCGGAGCTCTCGCGCGACGACATTGACAAGGCCATGCGCAGCGGCGCTTGAAGCTTGTGTTACAGCATGCCCTCTTTGGTGTCGGTGATAACATCGACTGCAGATAACTTGATGAGGGGCGAATATGCGAATTGCAGCAACCTTGAGCGGATTTGCGTTGATGGTGTGCGCAGTGGCACACGCGGAAACGGTGACCGTGCCGTTGAAACATGCTGTGGTCGAACATGATAAGGATGCTGGGCAGGATCTTGTTAACGTGGTCTTGGCACCTGAGGGCCAGCGTCGCATCACGACGTTTACGCGTGATCGGGTGGGGCGCAAGATTTACCTTCGTCTGGATGGCACGTTGTTGACTGCGCCTACTCTGATGAGTCCGATTGAAGGGAATACCTTGCAACTTTCTCCCGGACTGACTGGATTCGGCAATCTGTCTGCGCAAGCGATTGTGACGCGACTTAACGAGCGTGGTGCGGTAGAAGTCTCGGATGAGAAATAACTGTTAATCAGGACTTTTGTTGACGACTTTGGCGATGTGCCGTTACCAATCAGTTTTCCCAAAGAAAAAGGCGATGCACATGCATCGCCTTTTTTCATCCTCTACCGATATCAGGGAAACAAGGCTTTCTTTGCAGCCTGCTTGGCCTTGATCTCGCTAGTGATCTTCTGGATGGTATTAATACGTGCCGAAGTAGATGGATGGATCGCCGTGTAGCCATTCACGACGCTGGCCGGATACTGCGTTGCCAGACGTTGCCAGAAAGAGGCGGCACCATCGATGCTGTAACCGGCGCGAGCCAGCATGTACAGCGCAACGGTATCGGCTGCCACATCCATGTCTTGCGGCATCGGCTTGATGCCGCTCATGCCTGACAGTTCGCTGACATCCGGATTGACGCGTGTCATGTTGTCGATGATGGCACCAACCGTGGCATTCATCTGCTGGCGTGTCGGATGACCGAGTGCGTTGTGCGCCAGTTCGCGCGCCAGCACGTAGGCGACCTCGGTGTCGTTACGGGCAAAGTTCAGCATGCCGCGCGTGACCAGCACACGGCGGCCATCGGCGTACGCGTTGACGTTATCGACGTTGCCCAATTCGATGCCGAAGCCGCAGGCAGCCGTCAGCGGCACCGACAGCGTCAATGGCGAACCCTTGCGCGACACGCTGATCTTGACCGTCGATAGTTTGCTGACGACAGGGCCGAGTTGCGCGGCAGCCTGACGTTCGGCATTCGGGCCTTGCGGTAGAGGTTGATTCTCGATGGCCGTCAATACATCGCCACGCATGATGCCGGCACGGGCCGCGCCGCTATTGCGCAACACACCCGTGACTTGCAAGCGTTCTTCGAGGCCCAGCGCGGTCGCGGCATCGACGTAATCTTCCGAGTAGGAATAGCGGTTCTTGGCGGTAAAGCCAATCAGCTTGCGTGCGCTGCTCTTGCACAGTGCCGCGTTATCGACCAGCAGCGGTGCCGAGATGTTGTAGAGACGATCCTGCTGGGCCGTGATCGAGCGCAAGGCTTGCAGTTGGGGTGCTTCGGTGACGGGTGTTGGGCCGCTGCGCGGTGAGTCGAGCGGTACGGTGGAGCAAGCTGCGAGAACCAGCGCCGCCAGCGGCACGCAAGCTTGTTTGAGCAAGCGGGCGGGACGCGACGGCGCGCCTTGTGATTGGGACAGGACGGATTCAGGCAAGTCTTGCATACATCGTTCTCCAGAAAATTAGTGTTTGCCGGTGCTGCCGAAACCGCCGGCACCGCGCTCGCTCGCATCGAAGTCTTCGACCACATTGAAGCCGACCTGCAGCACCGGCACGATGACGAGTTGCGCGAGACGTTCCATGGGGTTGAGCGTGAAGGCAGTCTGGCCGCGGTTCCAGGTCGAAACCATGAGTTGGCCTTGGTAATCCGAGTCGATCAGACCGACCAAGTTCCCCAGCACGATGCCATGCTTGTGGCCCATGCCACTGCGCGGCAGGATCACTGCAGCATAACCGGGGTCGGCCACATGAATCGCCAGACCGGTAGGAATCAAATGCGTGCTGCCGGGTTCGATCACGAGCGGCGTATCGATACACGCGCGCAGGTCGAGGCCGGCACTGCCGGGCGTTGCGTAGGCCGGCAATTGGT
Organism: uncultured Oxalicibacterium sp.; assembly: GCF_913776015.1. GTDB lineage: Bacteria > Pseudomonadota > Gammaproteobacteria > Burkholderiales > Burkholderiaceae_D > Oxalicibacterium. The sequence continues at coordinate 2,536 of NZ_CAJYMD010000079.1, read as the reverse complement.
CTTTCATGCGCGGATCGAGAATCTTGACGTCAATGGTTTTCATGCGTTCTTCAGTAAAGAAATTCAGGGATAGGCGTTGAGCCAGCCACGCGCCATGCGCTGCGCGATCTCGCCGATCAACTGGCGTGCCAGTGTCTGCTTGTCGCCCGGTGGCAGCGGCGTGTGGCCGTTGTCGTCGAACAGAACAAGCTCATTTTGATCCTGGCCGAAGGTCTGATGGCCGATGTTGCCGACCAGCAGAGGAATGTTTTTCTTGCGGCGCTTGGCTTCGCCATACGAAACGAGGTTTTCGGATTCGGCAGCGAAGCCGACGCAATATGGTTTCTTTTCCAGCGCGGCGACGGCGGCGAGAATATCGACGTTCTCGTCGAACTCCAGTGCAGGTGTGCGCTGTTCGTCGGTCTTCTTGATCTTTTGCGACGCCCTGTTGCGCACGCGCCAGTCGGCCACGGCGGCAACGGCGATGAACACATCATGCGCTGCCACGCGCGACATGACGACATCGTGCATCTGCTCTGCCGTCTGCACGTTGATGCGTTGCACGCCGAAAGGCGTGTCGAGCGCGGTAGGACCGGAAACCAGCGTGACCTCGGCACCGGCTTCGTAGGCGGCACGCGCCACCGCATACCCCATCTTGCCTGACGACAGATTGGTGATGCCACGAACGGGATCGATAGGTTCAAAGGTCGGACCGGCGGTGACCAGCACATGCTTGCCCGCCAGTGTCTTGGGTTGGAACGACGCGATGATGTCGGCCAGCAGATGCTCGGGTTCCAGCATGCGGCCCATGCCGGTTTCACCGCAGGCCTGTTCGCCAGCGTCGGGGCCAAGCATCTGGATGCCATCGGCACGTACCTGCGCCACATTGCGCTGCGTTGCCGGATTCAGCCACATTTCCACGTTCATTGCCGGCGCGACCAGCAAGGGAACATGTGCAGGCCGCGCCACGCACAACGTGGACAGCAGATCGTCGCAGGCGCCGTGCGCGAGCTTGAAGAGAAAGTCGGTAGAGCAGGGCGCGATCACGATGGCATCGGCGTCACGCGTCAGATCGATGTGCGCCATGTTGTTGGCGATACGTGCATCCCATTGACTGGTGTGGACGGGACGACCCGACAGTGCCTGCATGGTGACCGGCGTGATGAATTGTGCTGCCGCTTCGGTCATGACAACTTGCACGGTCGCACCGGCTTTGGCCAGCGCGCGCGTGAGTTCGGCTGCCTTGTAGCAGGCCACGCCGCCGGAGAGGCCCAGAACGATGTGTTTACCAGCGAGATCCATACGACTGTCTCCTGAAAGATTGCCGGCTAGTGTAACAGGCCGGCTTGCCTGCGCGGCGGTGTGCGTGTTTGCTTGAATGGGACGGTGTGATGCTGTCATGGATGATGGCGGCGTTACATCGCATCACTCGGCAAGGCATCCTGCTGCGTCGATATTCATCATTCCCGCGCCGTCAGCGCACGTAAGTGCGGCCAATGGTGTGGGAGCGAATCGATGGCTATTTGCCGACGCGGCGCAGTTCGTCGTAGATGAAGAGCACGGCACCGATGCAGATCGCGCTATCGGCGATATTGAATGCCGGCCAGTGCCAGCCACCAACGTGGAAATCCAGAAAATCGATGACATAGCCGTAGAGCACGCGGTCAATTACGTTGCCGATGGCGCCGCCTAGAATCAGCGCCAGCGCCCAGCTAAACAGGCGTTGGCCAGCGTGCTTGTACAGCAGGTAAATGATGAAGGCCGATGCCGCCAGACCGAGAATCGTGAAAAAGTAACGCTGCCAGCCCGAATGATTGGCCAGGAAACTGAACGCCGCACCTTTGTTGTAGACGTGAACGAAATTGAAGAATGAGGTGACGGTAACCGATTCGCCATATGCCAGCATGCGCACGGCCGTGATCTTGGTGATCTGGTCGAGCAGAATGATGATGGTAGCGATGCCGAGCCAGGGCAGCATGCTGGCGCGCGAAGAGAAGGAGCGTTTGTTTGCCATCGAGGAAATCCGTTACGTGAATGAAAACCGGTCGGTGACATCCATTTCTGTTGTCACCGACCGTCGTGCCGCAAATCAGGCAAAGCGTCGCGCTTCGCCCTTGCCGAACAAGTTATCGACGCAGCGACCGCATAGGCCCGGATGCTCGGGATGAGACCCGACTTCGGGGCGATAGTGCCAGCAGCGTTCACATTTTTCATGCGTCGAAGGCGTCACGGTCACGCTTTCTTCTTCTGCCGAAGCGACTTTCGCGACTCGGGCTGCCGAAGTGATCAGCACGAATTTCAGATCGTCGTCGAGACTGGTCAGCAGATCGAATTTCTCGCCACTTGCCTTGAAATCGATTTCCGCTTGCAGCGACGAACCGATGTTGCCTGCCATGCGCACGTCTTCCAGTTGCTTGGTGACGTCGTCGCGAATCGCGCGCAACGCAGCATATTTGGTCAGCAAGGCATCCTGATCGGCAACCGTCGGCAGCGTGTAGAAGGTTTGCGTGAAGATCGTATCGCCGGCTTCGTCACCCGCAAACACGGCCCAGGCTTC
>NZ_CAJYMD010000078.1 GCF_913776015.1 uncultured Oxalicibacterium sp. | reverse complement strand
ATCCCCATGTCGTACGTCTGGAATCACGCATAGGCAGTTTCGAGGGGACTGGTGGCGTAACGATCCGCGATCTGATCCGAAATAGTTTGCGAATGCGCCCCGATCGCATCATCGTCGGGGAAGTGCGTGGCGCGGAAGTTCTGGAAATGCTGCAAGCCATGAATACCGGCCACGACGGTTCGATGGCAACCATTCACGCCAACAGCCCACGCGAATGTCTGCATCGCATCGAAATGCTGGCCGGCTTCGCCGGCTTTCAGGGCAGCGAATCGAGCTTGCGCCGTCAAATCGCCGGTGCACTGGATTTCATCGTGCAGATTGGCCGCCTTTCCAATGGTCGCCGTCGTATCGTTTCCATTACCGAAGTGACGGGCGTGGGCGACAATATCATCACCACGCAAGAACTCTATCGTCACGAAAGCGTGACAGGCCCGGATGGTGAAGAAAAGGACCGCTGGGTATCCCTTGGTATTCAGCCACACTCCCCAAAACTGCAACGCCGCAAACAAGGCAGTGGCTTCACGCCTCCGCGCAGGTATTGAGATGAATGCCACTCTGCTCCTCGTCGCATTCGCCATTCTTCTGACTGGCATTGGCATTCTGCTTTGGCAGCATGCCACAACACGTGCGCGCCAGCAGCAAGCCAGCCAAGTCATTGATCGACACTTGCAGGAGCTACAGCCCGCTACAAACGAATGGGAACACGCCCCTCTTTTTCCGACAGATAGCCGCCCGCAATCCGTCACGTGGAAGTATTTTCTGCTACGTGCCGGTATACAAAATACTCCCCGCTTTCATGCTTTTCTATTTGGTCCTGGCATTGCCCTAGTGGCCATGGCGGCATTTTTTCTGGGCGCCGTATCAGCCATTGCCGTCTTTCTTTTATATATCCTGCTCTGCTATTTCCGGCTCTGGTTCATATCGGTTAAGCGACATCAGAAGATGGTGCGACAGTTACCTGCATTCCTCGACACCATGGTGAGACTGGCAACTATAGGCAACAGTATCGAATCGGCTTTTCAGTCAGCCGTGCTGACGGCCGATGCGCCATTACGCGATGTACTGGACCGTGCCAACCGGCTGGTTCAGGCGGGTATGAATCTCGAGCATGCGCTCATGCAAGAGGCACGCATCTTTCGCATCGTCGAGCTTGAACTCATTGCCGCCGTCATCGGTGTTGCACTACGTTTCGGTGGTCGTGCCGACAAGGTTCTGGAACGCATGGGCGCGTTCATGCGGGATCGTGAACAGGCTCAGAATGAGCTGGTCGCACTCTCTGCCGAAACACGTTTGTCGGCGTGGATCCTGGCACTGCTACCAATCGGCCTCGGCCTCTTCATGATGATATTCAACGACAAGATTTTCTCGGCCATGCTGGAAGATCCGGCAGGTCGCAACCTGCTGATCGGTGCCGCATTGTTGGAAATCGTTGGTGCCATCTGGCTCTACCGACTTGCCAAATCCGTGTGAGAAAACCATGACAAGCCAATTCCTGCTCATCTCCGCTCTTGTTCTTCTTGCCTGCGCTGCCTGTTTGATCGGGAGTGCACTGCTGCGACGCTCGTGGGACATGGCGCGTAGTGAACGCAAGCTCAACGAACGGCTTCATGCCGAAGAACACCTCGCGGAAACGCGGCCTGACACGGAAATGCCGCAGCGATGGACAGACCGCATGATCGTCTATGGCTCACGCTGGCTCGACACACCACTCGGCCGTCAACTCGTTGCGCCTGAGGATCGACGTCTACTCGATCAATGTGGCGTCAATGATCTGCGCGGCAAGACACTCTTCTTCATCAGTCGCGTAATTCTGGGATTCGGGCTGCCAATCGCCGGATGGTTCCTCATCAAGAACCACAGTACGCTCAACGTCATGCTGATCGCCTTTCTAGGATTCGGTCTCGGCTATATGGGACCGAAATGGATCATGCTGCAGGTAGCCAAAGATAGGCGTCGCAAGGCGGCGGAAGAACTACCCTTGCTGATCGATTTGCTAAGATTGCTTCAGGGCATCGGCATGTCAGTCGATCAAAGCCTGCACATCATCGATAAAGAGCTCTCTGCCAGCATGCCTGTACTTGGCAAGGAATTGCGCCTCGCCAGCCGTCAATATGCCAATGGCCGCACACGTGAACAGTCGCTACGCCGACTTGCCACTATCTTCGATAACGAAGACATCCACGCCATCACGCGACTGATTATCCAGGTCGATCAATATGGCGGCGCGGTACAGGAACCTTTGCAGCAATTCAGTGAACGCATTCGCGAACAACGCAAGCTCAACATGAAAGAACAGGTCGGCAAGCTGACCGTGAAAATGACCAGCGTGATGGTCGTCACGCTGCTGCCAGCACTACTCATCATCACGGGCGGCGCGGGCTTTCTCGCCATCATCCGTACCCTTGGCACGATAGGAAACTGATCATGAACCGTACTCGCCAACTTATTTACGCTATAACGCCTGTGCTCGTCATCACCACTCTGCTGTCCGCTTGCAGCACGACTGAAACTGGCAATGTAGCGTCGGCGCAATATCAAGCCATGCTCGCACAACAACAAGCACAAGCAGAACAACCTGCCATCAATAATCGCCAAGTACATCTGGACATGATCCGCACCATGCAGGCACGCAATATGTACTTTGCTTCGCTGGCACATATTGATGCCTATGAAAGTGCCCACGGCAGCAGTACTGAAGTCAGCTTGCTACGAGCCGATGCACTATGCATGACAGGCCAGAACGAACCTGCAGAAAACGCTTATCGAAAACTGCTGACATCGAATGAAGCCGCCGCCGCAAGGCATGGCCTGGGTCTGATGGCTGCCCAACAAGGAAAATATTCACAAGCGATCGAAGAATTGCGGCAAGCCGTGCGACTGGCACCGCTGAATGCTGCTGCGCTAGGCGATCTCGGTTATGCGCTGATGATTGCCAACCGTACCGATGAAGCCCGCGTACCGTTGATTCAGGCAATGGAACTGGCACCGGACAACCGCAAAGTGATCAGCAATCTTTCCCTTTTCCTGATACTGACGGGTGATGAAAAAAAAGCCATCGAACTGATGGAAAAAACCCACGTGCCATTCGCAACACGCAAGGAAATCATGCAGCGTGCGCTGCAGATGCAACAAGCTGCTACGCCCACAAAAATTTTTCCCGTATTAAATGCAAGCAGTGAGCCCGCACCAGAAAATGGTTTTCAGTTACGTCTGCAAACCAGCCTTGCTCCTGCTTCATTACCAACCAAACGTCAGTCCATACCGTAAAGAGAAATTTTCGGAGAACAATCATGCCTACCCTTTCGATACAGCGACGCCATCTGATGACAAGCACCTGTTATGTGTTGCTTCTCTTTCTCGTCGTCTTCACCGCATTGCATGCAACATCGTATGCACAACCATTACAGAACAACCTTACACAAATTACCGAAGATGATGCACCTGCCAAACGTCGCGTTGGTGAGACCACGACGTCTCTGCTGCACACACAAGTAGCAGGCAGCATGGCAGGTCCGGCACTCCCGATGCTGGGCCCTACGGCCAACCTGAGCTGGCAACGCTATCTTGAGAGTTACAAACATCCGATTCCCGAAAATTTCACTCGACGACTTGAAGAAGTACGTAACCGCTGATCATGCATCCTTATTCGCCGCATGCCATCAAGGCAGGCAGATACACCGCTCAGAATGGCAGCATTCTGACGATGGCGGCGATCGTCCTGTCAACTGCTGTCATTCTGCTTGCCTCGATTGACATCGGCTTTCTTTTTTATCAGAAGCGTGAATTGCAAAAGATTGCGGACATGGCGGCGATTTCGGGAGCGCAGCAGTTGGTGAAATCGATCAAACTTGGAGGAGATTGCCATGCAGAAGCAATCCAGATTGCGACAAAAAATGCACAAATAGCGCATGGAACATCGGCGACTCTCGATATCAAGGCAGGCAAATGGCTCTCTCAGACATCAATTATCAGCAACGCAAATTGCAGCGATTCAAATGCTATTCAAGTCGATATTGATCGCACCTTCGGCAGCTTCTTCGGCATGTGGGCAGGCCAACGGGTTTATGCACGAGCTATCGCAACCGGCACGTCGTCATCACCCACGGCTGTTTTTTCGGTTGGCTCTCGGTTATTACGCATCAACGACAATGGCGTTGTCCCATTGTTACTCAAACAAATCGGCGTCAATGCTTCAACAGTCGATGCACTCTCTTATAAAGGTATTGCCAATACCCGCATCAGTACTAGCGGGCTACTAAAAGCTCTTGGCTTCAACATCCCCCTCAATGCTGAGGCCGGCACATTGCACACCCTACTGGAAACGGGCGCACCAAATTGCAATGCGAACAGTTGTACGCTAGCTGCCATCCTCAATGCACTATCCGGGAAGGTCGCTGATCAAACAGATTTGATTACCTTGCTTGATCTGAACGGATTACAGCTAGACACTCAAATCAAACTGTTATCCGATGCAAATGGTCGTGGCTTACTCACGTTTCTGGAAACCGCAAACGGTTCTTCTGCATTACAAGCGGATATCACTCTGGGCGAACTCCTGAACACCGCTCTTTTGGTCGCAAGCAGTGAACATGCAATTTCTCTACCATCGCCGGGCTTGAATCTTAATCTGGGTGCGCTTGCGAACATCACGACCCAGCTAGGTATAGTCGAACCACCTAGCATAGGCATAGGAAAAGAAGATACGACTGCTTATACAGGACAAGTACGTTTGTACACACGTGTGAAAGCAGATGCTGCCTTGGTGCAGGCAGACCTCCCAATTGCCATTGATCTAGTCAATGGCAAAGGCACGCTTATATCACTGTGTGAAGTAAAAAATGCAGAAGGTCAGGATACTGCAACCATTCATGTCTCGGCCCCCATTCTTAAAACCTGCATCGGAGCAATTGCTGACAGCAGTTTTTTCTCGCGTGCCATTTCCTGTGAAGAAAACCTGCAACTACCACCGCACCCTCTGTTGAAAATACTGGGTAACACGCTACAAGTGAATAGCAGCTTTCATGTTGATGGACTAAAAAATGAAGCGACACTCACCCTTACCAAGGGTGAAACCAAAACGATTGAGCGGAATGACTTACAACTAGGCAGCACACTCACTACTATTTACAAGACTGTTTTAGCCGAATTAATTGGCAAGTTATTCGTTCAAGGACAGGGGGCAATCACGCAAAATAATTTAGCAAGCAACTTACTTACCACTGGCAATAATGTATTGAATAACACAGTCAACAATCTCAAACAAACACTAGCCCAGCTATCCAATTTTCTAAACACAATTAACACATCAAATGGATTTCCCGATTCGCCCCTGACGACGCTTTTGAGCGGGATTGGGAATCTAACAAATGGGTTACTCGACTCTGTAGGAACAATTGCAGATTCAGTACTCTGTACCGCCGGAGCAATACTCGGCACACCATTTAATCAATGCATGATGGCTAGTGAACTTTCAGGTTCAGCACAAGGCGTTAGCAAAGTCATGCTCACACTACTTGGCCTAGTTACCCAATTGCTTGAGCCGATTCTCAACGCAATTGGCAACCAACTATCGCAACAACTCGACACCCTACTCGGCCTCAAGTTAGGCCAAGTTGACGTTACCCTCATCGACCTCCAGTGCGGCGGCGAATCCAATGTTCGCCTTGTCTACTAATCGAAAGCGATCAGTCCATGTCCCTTCTCAATAAAATCTCGCACGTCCTGCATTGTCTGAGCTTGGATCGGATGGTTGCGCCTGTGCTGTTACGCGGTGTGTACTGGTTCGGTTTGCTCATCATTTTGATCGCAGTCATCAGCACGCTTTTTTCAGATCAGCCGGCATTTGGCATGCCGCTCGCCCTGATTGCTGCAGCTATCACGCTACTGTTTTGGCGACTGTTCTGTGAACTGCTGATTCTTTTCTTCAATATCCATGCGCGACTGACCGAGATACGCGACCTGCTCGATACGCGACAGACACGTATCGAATCGCGCAAACCGATTACGTCCACAAGCATCGAGAACCCTTAATTGAATCCGCTTCACAAAGTCCAGCATGATTAAAAACAAACCGCTTCCCGACAATCTCGATATCTATGTCTGGGAAGGCAAATCCGATATCTTCGACCGTATCGCGCGGTGCCTGGTGAGCGCTGAGGTGGATGTAATTCGTGCTGATGGCATGGATCAACTTGGTGATTTGTCGCCGACCTCGGCATCGATTGCCATCATCTCGGTTACTGTCATTGATCGTCCGGGGTTCAATGCACAGGAATGGCAACGTACGCATGGCATGCCCGTCATATGGGTAGCGGAAGCGCCACGTGCTTACGATTCGCGCGTGTATCCACCTGAGTATTCGCATATTCTGATGCTGGATTTCACCTGCGCAGAACTGCGGCGGCAGGTATATACCCTAGCTGGCGAGTTGCAACGGCACGGTCATGTCGGGCAGGAGAAAGATCCGTTCATCGCCGAATCAGATGTCATGCGTTCCTTGCTGCGAGAAACGCAAGCGTTTGCCGACTGTGACTCCAATGTACTGATCGCCGGCGAAACCGGCGTCGGCAAGGAACGCATTGCACGGCTACTGCATGACTATCATAGCAGCTACAGCAAGGGGCCATTTGTCGCAGTCAATTGTGGCGCCATTCCCGACGGCCTGTTTGAATCGCATTTCTTCGGCCATGCGAAAGGCGCGTTTACTGGCGCGATGCTGGCGCACAAGGGGTATTTTGAGCAAGCCGATGGCGGTACACTCTTCCTCGACGAGATTGGCGATCTGCCGCTGTATCAACAGGTAAAACTTTTACGCGTGCTGGAGCAGAACAAGGTGACACGTTTAGGCTCGACGGCAGAGATCAGTGTGAATTTCCGCCTCGTGGCTGCGACCAATCGCAATTTGCGCGAACTGGTGCGGCAAGACATGTTTCGCTCCGATTTGTACTATCGCATGGCAGTCATCGAACTACGCGTTCCCAACCTGGAAGAACGCGGCGAAGTCGACAAGATCGCCATTTTCAAAGGCATCATCAATCAGGTTTTCCAAAATGGTGTGCGGCCCGATCAACCTGTGCCAGAGATTCCGGACTGGCTGCTGCGACAGGTTGCATCGACCCGCTTTCTTGGCAACGTCCGCGAGTTACGCAACATTGCAGAACGCGTGACGATCATCCATCGTCAACTGGGTGACTGGGATCGCGTAGCAATCGACAGAGTCTTCATGGGATTGCGCGAATTCCAGGAAACTTTGCCGGATAGCAGCGGTACCGACAGTGCACGTCGCAAGTGGGACATAGCCGACCGCAACCGCATTATCGAAGCGCTTGATGCACATAACTGGCGGCGGCAGGACACGGCCAATTATCTGAACATCAGTCGCAAGGTTCTGTGGGAAAAAATGCGCAAGTTCCAGATCATCGATGGCGATACCGCCAGCAAGGAAGATCTGGAAGCCTGAGGATCCATGGGTGGACACTTGCATTTGGATGGTGCCATGAACCGCAACGTGGGTATCTTGCTATATAGCGTATGAGACCGGTAGCCATCGCCGCGCCTCACATGCGAATGCGCCCTTGCATCGTTGGGCATGGCGTTGTGCTGCAGCACATGACGAAGTATCCACTGCATACCGGCCCTTCTTCTCAACACATCGCGCCGGTCATCTTCGCATGCACATCACATGAACATAAAAAAACCCGCGTCGTAAAACGCGGGTTTTCTTGTCGCATCAACCGGCGCAAAGACCGGTTGCCACCGATTACTCAGCAGCTTTGGCTGCGCGGCGGCTTGGCAGTTTTTCCTTGATACGTGCCGATTTACCCGAACGATCGCGCAGGTAGTACAGCTTGGCACGACGCACGTCACCACGACGCTTGACTTCGATCGAAGCGATCAGCGGCGAGTAAAGCTGGAACGTACGCTCAACGCCTTCACCCGACGAGATCTTGCGAACGATGAAGTTCGAGTTCAGACCGCGGTTGCGACGCGAGATGACGACGCCTTCGTAAGCCTGGGCGCGCTTGCGCGTACCTTCAACCACGTTGACGCTGACGATCACCGTATCGCCTGGAGCGAAGTCGGGAATGTTTTTACCGAGACGAGCAATTTCTTCTTGCTCAAGTTGCTGGATCAGATCCATTTATTACTCCTTGAACCATCATGCCGGCGCTTTGACTACCTTGCCCGGTAGAGGATGGGGTGAACACATACGGGATAACACATCCCGCTCGATACTACTTACTGCTGGTACTGCAAACTACGTAAAAACGTTTCATCGGCGCGCGTCAGCAATCCTGCCTCGCGCGCCTTGATAATCAGATCGGGCCGCTTATGTGCCGTTGCTTCCAAGGCTCGTTCACGCCGCCATTTGACGATTTCTGCGTGATTCCCGCCCAACAATACTGGCGGCACCGTTGCACCTTCATGCACTTCCGGACGTGTGTAATGCGGACAATCGAGCAAGCCGTTGACAAAACTGTCTTCGACAGCCGATGCATCATCATGGAGCACACCGGGCAACTGTCGGATTACGGCATCCATCAGCGCCATCGCCGGCAACTCGCCCCCCGACAGCACGAAATCGCCAAGACTGATTTCCTCATCCACACAGGTATCAAGGAAACGCTGATCAATGGCTTCGTAGCGACCACACAGCAAAACGATGCCTGGCTCAGCCTTCAACTGCATCACGCGCTCATGCGTCAGCGGCTTGCCCTGCGGCGACAGATAAATCACGCGCGGTACCGGCAATTCGGCAGCGACCTGTCGCGTCTTGGCCGCGTTCACTGCTGCCTCAAGCGGCTTGACCATCATCACCATGCCGGGGCCGCCACCATAAGGGCGATCATCTACGGTACGATGCCGATCGCTTGTGAAATCACGCGGATTCCACAGTGCCAGCTCACATCTTTTTTGTTCAAACGCACGCCGGGTAATGCCCGACTGCGTAATGGCGGTGAACATTTCCGGGAACAGCGTAACGACATCAAACTGCATCGCGCTCCCTCCTGATACAGGGGCCGTCAGCGATCAATAATCGCGACCCCAGTCCACCTTGATCTTGCCTGCAGAACGGTCCACGCTGAGCACGAACTGATCCACAAACGGAATCAGCAATTCGGACACAGCCTTTTCAGGGGCATCTGCCTGCGGCGCAACGTCCACCCGCAATATCGGGTGCGCACCGTTATCCATCATGTCGGCAACGGTACCGAGCTGCTCGCCCTGCAGGTTTTCTACTGCTAGGCCAATCAGATCCACCCAGTAAAACTCATTGTCCGGCAAGGCCGGGAAATGACTGCGCGAAATTTGTACCGTCGCCCCCTTGAGGGCTTCAGCCGCATCACGATCTGCCACACCCATCAGCTGGGCGACAACATCGCCACCATGCGTTTTGGATTGCATCATCGAGACATCTCGCATCTCTGGCTTGTCCAGCCACCAGTTGCGCGCTGTCAGTAGGGCATCGGCATCGGCAGAATATGGCCGCACGCGTACCCAGCCCTTCAAACCGTAGGCACCGGCGACATACCCCACCAGTACCAAATCCTCAGGAATCAGCACTCCTGATTGCTTCTGTATCGACAAGGCGAGAGCCTGCCAGATTAAGCAGCAGCTTTCTTGGCAGCGGTGCCAACCAGACGCTCTACGGTTGGCGACAGTTGCGCGCCATTATTTTTCCAGAAGGTCAAACGATCTTCGGCGACACGAACGGTTTCTTCCTTGCCCGAAGCGACCGGGTTGTAGAAGCCGATGCGCTCGACGAAGCGACCATCGCGACGATTACGCGAATCAGCAACAACGATATTGTAGAAAGGGCGCTTTTTTGCACCACCACGAGCTAAACGAATGACGACCATAATATTTCCAGTAAATGTCTGAAGACGGAAAAAGCCGCAAATTATAGCGCGGCCCGGCATCTGCCCGCAAGCCACCCCACCAAGACTGTTGCATGTAAAACCCGAAGTGATGTTTTCTGCACCCTACCAACCAGATAAGTAACTACTTACATTCCATTCCAAACAAGAAAAATCCACATTACGACAGGCGTTGCAATTCAAGCAAAACAAATTACTTTGCATTTTGCAAACATGCTTGCATCGCTTATGAATTTGTATTGATGGCATGCAACGTGCTTTTCCTGCACCAAAGCACATTCATAGTGCTTCTCCATTTTTACGCAGGGAGTCTGCATGTCGACACGTTTCATCTCGGGATCGCTGATGGCGATCATTATCGCCATTGGCTTGCACGCCCTGCCCGCAAGCGCTCAGCAAACCACATCCACGACACCGCCCGGTCTCACGATGCCAGCCGCCGATGAGACGGCGCCTTTGCTTACCGAAGCAGCGCCGGCAAAACCCACCGAACCCGTCAAAGCCGAACCATTGACGCGCCCCACTTTGGTCGATGCAGCAACACTGAGCGGTGGCGACACCGCCTGGGTTATGACCTCGACTGCACTGGTGTTGTTCATGACCCTACCCGGTCTGGCGCTTTTTTATGCCGGTATGGTGCGCAAGAAGAATGTGCTCGCCACGATGGCGCACAGTTTTGCCGTGGCAGCGCTAGTCACGGTGATCTGGGTTGTGATCGGCTACAGCCTCGCGTTCACACCGGGTTCGCCATACATCGGCAGTCTGGATCGCGTCCTGCTCAGCGGCCTGGAATTTTTCAAGGAAGACAACAAGCTCACGGTCAGTGAAATCGCACCGACCATTCCCGAGAGCGTGTTCATCATGTTCCAGATGACGTTTGCCATTATTACCGCCGCGCTGATCACCGGTGCCTTTGCCGAACGCATGAAGTTCTCGGCTCTGCTGATCTTCATGACCCTGTGGTCCATCTTCGTCTATGCGCCAGTCGCCCATTGGGTATGGGAACCAGGTGGCTGGCTGGCGGCTCGTGGCGTGCTCGATTTTGCTGGCGGCACCGTGGTGCATATCAATGCAGGCGTCTCTGGCCTGGTCGCCGCAATCATCGTCGGTCCACGACTAGGATTCGGCAAGGAACCGATGCCACCGCACAATCTGGTGCTGACGGTGATCGGTGCCTGCATGCTGTGGGTCGGCTGGTTCGGCTTCAATGCCGGTTCCGCCGTTGCTGCCGACGGACGTGCCGGCATGGCCATGCTGGTCACGCAGTTGGCAACCGCCGTCGGTGCGCTGGCATGGATGATTGCCGAATGGGTACGACGTGGCAAACCTTCAGTGCTCGGCATCGTATCGGGCGCGGTATCCGGGCTGGTAGCGATTACGCCGGCCTCGGGCTTCGTCGGCATCAACGGCGCGCTGGCCATTGGTGCCGCCGCCGGCGTTGCCTGCTACTGGGGCGCCACCTCGCTCAAGTCGAAACTGGGCTATGACGACTCGCTCGACGTATTCGGCGTGCATGCCATCGGCGGCATCGTGGGGGCCTTGCTGACTGGCGTATTTGCGGTTCCAGCCATTGGCGGTGCCGCCAGTTCCTTCGGCAATCAGGCTTTTGGTGTCATCGTGACGGTGATTTTCTCCGCCTCCATGACCGCGCTGATTCTTGGCATTGTGAATGCACTCGTCGGGCTACGCGTCACGCCAGAGGGCGAACGTGAAGGCATGGATATCGAACAGCATGGTGAGCACGTGTTATGAGCGACGAACATCAAAACCGGGCCGCGCTGGAAAATCAGGCATTTGCACTGATGGGGCGGCTGCATGTGATTCTGCGGCGGCAAACCGGCCGCGTCACCGATATAGAATACATGCGCATCGATCCCGGCTATTGTCGATACCTGCTGAAAATGGCCTCCCTCTCCACCAGCGAAGATTTGCAAGAGATCGGCCTCAAACTACAGGAGATTTTTTTTGGCGAGGATGGCCTGTTCGTTCGTAGCGAACCGCGCCCCTTGCTGAGTCGTCTGAGCGAATCGCACGAACAAACATCACCAGGCCCCACCGCCCCGCCAGCACCCTCGCCACCAACGCCGACGACGACCACAGCGGAAGATCCCGTTGATCGCGGCTACATCGGTCGTCTGCGCTGACTACGTTTCAGAATTGCGCTTCATCGAGCGCCATCACGCTGGCACCGCCTTGCACGATGGCGCTGGCGATCCCCGACGCCTGTGACAATTGATGTTCCGCAAAATAGCGGGCCGTCCATATCTTGGCCTGCAAGAAATCCGCATCGTCCGCTCCGCTTGCCAACATTGCCTGCGCACGCAAGGCAGCACGCGCCAGTTGCCAGCCGCCGAACACAATCCCGGCCAGTTTCAGGTAAGGCACACTGCCAGCAAACACGATCTTGATGTGATCCTGCACATTTGCCACCACGTAGTCCACCACCTGTTCCAGCGCCGCCGCTGCCGAACCAAGTTGAACGGCAATCGGCTGCAAGGCTTCCTGTGCATTCAGCATGGTTTGCATACGACGCACCTCTGCGATCAGCGCACGCACCACAACACCCTTGTCGCGCACCGTTTTGCGCCCGACCAGATCATTGGCCTGGATTGCCGTTGTGCCTTCATAGATCGTCAGAATGCGCGCATCGCGGTAATACTGTGCCGCACCCGTCTCTTCGATGAAACCCATGCCGCCATGAATCTGCACACCGGTCGATGCCACATCGATCGCCATCTCGGTTGACCAACCCTTGATGATGGGCACCAGATATTCATACAAAGCCTGATGTTTCTCTCTCACTGTCGCATCCGCATGATGATGTGCGATATCGACATAAGCGGCCGCTACGTAGGCCAGTGCACGCGCCGCTTCGATCTGCGCTTTCATCGACATCAGCATGCGACGCACGTCAGGTTGATGAATGATGGTCAATGCGGTAGATGATCCTTCCAGATCGCGCGATTGCACGCGCTCCTTCGCATATCGCACTGCTTTCTGATAGGCCCGCTCAGCCAGACCGATACCCTGGATGCCAACTGCAAAACGGGCGGCGTTCATCATCACGAACATGGTTTCGAGGCCACGGTTTTCTTCACCCACGAGCGTGCCGATGGCACCGCCTTTGTCACCGAACTGCAGCACGGCCGTCGGGCTCGCCTTGATGCCGAGCTTGTGTTCGATCGACACGCACGTCACATCGTTGCGTTCACCCACCGAACCATCCTCGTTGACCAGATATTTCGGCACCAGAAACAGTGAAATGCCTTTCACGCCTTCCGGTGCATCGGGTGTACGCGCCAGCACCAGATGGACGATGTTCTCGGCCATGTCGTGCTCGCCATACGTAATGAAAATCTTGGTGCCCGAGATACGATACGTGCCATCGCCCTGCGGCACGGCCTTCGTACGCACGAGTGCCAGATCGGAACCGGCCTGTGGCTCGGTCAGGTTCATGGTGCCGGTCCAGTTGCCAGCGATGAATTGCGGCAGGAACTGCGCCTTCTGCGCATCGCTACCCGCCGTCATCAGCGCCTCGATGGCACCATCGGTCAGCAAAGGACACAAGGCAAAGGACAGATTGGCCGCATTCAGCATTTCCATGCAAGGCGTCGCCACCAGCTTGGGCAAACCCTGCCCGCCAAATTGAGAAGGATGCTGCACACCCTGCCAACCTGCTTCGGCATAAGACTTGAACGCCTGCTTGAAGCCGGGCGTTGTATGTACCTGCCCGTCCTGCCAGGTACTGGGATGTCGATCGCCCTCACGATTGAGCGGCGCCACGACTTCACTGCAAAAACGTGCATTTTCCTCAAGCACGGCTTCCACCGTATCCGACGTCGCCTCTTCGCATCCAGGCAACGTTGCGATTGCCTGCAGATCGGCCAGTTCGTTCAATACAAACAGCATGTCCTTCAACGGCGCGACATAGGGCATGACGACTCCTCAAAAGAAAATGGGCGGGACGGTCAGTGATTGCAGTGTGCCAGAAATTTTCCGCGCACCACAACCGCTGCCGTCCCGCCCATTAGGCGGAACGCACAAAGATCAGCCGAGTTCTTTGACCAATGCCGGTACCACCTCGAACAGATCACCGACGATACCGTAATCCGCGACTGAGAAAATCGGCGCTTCGGCATCCTTGTTGATGGCGACGATGGTTTTGGAATCCTTCATGCCAGCCAAATGCTGGATCGCACCTGAAATGCCGACGGCGATATACAAATCCGGCGCAACGATCTTGCCGGTCTGACCGACTTGCCAGTCATTAGGCACATAGCCGGCATCGACCGCAGCGCGCGACGCACCCAATGCGGCACCCAGCTTATCTGCCAGCGGATCGAGTATCTTGAAATTTTCCTCGGAACCGAGACCGCGACCACCAGAGACCACCACCTTGGCTGCCGTGAGTTCTGGTCGTGCCGACGTCGCGATCTCGCGCGAGACGAAAGACGATTTGCCGGAATCTGCCACGGCCGTCACGCTTTCAACGGCAGCAATGCCGCCATCAGCCGGCAAATCGAACGCGGTGGTACGCACGGTAATGACCTTGGTCGCATCCGACGATTGCACGGTCGCGATCGCATTGCCGGCATAGAACGGACGCTCGAAGGTGTCGGCCGACACGACTTTGGTAATCTCTGAAATCTGTGCGACATCGAGCTTGGCGGCCACACGTGGCAAGATGTTTTTACCATAGGCAGTGGCAGGGGCAAGGATGTGCGAGTAAGCAGCAGCCAAGGCCAGAGCTTGCGCGGCCACGTTTTCTGCCAAGCCGTCTGCGAAATGCGCACCCTCTGCAACCAACACCTTGGTGACGCCAGCAATCTTAGCTGCGGCCTGCGCAGCAGCGTAAGCCTGATGGCCAGCAATCAAGACGTGAACGTCACCACCGCACTGGGCGGCGGCGGTAATGGTGTGCAGCGTGCTGCCCTTCAGGCTGGCATTATCGTGTTCTGCAATGACAAGTGCGGTCATGATGTTTTCCTGATGACAAAGACGGCGAAGCGATTTTTAGACGAACTATTACAGTGCGCTCGGCCGTCGCAATGAATTAGATGACTTTGGCTTCGTTCTTGAGTTTGTCGACCAATGTGGCGACATCCGGCACGACGATGCCAGCAGCACGCTTGGCCGGTTCGCTGACTTTCAGCGTCTTCAGGCGTGGCGCCACGTCGACGCCAAGATCAGCTGGCTTGACGTTATCCAGCGTCTTTTTCTTGGCCTTCATGATGTTGGGCAACGTCACATAGCGCGGCTCGTTCAAACGCAAATCGGTCGTCACGATTGCCGGCAAGGACAGCGATACGACTTCAAGCCCGCCATCGACTTCACGCGTGACCTTGACCTTGTCGCCTTCGATTTCCACCTTGGATGCGTAGGTCGCTTGCGGCCAGTCCAGCAACGCTGCCAGCATCTGGCCGGTCTGGTTGGCATCGTCATCGATGGCCTGCTTGCCGAGGATGATCAGTTGCGGCTGCTCCTTGTCGGCGATTGCCTTGAGCAGCTTGGCAACGGCCAGTGGCTGCAATTCGACGTCGGTTTCCACCAGAACGCTGCGATCGGCCCCGATTGCCATCGCCGTTCGCAAGGTTTCCTGCGACTGCAAGACACCGCACGATACCGCCACGATCTCGGTCGCCTTGCCGGCTTCCTTCAGGCGCACGGCTTCTTCCACGGCGATCTCGTCGAACGGGTTCATCGACATCTTGACGTTGGCGATATCCACACCGGACTGATCCGATTTCACACGTACCTTGACGTTGTAATCGACGACACGCTTGACGGGGACCAACACTTTCATAACTTTTGTCCTTGAAAATTCACAATGACGGAAGGCAAACCAAAGCCGAGATTATAATCAGAAGTGATAAAACGGTAAGCAAAGCCACCATCCGGCAAATAAGGAAAAGCGGATTTTTTGCTGTCCGCCAGAAAAGGAAAAAGACGACAAACGTCGTCTTTTCAATGCTGTCCAACTGTCACATGCTCGCGACTACGGGCATCGCGACAGGATTCGTCTCTTCTTATTTACGCTTCATGAAGAAGGTAAAGACATCGCCATCCTTGTACTGCTGCACCAGTTCATTGCCGGTTTGCTTGGCAAATGCCTGGAAATCACGCACCGAACCAGGATCGGTTGCCTGCACGCGGAGGATTTGGCCACTGGCCATTTCTGCCAGTGCTTTTTTGGTTTTCAGGATAGGCAACGGGCAGTTGAGGCCCTTTGCGTCGAGGTCTTTCGCAAATTCGAGGGTTGTCATGCGTTTACACCATTACCATTCAATTGAATTTAACGTGATTTTAACTCTTCACGCCATCACTGGCTTCTTCATCAGGAAACGGCCAGTCGAGCGGCGCCAGTTCCTTGCCTTCGGCGTTGCGCAATGCCTGCACTTGATAAGCCAGATTGGTGAGGAACAACAGATCGCGATACGCTGGTAGATCAAAGCCTTCACGGCTTCCCTCGCGGTCATCTACCAACAGTTTTTCAAGCAAGGCAATAGCACCGTCCGTTTGCCAAACTGCCATGATTTTTTCCAGCACTTGCGGGAACGCTTCGATATCGCGCGCGCCTCCGGCACTTTCCGGCAGCCCCCACGGGGCGATACGACCATTGAAAATATCCTTGAAACGAATTGCCAGCGCTTCGTACTTTTCCTGCTCGCCCACCATGCGATAGAGATCGACCAAATGCAGCCATTTGAGTGGTGAAGCCGGCTGCACTTCGGTTTCCAGAATGGCGATCGCACGTTGCGGCTGATTCATGTGCACCCAGAATTCCGCCTCCTGAATTTCGTCCAAAATCTCTTCGGCATTGGCGATATTGCGGCGATCGACACGGTAATCGTTGTCGGCACTATCGTCACGCGACGCTGGTACAGGTGCGGTCACAACTTTGGGTTCGTCCTGACGCGCCTTCGACTTGCGCATGCGTGCCAGTGAAGAAAACACGGTTGAACGCGCGCGCTGCCCATCCTCGCGCTCTACTGACGAGTCCGTAGTCGCGGCATCGCTTTGCGGGCCAATTTCGGCCACAGAACTGACTGACGGCACCGCATCGACTTCCGGCACCATTTGCTGCCACGATGCATCGCCCACTTCGGAACGAATCTGCCGCATGCGCCAGACCAACCAGCCGATGGCGACAGCACAGGCCAGCAATAAACCATACAGAATGTACATGGAACTGGCTGGCGTCTGCGCCTTGCGCGCCGCATCAAGTGCGGTTGACTGTTCGGCATTGAGTTTCTGCAAGGCTTCGGTGCGGCGCTCCAGCGCGTGAATTTTTTCCAGCAATTGGCGCAAGGCCTGATCGCTGGCTGAAACCGACTCCTGTGTCGCATCGGCGATGGTCGCCTGATTGACCGATTCGGGATCGACGGGCGGCGAAGCCAGGCTGTAACTCAACGCCAGACGTTGGCGGAACACATGCCCGTCAGTAGCCGCCTCATCACGCCCGAGCTTGAGCACACTGCGCGTCTGCTCGGCTTTCTTCACCTCCCTGGCCGATTCCTTGCGCTTGCTGTTGGATGGCGCATTCACGACCTTGTCCGTCGATGGCGAGTCAGATGACGTTTCTTCCGTCACAGGCTGTGCATGTCGACGCGATTTCTTGACGGATGGAGCTGGGGCAACAGATTCGAAAGAATCGGTCGAGGAAGAAGGGGCCGCGGCTTGGGCACGGCGCTCGTTGGCGGGTTGCGCTGCGGGCAAATCCAGCAAAATCGCATACTCGCGCTGCATGGGCGGTGCGCACGTATAACTGACGGTGAGCGATGCAGCGGGTTCATTGACCGGCGTGCGCGTCGTAATCAGCAACACGTGGCTGTTTTCACGAAACGTGACAGTTGCCGTACCCAGCACCATGCCATCGAAACCTCGCAAGCCAGCCTTGAAGCAACTTTTCTCGGCATTGCCGATATCACTGCCGATCAGGTTGATCTGGGTGCGAAAAGGTTCGCCAAGTGCCGATTGCACCCGCATTTCGCCAAAACCCCACGCGCATGCCGCGCCACTCCACAACAAGGTGGAGCAAACCGCAGCTGCATAAACGAACACCCTTCCGATGCAATTCATCATGAAAGCCTGTCGTTGCTTTTGCTACGCAATGGATAGGAAATGCCACTCACGAAATTCTTGTCCGCTTTTTTATTCTTGGTCGGTCAGATTGTTACACCGGAGACAACGGTCCCGCATTTTACAAACTGAATTATGAACAAAGGTCACATGCAAAACGACGGATTATCAATTTTTAACAAAAATGTCGTTTAACAATATCGACAGACATCCCTGTCTGAAGACTAACGCGGCCAAAGAAAAACCGGCAGACAAATCTGCCGGTTTTTTTGAAGAAAACGAAAAAAGTGTAAGATGACTGACACATTTTTCAGCGATACATCAGATACGCTCCGCTACCCATGCTTGCACTGAAGCCAATGCTGCCGGCAAAGCGCCAGCATCGGTGCCGCCCGCCATCGCCATATCCGGCTTGCCGCCACCTTTGCCGCCAACCTGCTGTGCAACGAAGTTGACCAGATCGCCAGCCTTGACCTTGCCCATCGCATCGGTCGTCACACCAGCGGCGATCTGTACCTTGGCGCCGTCAACCGCCGCCAGCACGATCGCTGCCGTCTTGAGCTTGTCTTTGAGCTTGTCCATCGTGTCGCGCAGGGTCTTGGCATCGGCACCTTCCAATTTGGCGGCCAGTACCTTAATACCCTTGACATCGATTGCCTGTGTCACCAGTTCATCGCCCTGCGACGAAGCCAGCTTGCCTTTCAAAGCGCCGACTTCACGTTCCAGTGCTTTCATCTGATCCATCAATTGTGCCAATCGTGGCTCCAATTCAAGAGGCTGCGTTTTTACCACTGCCGCCGCACTATTAATTACTGCTTCTAGTTCTTGCACATAACGCAAAGCATTGGCACCCGTAATCGCTTCAACGCGACGCACACCGGCGGCAACGCCACTTTCGCCAACAATTTTGAATAGGCCGATATCGCCGGTGCGATGCACGTGCGTGCCACCGCAGAGTTCACGACTGCTGCCAATATCCAGCACGCGCACGGTTTCGCCGTATTTCTCGCCGAACAGCATGACCGCACCGGTTTGCTGTGCCGATTCGATATCCATCACACGTGCGTGCGTGTCGGAGTTGGCGAGAATCTCGGTATTGACGCGCTTTTCGATTTCCAGAATCTGGTCCTGCGTGATCGGTGCATTGTGCGTGAAGTCGAAACGCGTCTTGTCGGCATCGACCAGCGAGCCTTTTTGCTGCACGTGGCCGCCCAACACTTCGCGCAAGGCCTTGTGCATGATGTGCGTGACCGAGTGGTTACGCATCGTGGCGGCGCGACGCTCGCCATCCACGCTGGCCTTGACCTTGTCGCCGACCTTTAGCGTACCTTGCGTTTGCGTACCATGATGGCCGTAGACATCGGCCTTGATCTTCTGCGTATCTTCCACGCCAAACAGTACGCCTTCGGCACTGATCACACCCTGATCGCCAACCTGACCACCGCTTTCCGAATAGAACGGCGTGGTATCGAGCACCACGATGCCGCTCTGGCCTTCTTTCAAGGCATTGACGGCCGTGCCTTCGTGATACAGACCAACGACCGTCGCCGATTCTTCCAGATGTTCGTAGCCGGTAAAGACATTGCCTGCGCCTGTGTATTCGACCGCGCGTTCCATCTTGAACTTGCCGGCAGCACGACCGGCCGCTTTCTGCTTTTCCATTGCAGCAGCAAAACCGGCTTCATCAACCGACACACCGCGTTCGCGGCAAACGTCCGCCGACAGATCAAGCGGGAAGCCGAAAGTGTCGTGCAACTTGAAGGCGATCTCGCCCGGCAAAACCTTGGCATCACCGGCGAGTGCCGTGTCGAGAATTTCCATGCCATTGGCCAGCGTTTCAAAGAAGCGCTCTTCTTCTGCCTTCAGCACTTCGGTGATGCGCTGTGCATCGGCTTTGAGTTTCGGATAAGCCTCGCCCATCTGCTCGACCAGATCCGCGACCAGTTTATGGAAGAACGGTTTCTTCTGACCGAGCTTGTAGCCATGACGAATCGCGCGGCGGATGATGCGGCGCTGCACATAGCCGCGTCCTTCATTCGATGGGATCACGCCGTCGGCGACGAGGAATGCAGTCGCGCGGATATGGTCCGCGATGACCTTAAGCGAATTGTTCGACAAATCGGTCGTATTGGTTTCGCGACCAGCCGCCTTGATCAGCGCTTCGAAGGTATCGATTTCATAATTGCTGTGCACGCCTTGCAGAATCGCCGCCAGACGCTCCAGACCCATGCCGGTATCGACGCATGGCGCGGGCAGGGGTTTGACCGAACCGTCTTCCGCCATGTCGAACTGCATGAACACGTTGTTCCAGATTTCGATGAAGCGATCGCCGTCTTCATCCGGGCTACCCGGAGGACCGCCGGCAATGTGCGGACCATGGTCGTAGAAAATCTCGGAACACGGACCACATGGGCCGGTGTCTGCCATCATCCAGAAATTGTCCGACTTGTAGCGGCCACCCTTGTTGTCGCCAATGCGAATCACGCGCTCGGGCGGCAGACCGATTTCCTTGGTCCAGATGTCGAAGGCTTCCTGATCTTCGATATAAACCGTGGCGAGCAGCTTTTCCGGCGGCAGGCCGTACACATTGGTCAGCAGCTCCCACGACCATTTCAGCGCATCGCGCTTGAAGTAATCGCCGAAGCTCCAGTTACCCAGCATTTCGAAAAAGGTGTGGTGACGCGCCGTATAGCCGACATTTTCCAGATCGTTGTGCTTGCCGCCCGCACGCAGACAGGCCTGCACCGACGTTGCACGCTTGTAGGGACGCTTGTCGGTTCCCAGAAACACATCCTTGAACTGCACCATGCCCGAGTTGGTGAACATCAGGGTCGGGTCGTTACCCGGCACCAGCGGGCTGGACGCGACGATGGTGTGTCCTTTCGATTCAAAGAATTTCAGGAATTTTTCGCGGATATCGGACGATTTCATGATCTCGTGGCTAGAAGAGGGTAAGGCGTAGCAAACCGCCGATTATACGTGATCCCTCCTGACAATTCCGTACCGAAAAACCATCAAAAAGCCCGCCGGCAACCGCGGGCGGGCATTGACAGTAAACCCGGGGCCGTGATGCCGGCACGGGTTATTCAGACTACGCTCAACCGCGCACCTGCGCATCGTGCTTTTCATGGTGGATCCGATGCGAATTACGATCTTCCACGCGCTTCAGACGCTTTTGCTCAGCGGCGCCGACATGTCCATCGCGGCCTGCACGAAATTGCTTGCGCTGGGCCTTGGCTTGACCACGTTCCAGTTTCGAAACTTCATGGTTAGTCAGTGAACCGTTTTTCACACCCGCTTCGATGCGTTTTTCCTGGTTGATGTTGCGCTGGACGTCGGCCTGCATGCGGCGGCTGGATGCAGAATCGGGATTACCCACTTGCGCATCGTGTTTTTCAGCACGAATATCGCGGCTGACATCGTTCTGCATGTGCTGGATACGCGCTTTTTCGGCATTGCTGAGTGTCCCATCGCGCAAGGCGCGCGATTGCGCCTGATCCACATGCGCCTCCTTGCGCTCCAGCTTTGCCGCCTCACGCGTAGTGAGTTGCCCGCTCTGCAAGCCATTTTCGATGCGCTGCTGTTGATTCACGTCGCGCTGCACTTCGCTGCCGCTGGTCTGTGCCAGAACCGGCAATGCCAGCGAAGCAAAGGCAAGAGCGGAAAACAGTTTGGTGGTCTTGTTCATGATGCAGTCCTTTCGTTGATAACAGGCGTGATTGCCATGTCGTCATCAACGGCGGCCCTCGCATCGGCGCCTACGTCCTTTCTGTAAGGGGTGTAACCAAAGGTTAATGGCAATTCTCAAAGCGGCCGGTCAGCAAAGTCCGGGCCAATCAGATCGAGACGATCCGTACAGAAACCGTCCACACCCCACGCCAGCAACTGGCGCGCACGAACAGGGTCGTTGACGGTATAACAAAACAGACCGAAGCCCGCTTCCTTCACTGCTCTCGCCAGCACAGGTGTCAATTTCAGATGATTGATATGCAGCGCGATGGCCGCAATGGCACGCAGTTGGGCATGCCAGTCTTCAGGCACGTCATCTATCAAAAGGCCGCGCGGCACTTCGGGTGCGGCCAGTTGTGCCGCCTGCAATGCGGCAAAGGAAAACGAAGACAGCAAAGGCATGGCAGCAGGCCGGTGATCGGGCAAACCCGCAAACAAGCGTTGCACGGTCTGTGCCACAACCCAGCCGGTTCGATCTTCGAATCCTGGCACCGGCTTGATTTCAACATTCATCCAGATGCCATGCTGCATGCAAAAGGCGGCGACCTGCTCAAAAGTTGGCACGGGCTCGCCTTCGAACTCCGGCCCGAACCAGGCACCCGCATCGCGCACGATCAATTCCTGCACGGTGAAATCCGCAATACTGCCCTCACCCGCCACAGTGCGTCCGAGTTCGGGATCGTGCATCACGACAGGTATGCCATCCTTCGTCAGCATGACGTCGAACTCCACCCCGCGATAACCGCGATCAAGACCGCAACGCATGGCGGCAATCGTATTTTCCGGTGCCAGCGTGCCACCACCACGATGGGCAACAACTCGGGGATAAGGCCACATGGATTTGCCTCGCTGAAGAGTCGTGAACGCTGCCAAGCATGACACAAATGATTCCTCGCAGGCGCGCTAGAATGGCCGGCCATGCACGCATCATCGGCAAGCACGGTGCCATCGCATACTTGCCCAACGCGCATCGAACAACAACACGCAAGAACGAGACACTTTCCACAGGAGCATCATGACCGCATTCGACTGGAACAATCCCTACCCTTCGACGCGCCAACCGCTGTTTGCACGCAACGTCGTCGCCACCTCGCAACCACTGGCAGCACAAGCCGGCCTGCGCATGCTGATGAAAGGTGGCAACGCCATCGATGCCGCGATTGCCGCCGCTGCCGCCATCACGGTTGTCGAGCCTTGTTCTTGCGGACTTGGCAGCGATGCCTTTGCCTTGGTATGGGATGGCAGCAAACTGCACGGCCTGAATGGTTCGGGTCAGGCACCCGCGGCGTGGGATGTCGACTACTTCCATCGCAAACATAAGGGCATGATCCCTGAGCGTGGCTGGGATAGCGTGACGGTACCTGGTGCGATTGCCAGTTGGGTCGCGCTGTCCGACAAGTTCGGCAAACTGCCCTTCGCCGATCTGCTGGAACCGGCCATCGATCTGGCTTCTCGCGGACATATGGTGTCGCGCGTGGTGCAGCAAAAATGGACCAATGCCATTCCGATTCTGCACCAGCAACCGGGTTTCGCCGACACCTTCATGCCACACGGTCGTGCGCCACAGGTCGGGGAAAATTTCGTTTTCGCCGATGCTGCAACGTCCCTGAAAAAGATTGCCGAAACCAAGGGCGCAGCGTTCTATCAGGGCGAACTCGCACAAGCCATCGTCAATCACGCCAAGGCTTGTGGCGCCGCCATGACGCTGGCCGATCTGGCCGCCTTTCAGCCCGAGTGGGTCACACCGATCAGCAAGGATTTTGCCGGTCATACCGTGCATGAAATCCCCCCCAACGGACAAGGCATCGCCGCGCTGATTGCACTGGGCATTCTCGACAAGCTCGACCTCGCACGCTTCCCTGCCGATTCGGTCGAAAGTCGCCACTTGCAGATCGAAGCCATGAAGCTGGCTTTTGCCGATACCTACAAATGGGTGGCCGACGAAAAGTACATGACGGAAGTAACGGCTGCCGATCTGCTCGACGATGGCTATCTGAGCGAACGTGCCAAGCTGATCGATCTAAACAAGGCCACACGTTTCAACCACGGCACACCGCCCAAGGGTGGCACCATCTATCTGTCGGTGGCCGACGAGAGCGGCATGATGGTCAGCTTCATCCAGTCCAACTACATGGGCTTCGGCTCCGGCGTCGTCGTACCCGGCACCGGCATCAGTTTGCAGAACCGAGGTTTCGGCTTCAACACCAGTCCGCGTCACGCCAACTGCGTGGTGCCCGGCAAACGCCCATTCCACACCATCATCCCCGGATTTCTCACCAAGGATGGTCAACCACAAATGAGTTTTGGCGTCATGGGTGGCAACATGCAACCGCAAGGCCATGTGCAAACGCTGGCGCGCATGCTGGCTTATCACCAGCAACCCCAAGCCGCTTGCGACGCGCCGCGCTGGAAGGTTAACGTCGGCATGTCGGTCGATGTGGAACAAACCATGGGCAATGAAATGCGCGCCGCTCTCATCGCACGCGGCCACCAGATCGAAAAAGTCGCGGATACCTATATGGACTTCGGTTCCGGACAATTCATCTGGAAGACACCCGACGGCTACATTGCCGCCAGCGATCCGCGTCGCGACGGCCAGGCCGTCGGATTCTGAGATGCAGGATGAAGCTGCGCTGTTTCAAACACGTGCAGCTTTATCTTCATGTCAGCGTACCTGTACAACGTCATCAGCGACTTCTTGAAAATCGCGGTTTTCCTGCGATAGTGCAAAGGTGCCGCATCGCATGCCGCACTTGCATTCATGGGCGAAATACCAGCCATCGCACGCGAATATGACAGCGTCATGAAATCGATTTTTTCGCAACAAACATAAGCAAATTACGAAGAGAGAGAAGGCTATATCTGATATTCAGGCACATTCAGGTGCATGCTTACGGGTAACGCAGCGATGCGCATCCCCACAGATTCGATAAGACCATCATCGAGCCTGCGGCAAGTAGACCTGAGTACTGGAGAATCAACATGAAACGCAGCGAATTGCGTCACAAAATTCAAAACAGCAGCCTCGGCTTCATCGCAGGCTATGTCGATACGCTGGGCTTTGTCGCCCTGTTCGGCCTGTTCACCGCCCACGTCACGGGCAACTTCGTTCTGATCGGCGCCGAAATGGCCAACCCGCAGGGTGGCCCACTCTTGCTCAAGATTCTGGCCTTCCCGTCGTTCATCTTCGGCATTGTATTTTCGCGCCTGCTGGTCGCTGCATTGCAAGCCAATGGTCGCCATGCGCTGCTGTATCTCTACATTGTCGAACTGTTCCTGCTGACGGCGTTCATGGCACTCGGCACCCTGGCAGAACCGATCGGTCACGAACCCACCTTTTACGCCGGTCTGGCTGGCATCGTCGGCGCAATGGCCATGGGCACGCACAGCGGTTATGGTCGTCTGCTGCTTTCGCATTTAGTCCCGACGGCGATGATGACAGGGAATGTGACCCAGCTCGTGATTGACGTGGTAGACGTCATACGTGGCGCAGCTGACGACAACGTCAAGCGCCGTTGCGTGAAATTTGCATGGCCTGTTCTGGCATTCAGCCTTGGCGCTGTCGGTGCAGCGTTTGCTTACCACTGGTTCGGCTTCCTGGCACTGTTGCTGCCGATATGCATGATGTTCCACCTCATGTATATCGAACGCGGTGCGCTGCACAAGAATCAGCATCGTAATGACTACAAACGCAAACAAGCCAAGTTGCAGCAGCAGCTTCAAGGTTGAGTGCCTCACCGTAAGCGAGGTCCCGTAATAAGACACGACAACCTTCGCAAAGACACACACAAACGGGTGGCAAATATTGCCACCCGTTATTTTTTATGGATTTTGAGCAATTTTATGTGTTTTTACCGACAAAACCTTGCGAGAAATCCCGGCAAAGTGAGCAAAATATAAACTTTCCAGTTACCCTTTTGTCACACAGACGGAGGGTACAGGCACCGATTCACTCTATACAATAAAAACAGCCAGGCCTGCCCTTACGCCCGACAAAGAGCAAAGAGGAGCGCGTTATGGGTAAATCCTTTGGCACCATTACCGTATTAATTCTGCTGGGCTTGCCGCTGATCTTGTTCATTGCTGGCCAGCTTCGCCTGTTTTCGGGCCGCAAACCCGACGACCTCGGAGTGCATGACGGCCTGCTCAAGGCTCCAATGAAAGACTGGCGCAATGTCGTATCCAGCCAAGCCGCATACCATCCGCATGAACCCCATCACCTGATAGAGCCACTTGAATACACCGGCGACGGCAATGGGGCAATGGAGCGCGTCGCTCGTCTGATTGCCACCATGCCAGGCGCCACCGTTTTGACTGCCACACCAGACTATATCCATGCCGAATTCCGCAGCATGCTCCTTGGCTTTGTGGATGACGTGGAATTCATGCGGGACGCCAACGACCGGCTTATCCATATGCGCTCGGGCTCGCGACTCAATCGCAAGGACTTTGGCGCCAATCGCATGCGACTGGAAACGGTACGCAAGCGCTTTGAACGTCGCAATGAAAGCCGACGCGAAATGATGACGACCTGATACCCGCACGTGCGGCGAACAAAATCTCTGCCGCAACTAGCATATCAGCGCTAGCGACCTTGCTCATTCCCGCAAAAAGAGCGCATTGCTCTGCCTCGCTACGCAGCTATTTCTCGCTTTGCCTCCGTATTCCCTCGCACACCCGCAAACTGCATGCCCGTAGTCACAGTGCGCTACGGTAAAATGCCCGCACCCTTATCAAACAGCGTCACCCGGACTGCATTCATGAGCAACGATTCGAAAAACGGCAAACCCGAAGCCAATCCGGCTTCTTCCAACTTCTTGCGCGGCATCATCGACGACGATCTCGCTGCCGGCAAACACGCCAACCGCAAGGACAGCCAGGGAAATGCGCTGCCAACGGTCATCACGCGCTTCCCGCCAGAACCAAACGGCTATTTGCATATCGGCCATGCCAAATCGATTTGCCTGAACTTCGGCCTCGCGCGCGATTACGCCGGCCGCTGCAATCTCCGTTTCGACGATACCAATCCGACCAAGGAAGATCAGGAATACGTCGATACCATCATCGACAGCGTGCAATGGCTGGGTTTCGACTGGAAAAAGGAAGGCGGCGACCTGCTCTACGCCAGCGACTATTTCGACAAGTTTTATGAAATGGCGCAATACCTCATCAAAGCCGGTCATGCTTATGTCGACAGTCAATCACCGGACGACATGGCAAAGAACCGTGGCAGTTTTTCGGAACCCGGCAAGAACTCGCCCTTCCGCGATCGCCCTGCTGCAGAATCGCTCGACCTGTTTGCCCGCATGAAGGCAGGCGAATTCAAGGATGGCGAACACATCCTGCGCGCCAAGATCGACATGGCTT
>NZ_CAJYMD010000077.1 GCF_913776015.1 uncultured Oxalicibacterium sp. | reverse complement strand
CGAACATCTGCGCGAAACCGTGCTGGTTCCCGATCCGGCCGATCGCGCCACGATCGAGGAAGAACACGCGCTCGAACTGCGTACGCGCGACCGCGAACGCAAACTACTGAAGAAGGTGCAGCAATCGATCGTCGCCATAGATGCGGGCGAATACGGCTGGTGCGAAGAAACCGGCGAACCGATCGGCGTACCGCGCCTGCTGGCACGCCCAACCGCCACGCTGTCGCTGGAAGCGCAGCAACGTCGCGAACTCAAGCAAAAACTGTACGGCGACTGATTGACGACGCAATCGTCGCGCAGACAAAAAAACTGTCGACTCGATTGCTCAACTAAAACAAGCAGGCGACCAGCCTGACAACAAGCGCGCGGCCCTATCCGCGCGCTTTGTTTTTTTGTAGAATGCAACAATGTTGCAAATAGAAAATCTCGCGTATCGCTACGCCCGTGCCACACGCCCACATCTGGTTGTGCCGACCTTCTCGCTTGAGAAGGGGCGGCATGCCCTGTTGTTGGGGCCGTCGGGCAGCGGTAAGTCCACACTGTTGCATCTGTTGGCCGCCATCCTGCCGCCGCAAGACGGCATGCTGCGCGTCGGCGATACCGATCTCGCCACGCTCAAGGGCGGCGCAGCGGATCGCTGGCGCGGTCGCACCATTGGTTTTCTTCCGCAAAAACTTGCCCTGCTGCCAAGCCTGACGGCGCGTGAAAACATCCTGCTATCGGCCTTTGCCAACGATGCGCGCGAAGACCATGCGCGCGCCGATCAGTTGCTGACCGCGCTGGGCCTGCACGATCAGGCAATCAAGAAACCGCACCAGTTGAGCCAGGGTCAGCGCCAGCGCGTGGCACTGGCGCGCGCACTCTTCAATCGACCGCTGTTCCTGCTGGCCGATGAACCAACTGCAAGTCTTGACGATGCAGCGTGCCACGCAGCACTCGCCTTGCTGCGCGAACATGCAGACAACAACGGCGCCAGCCTGATCGTTTCCACCCATGATGCGCGCGTCTTGCAAGCCATGCCCGATGCGCAGATTCTGCGTTTGTCGGCGCCTGTTGCGGGAGAAGACTAATGCGTCTGCATGTCGTCTCGCTGGCGCTCAAGTCGCTGTGGCATCGCCCCCTTGCCACCAGCCTCAACCTGTTGTTGATGGCGCTTGGCATTGCCATCATGACCTTCATCCTTTCGGCTTCGGCACAACTCGCCAACAGTGCCACGCGCGATGCCGAAGGCATCGATCTCGTGGTCGGCGCGAAAGGTTCGCCACTGCAACTGATTTTGTCTGCCGTCTATCAGGTCGATGCGCCAACCGGCAATATCCCGCTCGCCACAGCGACGCAATTGCGCCAGAACCGCATGGTGAAGTCGCTCATTCCGCTGGCGCTCGGCGACAGTTATCGCGGCTTTCGCATTGTCGGTAGCAATGACGACTACATCACGCATTACGGCGGCAAGCTGATGCAAGGAAACCTGCCGCAGCGACCGATGCAGGCCGTATTCGGTGCACAGGCGGCGCAGCGTAGCGGTGCAAGGATCGGCAGCCATTTCTTCGGCGCTCACGGTCTTGCCGAAGGTGGCGAAGAGCATCAGGAAGCGGCATTCAAAGTCGTCGGCATCCTGCAGCCGACCGGTACCGTGCTCGATCGCTTGATCGTCACGCCGGTCGAATCGGTCTGGCAAGTGCACGAGAAAATCGATGGTCTCGATGCGGATGACAAGGAAGAACGCGAAGCTATCGAGCAAAACCGCGAACTGACTGCACTGCTGATCCAGTACACCTCGCCGCTGGCGGCCGTCACCATGCCGCGCTTCATCAACAGCCAACCGCAATTGCAGGCAGCGCAACCCGCGTTTGAAGCGGCCAAGTTGTTCCGACTGCTGGGTGTGAGCGTGGATGCGATGCGCGGCATCGCCACCATCGTGCTACTGTCGGCAGCCTTGTCGATGCTGGCAGCGCTCTACCACGCACTGGAAGAACGCCGTAGCGATCTGGCGATTTTGCGCACGCTGGGTGCGTCACCACGCAAGCTGCTGCTTCTGCTGCTGTGTGAAGGGATACTGCTGGCCGTGGCCGGAGCATTGCTGGGCTGGCTGCTGGGTCATCTCGCCGTCGAAGTGCTGGGCCAGTTGCTGCTCAACGAACACAACGTTGTCATGTCCGGCCTGCACATGACGAACGATGAACTCTGGCTACTGCCGATTGCTGCCGGCATTGGCATTCTGGCCGCCCTGTTGCCGGCGATACGCGCCTACCGCACGGATATCGCCGCCACCCTTTCCCATACCTGATTACGGAGCAACCATGCGTAAATTGCTGCTTACCTGCCTGACTGTTTCTCTGACCGCTTTCGCCGTCCCGTCACACGCGAAGGATGATGCCGCCACCTCGCAACATCGCAAGGAAACGATTGCCCAGCATCAAGCGATTGCCGAAGCACACACTGCCGCGGCGGAATGTCTGCGTAGCGGCAAGGATGAGAAAACCTGTCACGAGGAACTTGCCGCCGCCTGCAAGGGTCTGGCTCTGGGCAAACGCTGCGGCATGCGCCACGCACACTGACGCCGTCGCCGGTTTCCCCTCGCCAGACCTGCCGTTACAATAGCCGACCGCCCTGTTCTAACGATGGAGTTTTTCATGCAGCACGCCATCCGCCTCGCTCTCGCCTGCAGCATCTTGCTGACTGTGTTCGGCATGACGCATAGCGCCCTTGCGCAGCAATCGGCGCAGGAGCATGCCTTGCAAAACACGCCTCCGCCGCAAATGCCGGTGCTGAAAGACATCGCCGGTGTGACGTCGTGGAACACGCTGGCGAAGGTCAAGCAAAAGAAAGTGAAGAATCAGATCGTGCCGGATTTTGCGAAAGAGGTCGCCGCACTCGACAAGAAGGAAATCAAGATACAGGGGTTCATGATGCCGCTGGAACCCGGCGAGAAACAGAAGCACTTCCTGCTATCCATCAATCCGCAGACTTGCAGCTACTGCCTGCCGGCCGGCCCGGAAGGCGTGGTGGAAGTGAAAAGCAAGACGCCGGTGAAATACACGTTCGAACCCGTGCTGGTATCCGGCACGATGGAAATCCTGCGTGACGATCCGATGGGCTTGTATTATCGCCTCAACAACGCTGCACCGACCAGCGCACGCTAAACCGCTTTTCCACCATGCTTGCCACCCTCTTCCGTCCGACAACGCGCATCCGCCCCTGCTTCATGGCATGGCTGGCGTGCGCTTTGCTGTGCGTGCAGTGGGCTGGCATGCAACACCGTATCGATCATACGATGCTGGCCTACCAGATCAGCTCGCCGAGCGTCGAAGCACGAGCAGATATACAGACAAGCGTGCAATCCGATCACGCGAAGGATCATCTGCCCGAGCACTCTTGTGCCTTGTTCGACGGCATCTGCCTCGCCGATTCGAACACGCTTCCCGCCATCGTGCTGCCGCTGTTGCCAGCGCAGCGCATCCTCGCCCTGTGGCGCGCATTCGCGTCATGGGATGCGCCACAACTGCGCCACTTCTCGTCGCGCGCCCCGCCCTTCCTCTGAACGAACTGCCGCAGTAACGGCACGCCTGCATCGGCATCCCGGACTTGGGTCCGGCCCCGGATGCGGTCGTGCTGCCATTCGTTTTTCGAGGAATAAATCATGATTGCCCAACGTACCCTGCTGGCGAGCGCCGTATTGTCCGCGCTTGCCTCCCTTTCCACTGCCCCCTTTGCGCAGGAAGCCGCCCAGACACTGCCTGCCGTCACCGTCACGGCCACGCCCTTCAACGACGATGTCGACAACCAGATTCTCGCGCCCGCCAAGGTATTGAGCGGCGATGAGTTGCGCAACAAGCTCGGCAATACGCTGGGCGATACGCTGTCGATGGAGCCCGGTGTATCTGCTTCGGCATTCGGTGCCGGCGCATCGCGCCCCATCATCCGCGGCATGGAAGGGCCGCGCGTAAAAATCCTGCAGAATGGCATGTCGATGCTGGATGCCTCCACGCTATCGAACGACCATGCGGTTGCCGGTGAAGGCGCAACCGCACGCCAGATCGAAATCCTGCGCGGCCCGGCTTCGCTGCTGTACGGTTCGGGCGCGATTGGCGGCGTCGTCAACATCGTCAACGACCGCATTCCCACCACATTGGTTGGCAAACCCACGGGCGAGGCCGAAGTGCGCTACAGCAGCGTCGATAGCGGACGCCAGGTTTCCGGTACAGTGGAAGGCTCGACCGGCAACATCGGCCTGCATCTCGATGGCAATTTCCGCGATGCCGACGATTACCGCATTCCCGGCAATGTCGAACTCGGCGATGGCGCTTCCGGTTCCGGCCGCCTGCCCAACTCGTTCACGCGCGCCAACAGCCTCGGCTTCGGCGGTGCCTATATTCAGGATTGGGGTCACATCGGTGCGTCGGTCGGCGTCAATGACGATCGCTACGGCATCCCCACCGACGAGCGTTCGTACATCACGCTCAAGCAAACGCGCATCGACGTGGACGGCCTGATCAAGGAACCGTTTGCCAACATGGAATCGCTGCGCTTCAAGATCGGCCACACCGATTATCAGCACACCGAGCATGAGGAAGACGGCACGCCGGCCACCAACTTCAAGAACGATGCACTGGAAACCCGCCTTGAACTGACCCACAAGCCGCTCAACGGCTGGCACGGTACGTTCGGCATGCAAACCGAAAACAGCAAGTTCTCGGCACTCGCCGCCGATGGCAGCGGTGCGGCGACGGTGCCGTTGACGAAGACAGAATCGGTGGCCGCCTTTCTGGTGGAACAGCGCGATTTCGGTCCGTTCCGCCTCAGCACCGGCGCACGCGTCGAATCGGTCAAGCGCAAACCCGATGCCGGTTTCACAGAACGCGATTTCACGCTGGGTTCATATTCGCTGGGTGGCTTGTGGAGCTTCACCAAAGGCTATGGCATCGGCCTGACGGGATCGATCGCCCAGCGCGCGCCGGCAATCGAGGAACTGTATTCGAACGGCCCGCATGAATCGACCGGCACCTACGATATCGGCGACCAGAACTTGCGCAAGGAAACTTCACGCAACATCGAACTGAGCCTGCAAAAAACCGAAGGGCTGGTGCGTTGGAAAACCAATGTCTTCCAGAATCGCGTGAAGAACTATGTGTACGGCGCAATCGGCAATAGAGTGGATGAAGATGGCACGGTCGATGCGAACGGCGAATTCCAGGAACGCTTCTGGTCGCAGAATGACGCCATCATCCGTGGTGCCGAAGCCGAGATCAGCTACAACCTGCGCGGCGATGGTCTTTCCCTGCGTGGCTTTGCCGATACCTCGCGCGGCAAGCTGACAGGCGACCTCGGCAATCTGCCCTTGCAACCCGTCACGCGCGTCGGCGGTGAGATCGGCTATCGCCAGGGTGCATGGCAATCGGGCCTGAGCGTGGTCCATGCCGACCGCCAGACCCGCCTTGCCACCTTCGAAGACTTCGCTACGCCGTCCTACACCAAGGTCGATGCCAGCCTCTCGTACACGCAGCGCACCAACAATCTGCCCATAACCTGGTTCGCCATGGTCAAGAATCTCTTGAACGAAGACATTCGTGTCTCAACCTCGGTCTTGAGCGACGTTGCACCACTTCCGGGCAGAAACCTGATCGTCGGCGTACGCACGCGTTTCTAAGACAATTGTTTGCAAAAAACCCGTGCCGGGCAGCCACAGGCAGAGAAACCTGTGGCTGCTTTGTGTTACCTTCTAGCAGGTCATTTTGCTCGGATTGCGTCAGCAATTCGTTATCAGGTTCCCGACACGGGATCGTTGCGAATCAGGAAACACGTGGGAATTTTCTCGTTATTCGGAAAAAAGAATAAGGCGCCCTCTTCCGGCAAGGGTGGCGCCACTTCCTCTTCCGGTAGCAACAAGGCACCAGTCAGAAACGATTCCCCAACACGTCGCCCACGCGTCACGGCAGACAAGATCGATGCCATCGAATCGGAAATGTCATCCGAATTCGTACAGCCATTGCCATTCAGTGGCAATACGATGCCTTTCACGTCCGACGATCTGTTCACCAACCCCGGCCCGAACAGCGGCATCCACACCACGGCGGGCAGCACGCTGCAAACGACAAGCATCAAGCAGTCGACGCTCTTGCAGATGGGGGCCACCACCGCCATGCTGCTGAAGGCCGAAACCAAACCGGGCCCGATTGCCTTGTCGGAAGCGGCTCCCGTCATCGAAGAAGCCGCCATCCTGTTTGCCAACGGCCAAACGGACATGATCGAACCGATCCTGCGTCACGCCATCGAGGATGACACCTTGGGCAACATGCCCTTAGCGGTATGGGGCATGCTGTTCGATCTGTACCAGATCACCGGTCGGCGTGAACAATTCGAAAATCTGGCGCTCGATTATGCGGGCCGATTCGAACGTTCACCGCCAGCCTGGATAGAGCCGGATGCCAGCGAACAAGACCTCTCCGCTGCCCAGAAAAAAGGCAATATTCCCGGCGTCGCTTTTGCCGGCAAGCTCGACGCCGGCATCGTCAAGCAATTGGAACGCCTGCGCAATCTCGGTGAAATGAGTGAAGTATTGCGTCTGGATTTCACGCGCATCACGGAAGTCGATCCGGTCGGCTGTGGCCTGCTGCACAACGTGCTCAAACGCCTGCAACGCTCCGGACATCGTCTTTCCCTGGTTGGTGCAAACGAACTGACGGGCAAGATTCGCACGATTCTGGCCGTCGGTCGCCGTGACGAAACCGAAGCGCCCTGGCTGCTGTTGCTCGAATTATTGCGCCTGCTCGATCGCGAAACCGACTTTGAAGAAACCAGCATCGACTATTGCGTGACCTTCGAAGTGTCGCCACCCGCATTCACCCCGCCGCAGGATGCCATCGTCACCGTCTCCGAAGAAACCGACGGCAGCATCGGGGCAAATGAATCCAGCGGCCATTTCGTCATGCCGGCTGTCGTCAGCAGCAAGAACGACCACCTGATTGCGCAGATACACGAATATGCAGCGATCCACCAGCCAGCCGTGCTGGATTGCACGCGTTTGGTTCGTATGGACTTCGCTGCTGCCAGCCAGCTTTTCAGCAGCCTGACACCGCTGATTCAAAGCGGCCGCACGATCGAACTCGTCAATGCCAATCACTTCATCGCGGCCCTGTGCCATGTGATGGGATTTCAGGATTTGATCCGCATCCTGCCGCGCAAGAGTTGATCGCTTCGGCAACAATTGCCCGGCTTTAATCCTGATTTTTTCCTTGTAATCGCAGCCGGCATCCCCACTTGCCTCAAAACGGCGTTTTACACTACCCTCCACGCGCTGCCTGCCGGCAGCCAACCTCATTTCTATAGAGACACGCATGGAACAATTTCACGGCACCACCATCCTCTCAGTGCGTCGCGGCAATACCGTGGCGTTGGGCGGCGATGGTCAGGTCACGCTTGGCAATATCGTCATGAAAGGTACCGCGCGCAAGGTGCGCAAGGTCTATAACGGCAAGGTTCTGGTCGGCTTTGCCGGTGGTACCGCCGATGCCTTTACGCTGCTCGAACGCTTCGAAGGCAAGCTCGAAAAACATCAGGGCAACCTGATGCGCGCGTCGGTCGAACTCGCCAAGGACTGGCGCACCGACCGCATGCTGCGTCGTCTCGAAGCAATGCTGCTAGTGGCCGATCGCGAAACCACCCTGATCATCACCGGCAATGGCGACGTGCTGGAACCCAACGACGGCATCGGCGCCATCGGCTCGGGCGGCACCTATGCGCAATCTGCTGCCAAGGCCTTGCAGGAAAACACCGAGCTGTCACCGGAGGAAGTCGTCAAGAAGGCGCTGACCATCGCCGGCGAACTCTGCATCTACACCAATCTCTCGCACATCATCGAAACGCTGGACTGAGCGTTTGCGCTACCGGATCACTGACACCATGAACATGACCCCGCAGGAAATCGTTTCCGAACTCGACAAACACGTTGTTGGCCAAGGCAAGGCCAAGCGCGCCGTTGCCATCGCCTTGCGCAATCGCTGGCGCCGCCAGCAAGTAGCCGAGCCGCTGCGCCACGAAATCACACCCAAGAACATCCTGATGATCGGCCCGACCGGTGTCGGCAAGACCGAGATCGCCCGTCGCCTGGCGAAGCTGGCCGATGCGCCTTTCATCAAGATCGAAGCGACCAAATTCACCGAAGTCGGCTACGTCGGGCGCGATGTGGATACCATCATTCGCGACCTGATCGACATCGGCATCAAGCAGACACGTGAAAGCGAAATGCGCAAGGTGCGTGCGCGCGCCGAAGATGCCGCTGAAGACCGCATCATCGATATTCTGGTACCGCCTGCACGCGATTTCGGCATCAACAACTCGCAGCAGGCCGATGCGGACAAGAGCAACAACACACGCCAGACCTTCCGCAAACGCCTGCGCGAAGGCACGATGGACGACACCGAAATTGAAATCGAACTGGCAGAAAATGCGCCGACGATGGAAATCATGGCGCCGCCCGGCATGGAAGAAATGACCGAGCAGATCAAGAGCATGTTCTCGGGCGTGGGCGGTAATCGCAAGAAGGCGCGCAAGGTCAAGATCAAGGAAGCGATGAAGCTGCTGATCGAGGAAGAAGCGGCCAAGCTTGTCAACGAAGACGATTTGAAGCAACAGGCCATTGCCAACGTCGAGCAAAATGGCATCGTCTTCCTTGACGAGATCGACAAGATTGCTACGCGCTCGGAACATGGCGGCGGTGATGTCTCGCGCGCCGGCGTGCAGCGCGACCTGCTGCCGCTGGTGGAAGGCACGACCGTCAACACCAAGTACGGCATGATCAAGACCGATCATATTTTGTTCATCGCCTCGGGCGCATTCCATCTGGCCAAACCGTCGGATCTGATTCCCGAACTACAAGGTCGCTTCCCGATCCGCGTCGAACTCGAATCGCTGTCGATTGCCGATTTCGAACGCATTCTGACCAGTACCGACGCCTGCCTGACACGCCAGTACGAAGCGCTGCTCGGCACCGAAGGCGTAAAGGTGATTTTCGATCCTGAAGGCATCCAGCGCATGGCCGAGATTGCCTACTCGGTCAACGAGAAAACGGAAAACATCGGTGCGCGCCGTTTATACACCGTGATGGAAAAACTGCTGGAGGAAATCTCTTTCTCCGCCAGCGAGAGCGGCAATGACGAATTGCACGTCACCGCAGCGTATGTCGATGAACGCCTGGGTGCGCTGGCGGTGGACGAAGATCTCTCGCGTTACGTGCTGTAAGCAGCACGGCAATCCAAGCTGCATGCTCTTCTACAAGAAGGGCATGCATGGAGCACAACATGGCCAACAAGGCGCTCGCCAAACGACAGAAGATGACGCTCCGCGCGGAACCTTCGCACAAGGCGCCGCGCAATCCCTTTGCGCTGGCTGCCAAGCAACGCGTCGCCGGGTCCCATCAGGCATCCACTTCGAGCCAGCGGCAAACTGAACGGCGCCTGCTGGATCGCCTGCTGCAACAGGCGCGTGAAGAAGATACGTAAAACGACTTCGCGCGTTTCCTCTCCCATTCTCCTCCGCCCTCACATTCGGATTTGACGCCGCCCCCAAGCGGGGGTGTATGCTAGCGACATGCTCGATGCGCATCGTAGCGCTCGAATCGAAACAATCGTTGAGGAGAACATGATGGCGCTACCGCATGCAACATCCGGACAATTGATCGACATTTTGCCGCTCGGCCCGCGCATCGAGGAAACGCATTCGAATGCGCTGTTCAAAACCTCCCAACTCGAACTGATGCGCCTGGTGCTACCGCGCGGCAAAGGCATGCCCGAGCACAAGGTAGCCGGGGCCGTGACCATCCAGTGCATTGAAGGAGAAATCGAACTCTGTGCGCATGGCAAAACGCAGAACATGCGCGCCGGGCAACTCGTTTATCTGGCGGGCGGCGAGCCGCATTCGCTGCATGCACTGGAAGATGCCTCCATCCTGCTGACCATTCTTTTTCCTGCGCAGACATAAGCGAAGCTCACGCACGCCGCATCAATACAAAAGGGCGCTCCATGAAGCGCCCTGCTGATGCCTCCCGCAAAAATCTCAGCCATTCTCGACACGCGGATCGCGTGCCAGCAAATGCATCACGATATCGCGCGGCGCATGGCCATCGAACAGTACTGCCGCCACTGCATGCGCGATCGGCATATCGACGCAGAGCCGATCCGACAAGGCACGCACCGCCTGCGCACAACGCACCCCTTCGGCAACATGACCGAGTTCTTCGACGATTTGCGCCAACGGCTTGCCTTGTGCCAGCCCGAGGCCGACACGGCGGTTGCGCGACAGATCACCGGTACAAGTGAGGATCAGATCGCCCATGCCGGTCAGGCCGGTGAAGGTTTCAGCCCGGCCACCCAGGGCGACACCCAGCCGCATGATTTCCGCCAGCCCACGTGTCATCAGGGCGGCGCGCGCATTCAAACCCAGCCCCAGTCCATCGGTCACGCCAGTGGCAATCGCCAGAATGTTCTTGACCGCGCCGCCGACCTCGACACCGACCAGATCGTCGCTCGAATAGATGCGCAGATTGCGTCCGTGCATGGCTTCGACCACCTTGTTGCACAACGCTGCATCGGTGGAGGCAATCGTCAGCCCACACGGCAAGCCTTGTGCGACTTCCTGCGCGAATGAAGGCCCGGACAAGGCGCCTGCAGCCACGCCCTCACCCAACACGTCGCGCACGACCTGATGCGGCAGCAGATAGGTTTCTTCCTCGAAGCCCTTGCACAGCCACACGATGTTGGGAATGTCGACATCCTTGAGACGCATCGCAATCGGGCGCAAACCGGACAAGGAGCTGGCCACAATCAATAAGCCATCCTGTCCCGCATGCACAACAGCCGCGTCGAAATCGGCTGTCAGCAACAGTTCGGGCGGCAAGGCAAAACCCGGCAAGTAGGCAGCATGTTCACGCCGCGCCTGCGACTCGCGCATGATTGCTTCTTCACGCCCCCACAGCACGACTGAATGGACCGGTGCGAGGGAAATTGCCAGCGCCGTTCCCCATGCGCCGGCGCCGAGTATGGTGATGTTCATGGTTGAATTCTATTCACGGAAAAACACTGTTTGGATCACGCAACAGACGATCACTCAATCACCCCAGACTTCGGCCGATCGTACGTAACCGGCAGTGCCATCCTGATGGCGCACACCGACCCAGCCGGCTTGCGCGGGCACTGTCATGTCGAACCATACACCCTTGTCAGCGGTTGCCGTAAGTGTCGCCGCGTCGCTCATGGCCGCCAGTATGCTGGTGCGTACCGCGGTCACGACGACGGTACGTCGATCCGACAAGGCTTGTGTCGCCACCCAGGACAGATCACCTTCGGCGTCGCGAATCTTGGTCCAGCCATCGAGATCGAGAATGCGCTCGACCGGCATGCCGTGCGGTGCAATGAACATCTTGCGTGCACGCTCGGTCGGGGCGTTATAAAGAATCGCAAAGGAAGGCGCGATGGAGCGATATTCTGCGGCCTGTGCAAGCGTGGCGCCGACCAGCAGCAGTCCGCCACACAAACCTGCGAGCGCACCGCGCAATGCGGTGACGCGCAAGGCAAAACGGTGAGCGGCGGAAGACACGCGCCGCACCCGCTCAGTGCTTGGCCGTCGAGCCGTCAGCCAGCACGATGCCAGCCTGCTCCTGCTGTTCGGCAAATGCCTGCAGACGCTGCTGGTAAAACACTTCGAAGTTGATTTCGCTCAGGTGTACAGGCGGGAAACCGGCGCGCGTGATCATGTCGGCGATGTTGGCGCGCAGGTAAGGGTAGATCACGTTCGGGCAACCGATGCCGAGCAAGGGGTCGAACTGGTCTTCAGGGATGTTGCGGATTTCGAAAATGCCGGCCTGCTTGCCTTCGACGAGAAAAGCAGTCTTGTCTTTGACCTTGGCGGTCACGGTGATCGTCACGGTCGATTCGTAGATACCTTCAGCCAGCGGCTCTGCACCCACGTCCACCGCCACTTCGATGGCAGGCGCTTCCTGTTCCAGAAAAATCGCAGGCGAGTTCGGTTGCTCCAGCGACATGTCCTTCAGATAGACGCGTTGAATCTGGAATACGGGTTGCAGGTTTTCGTCAGCCATGAAGCTCTTTCGGTGATAGAGGTGAGTGAGTAAGTAAAACGGGGGATGAAATATCAAGGAAAGCGGATGCAATATCCGCTTTGAAATGGATCAGGCGCCTTGCAGCAATGCGTCCAGCTTGCCCGCACGCTCCAGCGCGTTCAGATCGTCAAAACCGCCCACATGGGTTTCGCCAATGTAAATTTGCGGAACCGTACGACGGCCGGTCTTTTCCATCATCAGCGCACGCTGCTGCGGATCGAGATCGACGCGAATCTTCTGGATATCCTCGATACCTTTGGCCTTGAGCAAACGCTCGGCCATCACGCAATACGGGCAAACGCCCGTGCTGTACATCGTTACCGGTGCGGTCATGCTACTTCCTTCTTCTTGCTGATCGGCAGGCCCTGTGCCTGCCAGGCTTCCATGCCACCCAGCAGGCTGGATGCCTGCTCGAAGCCATTCTTACGCAAGATGGAGGCCGCCTTGTTGGATTGCAAGCCCCGTGCACATACCGTGACGACAGGGCGCGTCTTGAATTTTTCCAGCTCGCCGACGCGCTCTTTCAATGCATTCAGCGGAATATTTTTTGCATCTTTGACATGACCGGTCGCGAACTCTTCCTCACTTCGGACGTCAAGTATCAGGGCCTTGCCCTGATTGAGAAGTTGTGTTGCCTGCAGAGGCGAAACCTTAGCACCTGTGCGTTGCAGTGTGTGCGCCACCAGCAGGCCACCCGACAACACGACAATCGCCAGCAAAATCAGATTATTGATATCGGAAAAGAAATTCACAGCGTTCCAGTGAGTAGAAAGAATGTTGGCATTATAAAATAGTCGGCCGAAACCGATATGGCTTCGGCATTTTGCATCAAAAACCCCTTACCACCTATCTGACTCATGTACAAAATCGTATTGATGCGCCACGGCGAGTCCACCTGGAATCTGGAAAACCGCTTCACAGGCTGGGCCGACGTCGATCTGACGGAGAAGGGTTGCGCCGAAGCAAAACGCGCTGGCGCGCTGCTGCGCGAAGCCGGTTTTACTTTCGACCTCGCCTACTCTTCCATGCTCAAGCGCGCCATCCGCACGCTGTGGATCACGCTGGACGAAATGGACCTGATGTGGATCCCCATCGTCTGCGACTGGCACCTCAACGAACGCCACTACGGCGCGCTGCAAGGGATGAACAAGGCAGAAACCGCTGAAAAGTACGGACAGGACAAGGTGCATCAATGGCGTCGCAGTTTCGACATTCCGCCCAGCTTGCTGGCTGCCGACGACGAACGCACGTCCTACAACGACCCGCGTTACGTCAGCCTCAAGCGTGACGAGATTCCACTGGGTGAATGCCTGAAAGACACTGTTGAACGTGTCGTCCCGTACTGGAACGACACCATCGCGCCGCAAATTCGCGCCGGCAAGAACATCATCATCTCGGCGCATGGCAACAGCCTGCGCGCCCTGATCAAGATGCTCGACGACATCAGCGACCAGGATATCGTCACGCTCAACATTCCCAATGGCCGCCCGATCGTCTACGAACTGGATGCCAATCTGAAACCGATTCGCCACTATTACCTGGGCGACGACCAGCCTGCCGCCGCTGCCGGAAACGCGAAATAAGAAACCAGCTTGTGTCTATCGCGTTTTTTTACCGTCTGGTTGCCGACCGTGCAGGTCGGCGCAATTTGCTGGCGTGCGCCCTGCTGGCGGCACTCGCCATCGGCACCCCGGCACATGCCCAAAAACAAACCGATCGCAGCAAGCAAAAGCAGGCTGCCGAAGCGGAGCGCGCCGACCTGCGTCGCAAGCTGACCTCGCTCAAGAAAGATATCGACCGTACCGAAAGCGCGAAAAGCAATGCCGCCGATGCGCTGGCCGAATCGGAAGCGGCCATCTCGGATGCCAAGCGCAATCTGCGCGATCTGGCCGATGAACAGCGCGGTACCGAAGCGAAACTGGCAGAGCTGGCGCGCAAGATGGCCGAATTGCAAAAAGTCGTCGATACCCAGCAAAAGCAACTGGCCAAACTGCTACGCGACCATTACGTGGCTGGCAACGAAGACCGTATCAAGCTGCTGCTGTCCGGCGACAACCCCAATCGCATCAACCGCGAATTGCAATACATGGGTTATGTCTCACGCGCGCAAGCCACGCTGATCGAATCGCTACGGGGCAACCTGAAAAAGCTCGAAGAAAATCAGGAAGAAGTGCAAAACGCCAAGGCCGAACTCGACGAGATCGCTGCCGAAGCGCGCGAGCAGCATGCCATCCTGCAAAAGGAAAAAACGCAACGTGCCAGCCTGCTGGCCCAACTCTCAAGCAAGCTGACTTCGCAACGCAAGGAAGTCGGCAACATCGAACGTAACGAACAGCGTCTGGGTACACTGGTCAATCGCCTCAATGCCTTGATCGAGGAACAACGCAAGGCGGAAGCCGCCGCTGCCGAAAAACGTCGTCAGGAACGTCTGGCGCGCGCCAAGGCTGAACGCGAACGCCGTGCAGCGGCCGCTGCCGCCGCACAACAATCGGGAAAATCGTCGCAGCAGGCTGGCCGCAGTACACCGCCCGCCACCAATCCCGACGCCATCGAGGATGACGAACCACCTTCGCAAAGTGTCGCCCGCAACAGCCTGACGCCACAACCCGGCATGCCGGATGGCGCTTTTGCCGCTTTGCGCGGCAAGCTGCGGCTACCGATTGCCGGCGATCTGACGGCCCGTTTCGGCAGCCGTCGCGGCGATGGCCCGACCTGGAAAGGTCTGTTCATCCGTGCACCGGAAGGCACCGAAGTACGCGCCATCGCTGGCGGTCGCGTGGTATTCGCGGACTGGCTGCGCGGTTTCGGCAATCTGATCATCGTCGATCACGGTAGCCAGTACATGACGA
This sequence comes from uncultured Oxalicibacterium sp., assembly GCF_913776015.1. Lineage (GTDB taxonomy): Bacteria > Pseudomonadota > Gammaproteobacteria > Burkholderiales > Burkholderiaceae_D > Oxalicibacterium. The sequence goes on along the minus strand of NZ_CAJYMD010000077.1, from coordinate 35,487 downwards.
TTTACGGCAACAATCAATCGGTACTAAAACGCCCGGGCGATGTGGTCAAATCCGGCGACATCATTGCCAATACAGGCAATAGCGGCGGTAACGAGCAATCAGGTTTATACTTCGAAATGCGACATCAGGGTCGCGCGTTTGACCCGCTCGGGTGGGTAACTGTCAGGTGAACATGGGAACGAAACTCAAGAATATCGCTTTGGTCGGTCTGGGCATGATGGCGGGTGCCATCGGCATGGGAACACAGCTCGATGCGATCGCGCAGAAAAATACCGGCTCGCCGCTCCCGCTTGAGGAATTGCGCCAGCTGGCCGATGTGTTCGGATTGATCAAATCCGATTATGTCGAACCCGTGGATGACAAGAAACTGCTGACCGAAGCCATCTCCGGCATGGTGTCATCGCTCGATCCGCATTCGGCCTACCTCGACAAGAAAGCCTTCAAGGAACTGCGTGAAGGCACGCAAGGCAAGTTCGTCGGTCTGGGCATCGAAGTCGGCATGGAAGACGGTTACGTCAAGGTCATTTCGCCGATCGAGGATTCGCCAGCGTACAAGGCGGGCGTCAAGGCGGGTGACTTGATCACACGTCTGGACACCACCCCCGTCAAAGGTATGACGCTGGATGAAGCGGTCAAGCGCATGCGTGGCGAACCGAATACCAAGATCACGCTGACCATCGCCCGCAAGGAAGAAGACAAGCCGGTGGTCGTCACCATCACGCGTCAGGAAATCCGCGTGCAGAGCGTGAAGTCGAAGATGGTCGAACCCGGCTATGCGTGGCTGCGTATCGCGCAATTCCAGGAACCAACCGTCGATGACATGGCCAAGAAGATCGCCGCGCTCTATGCCGAAGATCCGAATCTGAAAGGGCTGGTGCTGGATCTGCGTAACGATCCGGGTGGCGTGCTGCCGGGCGCAATTGGCGTCGCCGCTGCCTTCCTGCCGAAGGATGTCGTCGTGACCTCGACCAACGGCCAGTTGCCGGATTCGAAGCAGACGTTCTATGCTCGTCGCGAGTTCTACGCCACACGCGCTGTTGGCGATCCGCTGGCAAAACTGCCGGCTGCACTGAAGAAAATCCCGATCGTGGTGCTGGTGAACTCGGGTTCTGCATCGGCATCCGAAATCGTGGCCGGTGCCCTGCAGGATCACAAGCGCGCGGTCATCATGGGCCAACAGACGTTCGGCAAGGGATCGGTACAAACGATTCGCCAATTGTCCGCCGACACCGCCGTCAAGCTGACCACCGCACGTTACTACACGCCGAGCGGTCGCTCGATCCAGGCGCGCGGCATCGTACCTGACATGCTGGTCGATGAAACGGCAGAAGGCGATGGTCTCAACGGTCTGCGTCTGCGCGAAGCCGATCTGCAGAAGCATCTGACGAACGACAAGGACAAATCACCGGAAGTCCATGCGCAAGTCGTCGATGAGCTCGAAGAAGAACAGCGCATGCTGGCGCTCGAGAAGAAACGCAAGCCATTGGAATTCGGCAGCAAGGATGACTTCCAGCTTGTGCAGGCACTGAACCAGTTGAAGGGCCTGCCAGTTGTTCTGTCGAAATCGCCAAAGGTGGAAAGCAAGAAAGAGCCGACCATCAACGATCCGAAAGCCAAAGACAAGAATGGCGCCGGTGACAAGAACGGCGACAAGGCCAACGACAAGAAGTAAGTCGCGCCAACCGCAAAAAAGCCGCAGCGATGCGGCTTTTTTACTGGCAGAGAATAAACATGAATTGAACGAAGAATCGCCATGAACGACCAACAGCTACTCCGCTATTCCCGTCACATCCTGCTCGATGAAATCGATATCGAAGGACAGGAGCGCCTGCTGGCCGGGCATGCCCTTGTCATCGGCGCTGGCGGCCTGGGCTCGCCAGCCGCGCTATACCTGGCATCGGCCGGTATCGGCACCATCACGCTGGTCGATGACGATACGGTGGACCTGACCAATCTGCAGCGACAGATCCTGCACACGACCGCACGCGTTGGTTTGAACAAGGTCGATTCGGGCAAGGAAACGCTGCAACAGATCAATCCCGAAATTCGCATAGTCGCACTCAAGGAACGGCTGGCAGGTGAACGGCTGGCAGAGCTAGTCGCGGCAGCATCGGTGGTACTCGATTGCAGCGACAATTTCGCCACGCGTCATGCCGTCAATCGCGCCTGCGTCGCACATGGCATACCACTGGTATCGGGAGCAGCGATTCGTTTCGATGGTCAGATCAGCGTGTTCGATACGAAAAATGCAGGCCCCTGCTATGCCTGCCTGTTTCCCGAAGACCAGCAGTTCGATGAAATCAATTGCGCCACCATGGGCGTATTTTCACCGCTGGTCGGCATCATCGGCAGCATGCAGGCGGCCGAAGCGCTCAAGCTCGCTGCCGGGATTGGCGAATCGCTGGCCGGTCGTCTGTTGCTGCTCGATGCGCGCAACATGGAATGGAGCAGTATCAAGGTAGCGCGTAACACCTCCTGCAGCGTGTGCGGTCAGGTCCATCGCTGACACGTTCAGCGCTTAGCCCAGTCGCTCCATCATGCCGGTTACGCGGTCCATCGTTTCAAGGATGCGTTCGCTCGTGGTCGCGACATTGACGGCGAAGCGCAGGCGATTCTCTGCATTCACGGGACTGTGCAAGGCCTGATCGAAAAAGAACCACTGCTGTTGTGCGAGATTCAGTTCGGCCGCAATGGCCGGTTGCTCTCGTACGGCACCGGATAATTCCTTCATCGCCGCCAGAAACTCGGTGCGCGCCTGTACCAGTTGTTCGCGCCCGTTTGCCGGTGCCACGCCCCAGTTGGCTGCCTGATACAACTTGGCCATGCGTTGCGACAGCATGCGCTGACGCCCCGCAATGTTGACCAGATGCCCGCCTGCCGTGCCCGATGCAGCCTCCAGTTGCAAGGTCGCGGTATGCGCCTGTGTCAGCACTTCATCGCTGAGTTGCAACACGTATTTCGCATCCTCACAATTCGGCTTGCCACGCAACAGCAGATCGCGATAACGTCCCCAGCTCTTTTTTATTTCAGCCAGCGTGGCACGATTCTCGGCATTCGGTGCAAATGCCTGCAAGGCACCGAGCTGGCGGTCGAACAGCGTCATGGAGTCGGAAAAGATGCGCGCCGAACGTTCGGTATCGATGGCCTGTCCCATCTGCAAATACGTTTTCGCGATCCGTTGCGACAACATGCGCTGACGCCCGGACTGATTGATTGCATCGTTCATGCGCAGAATTTCTGCGCGGACTGGAAGCACAACGCCAAGACCCGCGGCAATGCCGACGGCATGTAGAAAGCGGCGTCTGTGCATGAAAACTCCTTGAAAGCGTGAGCGGCGACGGTGCAGGATCGCCGTCTTTAACAACTCAAACGCAAAAAACATGCCATCGGGAAACAGAAGCGTTTCATGCACCTTTACATTACTTTACGGTTCAAAAGCGTAACGGCAACAGAACGGGCCTACAGTGACACCATGCCAGCGCACCCCGCAGGCACATACTGAAAAGGAGCTTTCATGAACAAGCAACAATCCCCTACTTCCCTGCTCGTGCTGGAAACCGGTGCACGCAGCCGTCGCTTGCTGGCCGCGGGAGTTACCGCCGCCATTCTGGGCAGCATGTCGCTGGTCGGCGTCAGTCATGCACAGGTCGATACCAAACCGGCACCAAACGTGCAGCAAAATGCACCACAAAAACCGGAACGTCCTGACGGCAAGCGCGAACGCATGAACCCGGAACAGCGCTTTGATCGCATGATCAATCGCTTGGTGCCGGATGCATCGGCTGACCAGAAGGCACGCCTGAAAGTCATCTCTCAGACATCGTTCAAGGAAATGGGCCCGCTGCATGATAAAGGCCGCGAGTTGCGCGATCAACGCACTGCCTTGCTGGCCGCACCGAAAATCGATCGTCAGGCACTGGAACAGAATCGCGTCGCCGAACAGCAATTGGCTGATCAGCGTTCGCGCATCATGACCAAGACGCTTGCCGATGCCGCAGAAGTACTGACCCCGGCACAGCGCGTGAAAGCTGCGGAAGAAATGAAGAAGCATCGCGGCCCATTCGGTTTTGAACATGGCCGACATCATGGCGGTCCAGACCACAAGCCAGGTCGCGGCGATACCCCGCCTCCACCGCCACCAGCCAAGTAATCGGCGTCTGTAAAGAACGAGGCGATGATGCAGCGCAAGCGCGAGGCATCATCGCCTTTGCGCTTGCAGTCGCGCCGGCAAATCGACACACTACCCACATGACTCATCACCTCCTCATGATCGAAGACGACCAGCGCCTTGCCGCCATGGTCGCGACCTATCTCGGCCAGAACGGCTTTGACGTCCAGCATTGCGATACTGCGACCGCCGGTCTGGAACGGCTGCGCCACAGCGATGCGCAACCGTTCGATATCGTGCTGCTCGATCTGATGCTGCCGGATGCAGACGGACTCGACGTGTGTCGCCAGATTCGCGCCTTTCCAGCCCCCTTGCAAACGCTGCCTATCGTCATGCTGACCGCCAAGGGCGATCCGATGGACCGCGTGGTCGGCCTCGAACTCGGTGCCGACGATTACGTTCCCAAACCGTTCGAACCGCGCGAACTGCTGGCGCGTCTGCGTGCCGTATTGCGACGCCAACAAGGTGGGCAGCCAAGCGATGAGCGCGTGCTGCGCTTCGGCCGTCTGGAAATCGACCTGGATGCACGCATGCTGCGCCTCGATGAGGAAGAACGACCAGTGACGGCCTACCAGTTCAACCTGCTGGCTGCAATGGCAGAACGCGCCGGTCGCGTGCTGTCGCGTGAACAATTGATGGACATGGTCAAGGGAGAACCACTGGAAGCCTTTGATCGCTCGATCGACGTGCACATCGGCCGACTGCGCGCCGCCATCGAAGACAATCCCAAGCAGCCCAAGCGCATCATCACCGTGCGCGGTGCCGGCTATGTCTTTGCGAAAGCGCAGGATGTCTGACGCTCGCAAACGCCGCTTCGCCTGGCCAAACCGCCTGTACGTCCGCATCTATCTGGCGATGATCGTCAGTCTCGTGGTCGCCGGCCTGCTGGTTGCCACTGCCTGGCGCTGGAATGCCGACTACCGGCAAATCGGCCCCAGCCTCGAATCGTTCGCGGCCATCGCCGCCGATGTGCTGCCGCCAGCAACCGCCAGCAACGAAGAGCAGCAAGCTGCGTTGCAACGCTGGCAATCGCGCATGCGTGCCGATCTGACGCTGTACTCGGCCGACCGGCAACTCATTGCCGCCGTTGGCAAACCATTACCGCCACTTGATGAAGCACAAAGCGCCAGCGGCTGGCTCGGTGGCGGGCCGCCTGTGTTTGCAGTACGTTTGCCCGATGATCGCTGGCTGGTTGCGGAACGTCCGGGCCGTCGTCGGCCGCCGCCATTCAATTTTGCGACCACACTGGCGCTGATCGGCCTTGCCATCGGTATCGGCTCTTACCCCATCGTGCGTCGCATCACACGTCGTCTTGAACGCCTGCAAACCAGTGTCGAGGCGCTCGGTGCAGGCCAGCTATCGACGCGTATAGCCGTCGAGGGCAACGATGAAGTCGCCAGCCTCGCCAGCAGTTTCAATCGCTCGGCCGCACGTATCGAAGCCCTCGTCGATGCGCAAAAGGCCCTGCTCGCCAACGCCTCGCACGAATTGCGTTCGCCACTGGCACGCATTCGCATGGCGGTGGAATTGACAGCCAGCGATGCACAACCGGCCTTGCGCGATGAACTCAAGCGCAATATCGCGGAACTTGATCAACTGATCGACGAAATTCTGCTTGCCAGCCGACTGGATGCAACGGCCGATACGGTGCAAGCCTTCCTGCCGGTCGACATGACCGCGCTGGTGGCAGAAGAATGCGCACGCGTGGATGCAGAACTCGACGCCGAATCGATCGAGGTGCCGGGCGATGCGCGCCTGCTGCGCCGCATGGTACGCAACCTTCTGGAAAATGCGCGACGTTACGGCAATGGCACACCGATTACCGTACGTCTGGCAAAAATCACCGATAACCGCATCGCATTGCAAGTCTGCGATGGCGGCCCCGGCGTGCCCCTGACTGAACGCGAGAACATCTTTGCACCGTTCTATCGACTGTCTGGTGCCAGCGAACGCGAAGGCGGCGTGGGATTGGGCTTGAGTCTGGTGCGTCAGATTGCACGCCGTCATGGTGGCGAAGTAATCTGCACCGATCGCGGTGTGCAGTCAGGCAGTTGCTTCGAAGTGAGCCTGCCTGCGTAAAGACTACGACGAATTGCGTATTTCGTGTTCTAGCGAATGCGCAGTCAGACGCAATCAGTCCGGCTCGCTCAAACGTGCCGGCAACACACCGCGCAAGGCATTGCAGACAACGATCTCTTCGGCATGCTGCAAATCCTCGCGCGTCAAGCTCCGTTCACGTGCCTGCCACGCCGCATCTTGCAGTAGCACATCACGCATGACACCCGGCAGCAAACCTGCCGACAAGGGTGGCGTGAACCAAGCTCCCTGGATACGCACAAATACACTGCTGCGCCCACCCTCGGTCAATGCACCGTGCTGATTGAAAAACAGCTTGTCGAATGCCCCCTGTTGCTCGGCTTCGCGCCAGGCCTGATCGTAACATGTACGCACCGTCGTCTTGTGGCGCAAAAAGACGTCGTCGGCATCAACAGGCGCATCGGCCAGCAACAAGGTGACCGGGACGTCGAGCGGCACTAAGGGCGCACTGGTGATTTGTACCGTGCCGTCATGCGCAAGCGCGAGACGCACGCGATGCGCAGTATCTGCGGCAAGGTTTGCACACAAGGCTGCCACTTCGGAACGCACATGCGCTTCGTCGTAACGAAAACCGAAATAGTGTGCAGAGCGGCGCAGACGCTGCAAATGCCGTTCGAGCAATGGCACCTGATCATCGCTCGCGCGCATCGTCTCGAACAATTGAAAATCGCAGGCCAGGCCGGTCAGGAAACGCGCCTTCAACAGGCATTCTGCATATTCGTCGGCGGCCACACTGTCATGCACGATGCCGGCCCCAATCCCCATGCAGCCCTTGCGTAGGCCGTGCTGTATTGCATCGAGTTGCAGCGTGCGAATCGGTACGGACAGACAGAAGCTGCCGATTGCCTCGCCCTGTTGCACGGGATCGAACCAGCCGATTGCGCCGGTATAGACACCACGCGCGCTGCCTTCCAGTTCACGGATGATCTGCATGGTGCGCCGCTTGGGCGCGCCCGTGATCGAGCCACACGGATACAGCGCGGCAAAGACATCCTGCAGCGTCGCTTCTGCGCACAATCGCCCGTACACGGTCGAGGTCATCTGCAACACGCTGGCATAACGCTGCACATCAAACAGGCGCTCGACACCGACGCTGCCGACTTCAGCGATACGTCCCAGATCGTTACGTAGCAGGTCGACGATCATCAGATTCTCGGCCCGGCTCTTGGCATCGGTCGATAACGCCTGTGCCGTGCTCGCATCGGCTGCATCAACGCCGCTCGCAGGTGCCGTGCCTTTCATCGGTTGCGCTGTCAACACACTTGCGTCATGACGAACAAACAGTTCGGGAGACAGGGAAAGAATCGCGCTGCCGTCCGGCAGAGAGATCAGCGCACCGTAAGGTACCGGCTGACGCTCACGCAAACGTGCATAGAGCGCCTGCAAGGAACCGAAGGCATCGAAATGCAGACGATAGGTGTAGTTGACCTGATAGGTGTCGCCAGCCTCGATGTATGCGTGAATGCGCGCCATGGCGTCATCGAAGGCGGCACGATCCGTGTCGGACTGCACGGCCGCCACGCCGGCCGGCTGTTCGTCCGCATGGTGAGCCAGCCAGGTATCGACCTGCTCTCGCGTCATGCACTGACAATCGGCGAACAGCAGAATGGTCGCCAGCTTGCCCTGCCCGTCACGCGGCGCAATGCCGTGCATGGCGGCACCCAGTTCATAGCTTCCCACAAACACCGCGTGCTGTCCTCGCTGCAACGCTACATGCATGGCATCCAGCATTGCGGGCAAGTCCGCCGCATCGGTACAAACCAGGGTATCGAGATGCTGCGTGTAGAGCCGTGAACGCGGCGCTGCCGCATCGGCCCGGCAATCGTCGAGCAGGACAAAGCAGGCGTGAGCGGCAGCGGAAGAAACGGGCATGAGAAACGGTAGGCCGGGAATGAGTCAGGCGCTATTGTACGTTGCCCGCATCGAACGAGCGCAGCGGGTAGTCTAGCGAAGCAACATGCCGAGCTGAGGCTGGATACCAGCGGTCGGGCTGATGGTGAAACCCGTCTTGGCATAGCGATGCCAATGCCCGATCACGGCATTGACGATGAGGTTGGCACGCATGGGGACTTCGGCTTCATTGGCCTGACTCTGTGTCGCGGCGACGCGCAGCGATTGCTTGATGGCGAGCTCCACGCGTTCAATGAACTGGTTCATGCGTGCCTGTAACCGCGCATCTTCATTGACCAGCGCATCGCCGATGATGACACGCGTCATGCCCGGATTGCGTTCGGCGAAATTGAGCAGCATGACGACGATGGCCTGCACCTGCTGCAAGCCATTTTCTTCCTGTTCGGTGATCTTGTTGACGAGACCGAAGACCGTCGATTCGATGAATTCGATCAGCCCTTCGAACATCTGCGCCTTGCTGGCGAAGTGCCGATACAAGGCCGCCTCCGACACCTCCAGACGGGCGGCGAGCGCGGCGGTGGTGATCTTCTCCCCTTTTGGCTGCTCCAGCATCGTTGCCAGCATCTGCAGGATCTGGAGTTTGCGTTCGCCAGTTTTGGTGGTTGCCATGATTTTTTAGGAATGGATAAGCAATCGGGACTAACGCAATCGATGCAGCTGCCGGAACAGTTGCCCGACAGATTGTACTTTGACATCCACATAATCTGGCCGTTTTGTGCTTCGCGCTGTTGCATGCACGCCAGCCACGGCCTGACGCGTCGAGTCCGTGCTCAGATATTGCGTGACCCAGGCCGTGCGTAACCCTAGCGCCTTGGCGCCCTTGAGATTGGCCACCGTATCCTCCACGAGAATGCAGCGGCTTGCAGATAATCCTTCTGCCGCGAGCAACTTTCGCAGCATTGGCCGCGAAGGCTTGGGCCGCAAATGTCCATGCACGCGCATGGCTTCGATCGGTACATGGCGTGCAAAATGACGATGCAGGCCGAGGTGACGCAACACTTCACGCGAGTAACTGCGCGGGGCGTTGGTCAGCAATATCTTGCGTCCCGGCAGCTTGCGCAGGATGCGCGCCAGACTGCGTTCGGCACGAATCATGGTGGGTAGATCATCGAAGCGATGCGCTTCGCGCAGAAACTCATCGGCGCGCACTTGATGATGCTTTACCATACCGAGCAGCGTGGCACCGTAGCGCTGCCAGTAGAGAATGCGCGCGGCATCGACCGCAGCGGTATCGTTGGCCAGCCCGCACGACTGCAGCACGCGTGCGATGTAGGCATTCATGTTCAGGTTGATCGCCGGGAAAATCGCGTGCGACGCATCGTGCAACGTATTGTCGAGATCGAACAGCCAGACCGGATCGCTGGCGTTCGCGCGTCTGTTCGCGCGTTTCTTCGCACTTGTCTTGGTGTGCATCGTTTAATCCATCATCGAATCAGGAAGACCCATGTTTCGTGTTGCTGTGTTGTTCATTACCTTGCTTGGCCTGCTGGCACCGACCGCTCACGCAGAGCGCAAGTCCGACAATCGTGTTGCCAGCACCGTCGCCCGGTCAGACATCCCGCAACGCGGCACCTTGTACCGCATCGAACGCGCCGGTCACACTGCCTGGCTGTTCGGCACGGTGCACATAGGGCAATCGGCATTCTACCCACTAGAACCCAAGGTGATGCGCGCCTTCCGGCAAGCCGATGCACTGGTCATCGAAGCCGACATTCGCGATCAAGCCAATTTGCAGAAGGCCGTCACGCGCTACGCGGTTTATCCCGAGCATGACAGTATCGACCACCATCTCACCCCGACACAATGGCAAGCCTTGCAGGACGCGCTCGCCAAGGCCGGACTGCCAGCCGCACAGATACAGCGACTGAAACCGTGGATGGTCGCCAATCTGCTGATGCTGCAAGCCATGACGCAAGCCGGCTATCCGAGCGAACAAGGTATCGAGCAGTACTTCCTTGATCTTGCACACAAGGAGAACAAGCAAGTCCGCGCACTGGAGACGGTGGGCTACCAGCTTTCCCTGTTTGATCGTCTGACACCTGCACAACAGGCAGACTACTTGCAAGAAACGCTGGAGGATTTGCAAGCCAACCAGGGAATCGAGAAAGGCATTCAGTTGATCGAAGCTTGGAAAACCGCCGATCACGCAAAGATGGTCGCCCTCAAGCAAGCCATGCTCGCAGAGAACACCACCACCTCCAGCTTCATTGACAACGTCTTGCTCAAGGAACGCAACCCGGGCATGGCGAATGGCATCATTGCCCTCCTCGAAAAACGCGAGCGCATCTTCGTTGCAATCGGTGCCCTGCACTTGCTGGGTGACGACGGTGTGCCGGCCTTGCTGCGCACCCGCGGCTATCGCGTCACCCGCATCTACTGAGGCACCCATGTACACACCCGGACAAGCACTCCCCTTGCGACTGGCTAATGAGGACGATCTCGATCGCATAATAATGCTCGAAACCCTGGGCTTCGCTGCGGGCATTTGCGAAAGCCGCGAAGTCATGCAACACCGGCTACGACATTTTCCACAAGGCTTCCTGATTCTCGCTGACGACCGGAATCAAGCTGTCGGCTATCTGTCTTCGGAACTATGGTCGGCCAAGGTGCCGACCAATGCCACGCCGTTTACGTTGGGGCATGACATTCGCGACACGCACGACAGCAGCGGCTCACAACTTTACATCTCGTCCATGACCATCCATCCCGCGTATCGCGGCGGTGGTGTGGGGCGTGCATTCTTTCAGCAATGCGTGGCACGGCTCTGCCGTGATTTATCACAGGTGCGCAGCTCGATTTTGCTGGTGAGTGCGGAGTGGCTTGGTGCACATCACATCTATGCGACATGCGGCTATGAAGAAATCATGCGGCTCGGCGATTTCTTCTCTGCCGTCGCCAAACAGAATGCCGATGCCATCGTCATGCGCAAGGTCATCACATGAAATCACTATTTCTGTTGGCGTGCGGCACCGTGCTGACCTGCAGCCTTTTCTCGCTGCCTGCCCATGCCGAAGATTGGTCAATCACGACCATGACGATCACCGGCCAGACGAGCGACACCCGTCCTTTCCCGAGTGATGACATTCACATGCCTTATGTGGGCAACGGCGAGGACAAGGCTAGCGCCAACATCAACCTGTTGCTGCATATTGATCGCTTGCGTGCCTTGCCACCGAACAAGCCTGCCGCCACGATCAAGGCCGGCGACGCGGATCTTGCCGGTCTGGCGTCACAATCATTCACGGTAACGCGCAACGATGCACGCATACTCTCGCTGCGTTTCGATGCAGAAGGTTGCGGTGCGTATTGCGAAGAGTTCAACGTCTACTACAGTTTCGACAAGCAGAACGGACGACGTCTGATGGCAGAGGATCTGTTTTCATCGAACGGACGCAAGGCTTTGGCACGACGTCTGCAACAAGAAAAACGGCAGCGCTATCGCCAGCAGATCATGCTGCTCGAAACAGAATATCGGGCTGCAAAAAAACAGCACGTCGATCAGGAAACGCTGACCGATCTGAAAGATCGTCTCGCCCTCAATCGCGAATGCCTTTTACGCAATACTGAGCCAGTCAAAAACTTGGACACACTCGAACCGTATGGATGGGAATTCGGCGCACAGCAATTCACATTACAGGCGGCACGGTGCAGCAATCATGCGATGCGTGCTCTGGATGACGTGGGCGACATTAGCTTGTCGTTACCTTATGCTGGCTGGGCCACATCGATGACGACTTACGGTCGTCATGTGCTGCTCGGTACAGAACGCACCTCACAAACACCAACAAGCTTTGCCGGGCAGTTACTGCGAGGCGCGCTGGGCAAACAGGCAATCGTGATGCTGCTGCAGCAATATCGCGACGGCTCGATTTCCGGCGTCTACTTTTACGAACGATATCGCAAGCCAATCGAGCTCAGCGGCAGGCTGAACAATGGCAGTCTTCATCTGCACGAGACCGATACGAACGGGGACCTCACGGCAAACCTGATATTGAACAGCACCGGCAATCAATTGACAGGGGAATGGCAAGGTCGGCAGACACTGCCTGTTCGCCTGAGCGCACCTTGATTTTTTAAAGACACGACTCGTCTCGTTTACCAAGTTCGATGCCGGTCGAGCATTACGGATCGGGCTGCCCTTTTATGGAAAAAACACTGACACCATGCCGGCATGCCGCGTTTCACAGCCTGGTGTCATTAAACAAGAAGAAGGAAATAAGGAAGTCGGATTTGGTAGCAAACAACGGCGCCATGGCATCCGGCACCGACAAACAAAAAAGGCACACCGTGAAGGTGTGCCTTTTCACCAAAGCGCGTCGCCTCAGTGCGAACGAATCATCGTGCCGAATGCCTGCTCGGTCAGCACTTCGAGCAGCAGCGAATGCTCGATGCGGCCGTCAATGATGTGTACCGTATTGACGCCCGACTTGGCAGCATCCAGCGCCGAGGAAATCTTCGGCAACATGCCGCCGGAGATGGTGCCATCGGCGAACATTTCGTCGATCTCGCGGGCCGACAGATCGGTCAGCAGTTCGCCGCTCTTGTTTTGCACACCGGCGATATTGGTCATCATGATCAGCTTTTCAGCCTTGAGGATTTCCGCAATCTTGCCCGCCACCAGATCGGCGTTGATGTTGTAGGCCTGGCCGTCGTCACCGAAACCGATCGGCGAAATGATCGGGATGAAGGCATCGTCCTGCAACGCTTTGACCACGGCTGGATTGATCGCTTCGATCTCGCCGACAAACCCGATGTCGAGGAATTCGCCCGGTTTTTCCTTGTCCGGCATCTGCATCTTGCGCGCGCGGATCAGGCCACCGTCCTTGCCCGTCAGACCGACGGCCTGGCCACCGTAGTGGTTGATCAGCATGACGATGTCCTGCTGTACCTCACCGCCAAGCACCCATTCGACGACTTCCATGGTCTCTTCGTCGGTAATGCGCATGCCCTGCACGAAAGTGCCCTGCTTGCCGATCTTCTTCAGCGCATTGTCGATCTGCGGGCCGCCACCGTGCACCACCACCGGATTCATGCCGACCAGCTTGAGCAGAATCACGTCGCGTGCGAAGCCATGCTTGAGGTGTTCTTCGGTCATCGCATTGCCGCCGTATTTGACGACAATCGTCTTGCCATGGAATTTGCGAATGTAAGGCAGCGCCTCGGCCAGAATTTCCGCCTTGTTTTGTGGGGAAACGCCAGTAAGATCAACGGTAGAATCGGTCATGACAGGTCCTGAATAACGATCCCGCGATTTTACAGTGAATGCTCCCTGTTTTCCGGCGCTGCCATGGAAATTCGCCCCTCAAGCCAAATGCGCTGTTGCGCAAAAGACATAAGCCCCCACCATCGTTCCCGCCCATGAGTGCATGCCCCGTTTGCCATACTTCTTTCGAATGCGGCGTAGTCGATGGCCAGGAAGCGGCCAGTTGCTGGTGCATGGCCTTGCCACGCCCGACCCAGACGCGTGAAAGAAAAAGGGAAATCGACCCGCAGGCGGGTTGCCTGTGTCCCGCCTGCCTGCAAGCACTGCGCGAACGGCAGAAGAAGGAAGACTAAGGTGTCAGCCCGTCAGGCACAGTCGCGCCACTGCTGGCGCGGGAAGGCTTCCTTGATGCGATCGAGATTCTGCTTGCCGGCCGCATCCAGACCGCGAATCTGGAATGCGATGCGACGCGCACCGATACCTTGCGTGCCGACACGTGCCGTGCGCACACCTTGTTGCGTCAACGCTGCCAACTGCGCGCGGGCACCGTCTTCGGTGCGGAACACGCCTAGCGAAATACCCCATTGCAGCGGCGAACTGTCCTGAATCACGAAGTAATCCTTGACGCCAAGTTTGGCCAGTTCCGCCGCCTTGCGGTCTGCCGCTTCCTTGCTGCCCAGTGGCGGGATGAAGACGATATGCCGCGTGCTTTCCTGCACCGTGCGGCGCGCAAGACGATCACCCAAGCCCAACGCAGCGATGCTCGTTTCAAAGCGCTGCGCTTCGGCGCCGTCGAAATTGCCAAGTTCGAGACAGGCCGGGATTGCGCCACTGGCGGCAGCCGTCGCCACTGTCGCATTCGCCGGCGATTCCGATGCTGAATCGGATGCTGCCGATGTTGTCACAGAAGTTGCCGCTGGCGCTGCCGCTTCCGGCACGACAATCGTCAGTCGCTCTGGATACAGTTGTTGTGCCATGCGTGAAGGCTCATGGCTGGATGGGATCAGCGGCGTCAGCCAGCCCTGTTCATAAGCCAGCAAGCCGCCATTGAGAAACAGAAGGACACCAAACAGAATCTTCAGCATGAGGAAGTCGCCACGATTTGCAAGCCGATCAGAACGAGATTGTCGATGCGTTGGTGCGGCAGTGACAGTTGGGGTGCGATCAAGTCTGCCGCGCCCCCGGCGAGAATGCAAGTAACCTCGCCTTGCGTATGCAAGCGATGGGCGATAACCGCGCGTTCGATGGCCCCCGCCTGCGCCGCCAGACAACCGCTGGCGATTGCCGCGTCCGTATGATCGGCAAAGGGCCGATGCGGATTCGCATGCAGGCTGACTTGCGGCAGTTGCGCCGTATTCCTTGCCAGTGCCGCCGTCATCAGCGCCAGCCCCGGCAAGATCATGCCGCCGAGGAAAACCCCATCTGCACTGACGGCATCGATCGTGGTGGCCGTACCGCAGGTCGCCACGATCAAGTCACGCCCTGGCAACAAGGCATGCGCACCGATGGCGGCAGCAAAGCGATCGCAACCAAGCTGTGCCGGATTCAGATAGGTATTGCGCAAACCACCGCATGCCGCCAGCGAGACGAACCATTCGACCGGCGTCTCTGGTGGCAGCACATTTGCCAGCAATAGCTCCAGTGCCTCGCGCACTGCCGCACCTGCGACATTGGCAATCAGCACGCGCTCGATCTGCATGGCTCGCAAGGCCTTGGTCAACTCCGGTATCCCATCGTGCGTCACGCTACCGGCAGCGTGCCATTGCCCCAGTGTCGATGCAGAGGGCGATTCAACCGCACTCGGCTTTGCCACCAGCGCCCACTTCACGCGCGTATTGCCGGCATCGATCAGCAGCAGCATGCTCAGTGCTCCGTCATGCGCAGGGAGACATCGCCGACAGCCACGCTGACGCGGCCTTCTTGCGTATCCAGTTGCAGGCACGCGCTGGCATCCACGCCTGCCGTGTAGCCATGGTGCAACTCACGGCCCTGATCGAGAATCACGACTTCCCTGCCGGCATAGGCATCGAGCGCATTCCACTCGCCGACAAACGGCGCAAAGCCTTCTTGCTCAAAGACCGCCAGCATGCTGCTCAGCTCGGCAAGAAACACCGCCATCCATTGTTCGCGATCAACATGTACTTCGCCCACATCCGCCACGGCACGCGCCAATTGTGCGCTCAGGTTTTGCGACTGCGTCAGATTGAGTCCGATACCGATGACGACCCAGATCGCCTGACGATCCTGCCGATCGATTGCGGTTTCGATCAGGACGCCGGCCAGTTTGGCGCCATCGCGCAGCAAATCGTTCGGCCATTTCAAGCGGGTATCGACACCGAGTTGTGCCAGCGCGCGCGACAGCGCCACACCCACGGCTAGCGACAGACCGCTCAGTGCCTGCAGAGGAATGCGCAAACGCCACGCCAGAGAAAAAGTGAGCGCACTGTTTTCGGGCGCCAGCCATTGACGGCCGGCACGACCACGTCCCGCTGTCTGAGCAAGCGCCCAGCGCAAGACGGGTTGCGTCAATTGCGGAACGCGCGCAAGCAGATCGGCATTGGTCGAGCCGGTTTCGGCAACGACCTCGATGGCGACTTGTGCCGCCGTCGCGCCAGCCAGCGCCGCAATACGTTCGGAAGAGGGAGAAACTTGCATGTGCGCATTGTAGCCGAGCGGCTTGCGCACGGCATATCGCCGGTCGGCAGCGTGCGGCAGCGCACGTGACGCTGGAATGTTTCTCGCATACACTTTGCCGCATGTCCTCCCCCGCCCCGTCCCTTGCTCCCACCCTCGGTCTCAGCCAGGATGATCATGCGACTGCAACCGCAAGCGGATCGTGGCATGTGCGTGCGCTGACCGAACCGCACACAATGGCGCGCATCAAACAGGCATTGAAAACCGCTGCGCAGTCAAAAACAAGGGAGTGGGATCTGACGCAGGTGGAGGAACTCGATTACATCGGCGCCCAGTTGTTATGGAATGCCTGGGGTCGACAGCGACCTGCCGAACTGAGAGTGGCGGCGCATCACGAAGACTTTTTCCATCGTCTGGAAGAAACCGGCAAGCTCGATCTCAACAAGCTGCCGAAGAAGCGCTGGTATTCGTTCGATGCCATCCTGCGCCGCAAGATGCTGCTGGCCGATCACATGATCGGTTTCGTCACGCTGATTGGACAGCTCGTGATCGATATGGGCCGCTTCGTGCGCCAGCCGCAGCGCGGGCCGTGGAAAGAGATTTCGGCCAATATCTTCCATACGGGCTATCAGGCACTCGGCATCACGGCGCTGGTCGGTTTTCTGATCGGCGTGGTGCTGTCTTATCTGTCGGCGCAGCAGCTGCATCAATTTGGCGGCGACATTTATCTCGTCAACATTCTCGGCATGGCCATCATCCGTGAACTCGGGCCTTTGCTGGCGGCGATTCTAGTGGCCGGCCGCTCCGGGTCATCGATCACGGCGCAACTCGGCGTCATGCGTGTGACGGAAGAGCTCGATGCCATGCTCGTCATGGGCATGCCGCACGGCTTTCGTCTGATTCTGCCCAAGGTTCTCGCGCTGGCACTCTCGATGCCACTGCTGGTGGTCTGGACCGATGCGATGGCGTTGATCGGGGGCATGGTCGCGGCCAACATGGAACTCGGCCTCAGCTACAAATACTTCTTGCGCGAACTGCCAGATGCGGTACCGCTTGCCAATTACTGGATCGGCCTCGGCAAGGGTGTGGTGTTCGGCGGCCTGATTGCGCTGGTCGCCTGTCATTTCGGTCTGCGCATCAAACCCAATACCGAAAGTCTGGGTGCCGGCACGACCATTTCGGTGGTGACGGCCATCACCGTCGTCATCCTCGCCGATGCGTTGTTCGCCATCATTTTCACGGGAGTCGGATTTTGAACGAATGCGATCCGATCGAGCCCAAGGATGGCAGACAGCCGATCATCGAGATCGAAGGCTTGCGCACGCAATTCGGCGAAACAGTGGTGCATGAAGATTTGAATCTGGCGATAAATGAAGGCGAAATCGTCTCATTGGTCGGTGGTTCGGGTTCCGGCAAGACGGTACTGCTGCGACAGATGCTGGGACTGAACCGGCCGTCGTCAGGTGCAGTGCGCGTGTTCGGTGAAGACATCAACCGTATTGACGGCAACCGCTTGCAAACCCTGCGTCAGCGCTGGGGCATGCTGTTCCAGCATGGTGCGCTGTTTTCGGCCCTGAGCGTGCTCGACAACGTGGCGCAACCGTTGCGCGAATTGCGCACGCTGCCCAAGGATGTGGTGATTGATGCGGCATTGCTGAAGCTGCAGATGGCCGGCATCGGTCCTGAACATGCGCGCAAGATGCCTGCCGATCTGTCGGGCGGCATGATCAAGCGCGTGGCACTGGCGCGCGCGCTGGCACTGGATCCTGACTTAGTATTCCTGGACGAACCGACCGCCGGGCTCGATCCGAATGCATCGGAAAGCTTCGTCAGCCTGATTCGTGAACTGCACGACGAAATGAAGCTGACGGTAGTGATGGTGACGCACGATCTGGACACCTTGTTCGCGCTATCGTCGCGCGTGGCGGTGCTGGCCGACAAGCACATCATCGCCTACTGCGCACCGGACAAGGTGGTGGAATTCAAGCATCCGTTCATCGAAACCTTCTTTCGTGGCGAGCGCGGCCAGCGTGCGATCGAGGCGCTGCCCGATCACGTGGAACAGCAGCGCGCGGAAAAGGAAGACGAAAGCAAGAACAATAGTGACAAAGAAAAAAGCGACAAGTACGACGCCCCGCATTAAACGTGTCATGGAAATGGCGTCATGAAACATCAACGCATCATGGAAACGCATCATGGAAAATAAGGCACATGCACTGATGGCGGGCATCTTCACGATCGTGCTGCTGATCGCAGCTGCACTGATCGCGATGTGGTTCAACCAGGACCGCGAGGAACGCATCCCCTACGAAATTGCTACCAACCTTTCCGTCCCCGGACTGAATCCGCAAGCAGCGGTACGCTATCGCGGCCTCGATGTCGGGCGAGTGGATGAAGTGCTGTTCGATCCAGAAAAACCCGGCCGCATTCTGATTCGCTTCAGCGTTTCGAAAAACACGCCAATCACGCGATCAACCTTCGCCACGCTGAATTACCAGGGCGTCACCGGCCTCGCCTACGTGCAACTCGACGACACGGGTCGTGACGGAACATTGCTGCCCTCCTCGAAAAACAAGGTAGCACGCATCGACATGCGCCCCAGCTTACTGGACACGCTGCAACTGCGCGGCCTCGCCATTCTGAGACAAACCGAGGAAGTTGCGCAAAAACTCAACACCTTCTTGTCCGATGAAAACCAGAAGAAGATGCTGGCAGCCTTTACCGATGTCAGCGAAGCTGCAGACAAGATCGCCACCATTCCCGACAAGCTGCAACCGGCACTCGACGAG
This sequence comes from uncultured Oxalicibacterium sp., assembly GCF_913776015.1. GTDB lineage: Bacteria > Pseudomonadota > Gammaproteobacteria > Burkholderiales > Burkholderiaceae_D > Oxalicibacterium. The sequence goes on along the minus strand of NZ_CAJYMD010000077.1, from coordinate 16,685 downwards.
TTCCCGGCGCTGACGCGCAATGCCAACGAGATGGTTGTTTCGGTCAACAAACTGTCGCAGGATGCCAATGTACTGACCAACAACCTCAACGAATTCACCACGCGCCTGAATGCGCCCGATGGCCCGCTGGCAGGATTCAGCGGCGCGGTCGATAATGTGGGTTCGGCCGCATCGGTCATCGAATACGAAGCCGTGCCGCTGATCAACGAAGCCAAGACTTCGCTGCGCGTATTGAATCGCACGCTGGAAACCTTCAACCAGCGTCCGCAAAGCATCCTGTTCGGCAGCGGCACACCGCAACCGGGGCCGGGCGAACCAGGCTTCCGCGCGCCATGAAGGCTTGTTCATCGAGGAAAGGAAAACAATGATGCGATCATACAAGCACCACACGGCACGTCGCTGGTCGGCTCTACCTGCCTTGCTGCTGGCCGGCCTCATGCTGTCCGGCTGCGCCTCGGAAGCGCCACGCGCCACGCTGCTCGACCTGGGGCCGCAGCGCACACAGACAACTGTCGCGGCCAACGCCCTGCCGGCGATCAGTGTTGCCGAGATTCAGGCACCTGCATGGCTGGACAGCCAGTTGATGTATTACCGCCTCGACTACGCCAACGACTTGCAACCGCGCGCCTACGCCGGCAGTCGCTGGACCATGCCGCCGGCACAGTTGTTTGCGCAGCGCTTCAAGTCCAGTCTGTCACGCAGTGGCGGTGTCGTGATCGCCGCTGCTGACGGTGCGATCAATGTACCGATCCTGCGTCTGGAAGCCGACGAGTTCTCGCAACATTTTGAAAGCGCCGGCAAGAGTTATGGTGAAGTCGCCATTCGTGCCTCGCTGTTCGATGGCCGCGTCCTGCGCACACAGAAAATGTTCGTGCAGCGCATTCCTGCCGCCACTGCCGACGCACAGGGTGGCGCTGCCGCACTGGCCGCCGCCAGTGATGCCGTTATTGCCGACATGAGCACATGGCTCGCGAACCTGCCGCCGAAACGCTGATCCAGCAGTTCCCGCCTGCGCCACCGCGCGAGCCGTCAGTGCTAGCGCGTGGCATTCTGCTCGCCTATCTGGCGCTGATCATCTACGCCAGCCTGTATCCGTTTTCGGGCTGGGAACAACTCGGTGTTCCGCTCGAAAAATATCTGTACGAACCGATTCCACCGCGTTACTGGACCGGCTTCGACGTCGTTACCAACATCCTCGGCTATGTGCCGCTGGGCGTGCTGGCCGTTTATGCGTTCTATCCATCGGTGCGCGGCGTTGCCGCAATGCTTCTGGCGGCGCTGCTCGGCATCCTCGTATCGGGTTCGATGGAAGCCTTGCAGAGTTTCCTGCCCACGCGCGTCACGTCCAACCTTGATTTCCTGACCAACAGCACCGGCGCATTGATCGGGGCCGTGCTGGGTGCACTTACTTATCATCAGGTACTGGAACGCAGCCGTCTGCGGCGCTTGCGGCATCGGCTGTTCACGCCGGAGGCGAGTCGCGGCGTGGTGTTGATGGCCTTGTGGCCGCTCGCGCAAATCTATCCGCAAAGCTATCTGTTCGGCACCGGCCAGTTGCTGCCCGTGCTGTCGGACTGGCTGTCGCTGTGGACCGACGTACCGATCGACCTCAGCGATCTGCTGCGCAATGGCATGCAGCTTTCGGCCAGCCAATACTGGCAGGTGGAGATTGTCGTCACTTGCTGCAGCACGGCTGGCGCGCTGCTGGTGTGGTTTCACATGTTGCGCGACAAGGCACCGCGCTTTCTATTGGTAATTGCCATGCTGGCAGCGGCATTGGCGGTGAAAACGCTGTCGATGGCGCTGCTGTTCAAGCCGCAGAATGCGCTGGCATGGTTGTCCGAAGGCGCGCAACTCGGCTTGCTGGCCGGCGTCGTGCTGCTGGCGCTGCTGGTATGGCTGCCGAAACGCCTGCAACGCTATATGGCGATCATGCTGCTGGCGATTGCCTTCGTCACCATCAACGTCGCGCCGGCCAATCCCTATTTCGTCGCCACACTCGAAACCTGGGTTCAGGGCAAGTTCCTCAACTTCAATGGCGCGGCACAGTTCCTCTCGCTGGTGTGGCCGCTGATCGCCTTCTGGTTCCTGCTGCATCGCACCCATCGCCTGAAGCGAAGCTGACACGGGTGTATCATTCCGGTCTTTGAAGCGAGCCCGCAATGACCGACAACACACAGCATTTTGGCCAACACCTGTTCATCTGCATGAACCAGCGCGACGACGGCCGTGAATGCTGTGCCGAAAAAGGTGCCGCCGCTGCCCAGCAACATCTGAAGGCACGCGTCAAGGACCTCGGCCTCAGCAAAACCGGCGCCGTTCGCGTCAATCAGGCCGGTTGCCTGGGTCGCTGCGAACTCGGTCCCGTCCTCGTCATCTATCCGCAAGGCACGTGGTACACCTATGTCGATCAGGAAGATATCGACGAGATCATTGACGAACATCTGGTCGGCGGCCGCGTGGTCGAACGTCTGAAGATCTGAACGCTGGAGCACAGTCCGCATGAACGCACAAACCCGCTATTTCCTTCTCGACGGCGTGGCCGGTGCGCTTGAATGCGCGCTCGATCTGCCGGGCGACAATGCACCAGTCGGCATCGCCCTCGTGGCGCATCCGCATCCGCTGTTCGGCGGCACGATGGACAACAAGGTTGTGCACACACTGACGCGTGCCTTTACCTCACTCGGCTATGCAGCGTTCCGCATGAATTTCCGTGGGGTCGGCAAATCCGGTGGTGAATATGATGAAGGCCGCGGCGAAACCGACGACATGGCGCAACTGCTGGCACACGCCCGCGAACTGTATCCCGATCTGCCCTTCGCGCTGGCCGGTTTTTCGTTCGGCACGTATGTACAGACGCAGCTGCAGGAACGCCTGACCGCTGCCGGCACGTCGGCTGAACGTCTGGCGCTGGTCGGCTCCGCGCCCGGCAAATGGCCGTTGCCGAACGTGCCGAGTGATACGATCGTGATCCATGGCGAACTCGACGATACGATTCCGCTGAGCAACGTTTTCGACTGGGCGCGTCCGCAAGACCTGCCTGTGCTGGTGGTGCCGGGCTCCGATCATTTTTTCAACCGCAAATTGCAACATATCAAGAATCATGTAGTCCAAATGTGGCACCGCTAAGTTCGCGAGCGCACCGACTGGCCGATCAAACTGTTTGTCGTTTTCTTTACACCCTTCGTTTCCACCCTTTAGCAACCGACGCATGCCCACCCATGCGCCTCAGAAAGTCCGATGAAAAATCTCCTTGCGCTCGTTCTCGCCACCGTTCTCTCCGTTTCCGCCGCCTTCGCCCAAACCGTTCCGTCGCCGACGATCAATGCCAAATCGTGGCTCTTGCTCGATGCATCGAGCAACCAGATTCTGGCCTCGCAGGAACCCAATATGCGCATCGAGCCTGCCTCGCTGACCAAGCTGATGACGGCCTATGTGGTCTTCAATGCGCTGAAGGAAAAGAAGCTCGATCTGAACCAGATGATCAATGTGTCGGAACACGCATGGCGAGTCGATCCGAGCAGCTCCAAGATGTTCATCGAGCCGCGCACGCCGGTATCGGTCAACAACCTGCTGTACGGCCTGATCGTGCAATCGGGTAACGACGCCGCCGTTGCGCTGGCCGAAGCCGTGGCCGGCACCGAAGACGTATTCGTCTCGCTGATGAACCGCGAAGCCGAACGCATGGGCATGACCTCGACACGCTTTGCCAATCCGCACGGCCTGCCGAGCGAAACCAACTATTCGACCGCACGCGATCTGTCGATCCTGGCTTCGCGCCTGATCATCGATCATCCGCAATATTTCGCGACCTACTATTCGACCAAGGAATTCACCTACAACAACATCAAGCAGCCGAACCGCAATCGCCTGCTGTGGCTGGACCCGACCGTTGACGGCATGAAGACCGGCTACACAAACGGTGCCGGCTATTGCCTGATTTCGACCGCCAAGCGCCCTGCCGGCAACGGCGAACGACGTCTGATTTCGGTAGTGCTGGGCACGACCTCGGATCAGGCACGTGCTGCAGAAAGCCAGAAACTGCTGAATTGGGGCTTCCTGAATTTCGACGCCGTCCGTCTGTACACGAAAGACCAGGCCGTTGCCACGCCAAACGTCTGGAAAGGCACGCAAAACACTGTCAAGATCGGCTTCACGCGTGACCTCTGGGTAACTGTTCCGAAAGGCACGGCTGATAAGATCAAACCCGTTCTGCAACGCAAGGACCCACTGGTCGCCCCGATCGACAAGAATAGCCAGGTTGGCACGCTGAAGATTGAAATTGATGGCCGCACCGCAGCGGAATTGCCGGTCGTGGCGCTGGAGCAAGTCGGTGAAGCCGGCATGTTCGGCCGTGCATGGGATGCGATTCGTCTCTGGATGCATTGATTCGGCCATCGCATGATGTAAGCGTTTGCTCGCTTACACGGCGATCAAACAAAGAAAACGGCAGGTACGCGTAAGCGGCCTGCCGTTTTTCTTGTCCATTCAATCTTCGCTTGTAAATTTCTAAACGTTTAGTGTTTTCGTGATTTTTCAATTGTTTCTACGAACGCTGTAAGCTCAGGGAACCCAGCACCGCTGAGCAAATCAACTTTCCCTTGGCTAGCAACCATGAAACTTCGTCTGGCAATACCGAGCCTATCAATTAGCGGTCTAACTAAGCCGTCTACTCGCTCCACAAAATCTTTTAGATCTTGGTAGCTTCTTGGAATTTTATAGCCCTTGGTGCAACTTGAAATCAGAACTCCTTCATCCCTAAGTTTCGCAATAATCTTTGAGCGAATAGCTTGTTCGCTGATCGTCTCAAAACCCCGTTCTTTCAAGTGTTTGATAATGTCAAATGTGGAGACATAATCCCGCGAGGGATCAAATTTACTAATGAATACCAAATGGTTCAGTGTTGCTATTTGCAGTATTTTCTCGTCCTGATAAGCATCTGTATTTTCAGCTAAGAAGACTTCAGCCTGATTAAGGGCATGCTTGTAGATTAAGCTGTCGAACTCGTTAGTGCTCTTAAGCTCTGGATGAAACGGATATTTTGTTGGCCACTCCTGAATATCCAATGCATTATTTTTTAGTAAATTGAAATACTCTTCCTTCAGCGCAGGTGAGCTTTTTTCTTCATATACGCGCGCAATAGAACCAACAATAAAGTCTGCTAACTGAATAAGTACATTTTCTTTGCTTGAGGCCGTTGATACATCAGAATCCCAGAAAAGATCTGGCTTATGATTTTTCTCGATGTATGAACGGAAGCTATTGATGAATTTTTGATCTCCATGTTCATCGGCAATGATGCTTATTTTGTTGAAGCTGTGGAATAATTGCTGATAAAGCAAGCCATTCGTAAATTTGAAAAAAGACTGCTTGTATTGCAAGCCACCATCTTTGAACACCTTACTTTTATCTATAACAACCGCACAGAATTTGAAATCGATCTTGCTCAAATCTCTTAGTATCCTAATTCTTCTGTGATCGCCATCATTGTTTTTGACTCCACTAGACTTCATTTCCCCTGATTGAAAATGACGTTTCCTAATCGCATCGACTTGCTGTTTGGTCGATGTAATAGCTGATTCGTTAAGTACTACGGCAAGGACAAGAAAATAATCTGTGGCCCCCCGATTTTTCGGTTTCAATGTCGAGATTTCCGGATTCGTCAACGTAGGCAAATATACGTTCCATGGCAATCGGGCTAAATTAGATAAGATGGGTAGCCAATTATGGTCGCCATATTTCCTAAAAGATAGCTTTTATATCCATTGAATTTACTTGAATAGGCTCATCTGAGATTGAGCGCTCAGCGAGGCAGTACTTTTGAATTTGCACAGCATGATCCCGTTAAAAAAATAAACCGCACCCACATTTTCACTTACGGGCTTTTGTATTCTGAGCCCCCCCCGACCTAGACTCGAAACAAGCATCAGTTGATTAACCGTCCGCCGCTCTATTGATGGGGAGCGCATCCCACACCTCGCGTCAGTCAGAGACACTCGTCCTACCGCCATTCCCGTTATCATGTCGTCTTCTGGTCGTTTGCGCGTTGCAGACGACATGCACCCCGAGTAGCCATGCCATGAACGAACCCATCGACCCAAAAGACAGCCTGATCGAATACCCGAGCGACTTCCCCATCAAGGTCGTCGGTCTGATGCATGACGAATTTGCCCAAACCATCGTCGAAGTCGTCACCGTGCACGATCCGGAATTTCACGCGGGGAAGGTCGAAACCATGCGACCTTCTTCGGCAGGCAAGTATTTGTCGCTGACGATCACCGTGCGCGCCACCAGCCGTGAACAGCTCGACAATGTGTATCGCGCCCTGTCCGGCCATCCGATGGTGAAGTTCGTTCTCTGACGCGCTGGTCTTTGCGATAAACATGAACGCCGTTGCCGACCGTCTGCAGCCTCTGATCCGCGATCGCGGGCTGGAAGCCTACGACGTCACGTTCCCAGCGATGCGCGCCTTCACCGATGCCCGCCATGCCGGCACCGCAGATGAAATCTGGCTGGTCGAGCATCCGCCCGTCTATACACTCGGGCTGGCCGCCGATCCCGGCCATGTACTGGATGCGCACGGCATTCCCGTGATCCAGACCGATCGCGGCGGCGAAGTGACCTACCACGGACCGGGCCAGGTAGTGATCTACCTGCTGCTGGACTTGCGCCGCAATCATCCCGACGCGCGCCTGTTCGCCCGCGAACTCGTGCATCGCATCGAGCAGGCAGTCATCGATACGCTGGCGGCGTATAATCTGGCCGGTGAACGCCATCCCGGTGCGCCGGGCATTTACCTGAGTGAGGGGCCGTTGCGTGGCGCGAAAATCGCGGCGCTGGGCCTGAAGATTCGTGCGAGCGGCTGTACCTATCACGGTGTGTCGCTGAATGTGGCAATGGATTTGCAACCGTTTTCGTGGATCAATCCCTGCGGTTATGCCGGCCTGCAAACCATCGACATGCGCAGCCTGGGCAGCGCCGCCACGGTGGGCGAAGTAAGGCACACACTGACGCAACATCTGATTGCGAGTCTGTTTCGATAGGCTCGCATTTTGTATTTCCGGCGGCCCGACAGAATCGGACCACCTGTTTTCACCCTGTGGCAGACGCTACGCGCCGATGCCGCAAACCGTCACCCGCAGCGCGACCCGCTGTATGGCAAACGGCCAACCCACGGAGCGACCAGCCCAAATGAGCATCGACAGCCAAGCCCCTAGCGCCCCCGCCTACGACCCGACTGCCAAGCAGAAAGGCGCAGCTAAGACCGTACGCATCCCGATCAAGGTGGTGCAAGCCGAACGCCTGCCCAAACCCGACTGGATTCGCGTGCGCGCCGGCTCGCCTTCCACGCGCTTCTACGAAATAAAGGAGATTCTGCGTGAGCACAAGCTGCATACGGTATGCGAAGAAGCAAGTTGCCCCAACATCGGCGAATGCTTCGGCAAGGGCACGGCAACTTTCATGATCATGGGCGACAAATGCACGCGTCGCTGCCCGTTCTGCGATGTGGGCCACGGTCGTCCTGATCCGCTTGATGCAGACGAACCCGAAAACTTGGCGAAGACGATTGCCGCATTGCGGCTCAATTATGTCGTCATCACCTCGGTTGATCGCGACGATCTACGCGATGGCGGTGCTGGCCATTTCGCTGCCTGCATCGAACGCGTGCGCGCTCTGTCCCCGAAAACCCAGATCGAAGTCCTGGTGCCAGATTTCCGCGGTCGCATGGATCGTGCGCTGGAAATTCTCAAGATGGCCCCGCCGGACGTGATGAATCACAATCTCGAAACCGCGCCGCGACTGTACAAGGAAGCGCGTCCCGGCTCCGATTATCTGTACTCGCTGAGCCTGCTCAAGCGCTTCAAGGAACTGCATCCGAACGTGCCGACCAAGTCCGGCATCATGGTCGGCCTTGGTGAAACCGATGAAGAAGTGCTGCAAGTCATGCGCGACATGCGCGAACACAATGTGGACATGCTGACCATCGGCCAGTACCTGATGCCGAGCGGCGATCACCTGCCGGTACGCCGCTACGTGCACCCCGACACGTTCAAGATGTTCGAGGAAGAAGCGTACAAGATGGGCTTCAAGCATGCGGCTGTCGGCGCGATGGTGCGCTCCAGTTATCACGCCGATCAACAGGCGCATGGCGTGACTGCCGCCATCGGTCTGGCGGATGCCCCGCACGCATAACAACAGGATTTTTTCAGGGAAGAAAGAACAGCAATAATGAGCGATGCACACGCGGCCGATGGCGGCTTCAAGCAAGTCAACTCAAAGGCAAACGTCCTGTTTGCTAGCCTGATCGGCACCACCATCGAGTTCTTTGACTTTTATATCTACGCGACGGCTGCCGTCCTTGTCTTCCCGCACCTGTTCTTCCCGTCCTCCGATCCTACTGCTGCGATGCTGCAATCGCTGGCGACATTTGCGATTGCCTTCTTTGCGCGTCCGGTCGGCTCGGCCGTGTTCGGTCACTACGGTGACCGCATCGGTCGCAAGGCGACGCTGGTTGCGGCCCTGCTGACGATGGGCTTATCAACCGTCGCCATCGGTCTGCTGCCGACGTATGAAGCCATTGGCTGGGTGGCGCCGGCCTTGTTGGCGCTCTGCCGTTTCGGTCAGGGACTGGGGCTGGGTGGCGAATGGGGCGGTGCGGTGTTGCTGGCGACCGAGAACGCGCCGCCAGGCAAGATCGCCTGGTATGGCTGCTTTCCGCAACTGGGCGCGCCGATCGGTTTCTTCATGTCGGGCGGTATCTTCCTGATCCTGACGGAAACGCTGACCAACGAACAATTCTTCAGCTATGGCTGGCGCATTCCGTTTCTCGCCAGCGCAGTACTGGTGCTGGTCGGCCTGTATGTGCGTTTGAAGATCACCGAGACGCCCGCGTTCCAGAAAGTCATCGATCACGAAGAACGCGCCAAGGTGCCGCTCGTAACGGTATTTTCAGAACATGGCGGCATGCTGGTAGCCGGTACGCTGATCGCGCTGGCGACCTTCGTGCTGTTTTACCTGATGACGGTATTCGCGCTGAGCTGGGGCACGACCGGCCTCGGCTATTCGCGGCATGACTTCCTGATTGCGCAACTGTGTGCGGTGGTGTTCTTCGCCATCACGATTCCGGTTTCGGCACTGCTGGCTGATCGTTATGGTCGTCGCATCACGATGATTCTGGTATCGATTGCGATGATCGTGTTCGGCCTTTGTTTTGCACCGCTGTTCGTGGCCAACGACCTGGTGACCGTGACAGTCTTCCTGTCACTCGGGCTGGCGCTGATGGGGATGACGTATGGCCCGCTGGGCACCATGCTCTCGGAACTCTTCCCGACCGCGATCCGCTACACAGGCGTGTCGCTGACCTTCAACCTCGGTGGCATTCTGGGTGCCTCTCTTGCACCTTACATCGCGACTTGGCTGGCAACGCATCACGGCTTGCAATACGTCGGCTATTACCTGTCAGGCGCAACCTTGCTGACATTGATCGCCTTGCTGCTGGCCAGACCGTCAGCTGACTAGACGAGTAAAAAAAAACATTTCGGCTCGTTGCCGTATCTTGTCTGACACCAACGGTACTGCCTGCGATACAGCGTGTGTCATGAACCGCCAGGCTGGGTTTTCCTGGCAGTGCCAAATCGCTGATGTGCAACGTGCCGACACGTCGCACATCGCATTCGTCAGAGGCCTGCCCCCGTCTCTTCTTCCGCTTCCTCACCGAGGAAACCGCCACTCTGATGTGCCCACAGGCGCGCATACAAACCACTGCGCGCCAGCAGTTCGGCATGCGTACCTTCTTCCACGATGCGCCCCTTGTCGAGCACGATGAGTCGATCCATTGCCGCAATCGTGGAAAGACGATGCGCAATTGCCACCACGGTCTTGCCTTCCATCAGATCGTAGAGGCTGGCCTGGATCGCGGCTTCGGCTTCGGAATCGAGCGCACTGGTGGCTTCATCCAGCAGCAGGATAGGCGCGTCCTTGAGCATCACGCGCGCAATCGCAATCCGCTGGCGTTGTCCGCCTGACAGCTTGACGCCGCGCTCGCCGACATGCGCATCGTAGCCGGTGCGGCCTTGGGCATCGCCGAGTGTCTGGATGAAATCGTGCGCTTCGGCGCGGCGTGCTGCCGACAGCATGTCGGCTTCGTCCGCATCGGGACGGCCATAGAGAATGTTGTCGCGCACCGAGCGATGCAGCAGCGACGTATCCTGCGTGACCATGCCGACTTGCGCACGCAGCGAATTCTGCGTGACTTGCGAAATATCCTGTCCATCGATGAGGATGCGCCCCTTGTCGATATCGTAGAAACGCAGCAGCAGGTTCACGATGGTCGATTTACCCGCTCCCGAACGCCCCACCAGCCCGACCTTTTCGCCAGGCTTGATCGTGAGGTCGAAATGATCGATCACATCGCGCGGACCGCCATAACCGAAGCTGACATCCTCGAAACGCAATTCCCCGCGCGATACCGTGATCGGCTTGGCCGTCGCCGCATCGGTCACGGCATGCGCACGCGACAAGGTATTGATGCCATCCTGCACGGTGCCGACCTGCTCGAACAGGCTGGCCATTTCCCACATCACCCAATGCGACATGCCATTCAGGCGCAGCGCCATGGCCGTTGCGGCGGCGACGGCACCAACGCCGATCTGCCCGTGACTCCACAGCCACAGCGCCATGCCAGCCGTGCCGAGGATCAGCAACATGCTCAAGGCATGATTGACGACTTCAAAGCCGGAGACCAGACGCATCTGCCCATGCACGGCCACCATGAATTCCTGCATGGCACCGCGCACGTAATGTGCCTCGCGGCCCGCATGCGAGAACAGCTTGACGGTACCGATGTTGGTATAGGCGTCCGTAATGCGACCCGTCATCAGCGAGCGCGCATCGGCCTGACGACGCGAAACGCGGCTCAAACGCGGAATGAAATAGCGCAAGGCGATGCCATACGCTGCCGCCCAGCCGATAAACGGCACCAGCATCCATGTATCGAAACTGCCGACCACGGCCGCCATCGTGACGAAGTAAATGAAGACGAATACCAGAATATCGCCGGCGATCATGCACACATCGCGCACTGCCAGCGCAGTCTGCATGACCTTGGTGGCAATGCGTCCGGCAAATTCGTCCTGATAGAAACCCATGCTCTGGTTGAGCATGAGTCGATGGAAATTCCAGCGCAACTGCATGGGGAAATTCCCGGCCAGCGTCTGGTGCTTGAAGAACGTCTGCAAGGCGACCAGCACGGTACTGCCAAGAATCAGCCCCACCAGCAGAACCAGGCTGTTCTTTTCCTGCGCCCACAATTGCGCCGGTTCGACCTTGGCCAGCCAATCCACCACATGGCCCATCATGGCGAACAGCAGGGCTTCGAAGGCACCGGTCAACGCCGTCAGCAATGTCATCGCCACGATGTAGCGTCGCGCACCTTTGGTGCAGGCCCAGATGAAGGCGAAGAAGCCCGTCGGTGGCGTGGCCGGACGTTCTTCCTTGTAGGGGTACAGCAGATTTTCAAACCAGCGCAGCATGCATTTCTCCAAATCGTTCCGGCTCGGGAATTTTTGACGACTCGTGCGTACTAAATTGCAGATTGCATAAAGACATCGCGCAGCGATGACATGCGAACGACAGGCAGGGAGAAGGCAGAGCGAACCGGACAAGCAAGGCGAAATTCTTGCATATTCACGCCCATTGCGTGCAAAAGCGCGCCGGCTTGCTCTTCACGATCTTTGCAAGTACAGCGCGATCGCCTACAGATCGCCGCGCTTATGCCTTTTAGAGAGGAATTTGCAGAGAATTGCGTGCAATTGCACATAAGCATGCATGCAGTCTGGTATCATGCCGAGGTCGTTGTTCGATGAGCAAGCCGTGCGCGGCCGTACTCATCGGTCATGGGTGCCGCCCCGAGCGGCATGTCTCGTCAAGAAGGAAATGTGGCAGCAACAACGTTGCGGCGGCGTTTCTGGAAATATCTCCGTCTGTTCACACAGAGCGCGCCTGATCCTCAGGCAGCGTTCCGAATAGCCGGGGGCGCAGTTTTCGCCATGCGAATGTGTATCGGGCGGAAGGCAAATCAACCTTGCCTCCTGTCGGCCCGAAGGCGCATTGGTGCGGCTTGTATGTCATCACAAGATGTCGATTGTCCGGGAAAGGGGTGACCTGCAAACATAAACAGTCTGGACCAGCAAGCACGCTGCCGATGAGCGGCAAGCCGGCTGTTACCGAGTTTCGGTGGAAATCATTCCTCATCCGATTATCGACAAACCCATGGCGGCCGGTTGCGTGCCGAGCGCCTGTTTTTCCTGAATGTTTTCCTGCGCATGCCTATACCCGCCGAATCCCTGTTGCTACTCTCACTGATTGCCGTGCCGTTTCTGGGCAGTGTAATCGCTGCCTGCATGCCGTCGAATGCGCGCAACATGGAATCGATATTGGCTGGTGGCGTTGCGCTGTACGGGCTGATCGTCACGATCTATCTGTACCAATACGTGGGAAACGGCGAACCCGTACGCTATTCGGCCGAATGGCTGCCGTCGCTGGGACTGGAATTCCTGCTGAGACTCGACGGGCTGGCCTGGCTGTTTGCGATGCTGGTACTTGGCGTCGGCTTGCTGGTGGTGCTGTACGCACGCTATTACATGTCGGACGAAGATCCGGTACCGCGCTTCTTTGCCTTCCTGCTGGCCTTCATGGGCTCGATGCTTGGCGTCGTCCTGTCTGGCAACCTGATTCAACTGGTCGTGTTCTGGGAACTGACCAGCGTCACCTCCTTCCTGCTGATCGGCTACTGGCATCACCGTATCGATGCACGGCGCGGTGCCCGTATGGCGTTTACCGTCACCGCCACTGGCGGCCTGTGCCTGCTGTGCGGCGTACTGATCCTTGGCCACATCGTCGGCAGCTACGATCTCGATACCGTACTGGCAGCGGGCGACATCATTCGCGCCCATACGCTGTATCTGCCCGCGCTGATCCTGATCGCGCTTGGCGCGCTGACCAAGAGCGCACAATTCCCGTTTCACTTCTGGCTGCCGCATGCCATGGCGGCACCGACGCCGGTGTCTTCATATTTGCACTCGGCTACCATGGTCAAGGCCGGCATCTTCCTGCTGATGCGTTTGTGGCCGTCCCTGTCCGGCACGCCCGAATGGACCTGGCTGATCGCGGGGGCCGGTGTTTGCACCCTGCTGATCGGTTCCTTCGTTGCCATTTTCCAGCATGACCTTAAAGGCTTGCTGGCCTATTCGACGATCAGCCATCTCGGCCTGATCACGACACTGCTCGGCATCGGCACGCCGCTGGGCGTAGTGGCCGCGATCTTCCATACGCTGAACCACGCGATCTTCAAGGCATCGCTGTTCATGGCTGCCGGCATCATCGATCACGAAACCGGCACGCGCGACATGCGTGTGCTGCGCGGTCTGCGCAAGGCATTGCCGATCACGGCGACGCTGGCGGTGGTCGCCAGTGCCTCGATGGCTGGCGTACCGCTGCTCAATGGCTTCCTGTCGAAAGAAATGTTCTTTGCCGAAACCTTGCATGTCGGCGGCAGCGACAACTGGTGGATGTCTTATGCCGCCGTGGCAATGGGTATCTTCAGCGTGGCGTATTCGCTGCGCTTTATCAGCGTCTTCTTCGGCAAGCTGCCGGACGATCTGCCCAAGGAGCCGCACGAGCCGCCGCACTGGATGCGTTTTCCGGTCGAATTCCTGGTGCTGTTGTGCCTGATCGTCGGCATTATTCCCGGCATCAGCGTCGGCCCGTATCTGCATCAGTCAGTTGAAGCGGTACTTGGCGAACAAACGCCGGTCTACAGCCTGTCGGTCTGGCATGGCCTGAACCTGCCGCTGGCGATGAGCGTGGTGGCACTGGTCGGCGGCATTCTGTTCTACGTCATCCTACGGAAGTACTTCACGTTGCAACAGCGTGCCGACGTGCCGGTACTGCACCGCATTTCTGGCGCACAAGCCTATGAGACCGCGATGCTACAACTGAGCGCGGCCGCCAACTTCCTCGTCAAATGGCTGGGTACGCGACGCCTGCAACCCCAACTGTTCCTGATCGTGGTGGCGATGATCGGCGTGCCCTGGTTGCTCGCAGGCCCATTGCCCGTGCTCAAGCCGGCTTCGTACACCAATGTCGAACCCTTGTTTGGCGTAATGTGGCTGATCGGCTGTGCATGCGCCTTGACGGCTGCTTGGCAAGCGAAGTTTCACCGTCTCGCTGCGCTGATTCTGGTCGGTGGCGTCGGCGTCGTCACCAGCATGACCTTCCTGTGGCTGTCGGCCCCCGATCTGGCGCTGACGCAGTTGATGGTGGAAACCGTGACCGCCGTGCTGATCCTGCTGGGTCTGCGCTGGTTGCCGCGTCGTTTGCCGCCGAAAGAACTGCAGAACGGCTTGCAGATTCCGCGTTCGGTGTGGCTGCGTCGCTCGCGCGACTTCGTGCTGGCGGCAATCGGCGGCCTTGCGATCGCAGGCATCAGCTATGTTGTACTGATGCATCCACAGCCCGATAGCATCGGCAACTATTTCCTCGCACGCGCGCTGCCGGAAGGCGGCGGCACCAACGTGGTCAACGTACTGCTCGTCGATTTCCGCGGCTTCGATACGATGGGTGAAATCACCGTGCTGGCAATCGTGGCGCTGACCGTGTATGCGCTGTTGCGTCGCTTCCGCCCTGCGGCGGAAAGCATCGCGATTCCCGAACAACAGATGAACAACACCGATCCGGCGGCCTTGCAAACGCCGGCCGAACAGGTGGACAAAGGCTATCTGCACGTACCGAGCGTGTACCTGCGCTTCCTGCTGCCTTTCATGGGTGTGATCGTGGTGTATTTCTTCATGCGCGGACACAACCTGCCGGGTGGCGGTTTCGTCGCCGGCCTGATCTTCGCTGTCGCCATCATCGTGCAGTACATGATCGCCGGTACGCAGTGGGTCGAATCGCATATCCATCTGCGCCCCCTGCGCTGGATCACCTGGGGTCTGGTCGTCGCTGCGTGTACCGGTGCCGGTGCGATGGTCCTCGGCTTCCCGTTCTTGACCAGCCACACCGCACACCTGACCTTGCCGATTCTGGGTGAAGTGCATGCGCCGAGCGCCTTCATGTTCGATCTGGGCGTGTTCCTCGTCGTGGTCGGTTCGACCATGCTGATCCTGGTTGCGCTGGCGCACCAGACCGTCCGTAGCCGCCGTCCGCAAGCGGGCGGCACACCCGATACCGTTGTCTTGCCCAAACGAGGAGCCACCTGATGGAGCTGATCATTTCGCTCGCCATCGGCGTCCTGTTCGGTTCAGGCATCTGGCTGATTCTGCGTCCCCGTAGTTTCCAGGTGCTGACCGGCCTGATGCTGATGTCGTATGCCGTCAACCTGTTCATTTTCATCATGGGCCGCCTGTGGGTGGACAAACCGCCGCTGACGCTGGGCCAAGGCCCGGCCGACCCATCGATGTACAGTGATCCGCTGCCGCAGGCACTCGTACTGACGGCCATCGTGATCGGCTTTGCAACGACGGCGCTGTACCTCGTCGTGATGATCGGCTCGCGCGGTTTGACCGGCACCGATCACGTGGATGGTGAGGAGCCGGATCAATGACAAGTCTGACCTGGAACCAGCAACTGATCATCCTGCCGATCCTGCTGCCGCTGATCTGCGGCGCAGTGCTGATCATGATCAACGAGAGTCGCCATCAGTTGAAGTTTTTCATCAACTTGGCATCGATCCTGATTCAGTTCAGCATCGCCGTCTGCCTGATGAAACTGACGGATACCGGTAGCTGGCCCGACAACATGGGCGTCTACCTGGCCGCCAACTGGTCGGCACCGTTCGGCATCGCGCTCGCCGCCGATCGCCTTGCTGCGCTGATGCTGCTGTTGACCTCGGTCATGGCTGGTGCCGCGCTGCTGTTCTCGACCATGCGCTGGAGCCGCATCGGCGTGCACTTCCACTCGTTGTTCCAGTTCCTGCTGATGGGCATCAATGGCGCCTTCCTCACGCACGATCTGTTCAACCTGTTCGTGTTCTTTGAAGTCATGCTGGCCGCGTCATACGGCTTGCTGCTGCACGGCTACAACGTCACGCGTTTGCGCGCCGGCATGCAGTACATCGCGATCAACCTTGCGGCCTCGCTACTTTTCCTGATCGGCGTGGCGCTGATCTATGCCAGCGCCGGCACACTCAACATGGCCGATCTGGCCGGTCGCATTGCCGGCATCGGTGGCGAAGACCTGTTCCTGCTCAAGGTCGGTGTTGCCGTCCTGGCGATTGCCTTCCTGACCAAGAGCGCAATGTGGCCGCTCGGCTTCTGGCTGCCAACCACGTATTCCGCCGCCTCGCCGCCTGTCGCCGCGATGCTGGTCCTGATGACCAAGGTCGGCGCGTATGTGGTGCTGCGCATCTGGCTGCTGGTGTTTTCGAATGACGCGGGCGACGCCGCACATTACGGCTATCAGGCGCTGCTGTGGGGCGGCATGGCAACGATCCTGTTCGGCGCTGCCGGCATGCTGGCGAGTGAAGGTTTGGGGCGCATGGCTGGTTATGGTGCCATTGTGTCGTCGGGCACGCTGCTGGCGATCGTCGGCTACGGTCAGGCTTCGCTGGTCACCGCCGGTTTGTATTACCTGCTCGGCTCGACGATGGCGATGGGCGCATTCGTCTTGCTGATCGAATTGATCGAACG
>NZ_CAJYMD010000076.1 GCF_913776015.1 uncultured Oxalicibacterium sp. | reverse complement strand
TCCGGGCTGAACAAGCAAACGCACCTGACCTTCCCATGCATGAAACGCACAGTGGTATGAAGAAGTGAGTTGTCGTCGATTCGACGACGCTTGTCGACCGTTGCGGGGGCAGCACACGTCAGCCTTGTAAAGACCTCGTGTTTCCCGTTTAACTGCAGCCATGAATATAGCTGCGGGCACCTGAACGGACGCCATTGTACGTGGCTGAAACAGGCCGGGCAATTTTGAGGCGAGTCTTGTCGGATATGTACGACGCCATTGCCTATCTCTGTGGGGAAACACGTCAATCCATCGATAGGGCTGATCTATAATGCCCCCTCGCCTGCTCTTGCCTTTTTTCATGTTTACATCCGAACAGCAGAACGCCATCGATACCACGCTGATGGGCCGCCCCGGTCGCACGCACAAGCTGGATGTGGACGGCACGCCGGTCATCATCAAGCAGCTTGAGCCGCAGCTCAAGCATTGGGGCTATCCGGTGCTGGATACGCTGGCCGCGATTCTTGGACAACCGATGTTGCGTGCCGTGCCGGCGCCCGGCGGCAGCGACGCGCAGCGCATTGAAGTCATGCGTTTGCAGGCGCTGAAGGTAGCTGGTGCTTCGGTGCCGGACGTTCTACATGTGACGCCGCAGTGGTTTGCCATGTCTTTTCTGGGCGAGACGTCACTCGACCATATGTTGCGCGAGCATGCGGATGTAGGCCAGCGTTACTGGGAGGCTGGCCTGAATGCAATTCTCTCCCTGCATCGCCTCGAACAAACTGCGAGCCAGTGTTTCGCACGCAACATGATCTGGCATGAGGGCAAGGTCAGCTTCATCGATTTTGAAGACGATCCGACTAAAAGCATGCCGCTGGAAGCCGCACAGGCACGTGACTGGGTGCTG
Organism: uncultured Oxalicibacterium sp.; assembly: GCF_913776015.1. GTDB lineage: Bacteria > Pseudomonadota > Gammaproteobacteria > Burkholderiales > Burkholderiaceae_D > Oxalicibacterium. The sequence goes on along the minus strand of NZ_CAJYMD010000076.1, from coordinate 110,268 downwards.
TATCTACATTCCACAGCCTACATTCTGCGCATGACGCCCGAGCACATCGCGTCGGTACTACTGCGCTATTTGCGCAAGGACAAACCCGACGTACAACAGCATGTCCTGCGCGCAGCCCGCACATTCGGCTGGTTGCGCGTACTACCCAACAAGCGCAAACCGTGGGGACGCGACGTTGTGTCGGCACATTTTGCCGCCATGACACTGCATCATCTGGTCGAGGAAGATCGGCGCGAACGGGCCATTTTCTAAGGATAAGAAGCCTCCGACTGAGCGTCGTAGCGCCTCAACGCCAACGCATTTTCATCAGCAAAGTAGCACGTAAAACATGCCGTGCAACCGCTGCCTTCCATCAGATCGATTTTCAGCAATCAACGATCAACAATTCGCCGTAGCCAATGCGATGCGGTTTCTGTGCCGCATACAAGGCCATCTCCGGTACGGACAGGGCATGCTCGCATGCTGCCAGCAAACGAATGGTGCCGGCATGACAAATGACGATGGCGTGTTCGATATCTAGTCCCGCAAGATCATCGCGAAATGCACGCACACGCTGTGCGACTTCCAGCACCGTTTCGCCACCGCCGGGACGATAACCGATCAGATCGCTGGTCCAGGCATCGATATCCGTACGTGGAATAGCGTCCCAAGGCTGCATTTCCCAATCGCCGAAATGCATTTCACGCAAGCGTTCGTCATAAACGGGCGCACAATCGAGCGCTTCAGCCAACCTGTTCGAAAGTACCGTACAACGACTGAGCGGACTGGAAAATATGCGGGCGCGCGTGGGTAAAAGAGGAAGCAGCGCATCATGCACCGAGGTCAGGGTTTCTTCCGCCACCTTCAGATCGCTGCGTCCGTAACACACGTTGGCGGCAACGATGGGTCGCGGATGACGAATCAGGTAAAGGTGCATGATGACCTCGGGTCAATAAGTGACGGCGCTCAACACTCCCAGATAGAAAGACACCTCGGCCACCTGCTGGACTGCACCAAGGCAATCGCCAGTATAGCCACCGAGACGGCGCTTGAACATTCTTGCCATCCAGAACGTCGCGATACCGGCCAGCAAGATGCCGAACACCACGCCATTCAGCGGTGCCCAACCGGAAATGGCTGCCAGCAAAAAGGCAACCACCACGATCAGCGAGGCAATGCCAAATTCGTGACTGGACATATGCTCGGCAATCGGCTTGGCCTTGCCATCTTCACGAGCGTAATCGAGTCGCCAGATCAGGCTGACGGCACACAGTCGCGATAACGGATGGCCGAGCAACAAGGCTGCCACCACCGTGGCCGGTGGCATGTCGATCAAGGCAACGGTTTTCAATCCCAGCATCAGCAAAATGCCGATCGCACCATACGCGCCAATGCGTGAATCCTTCATGATGGCCAGTGCACGTTCGGCAGTCGCACTGCCACCAAGACCATCGCAGGTATCGGCAAAACCGTCTTCATGAAATGCACTAGTCAACCATATGCCGGCAATCACACTCAGCAGCACGGCGACCGATTGCGGCCACAACAAAGTAGCCATGACGTAGACCAGGCTGGTGATCAGCGCCACGATGAAACCCACCAGCGGAAAATAACGGGCCGCCTGCGACAGCCAGCGTGGATCATGGCCGACCCAGCGCGGTATCGGCAAGCGCGTGAAGAACTGCAAGGCGACGAAGAACAGACGCACTTCGTGCATCATGCGCTTGCCCATGTCCTCTTCTTCAAACAGATCCGGTTCCATCCCCATGTTCGCCTCTTTTTATTCAGATTCTGCTTATTCAGGTTCTGCTGCAAGTCTTGTTGCTGACGGCGGCCGATTCGAAGGTCGCCATGTCGGACAGGAAATTGACTGCCGCGTGCAGCAAAGGCAAAGCCATCACACTTCCCGTGCCCTCCCCCAAACGCAAGCCAAGTTGCATTAGCGGCTTTGCCTGCAAGGCATGCAACAAGGCAGCGTGCCCGCGTTCGTCCGAACAGTGTGCAAATACGCAGTAATCCAGAATTGCCGGTTGCATGCGTGCTGCCACCAGCAAGGCACTGGTCACGATAAAACCATCGATCAGCAACACCATGCGACGCTCCGCAGCCGCCAGCATGGCTCCTGCCATCATGGCGATTTCAAAACCGCCAAAGGTTGCCAATACCTGCTGCGGTGTGCGTATGCCGGCATGCAGAGCGACGGCTTTTTCGATTACCTGCTGCTTGTGCAAGACGCCTTCAGGCGATAGCCCCGTGCCGGCCCCGACGCATTCCGCTGCCGGCAATCCCGTCAGCGCGTGCATGATGGCTGCTGCTGCAGTCGTATTGCCAATGCCCATTTCACCGAATCCGATGACATTGCCATGCAAGCCACGCACCAGCTCGGCACCGTGTTGCATGGCCTGTTCACATTCGGTCATCGTCATCGCCGGCTCTTGCGCAAAATTGCGTGTACCCGCTGCGACCTTGCGATCGAGCAGCCCCGCGCGCTCACCGAATACGTGATTGACACCGGCATCGACGATATGCAGCGCGCAGGCGTTCTGGCGTGCAAACACATTGATGGCTGCGCCACCGGCAAGAAAATTCTCGACCATCTGCCAGGTCACACTTTGCGGATAGGCCGAAATTCCTTCGGCTACCACGCCATGGTCGCCGGCAAATACGATCAACGCTGGATCGCGTAGTACCGGCTGAACCGTCTGCTGAATCAGGCCGATCTGCAAAGCCAGTTGTTCGAGTCGGCCAAGACTGCCTAAAGGCTTGGTCTTATTGTCAATGGCGTGCTGTATCTGCCGAGCGAGCGGCTGGTCTTGAATCGGGAGAATGGAAAACGCGGTCATGCATGAGGCCCGGCGCGATGCGGGAAACGGCAGGAGATGAAAAATGAGAGAAATACGTCGAAAGAAAACAGTCTGCTGCAATAAACAATTCAATAGGCAATTCGATAACAAAGCATCGTGGTAGCCAACGAAACTGCATGCCAGACGACCAGCAGCAGTGTATGCGCCGCCTGTCGGAGCGTCAATTACCGTACATGCAAGCGTCACGAATACGCAACCGTGTACCGCAAACGGCTCGTGAAATGCGAATTCGGCAAGAGGATTTCAACAAATTTCACAAGTGTTGTCTGCTGTCGCCATGTCGCTGGCATTCGCTATGCTGGCCCGGCAAATCTCGGTATTATTGCCTTCAGTCAACGCTCTTCGGGCGCGGTATCCTTGCAGCGTCAGGCTCAACCTGGCGACAAGTCTGCCGATAACAAACCATACGCACGCATCACGTGCGAAGATCATCACGAAAAGGGTTAGCAATGAGCGGGGATACGGACGATTTTGAAGCCTTGTTTGACGAAATTTCGGCACAGCGCCTGAGCGAAGTCGCCACACCCGCACCTACGCCCGCTGCCCCCGCGATGAGTGCCCCCGTTGCGCCTGCAGAACCCATCTCTGCTGCGCCAGTCAGCGCCACGCCGACCGGGGAGACCACGACAGACGAATCCGACAAACCGATGTACGAACGCCTGGGCGGTATTGTGCGCGTCATGCACGATTCCCTGCGCGAACTCGGTTACGACCGTTCGCTATCGGATGTCGCCTCGCAAATATCGGATGCACAAGGTCGACTCGAATATGTTGCGACACTGACCGAACAGGCAGCCAACAAAGTCTTGAATGCCATCGATATCGGTATGCCGGAACAGGAAGCGCTTTCCAAACAGGCAAAGGATATGGATACGCGCTGGGCGCAACTGTTCGAAGGCAAACTCAGCATCGACGAATTCAAGACGCTGGCCGGCGATTCGCGCAGCTTCTCGGCCACGGTTGCCCAAGCCACCGATGCCGAAAAAGCACGCCTGCTCGACATCATGATGGCGCAGGATTTTCAGGACATTACCGGTCAGTTGATCAAGAAGATCGTCGCGATTACCAACCGCGTCGAGACCGAACTGGCACAACTGCTGCTTGATAACGCACCCGCCGAAATCAAGGCCGCAGCCCAGGAACACAAGGCCGAAACACCGGCCGAACTGATGAATGGCCCCGCCATGCCAGCCGTTGCCATGGCGCAGGACGATGTGGATAGTCTGCTTGCCGATCTGGGATTCTAAATGGATGACATGCTCAAGGAATTCGTCGTCGAGGCGCTGGATCTTGCCACCAATGTGGAAGAACACCTGCTCTCGCTCGAACGCAATCCCGACGATCTGAACACACTCAATGCCGTGTTCCGCTCCTTCCATACGATCAAGGGCGGTGCCGGCTTCATGAACTTGCCGGCGATGGTGTCGGCCTGTCACCTGACTGAAAACCTGTTCGATGCCCTGCGTAACGGCCAGGTCCCTGTGACACCGATGGCTATCGAGGCCGCCTTGCAAGCCAGCGGCTTCGTGGCCGACCAGCTCGATGCACTGGCCAATGGCACACCAGCCGAAACGCTGCCTGCAATGCCGGCTGAACTCGAAAGCATTCTGACCAGCGCCATCGAAGGTGGCGCTGCACCAGCCGCCAGTGCAAACGCAGCAGCGCCGCTCGCAACTGCCGCCATGGGTGAAGCAGCCCCCATTTCCGACACCGCCATCATTGACGATGGACTCGATTGGCGTGCCATGTATTTGGCTGTCGTACCGCCCGGCACGGTGGTCGATATGCCTGCCGCTTCCGCACAAGCGCAAACACCTGCCATTGCAGCAACGCCAGCACCGACTGCCTCGGCTCCTGCCACACAAGCTGCGCCGGCTGGCAAACCTGCCGGTTGGGATGGTGTCGAACGTCGCACCGTGCCTGCCGCAGACAAAAACACTACGATCGTCAAGGAAGAAAGCATTCGTATCGATGCCGTCAAGCTCGATGCCTTGCTGGAAGTCGCCGGTGAATCGGTGCAGGCCGCTAACCAGGCCGCCGTATTACTAGAAAAACTGGCGCAATTCCCGTTCGAAGGCCAGGCCGCCACGCTGATGTCTGCTCTTGCGGAAACACTGGGACGTGCCTCACGCTATTCGACGGAATTGCAACGCGCCACCTTGTCCACACGCATGCAGCCAGTCGGCAAATTGTTCCAGCGCTTCCCGCGACTCGTACGGGAACTGGCAAAGGATCTGGGCAAGGAAGTCGATCTGCAGATCGAAGGTGCAGAAACCGAAGTCGATCGCGTGGTGGTGGACAGCCTATACGATCCGCTCGTCCACATGTTGCGCAACTCGCTCGATCACGGCATCGAAGATGCAGCAACACGTGCCACATCCGGCAAGCCGGCCAAATCCGTGATCCTGCTCAAGGCATGGCAGGAAGCCAGCAGCGTCATGATCGAAATTTCGGACGATGGTAAAGGCATGGATGCGCAGGCCTTGCGCGCCAAAGCCTTGTCCAAGGGATTGATTTCCGAAAACGCCGCACAAACGCAGGAAGAAATGCTGCAACTGGTATTTCTGCCCGGCTTCTCAACCAAGGAAGTGGCCAACAGCGTCTCCGGTCGTGGTGTCGGCATGGACGTGGTGAAAACCGCTGTAGAAAAACATCGTGGCGCCATCACCATCGATTCGCGTCTCGGCATCGGCACGCGCTTCTCCATCCGTTTGCCGATCGAACTGTCGATCGTGCCAACGATGCTGGTGCGCAGTTCGGATGCGGCACTGGCCCTGCCAATGGCCGTGGTCGAACGCGTCGTCGAATTGCCGGAGGAATTCGAACACGTCGGTGGCGCACCGGTCTTGCGTGATCAGGGCCGTCCATTGCCGGTACGCTCGCTGGCGGGTGCGCTGGGTTACGAACTGCAATCGGAACGTGTCGGCATCGTCATCGCGGCACCCCAACCTTACATTCTTTCTGTCGGCATGGTCGAAGGCACGGCCGATCTCGTGATCAAGCCGATGACCGCCATGCATGTGGATGGCATTGCCGGTACGGCACGTTCTGCCGAAGGTGAACTGGTACTGGTGGTCGGCCTCTCCTTCCTGCTTGAAGGCAGCAAGGCAACAGCCAAGCGCACGGTGGTCAAGTTGGCAGCCTGATATTGAACAAACAGGCCGATCTAAAAAAAATACCCCGACCAAGTCGGGGTATTTTTTTGCCTGTGACATAAACAGCTTGCGTCAGTCATCTTTCGCACCATCGATGTTGAGCTCATGAATCTTGCGCGTAATCGTATTGCGACCGATGCCCAGGCGTACCGCTGCATCGTTCTTGCGACCGTGCGTATGCTTGAGTGCTGTCTTGATCAGCACGGATTCGAACTGGCGACCCAATACATCCATGACTTCAGGCTGGCCGGCAGCCAGCAAGGCAGCCGCTTCGGCTTCCAGCAAGGCGGTCCATGTCGTCGATTCGCTGGATGCCATGGGTGCGAATGTAGTCGCAGTGTTAGCCGGCGAATTGGCGCTGGCTGCATACGTCTCCACATCCGGTGCCATATAACTGCCTGTAGACGACGGTGCAGCAGCAATACTCGGATTCATGCCTGCCGTGCCCTGTCCTTCCGTCAATTCCTGCGGCAAATCCTTGGCTTCGACCGTTTGGCCCGGCGCCATCACCGTGATCCAGTTGCACAGATTTTCGAGCTGACGCACATTGCCCGGCAGCTCAAGACTACTGAGGAACTGCATCGCACCTTCCGACATGCGTTTGACTTCCACACCCAACTGCTTGGCGCTTTGCGCAAGGAAATGACGCGTGAGAATCGGGATATCTTCCTTTCGTTCGCGCAAACTCGGCAAACGCAGACGAATCACATTCAGGCGGTGATACAAGTCTTCGCGGAACAGGCCTTCACGCACGCGATGTTCGAGGTTCTGGTGCGTCGCGGCAATCACGCGCACATTGGCTTTCAGCGGTTGATGACCGCCGACGCGGTAGAAATGCCCATCCGAGAGCACACGCAACAGACGCGTTTGCAGATCGAACGGCATATCGCCGATTTCATCGAGGAACAACGTACCGCCTTCGGCCTGCTCGAAACGACCGCGACGCGTTGCCTGCGCACCTGTGAAGGCGCCACGCTCGTGACCGAACAGTTCGGACTCCAGCAAATCCTTGGGAATCGCCGCCGTATTCAAGGCAATGAACGGCTGCGAAGCGCGCGGGCTGTGCTTGTGCAGCGCACGTGCGACGAGTTCCTTGCCCGAACCGGACTCACCGGTGATCAGCACCGTCACATTCGATTGAGAGAGGCGACCGATCGCGCGAAAGACATCCTGCATGGCCGGTGCCTGACCGAGAATCTCGGGCGTATCGGCCGACACATGTTCGACGCTGGTTTCACGCAGGCTTTCTTCCAGCGCACGGCGAATCAGTTCCACCGCCTTGTCGATATCGAAGGGCTTGGCAAGATATTCGAACGCACCGCCCTGAAACGCGGCAACTGCCGAATCCAGATCCGAAAACGCCGTGATGATAATGACAGGCAAGCCCGGATGCTTGGCCTTGACGGCCTGCAGCAGCTCGAGCCCGGATTCGCCCGGCATGCGGATATCGGAAACCAATACTTGCGGTGCGCCGTCCTTCAACGCTTCCATGGCATCACGCGCATTGGAAAAACTCTTGGTCGCCAGGTTCTCGCGCGCCAAGGCTTTTTCCAGCACCCAGCGTATCGATTCGTCGTCGTCAACAATCCAGATTGGTTTCATATGTCTTCTAATGTTCCGCGTGATGCGGCAATGTCGGCGACATTGCCAGTTTATTGTTATGCCGTATCAGGGCAAGGGAATCAAAATACGGAAATCCGTATAACCCGGCCGGCTCTCGCATTCGATGACGCCCATATGCTGCTGCACGAATGTCTGTGCCAACGTTAATCCCAAGCCACTACCGCCATCCCTGCCCGATACCAGTGGATAAAAAATCCGATCACGGATGTCCGGCGGGATGCCGGGTCCGTTATCGATAATATGCAAATCTAATGCCAGCCGATAACGCACCTTCGCCAGCGTGATCTGTCGTGCAATACGTGTACGTAAAATTAACTCGGCATCGCCCGCTTTCATGCGTTCGGTCAGCACCTGGGCGGCGTTGTGCGCGATATTGAGTACAGCCTGAATCAGTTGTTCCTTGTCACCCCGGAATTCGGGAATCGACAGATCGTAATCACGCCGAATCTTCAGACCGTTCGGGAATTCAGAGGTGATCAGGCTGCGTACACGCTCGCACACCTCATGAATGTTGACGTCGCCGACGATATGCGGACGACGATGCGGTGCCAGCAGGCGGTCCACCAGCGTTTGGAGGCGATCGGCTTCCTTGATGATGACCTGCGTGTATTCACGCAATTCCTTGAGGTGCCGCTCCGGCAATTCCAGCTCCAGCAATTGCGCTGCACCGCGAATGCCGCCAAGCGGATTCTTGATCTCGTGCGCAAGATTGCGGATCAGTTCCTTGTTGGCCTGGCTTTGATCCAGCAGACGCTCTTCCCGATCGAGCTTGAGTTGCTGCAGGTTCTCGCGCAATTCGATCAATACCGGCGTCTCCGGCTGATCGAGTGCCGTCACCACCGCATGTACCTGCAATGGTTCACGACTCAGACGTTCCAGCGTCAGTTCCTGCCGCTTGTCGGCAAAGGCTTGCTGCAATGCGCCTTGGAACAAGGCATCGAGCTCTTCGTTTTGCAGAAAGAGTTCGGAGAGTGTTTGGTTAAGCAGGATTTTGCTCGACGATTCAAGCAGATTCTCTGCTGCGGGGTTGGCGTAGATGATCCGACCTTCGGGATCAAGCACCAGGACGGCCGATGCCAGCAAATCCAGACCGGCAAGGGAAAGCATATGTTTATTCACAGAACTCCATCATAAAAGGCCGTTCAAAAAAGAATGGCCGCTACATGCGGCCAGACTAAAGCAAACATCATACCGATGCGAACACATCTTATTTGAGATTACCCAGTTCGCGTTTGAGAGCTTCCACATTGCGTTCGGTGCGCGCGACATCATCCTTCAATGCCGCGGTACGCTCCTGATATTTTGCATAGTTGCGCTCGTTGCCGAGACGCTCGGGTTCGCCATTGTTGTATTCGGCCTTGAGCGCGGCCAGCTTGGCTTCTTCCACTTTGAGTTCATCCTGCAGGATGCGTTTGCGGTCACTATCGCGTGCTTTCTGTTCGCCGCTGCTTACGCGCGGAAACTCGCTTGGCGATGTTGCCGTCGCTGGACGCGTAGCAGGCGCAGCAGGTGTCGCACGCGGCGCAGAGGAAGGTACAGTCGATACGCCCGGCAAATCGACCCGCTTGCAACGCGCCGTGGGGCCAGTGTTCTTGTACTCGCGACGACCTTCGGCATCGATGCATAGATAAACATCGTTCTGCGCAAATGCAGGCGTAACGAACGGCACTTTGGCAGACACCATCGCGGTCAGGCACAACAGGGAAATGCAGATGTATTTCATACGCACTGTTCGGTCGGTTGAGTCGCTCCTAGTGTATGACAGGAGACGCCAGGAAAACATCATGTTGCCGCATTTTCCGCAGTGCGAAGGCAAATAAAAAGCGGGAAAAGCTTGCGCTTTTCCCGCTTCGATAACACTACTACAACGAACGATTAGACCGAGTAGTACATATCGTATTCGACTGGATGCGCAGTCATGCGGAAACGCGTGACTTCTTGCATCTTCAGATCGATGTAGGCATCGATCATTGCGTCGCTAAACACGCCACCACGGGTCAGGAACTCGCGGTCTTTGTTCAGATTGTCCAGTGCCTCTTCCAGCGAAGCGCAAACCGTTGGGATCAGTTTGTCTTCTTCTGGTGGCAGGTGGTACAGATCTTTCGATGCTGCTTCACCTGGATGGATCTTGTTCTGAACGCCGTCCAGACCTGCCATCAACAGTGCTGCGAAGCACAGGTATGGGTTGGCCAGTGGATCTGGGAAACGGGTTTCGATACGACGGCCTTTTGGATTCGACACATAAGGAATACGGATCGAAGCCGAACGGTTCTTGGCAGAGTAAGCCAGTTTGACTGGCGCTTCGAAGCCTGGAACCAGACGTTTGTACGAGTTGGTACCTGGGTTGGTGATCGCGTTCAATGCCTTGGCGTGCTTGATGATGCCGCCGATGTAATACAGCGCGAATTCCGACAGACCGGCATAGCCGTCGCCTGCGAACAGGTTTTTGCCATCTTTCCAGACCGATTGGTGAACGTGCATGCCCGAACCGTTGTCGCCAACGATTGGTTTTGGCATGAAGGTCGCGGTTTTGCCGTAGGTGTGCGCAACGTTCCAGACAACATATTTCAGGTTCTGGGTCCAGTCAGCACGCTCAACCAGGGTCGAGAACTTGGTGCCGATTTCGTTTTGGCCAGCGCCAGCCACTTCGTGGTGATGCACTTCAACCGGGATGCCGAGCGATTCCAGGATCAGGCACATTTCCGAACGCATGTCCTGGAAGCTATCGACTGGAGGCACTGGGAAGTAGCCGCCCTTGACTGCTGGACGATGGCCGGTGTTGCCGCCTTCGATTTTCTCGCCGGTGGACCACGATGCTTCTTCCGAATCAATCTTGACGAAGCAGCCATCCATGCCGATTTTCCAACGGATGCCGTCGAAAATGAAGAATTCTGGCTCAGGACCGAAGTAGGCGGTGTCGCCCAGGCCCGAGGATTTCAGGTACGCTTCAGCGCGTTTGGCGATCGAACGTGGATCGCGGTCGTAACCTTTGCCATCCGATGGCTCGATAACATCACACTGCATGAACAGCGTGGTTTCTTCCATGAATGGATCGATGTTGGCGGTGTTTGGATCTGGCATCAACAGCATGTCGGATGCTTCGATACCCTTCCAGCCGGCGATCGACGAACCGTCGAATGCATGGCCAGCTTCAAATTTGTCCATATCGAAATGCGAAACTGGCACGGTGACGTGCTGTTCTTTGCCACGTGTATCAGCAAAGCGAAAATCAACGAATTTGACTTCGTTGTCTTTCACCATCTTCAAGACCTCTGCGGCCGTCATTGCCATGCGAATCTCCTAAATATGAGCAGGTAATACAAGAATAGGGTTGGGTTGTGATCCGTGCTGGTGTTCAACTGCGCAAACAGCGTGCGTCCATAACTCGCCCGGAATAATAGCAGATTCCATGCCACTATTTTGTAGCAAAAACAGGGTGGCCTGCCGGCATTTAAGTGATTGAATCACAAGGGAAAGCGCCGTTTTGGCGCAGGGATTGTCAAAGCAACCACGACCACGTAATCACCATAATTGTGCATTTACGATTTAACGCACTTTTAATGTGCAATTAATGATCAAAAATAGATATTTGCACTTTATTTGTGCATCAAAGCAATAGGAAACAAAGTGCGCCAGTTACGGTCGGTAAAATGGCGCCGAATAGCAATCCTTGCACAGTGACAACCCGATTGCGGAACCCGCCACGCAACAATGCCATCCCGGCAGGATTGGGGGCATTGGCGATCACGGTCAGGCCACCGCCCGCCACGGCACCTGCCATCAACATGTACTTTGCGGCATCCGACATGCCTTCGACCAGTGAGCCAAGGTAAGTCAGTGCAGCGTTATCGGTAATGGCAGTCAAGGCCAATGCGCCGAAGAACAAGGCGGTAGGCTCCAGATTCGCCACGATCGGCTGCAACCACCATTGCTGCATGCCTCCCAGCACCACCAATCCTGCAAGGAAGAAGCCGACCAGCAAGGCTTCTTTCAACAGCAACGGTGCCTGGTGCCGTGCATACGCCTTGGTAAAACCCAGAAAGAACAGAAAAAGTCCGAGAAAAATCACAGGGTGATGCGCAAACATCACGACGCCTGCCAGAAAAAATAGGTGGATCAGACAAACGATGCGTGGCACCCCCTCTTCATGTGAGGTCGGCACGATCTCGGCTTCGATCAGGTGTCGCCTTAACAACCAGCTCACGACCGAAGCATTGATCAGCACGGCCAGCGCAGCCTTCCAGCCGAAGTGCAAAAACATGAAGCTGCTGTCCCAGCCCCATTTCGCAGCCACCATCAACACCGGCGGCGCGGCAAACGAAGTCAAGGTGCCGCCAATCGATACATTGACGAACAACACACCGAGGCTCGCGTACTTGAGCCATTCCGGCATGCCGGGACGAAATACCAACGGTGACAGCATCAATGCCGCCAGCGTCATCGCGGCAGGTTCGGTAATCAACGAACCGATCAGCGGCACCAGCCACAGGCACAGCCAGACACGTGCCAGCGTCATGTCCATCGGCAGCATGCGCGCGATACGTGACACGACGGCTCTCACCAGTTCCAGCACGGGCCGCGAAGCGGCCATCACCATGATCACGAACACGAATAGCGGCTCGGTGTAGTGGCGCGACTCGGCATACTCAAGCGCCACATCGCCACCGGCGATCAAGGCCATGGCAATGATCAGAATGAATGCCCAAAAGCCGAACACCACTTCAACTTCGCCCAACAAATGCAGCAAACCTTCATGACGCGGATAGCGATGCGCCAGTCGGGCGAAGAAAGGCGCAGTGAATGTGTGGATCAAGGCAATCGCGAAAAGAAAGGCGGCGACGAATTGCAGCAAGGTCATGGGCGCTCCATCAACAGGATGCAACGATTATAAACACCGTCGGATTCCGATATAGATAGATCATCTGCATGCATACAGGCAAATTTGATGAGACTGCACATCTATAAGACGCACTCTATAATCGCCTTTCATACTCCTCCCCATCTTTCCCGGAATTCTCAGCATGACGACCGACATTCTTGCAGCAGGCCGCAGCCGTGGCACCGAACAGAATCGTCCCTATGCCGGTGCGCTGACACCGCAGGAAAGCTATGCGCTATTACAAGCTCATCAAGGCGACACCAAGATCAAGCTGATCGACGTCCGTACCGATGCCGAACGCGACTGGATCGGCAAACCGCAACTGGCAGCCGACCAGCAATTCGCTGTGCAGTGGACGCTTTACCCGGGCGGCAAACCCAATCCCGACTTTCTCGCACAGTTGGCGCAAGTCGCCGACAAGGATGACGTGCTGCTGTTTTTATGTCGTGGCGCGGTACGCTCCAAGGGCGCGGCCAAGCTGGCAACCGAACACGGCTATACCAACAGTTTCGATGTGCTGGAAGGTTTCGAAGGTGGCAAGGATGCCGAAGGTCATCGCAAGAATGTCGATGGCTGGTGCAAGGCCGGTCTGCCCTGGATCGGTGCCTGATCAGGCTTGTGGCTCGGCAGAAGAAGTCTGACTGAGCCAGATAATGCGCTTGCGCACGAGATTGATATTGCTGCGCAAGCGATAGAGTTCGTCCGCGAACGACAGCGGAATCACGATCTGGTTGACGCGCTCTTCCAGTTGCGCCAAGCGCCGCAACTGGGCCGGATACACCTCTTCACGGTCTTGCTGCGGCACTTCCTCGATCGCCTGCTCGATGCTGCGCAATTGTGCATACCAGCGATAAACACGCGAACGCACCTTCCATACATAAAGCGGTGGCAGGATGCGCGACAGCGGCAGGAACAAGGCGCCCAGCGCCACGATCACGACCCACATGCGCTCCATGAAATTGGCCAGCCAGAATGGCATGTAACGTTGCAGGAACGGCGGCCCTTCGCGATAGAACTTTTCGGCTTCCGCCACAACCGGAATTTCGGTATAGCGCGCATTCGGGAACTCGCCCTGTTTGCTGAACCAGCCCGCGCCACCATGCACGGTCGTCGCCGCTTGGGCAAACAGATCGACGAGTGCCGGATGCAAATTCTCGCGTGCTACCAAGGTCGCCGTCGGTGCCACCAGATGGTAGTCATGCGTCGGCAAATTCTTGCCCAGATCGACAATCCCGCGTGGCAGCGTCACATTTGTCAAGTAAGGCAAACGGCGCGAGTAAGCTTCGGCCTGCGAAAAGTCGAAGAGCTTGATACCCGGGGTCTGCAACAGCATCTGTACCAGCAGACTGTCGGGTGCAGAACTGAAGACCAGCGCATCGATGCGACCATTGAGCAAGGCCACTGTCGCCGGCGTATCTTCCAATTCGCTGAAATGGACTTGCTCAGGCTCGATACCGTTGACCGACAACAGCGCCTTGAACAGGCGCGGTACGCCCGTGCCTTCCGGCCCGACATTGACCTTGCGCCCTTTCAAATCCTTCAACTCGGCAAACGGCCGCTTTTCGCGAAAGAACAACCAGACCGGCTCGGTAAACAAGCTGCCGAGCGACACCAGCCCTGCACGTTCGGCGGCATCATGTTCGGTCGAACCGCTTTGCACGAAGGCGATATCGGTACCCGAATCGGGATCGTTCAGCCGACGCAGATTTTCCTGCGAGCCCAGTGACGGCTGCAAGGTCACGTCGATGCCGTAGCGCTTCAGGATTTCCTTGTAGCGTTTGCCGAACTGTTCATAGGCGCTGTTTTCCTGCCCCGTGGAAAACGTCACCTGGCGCGGCGGCGTTGGATCAACAAGGCGGTAAGCGAGGTAGCAAAGCAGTACGACGAGCAAAGCCATCGGCCCCGCCGTGACGATCAGATCGCGCAGGGAAAATTGCGTAAATTTGAAGATTCTTGGCATGACTGCCTCGCAAGGCGATAACGCATTTCGACACTGCATTTCAACGGCATATTTCAACCGTCAAATTTTGACTACGGCAAAAAGTGAAGCGGTTGCGACAACAAGCCACAACCGCTTCAACTTATCAATCCAGCTTGGCCGCGTGTTCTCGCGTTTCGTGGAAAACGACATCGGGCCAGCGTTCCTGCGTCAGGCGCAAGTTGACGCCCGAGCTGGCGAGATAGGCAAGATTGCCTGCCGCATCGTGCGCCAGATTGCCGCCGGCAGAAGACTTCTCGAATTCGGCCAGCTTCTTCTTGTCGGCACACGAAATCCAGCGTGCCGTGCTGATGCTGGTACCTTCGAACACGGCATCGACGCCGTATTCATTCAACAAGCGGCTTGCCACGACTTCGAACTGCAGCACACCGACGCCACCGAGCACGAGATCACTGCCATGCACCGGCTTGAATACCTGGATCGCGCCCTCCTCGCCCAACTGCTGCAAGCCTTTGTGCAACTGCTTGAGCTTGAGCGGATTGCGAATGCGGACTGAGCGGAAGAAATCAGGCGCGAAATAGGGAATACCCGTGAACTGCAGAAATTCACCTTCGGAAAAACTGTCGCCGATCTGCATGTTGCCGTGGTTGGGCAAACCGATGATGTCGCCGGCGTAGGCCTCTTCCACCTGCTCACGACTCGATGCCATGAACGTGACGACACTCGACAGCTTGATCTCGCGATTCAGCCGCAAATGCTTGACCTTCATGCCGCGTTCGAAACGGCCCGAGCAGACACGCAGGAAAGCGATACGGTCACGGTGCGCCGGGTCCATGTTGGCCTGGATCTTGAAGACGAAACCGGAGAATGGTTTTTCGGTCGGTTGCACCGCACGCACGGTCGCATCGCGTTCGCGCGGCGGCTGTGCCCAGTCGAGCAGCGCATTCAGAATCTCGCGCACACCAAAGTTGTTGATGGCCGAGCCAAAGAACACAGGCGTGCGACGGCCCGACAGAAATGCGTCGAGATCGAATGGATGCGACGCGCCGTGCACGAGTTCGACTTCCATTTTCAACTGCTCGATTTCAAGCGGGAACATTTCGGCCAGACGCGGATTATCAATACCCTTGACGACCTCGAAGGTCTGGTCGGCCTTTTCGCTAC
Organism: uncultured Oxalicibacterium sp.; assembly: GCF_913776015.1. Taxonomy (GTDB): domain Bacteria; phylum Pseudomonadota; class Gammaproteobacteria; order Burkholderiales; family Burkholderiaceae_D; genus Oxalicibacterium. Next base: position 94,665 of record NZ_CAJYMD010000076.1, on the reverse strand, counting down.
CCGGTGCAAACAACATGATTTCGTCGCGCAGCAGGTGATACACGCCGCGGAAATTCTTGCCCATGCCGATCGGCCACGTCACCGGTGCGCATTCGATCTTCAAGACCGATTCCACTTCATCCAGCAATTCGAGCGGATCGCGCGTTTCGCGATCAAGCTTGTTCATGAACGTGACGATCGGCGTGTTGCGCATACGGCAAACGTTGAGCAGTTTGATCGTCTGCTCTTCCACGCCCTTGGCGGCATCAATGACCATCAACGCCGAATCGACGGCGGTCAACACGCGATAGGTATCTTCCGAAAAGTCCTGGTGGCCCGGCGTATCGAGCAGGTTGACCACGTGATCGCGATATTCGAACTGCATGACCGAGCTGGCGACCGAAATGCCGCGCTGCTTCTCGATATCCATCCAGTCAGACGTTGCATGGCGACCACTCTTACGACCCTTGACGGTACCGGCGAGCTGGATCGCGCCCGAGAACAGCAGCAACTTTTCGGTCAGCGTGGTTTTACCCGCATCCGGGTGGGAAATGATGCCGAAGGTACGGCGACGTGCGACTTCCTTCTCGATCAGTTCGGAAGAAACGCTGCGCGTGGCAACCGGTTCGAGATCGTCGGCAGCGGAAATGGCGGCGGTATCGGGAGTATCGGGCGCGGAAGACATGGAATAGCCCTGCGAAAAAGGCCACAAGTCTACCGATTCCTGGGTGGGAAGTCTAATACCGTGGCCGATCTTGCCGTGGCGGCAACGCCTGGCAACAGTAAGAGTTCAGCGCTTTACCTTGAGCAAACCTGCCGCTTCGAGTCGATTCCAGACGGCTTCTTTTTCTTCATCGGTGTAGATGATCCAGTTCAACACTTCATCCCAGGTACGACCGCATCCCTTGCAGACTTCATCACCGTGCGAGGTCGAGCAATAGCCGGCACAGGGCGAATCTGGGCGCAAGGAGTGGCGACGCGCATCGCCGGAAGAATCCTGGTTACTCATGGAAATTGGAAAACGGGCAAACGCCTATTGTAGACGCGGAAGGGAAAGCGCGGTGTACGTATGGAAGATCGACGAATCGCGGATCAGTTTTGCTGAATGATGAAATCCGTCACCAATACGTCTTCAGCCATTTGCGGCCCCAGCACGCCACGTACAGAATCACGCGCAACCTGCTGCACGTAGGCAATACCATCTGGCTGGCGCACCTTTTCGGGATCGATATTGGATAAACCTGCCTGCAGCGCATAGCCGATCTGCTTTTCCTGCGCCTGTAGAGCGGTGGCATTGGCATGCCGGCTTTGTACGGAAACAGTAGTGCGCAAGGAAAAATCGTTGCTGCGCACAACCATTGGACCGAAACTCGTGTACGCCACTGCCGCATCGGTTCTGGCCTTGTATTGAAAATACATCCAGCCAGCGAACGCCAGAACACAAACGCTCAACACGGCGAGAAGAATGTAGGCAACCGTATTATCGGATTGCGGTGCCGACGACTTGGAAGACTTGGTAGCCATGAAGTGAAAAACAAACAAAAACGAGGCAATCGATGGGCTATGCAGTGTAACGCATCCGACGCCTCAGGCCATCAGCCAGACCGCCCAATATACGTAGGATGCTCCACGGCGTACGCACCACAGCCTGTGGTGAAATTGCCCCATGCTGCCATCCAATCTCACTCCACGATCTTGACGGCGACCTTGCCATCACGCTCCAGCCGATCTTCGACTTCACCGATCTGGGCTGCCAGCGAATTGCCTGTCTGATCGATATTTGCGCCCACACTGGCTTCCAGACGATCCAGACGCGCAAGCATCGCTGTGCGTGTCTCGCTATCCTGCCGCACGACGTTTTGCATTTCAGTCTCGATGAAATGGCGCAACTCAGTAAAGCGTGATGCTTCAGCCTGATCGGCCAATTCGCGGTTGACCTGCAACTCCTTGGCGTGACGACGCGCTTCCAGCAAGACCGACGATTGCAAGTAGATGATGAAGGTCAGGAAGAAAACCGTCAGCAAGCCCATCAACCCGAGCATCACGACACCCAGCGGCGCATAAACGGTGGTCACACCCAACCACAATTCAGTTGGTGTGGTGAACGTTTGCCAGTTGAACGCAGCAAGCGCCGCGACAATGGCCAAAATGACGAAGAAAACGAAGGTACGAATTTTCATGATGTTGCCCCTTTATCTTGTTGTGGTGGGCGTTTCTGTGGATGTCTTGCCTAAGATCGCAAATACCCTCTTATCCAGTTGCGCATTTGCACGCTTCAAGGCAGCACATCCATGTTTGCCAATTGAAATCATGAGCGATTCTATGTGCTCATGACGTTGGACAGCACACACAAGCAAAAGTGTTCTTGCAATATTGAAAATTTTTACATCGGCACATCAGCATGGTTTGGCATTCAACTTGGCCGGCAATGTCACATTCCTGCCAAAAAACCATAATAAAGACACGCTACCGCTCGCCTGCCGCTGTAATGCTCAGGTAACATTTGCAAAAAGCTTATTGCTGCATAACAACATATAAACGCTACGGAGCACATCCCATGAAATTGACCAAACTGGTCGCTGCGCTGGTTTTGACAGCAAGCGCAGGTATCGCCTTTGCACAGGAAATCGTTCTGGTAGCCGTCAACGAAGGCGTTACCTATCAGGAAGGCGGCCCGGCCAGTGAGCGCTACAAGCCGCTGCTGCAATTGCTTTCCAAGGAACTCAAGCAGCCCGTAAAATTGCAGGCTGTCGATAAATACGCCACCCTCGAAAAGGGATTGGCCGAAGGCAAATACGACTTGGCGTTTATCCATCCGGCCCATATCGGCCTGCTGGCCGTCAAGAAAGACGGCTATGAAGGTCTGGTAACCGCCAAGGGTTATACCGATTACCGCGCGCGCGTGCTGGTAGCAAAGAATTCTCCCCTGAAATCCATGGAAGATCTGCGCGGCAAGAAAATCGGCGTGCCCTCCCTGGAGTCCATTACGACCGTGATGTTTACCGCCAATCTGCGGGCCCTGAAGATTGCGCAACCTGAAAAAAGTTATACCGCTACGCGCTATCAGGATGCCGTGCCCTTCATGATCGACAACGGTTTTGTGGATGCTGGCGTAACGGCTTCGAATACCGTGGTGCAGGCATGGACCGCCAAGGGTGGGCGCGTACTGGGCGAAACCAAACCGGTACCGATCAAGCAGTTCATCGCTTCGAAAAAGATGAGTGAAACGGATCGCGAAAAAGTGAAGAAACTCTTGCTTGAACTGTCCGACAACGAAGCTGGCAAAGCCGCTTTGCAAAAAATCGGCATGACGGGATTCTTGCCTTGGAACGATGCCAACATGAAAGAGGCCGCCACGCGCCTTGGCCTGTAATCTCTTTCAGGTATCCCTTCAAAAGCCGCCTCTCTGGCGGCTTTTTCCTTTCTGGCAACAACTTCAACCGTCATACCAGTCTGACCAGACATGATTACAACACAGGCATAAAGCTCTCATGACGCGACCGACAAAGGCTGATATACTGTTTTTCCATACAGTATTTATACCGTATCTTTTTTAGCCGGATCGCGCTCTTCACAGTTTCATCAGCGATCCGGCTTTTCTCTTTGCGCGTGCAACACTTGCCGCCACATCTTCCCGTCCTGCTTGCCTATCCGCCGATTTTGGATCAAAGTAGCGCCCTGTCGTAATTCGCTCGGGGTCCTGCGCATAGGCGCGGGTGAGAAATACCCGTTGAACCTGATTGAGATAATCCTCGCGCAGGAAAGCCCGTCCTCCCCGCCCAGCCGCATGCCAAGGCGCCGAAGTAGCTGACCTGCCTTCATTCGAAAGTTGATGATGGCTTCCCAAGATGCCGGCACAAACGCCGCGCCCACCACCCCGCATTCCGTTGCATCCTCTGCTTCACTGACTGCCTCGCAATTCACGCCTATACCCGCCAGCGACCGCGTGTTTTCCTTTCGCGATCACGCCGCGCTCTGGTTCAGTCTCGGCGTCGGCCTGCTGGTCATCCAGATCGGCGCCTTTCTCGGTACCGCACTCGGTACGCAAACCGCGCTGTTTGCGATTGTCGTCGGCTCCGTGCTCGGTGCCGGCTTGCTGGCACTGGTGGCGTACATTGGTTACCAGCGGGGGCTTTCCAGTCCGATCCTGATGTGCCAGACGCTCGGCACCTCGTTTGCCAAGCTGCCAGTCGTCATGAACGTGATTCAGCTCATCGGCTGGAGCGCATTCGAACTCGTCGTCATGCGCGATGGCACGACTGCTCTGGTCAAAGACATCAGTGGTATCAATGCGCCGTGGGTGCCATATCTGGCGGCGCTGTTCTGGGGCCTGCTGCTGATTGGTTTGGCAACAGGTTCCATGATCGGCCTAGTGCGCTGGTTTGTTGGCCGCTTCGGTTTGCCGCTGGTGATCCTGTCGCTGGTGTGGCTGACCTGGCAATTCGGTTTGAAGGCACAGGCGCAAGGCTGGGAAGCGATCTGGCAGCGTAGCGGCGATGGTTCGATGAGTACGCTGGCCGGTATCGATCTGGTGATGGCGATGCCCGTATCGTGGCTGCCATTGGTGGCGGACTTTGCGCGTTACGGCAAGGCTGGTGCCTCGACCTTTCGCGGTACGTGGTTGGGTTTTGCGATTGCCAATATCTGGTGTCATGCACTGGGCGTACTGGTCGTCAGTACCACGGATGTCGGTGCCGACCTGATGGCAGCATTGCTGCTGGCACAAGGCGGACTGATTGCATTGGGTCTGATCCTGATCGATGAAATGGACAACGCTTATGGCGATGTCTATTCAGGTTCGGTGGCGCTCAACTTCCTGCATGGCCGCCGTAGCATTCGCTTCTGGGGCATCGCACTGGCCGCACTCGCCACATTGTGCGCATTGGTGCTGCCGATGCACGGTCTGGAACCTTTCCTGCTGATGCTGAGTTCCGTCTTCGTACCGCTATTCGGCGTTGTGGTGTCGCAACTTGCGATGCAAGGGGAAGCAACCACGCGACGCGTGAATCCGGTGCCGGTTGCGATCTGGTTACTGGGCATCGCAGCATTCCATATCTGCCCCGTGATCTGGCCGCAGGTTGGTTCGGCGATTCCGGCGTTATGCGTCACGCTGGTGCTGGGTGTGCTGTATCGCCGCCTGCGTTCACCTTCTTTGCAAGCGGCTTAAATCACGTCGCATCGTACTGCCAGATAAAGAAAAGGCTGACGCTATCAACGTCAGCCTTTTTCTTATTGTGCCGTTGGTTCTGACGAAGATGGCGGCGTGGCCGCCGTGCGCTCCCATCCGCCGCCCAGCGCCTTAAACAGATCGGTGGTGCCCGTCAGGCGCAATAGACGTTGCTGCGCCAGCGTGTCTTCCGCAGTGAACAGGGTACGCTGTGCATCGAGCAAGGTGCTCAGATCATCCACGCCTTCGCGATAACGCAGTTGCGACAGATCAAGCGCACGCTGCGCTTCCTGCCGGATTGCCAGTTGCGATCGCTCCTGTTCGCGATTGCGGTAGGCGTTGCCCAATGCGTCATCGACTTCCTTGAGCGCCGTATAAATGGCGCTGCGGTAACTTTCCACTAGTTGACGACGCGTCGATTCCGTCGTCTGCACCTGCAAGCGCAAGCGATTGCCATCGAACAGCGTTTGTACGATGGAAGCGGCGATGCCGACGCTATAGGTCGGGCTGCCCAGATTCAGCAAGGCAGAACTCGATGCGCCCGCAGCCCCGCTAAGCGAAATGGTCGGCAACAGAGCGGCACGTGCTGCTGCCACATTGGCATCCGCCGCCGACAACAAAGCTTCGGCGCTGGCCAGATCGGGACGGCGCGTGATTAGCGTCGATGGCAAGCCGGGCGTGACTTCCGGCACCGTCAGAGCATCGATGCCTTGCGCCTGTAACTGCAGATTCTGCGGCGAGCGGCCCAGCAGGATCGCCAATGCGCTCACGGTTTGCCGCTCCTGCACCTGCAAGGGTAATACAGTCGCGCGTTGCGCCAACACGGTACTACGCTGACGACTGACGTCGAGCGCGGACGCAGCACCGTTACGATATCTGGCTTCGACAATACGGAAGATACGCTCTGAAATCGCCAGGTTTTCCTGTGCAATCTTCAGTCGCGTGCGCAAGGCCAGCGTCTGGAAGTAGGCATTGGCAACGCCTGTCGTCAGTGTGGAGCGCACGCTTTCCAGATCGAAGCGACTAGCATCGAGCGAGGCATTCGCGCTAGCAACCGTCGCGGCGACGCGGCCCCATACATCGACTTCGTAACTCACTTGCAGCGATGCGCCTGATGACTCGCTCTTGGCCCAGCCACCAATCGTGGCCTCACCGGATTTGACGCGTCCGCTACCGGTATTGGCACTCACCGTCAGCAACGGAAACAGCGAAGCACCAGCACTGCGCGCCGTAATCTCGGCTTGCGTCACACGTTCGGCTGCGATGATGAGGTCCGGATTACCTTGTTGCGCTTCATCGATCAATGCGCTCAACTCTACCGAACCGAAACCGCGCCACCAGTCACGCTGCAATGCCGCCGAACCCGGTGCTGCTTCGGCCCAGGTTTGCGGCATGTCCACCGTTGGACGCGTCGTTTCGATGTGACCGGCGCATGCCGTCAAGGCGAGGATGGTTGCCGTCGCCAGCGCAATACGCGTGCGGGTGAAAAGAATGTGCTTGTCCATAATCTGCATTTATTCCGCCGACAAGGCGACCACAGGATCGAGTTGTGCCGCTTTCTTGGCCGGCAGATAACCGAAAATCAGACCGGTCATGAATGCGCAACCGAAAGCCAGCAACACCGGCGTCAACGAATACTGAATCGGCGTACCGAAGGCACCGATCACGCCAGCCGTCGTCAGACCGATCAACACGCCAATCGCACCGCCGATGGCCGACACCACCATCGCTTCGATCAGGAATTGCTGCATGATGTTGCGTTCGCGCGCCCCAGTCGCCATGCGAATGCCGATTTCACGCGTGCGCTCGGTCACCGATACGAGCATGATGTTCATCACACCGATGCCGCCTACCAGCAGCGAAATGCCGGCGATCGAGCCGAGCAGGATCGTCAGTGTGCTTTGCGTCTGCTCCATTGCTTCCATGATCGACGCCATGTTGCGGATCTGATAGTCCACCGTGCCGTGACGTTCGAGCAGTAGCTTGTCCACCGCATCCTGCGTCTCATCCATGCGCGCCGTGTCTTCGACTGCCACCGTTACGTTGCGCAGATAGCGCTGGCCCGACAGCCGCAGGCTGCTGGTCGAGTACGGTACGAAGATGATGTCGTCCTGATCGGAACCCATCGGCGATGCGCCCTTTTCCGACATCACGCCGACCACCTGAAACAGCAGATTGTTGATCAGTACAAATTCACCGACCGGATTCTGCTGGCCGAACAGCGCCGTCGCCGTCGTCTTGCCGAGCACCGCGACGGCTGCGTAATTGGCTTCATCCTCTTCGCTGAAGAAGGTGCCGATGGCAGGTTGCCATTGGCGTGCCAGCGGGAATTTAGCCGAGGTGCCGTTGACACTGGTAGACGTATCCGCGTCGCCAAAGCGCGCCGTCACACTGCTGTTCTGCTCTGGAATGGCAGCGAGGATATTGGGTAAGTCGTCGATGGCTTTCACATCTTCTACCACCAGCGTCGCCGTATTACTGAAGCCCCGCTGATTCGGCGCGCCCGGACGCACAAGCAATAGGTTGGAACCCATCGAACTGATGCGCTCCACCACTACCTGCTTGGCACCATCGCCAATGGCCAGCATAGCAATCACGGAGGCAACACCGATGACGATACCGAGCAAGGTCAGGATTGAACGGAAGATATTGGCACGCAGCGAACGCACCGCCATCTTGGCCGCTTCCATGATGTCGGCAAGATACGAACCCTCGCGCGGCACGATGGGGCGCACGAACGCCTGCTGCGTCGGCGATACGGATGCAGGACCGGGATCGGAAAGAATATTGCCGTCGCGGATTTCGATCAGGCGATGCGCATGATCTGCCACTTCGCGTGCATGGGTAATCAGCAGGACGGTATGGCCGCGCTCGGACAAATCGGCCAGCAGCTTCATCACATCCTGCCCGCTCTTGCTGTCCAGCGCACCGGTCGGTTCATCGGCAAGGATGATGCGACCGCCGTTCATCAGCGCACGCGAAATCGACACGCGCTGCTGCTGTCCGCCCGACAACTGGTTGGGACGATGATGCGAACGTTCGCCCAGACCCAGTTCCCCCAACAATTGCTGTGCGCGTTCATGACGCTCGGCTGGAGGCAACCCTGCATACATGGCTGGCACTTCGACATTTTCGGTCGCGCTGGCCGAGGCGATCAGGTTGTAACTCTGGAACACGAAACCGAAATCGTCGCGACGCAGCAAGGCCAGTTCGTCGCGATCGAATGCCGACACATCTCGCCCCATGAACAGATATTCACCGGTAGTCGGCCGATCGAGACAGCCGAGGATGTTCATCAGCGTCGATTTGCCGGAGCCGGATGCGCCCATGATGGCGACGAATTCGCCTTCGTAAATCTTGAGGTCAATACCGTGCAATACCTCAACAGCGAGACTGCCATTGCGGTAGGTCTTGGTCACGCCACGCAGCTCGATCAGCGGTATTTCGCTCTCGCTGCGGGATGTGTGCCCGACAGCGTTGCTGGCTGCATTTTCGACGGCATTGTCGGTTACTTTACCGAACGCGCCAGCGGTCGGTTCACCGCTCGCCGCATCCGCCTGTGATGGAAGATCGCTCATCAGCGTCCCCGCATTGGCGAGCCGCCCATGCCCGGTGGCAGACCGGCCACGCCGGATGGGCGATTACCTGCATTGGCCTGCTTCATGCCGGTGATGACGCGCTCACCCTCTTTCAGGCCGCTCAAGACCTGCATCTGCACGCGCGTAGTCACACCGAGTTCGATGGTACGCTGTTCAATATTATTGTCAGCATTGATCACGCGCACGGTGCCGGTTTTCTTGCCGCGTTGCTCGTTCTGCGCAGGCAAGCCGCTGCTGTCACCTGTCGAGATACTGTTTGTATCGGAATCAGTAGCGGCGGCATCCTTATTCTGTGTCGCCGCTTGCTGTGTCGCAGGCTTGTCAGCCGGGGCATCGGCTGTCTTCTCGTTTTCCTTTGCATTTTCCTGTGTGCGGCGCCGCTCACGCATTGCGGCGCGCTCTTCCGGCGACATCTTTTCGATGGCAGCACTGCGCTGTTCGGCGGTGATGCCGGCAAACGGATTTTTGCTGCTCCCCTGCCCTGCATTACCTCTGCTACCGCCACCTGCGCCACGCGTCAGCGTGACGGCGGCAGTCGGTACCAGTAGCGCATCCTTGGCGGTGGCCGCAACGAAAAACACCTGCGTCGTCATATTCGGCAACAGCGCCTGATTACGGTTGGGCACATCGAACAAGGCGTTGTACAACACCACATTATTCGTGACAGTCGGCGTCGGTTCCAGCTTGCGCAACTTGCCGTACCAGCGACGCCCCTGACTGCCGAGGGTGGTGAAATACACATCCATGTCTTTGCGCAACTTGCCAACTTCCGCTTCGGAAACCTGCGTCTGCACCGTCATGGTCGACAGATCGGCCACGCGCAGAATGGTTGGTGCCGACTGGTTGGCATTCAGTGTCTGACCCTGGCGTGCCGTCACCGACACCACGGTGCCGGACATCGGTGCAAAGATCTTGGCGTAATTGAGATTGGCTTCGTCGGCGCGCAAGGTGGATTCGGTTTGCTCGATCTGCGCCTGCAGAGCTTCGACCTGCGCCTGTGCCGATTTCAGCGTGGTTTCGGCGGTCTGCAAGGCATCTTTGGTAGTTGCATCCTCGGCGAAAAGATTGCGTTGGCGCTGCGCCTGTATCTGCGCCAGTTCGAATTGCGCCTGCTGGTTTTTCTTCGAGGCGATCAGATTGCGAAGGCCGGCACGGCGTGCATCCACGGTCGCACGCAAAACGGTCGGATCGATCTCGGCCAGCAGATCGCCTTCCTTGACGATGGAACCCACCTCGACGTGCAGCTTCTTCAACTGGCCGGATACCTGTGCACCGACGTCGACATATTCGAGCGGCTGCACGGTACCGGTTGCCGTCACCAGATCTTCCAGATCGCCACGCTCGATTTCGGCTACCTGATACTGGTTCGCCGCATTCTTTCTGGCATTCACTTTCTGCCATCCCCAATAGCCGCCACCGATCAGCAATACCGCCACCAGACCAGCAACGGTATAGCGATTGACGAAACGCTGGCGCAAACCGGCAATTTTTGAAGAAGACTTCATGGATTCAGTCATAAGAATGCGTTAGTGGATATGGCGAGAAAAATACCTACAAAACCAGCTCTCGCTGCTTACATTAATCGACAATTATTCAGCGAATATGGTCGGAACGACGAAGCAACGATAAACAGAGATTAAACGTCGAGCAACACAAACCATGCGTCTGGCAGGTAAAGAAATGTGAAGACACATGGCATGCCATTGCTCCTGATACATAAGCAGCGCGTTTGTTCCGCACACCTCTGGAGATGGATAAAAAAAAACGCCGCCATCGGAGGATGGTCGGCGTTTTTTGTCGCGCCATGCATGACGCATAGCCTGGGATCGGATCAGCGTTCGACGAAAGCGCGTTCAATAACGTAATCGCCAGGCTGGCCGATACCGGCGGAAACTTCGAAGCCCAGCTTGTCCAGCTCGGCCGCCGTATCTTTCAGCATTTCCGGGCTGCCGCAGATCATGGCGCGATCGGTCAATGGGTCCATTGCCGGAATGCCCAGCATTTCGCACATGATGCCGCTCGAAATGGCATGCGTGATACGACCCTTGTTCGGGAATTCCTCGCGCGTGACGGTTGGGTAGTACAACAGCTTGGCAGCGATCTCTTCGCCCAATCCTTCGATTTCTAGCAATTCCTTGCCGATGTAGTCGCGATACGCCAGTTCGCTGACCAGACGCACGCCGTGTACCAGAATCACCTGATCGAAACGCTCATAGGTGTCCGGATCACGAATGATGCTCATGAATGGCGCCAGACCGGTGCCGCTACCAAACAGGAACAGACGCTTGGCCGGCAGCAGATCGGAAATCACCAGCGTACCGGTCGGCTTGCGACCAACCAGCAACTCGTCGCCTACCTTCAGGTTTTGCAAGTGCTTGGTCAGTGCACCATCTTGCACCTTGATCGACAGGAATTCAAGATGCTCTTCCCACGACGGGCTGGCAATACTGTAGGCACGCAGCAGCGGTTTGCCATCGATGGGCAAACCGATCATGACAAAGTGACCGCTCTCAAAGCGGAAGCTGGGTTCGCGGGTAGTGGTGAAGGAGAACAGGGTGTCGTTCCAGTGATGGACCGAGAGAATACGAACGGTGTCAAAAGCAGCCATAAAAAGCAAATCCTAAAATCAAATATTGCGCCCACGCGCACCTGCGACAAGCCATGCAATTCTGGCCCGTGGAAAACCCGCTATTTTAGCAGTCCGGAAAGGCGCGCCGACTGGCGGAAGATTGTTCTGCATCAAGAACAGAAGAGAAAAATCCCTGTTTTGCAGATTCATTTGAGAACAGTTCTCAATTATAACAGTGGACAAATAGGCAGAGCAACAATGGCCGCTAGCATAACCGAGCCTGTACGACGTGCCATGTATCGAATGGTTATTTGTTTATAACTTGATGCCCTGCCCAGAAAAATCGTGGCACTGTTGCAGAAACGGCATTGTCATCGTTTCGTCATCGGATTGACACGTTGTTGTCACATACGCTGCCCATACTCCCGCTTTTTTCACGGGAGCTTAACAACATGATTTCGCCGAAATGCCTGCGGCCCTTGCCGCTGATCCTCGCTTTGCAGGCCGTCTTCGGCACATCTGCCTATGCGCAGTTTGTTGTTTCAAGCGGAACAGATACGGCGGGCAAAACCATCGCCACCGGTACTGGCTCGGTGAGTGCCGGTGCAACCTTGTCGACCTCCGGATCAACTGTCGCTATCACGGTAAATGCCGGTACCGTGACACTCGACAATGCGGGCACAATCAGCCAAATCGGTACCGCACGCACGATTGATGCGGACAAGGCGAACACCGTGCTGATGATCAACAACGAACTTGGCGCGACAATATCGGCAGTCGGCTCTCAGGCAATCCGCATCAGCAAGGCAAGTACGTCCTTCATCATCAATAACCAGGGCACCATCGCCCAGACCGGCGTGACCGTTGGCGGCGAACGTGCCATCAAGGCAGATGCGAATTACACCACAACGAATAACCAGATCATCAACGGCTCTAGCACCAATACCGCTGCCATCATCAGCTCGACCGGCAACGATGCACTACGCATCGGCTCGAACGTGACCTTGACCAATTACGGCAGCATTTTTTCGACCGGCTTCGTCAACACCAAGTGCCCTGATTACCTGGGCACCACCCTTTGTCCGTCAAGCGCCGCCTCGGCCGCCGATGGTGTTGCCATCGAAGACGGTATGAAGAATGTCGTGATCCTGAACCATGGCAGCATTACCGGCCCGCGTCATGGCATCGATGGTGGCGCGCCGGTCGCAGCCGTTGCAGATTCGGACCTGATCGGCATCGATCAACTGGTCGTGACATCGACTGGCCCCAATGGCGTGACATTCGACAAGATCGTCAATGGCGTCACCACGTCAGGAATCAAGATCGATAACCCTGTCGTCATCAACTATGCCGGTGCCACGATCACCGGCAATAACGGCTCTGGCGTTGGTCTCGATGGTCATGGCGTCGTCATCAACTACGGCACGATCTCAGGCAAATATGCTGGTGCCGGCAATGTCTATGACCATACCGGGACCGGCCTGACCACCAGCAATGGCGACGGCGATGGCGTGGATATTGACGGTGTCGCCTATGTGGAAAATTATGGCCGCATCGAAGGCCTGGGAGCCGGCGGCTTCGACTCCGGCGGTCAGCCCAATGGCGCAGACGGTATTGCCGCCGGTGGCGGCACCATCATCAACCATGCGGGTGCAACCATCTACGGTCAATCGAAAGGCATTCTGATCGATGACGGTTCGGACGGTCTTGCCATCGCAGCACAGCGCGGTACGGCGACGGCGACCGGCGCTGCTGCCACGATCCTCAACTATGGCGCTATCATGGGCGAAAAAAAGGTGGCCATTGGTCTGGTCGGCGATTTCGACGACAAGATATTCAATGACACCACGGGTGTCATCATCGGCGGTATCGAATCCACGCGTCTGGGCGAGAACAACAGCACCGTCGCCGGTGCCGCCATCCAGATGGGTGCCGGCAACGACATCCTGACCAACTACGGCTATATCGAAGGCAAGAACGGCTTGGCTATCGACATGGGTAGCGGGGACGATATCTTGCGACTCTATGGTGGTACGGTCGTCGGCACCATCGATGGCGGCACTGGCACCAATACCTTGCAAACTCAGGGAACACAGGTATTCCAGGCAGGTCAGCTCAGCAATTTTCAGAAATTCCATGTTGAAAGCGGCAGTACAACCTTCAACTATGCACTTGGCACCGTCAACAGCATGCAAATCGACAAGGATGCAACCCTCCGTGTAGATGGCAATTTTGGCACGAGTGGCGATTTGACGGTCAACGGTACGCTAGCAGCACCATCGAACGACGCATTCCGTACCGTTACTGTCGCCGGCAATTACACGCAAGGTTTGGACGGCGTACTCGAAGCACGCGTCGCTACCAACGGCCAGGGTGACAAACTGAAGGTTAGCGGCACGGCTACGTTGGCAGGTGGTGCGACCATTCGCGCTATTGCTTCTGGTTATATTGCAGATGGAACGCGCTACACGCTGATCGATACCGGAAGCGGATTAACAACGACGGGTAATCTGAATCTCAGCGTTAGTACCAGCTCCAATTTCCTGACCTACACACTACAGACTGTAGACAACGATCTGGTGCTGGTCGCCCATCGCAGCCGAACGCTGGAGAATCTACTGCCGATATCCGCAACCGGCGCTGCTCCAGCCGTACAGGCATTGTTAAACAACGGTTCCGCACGCTCGCTGGTCTTGCTCAACGCATTGGAATCGCTGCCCAACATGCAAGCACTGTCGCGTGCTACCAGTCAGTTGGCCCCAGAAACCAATGCAGCGAGCCGCCAGACTTCGGTCACTGCACAAAACAGCGTCTTCAGCGCATTCGAAAGCCGCATGGATGCCGCACGTAGCGGTGAAACTGCCGCACTCGATGGCCGCCAGACCGGCATGTCGAGTGGTGATGAAAGCCGTGGTCGTTTCTGGATACAAGGCCTGGCTGCTGTCGGCAAGCAAAAGGCACGTAACGGTGCCGATGGCTACGATGTCGATGCACAAGGTGTCGCCGCCGGCTATGAAACCGATCTGAATGCGCGCGACCTGATCGGGTTCTCCGGCGGTTACACGCAAGCCGGTACCGATGGCCGAGATGCCTCTGTCGGCGATGACAACAACCAGAAATCGCTGCACCTCGGCGTCTACTTCAGCCGCAATGAAACGGCATACACATTGGATGCCAGCGTAGCCCTGTCTGCCAGCCACAACCGCACACAACGTGTCGTGGATATTCCCGGCTTCAGCGAAACGCTGAGCGGCAAGTTCAACGGCAACCAAATCGGCGTACGTTTCGAATACGGCCTGCCGTTCGCCCTGAGCCCGACGTGGAATGGCCGCTGGTTACTGGGTGCCCGTTTGGCGCGCATCAACAATGGTGCATACACCGAAAGTGGTGGCATTTCGGCACAGAGCATTAGCAGCACCAGTGCCAACTCCGCACAAAGCGTGCTCGGTGCGGAATTCGTCAATCGTCTAGACGACAGTTCAAGCATGACCTGGCGCGCCCGTTATCTGCATGAATTCGCCGATACAGCTGCCGTTACCGCAACCTTTGTAAATGGCGGGCCCGCATTCGTCGTGAATAGCGTTCAGCCAAGCCGTGATGCCCTGCAACTCGGTCTGGGTTATCGCAAGATCACGCAGAGTGGCACCACCATTTCGGTCGGCTACGATCTAGAAGCACGCGACAAATATCTCGGCCATCAATTGACGGCCAAGGCTAAGTGGCAGTTCTGAGTCAGCACCGAATGCCGTTTCTCCAGACCGGCACGTGAAACGACAGAGGTAAAACGGCAGACATAAAAAAGCCCGCAGGCTTGCTACCTGCGGGCTTAGTCTTTTTCTAACGAAAATTTACTGCGCCGTTGCTGCTGCAGCCGCAGCGGCGGCAGCTTCGGCATCGGCCTTGAATTTTTTCATCGATGGTTCAACCGTGGCGATATCTTCATTCTGGATTTTCTTGATGATATTGCCCTGTGAGATGTCATTGCAAGCTTGCACCAGCAACTTGATCCCCAGCGGTTGCAGATCGCGTTTCCACAAAATATCCGGCGTATCACCCGGCAACACGAACACGTGCTCCTGTGCGGCAATCGGGCCGCCATCCATGACTTCATTGAGCCAATAGACGCTACCGCCTGTGACCTTGTCGCCTTTTTCAATGGTCCAGATGATCGCGTCCTTACCGCGATGCAAGGGCAGCAACGATGGATGATAACCAATGGCGCCGTAAGTGGTCTTGTTACGTGTCGGTTCGCGCACGAAATCATGCGAGTGCGCCGTCACGATCAAATCGACGCCATCAGGAATCGTGTTTTCGTTAAGCACGCCCGACTTCATCCACTTGACACCCGCAGCTTCGGCTAATGCTTTCAGGCGGTCAGGGCTGCTACCGTCGCTGCCGAATTCGGGAGAAGAAACGCCAACGATCGTGTGACCGGCATCTTTGAGCGCGGTGAACACTTCGGCAGCAAAATGCTTTTGTCCACAGATATAGATATTCACGAATTTAATTTTTTGAATGAATCGCCAGGAGCGATGAAGGTTCAGGGAAACGTTGTCATCGAATCCCGCTTGGAAGATGCGAGGCTGCAAGCCCTATTGCTTTTGCACAACAGCAAAATAGCCGCAACCAGGCGGTGCCGCAGCATTGTAGTACAGGTTACTACGCAGGTAAAAATCTGTGCGCTGATGCGCCGTAAAGTGGTACTGGAAAGATCAGAGCAGTCTGTGTCAGTGCAGGTAACGTGCACACAACATGCTGCGCAATTCATCAAAGGCCAGCGGACGGCCGATGTAATACCCCTGTCCTTCGTCGCAACCGTTCTGCTTGAGGAATTCCAGGTGTTCCGGACGCTCTACACCTTCGGCAATGACCTTGATCTTCAACCCATGCGCCAACGCAATGATGGTCTGCGAAATGATCGCATCGTCGGGATCGGTATCGCAATTGAAAATGAAAGATTGATCAATCTTGAGGCGATCGATTGGGAAGCGTTTAAGGTAAGCGAGACTCGAGAAACCGGTACCAAAATCGTCGAGCGACAACTGGATATGCATGGCATTCAACGCCTTGAGCACACCGATCACGTCTTCGACGTTATGCATGACCATGCTTTCGGTCAGCTCCAGTTCGAGACAACGAGGATCGATCCCTGTTTGATCGATGGTCTGGCGGATGACCGAAATGAAATCCGTGGCACTCAGTTGGCGTGCCGACAAATTGACCGCCACGCGTAGCGATGGCAAACCCGCTGCCTGCAGATCGCACATCTGGCGACATGCCGTTTGCAGCACCCAATTACCGATCGGAATGATCAAACCGTTGTGCTCCGCCATGGGGATAAAGTCCATCGGCGAAATCAGGCCACGCTTAGGATGCCACCAGCGAATCAGTGCTTCCACACCAATCACACGCCCCGTCTCCAGATCGATTTGAGGCTGGTAATCAAGGAAAAACTCTTCATTCTCCAGGGCTGCCCATAAATCATGCTCAAGCGTCAGGCGCTGCCCCGTCATGGCGTTCATTTCCTTGACGTAGAACTGGTAGTTATTGCGACCGCTCGATTTGGCACGGTACATGGCAGCATCGGCATTGGCGAGCAAAGACTCGGCATCGCTGCCATCCGCTGGATAGCAGGCAATACCCATGCTGCAGGTAACCACGATATCGTGACCACGAATCACCACAGGCTTGATCATTTCCTGCTGAATACGCTGCATCACATGCGATACACCGCTCTGCATGTTCTGATTGATCAGTAGCAGGACAAACTCGTCACCACCAAGCCGCGCCACCGTATCGCCGGAACGCACACATGTCTGCAAGCGCGCGCCCACCGTGGCGATCAGTTCATCACCCGCACCATGACCGAGGCTGTCATTGACCAGTTTGAAGTTATCCAGATCCATGAACACGATCGTCAACATTCCGCTATAGCGTTCTGCATGAATCAGTGCTTGCTGGATGCGTTCGCGCAGTAGATTGCGGTTGGCCAAACCGGTCAGCGCATCGTAATTGGCCTGATGCTCAAGATCGGCCTGATAGCGCTTGATTTGCGTCACGTCATATAAAACGCCGACGAAGTGGCGTACCGCATCCCCTTCGCCACCTTCATTGACCGGTGCCACATACAGTTCGTTGAGGAACATCGTGCCGTCTTTGTGATAGTTCCGCAAAAGGACGGATGCAGGACGACATTCCTTGATGGCGGCGCGTAATTTCTGCAGGTCCGCCTGTTCGGTATCCGTGCCTTGCAAGAAACGACAGTTGCGCCCCATCGCTTCTTCACGCGAATAGCCTGTAATCATTTCGAACGCGCCGTTCACATAAATCAACGGCATATTGGCCTGCTGCACATCGACAATCACGATGGGATTGACACAAGCCTCGATCGCACGATTGCGCAAACGCAGTTCGCGCTCGACATTCATACGCTCAGTAATGTCGATCGATATACCGCCGATCTGTACATTCTGCTCATCATCGATCAAGGGAAATTTGGTCGACAGCCAATGCCGCTCTTCACCCGTGGGAGAAGGAATGCTTTCGACAATCTGCATAGCCTTTCCGGCATGCACAACCAGCTTGTCGGATTGATGAAATCGATCCACGACATGTTTGGGCAGAACATCGATATCACGCTTGCCAATCGATTCGCCTTGCGGCAGGTTAAGCGCCTCATCGACTGTGTGATTGGCATACAGGAAATGTCCTTCCTGATCACGGATGAACGCGGCACCTGGCATATTTTCCATGAAGGTGCGAAACATCTGGTTGACGTCGTGCAGTTCCTTCTCGACGCGACGACGGGCATCGCGCTCCTCGACCTGTTCCATTACACGCGAAACGGCGCTGGACAGACGCGAGAGATTGGTCTTGATCACATAATCGCTGGCGCCCAGCTTCAATGACTCAATCGCCATTTCCTCGCCGATTCGACCTGACACGAAAACAAAAGGTGTATCGGGACTGACATGCCTGACTACCTTGAGTGCCGACAAGCCATCGAAACTCGGCATCGAGAAATCGGACAAGACGATATCCGGCACATACTCATTTAGCGCCGCCCGCAAGGCATCCTCGGTATCGACACGCCGACACTCGTGTTGAATGCCACTACGCTTGAGTTCGCGTGAAGCGAGCTCTACGTCGTGCAGCGTATCTTCAACGAACAGGATCTTGATCATAGGAGCAAGGCAACGATCTCAACGTGGAGCAGGAATACGATTCAGAATTGCCCAGTAAAACCCGACTTTTGCCACTTCTTCAAAGAATTTTTCCGATTCCACCGGCTTAACCAGATAACTATTCACGCCTAGCTCATAACAACGAACAATATCCGGCTCTTCTGCACTGGATGTCAGCATGATGACCGGGATCATGCGGGTTTTCGGATCACCCTTGATTACACTCAACACTTCCAACCCCGTGACCTTGGGCATCTTCAGATCGAGCATGATTAAGGTAGGATCGCCGTCCACACGGTTGGCGAATTCACCTTCGCGCGCGATGTAATCCAGCGCCTGTTGTCCATCTCTGACCCAGGTGATGTTGTTGACGAGACCAACGCGCTTGAGCGCGCGCAAAGTCATCTCGGCATCGGTTGCCGTGTCTTCCACAAGCAGAATATGCACTGGCAGCAAATCGTTCATGCAAATGCCTCGGTAGGTAAGCTAAAAGAAAAAACGGTTTCCTTGCCCGGCTCGCTCTGTGCCGATACCCGCCCACCGTGGCGCACGATCACGCGCTTGACGATGGCCAGGCCGACGCCCGTACCCGGGAATTCATCCTCACGGTGCAGGCGCTGAAACACGCCGAACAACTTGTCATAAAAGCGCATATCAAAACCCACGCCATTATCGGCAATACGGTAAATAGCTTCGCCATCTGCTTCCTCCGCATCGACGCGGATAGAAGGTTGATCCATCGTACTGCTGTACTTCACCGCATTCGACAACAGATTGACGAGCACTTGGCGAATCAAAGGGCGATCGCCATGACATTCCGGCAGATGGTCCTTATGAAAGAGCGGTTCCCTATCCGCATGCGACACCACCTCGCGCCACACATCCATCACCAACTCGTTCATGTCGATACGGCGTGCCTCGACCGGCTTGCGGCCCATACGCGAAAACGTCAGCAGATCGTCGATCAGCATGCCCATTTTCTTGCT
Source organism: uncultured Oxalicibacterium sp. (assembly GCF_913776015.1). Taxonomy (GTDB): domain Bacteria; phylum Pseudomonadota; class Gammaproteobacteria; order Burkholderiales; family Burkholderiaceae_D; genus Oxalicibacterium. Next base: position 75,181 of record NZ_CAJYMD010000076.1, on the reverse strand, counting down.
GCTGTCGCGCACCACGTTCAATACGCGACGCCCTTCATCATCAAGTTTGTCTTCGTAGTCTTCCTGCAAGATTCGCGAGTAACCATCGATGGCGCGCAAAGGAGAGCGCAAGTCATGCGACACCGAATAACTAAAGCTTTCCAGCTCCTTGTTGGTCAATTCGAGCTGGGCTGTGTAACGCTGCGTTTCCCGTTGTGCTTGTCGGCGTTGTTCACTTTCGCGGAAGGTTGCCCACATTGCAAAACCGAGGAAGCCGACAGCGAACAGATTGCCGAAGAAAATCCACTGCCGTGTCGAATTTGCATTGTTCTCCACCTTTTCGGCACGTTGTTTGAGCTGATTTTCCTCAATCGATAGCATGCGATGCACCTGTGCATGCAATTGCGCCATCGAGGCCAGACCTTTTCCTTGCACCAGTTCCACCAGTTGCTCATTGTTAAGTGATGGCTTCTTGAACAACGTGATCCCCTGCTGCAAAGCCTGCAGACGCTGCGCCACCATCTGTTCCAGTACCGGCCATTCGTCATGCTGTTGAGATGCCATCTCGCCAATCAACTCGCGTAGCGAATGCATACGACCTTGCAATCTTTGTATCGTTGCATCATGGGACAGCAAGAAGGAATCCGCACCGGTAATCAAATATCCGCGTTGGACCGACTCGGCATCTTTTACATCGAGCAGCACCTGATGCAAGCCCTCGATGACACGGTGCGTTTGTTCAACTGTCTTGGAGCTTTCCGCAAACTGCTGGATGCGAACCAACGCCATCCATGAAAGCATGATGACCGCTACGAGCGCCACCGCAAGTCCTGCTTTGATCAGCAAGGTGCGTCGGTTCGCTTTCATCAATCGGTGCGTACCAGCCATGTTATCCATTCGAATGTGCCAGTGGTGGTGTTTCCCATCGGCATTAATTTCGAAATCTTGATGGGGCCAACAAGATTTATCGACAAATTCTCAGTGAAAAGGCAGAGCGTCTCGGTTTTTATCGTTTTGAGTCGATTCTATTAGATAAAAAAAAGTTTCCCCACAAAAAAATTTAAGTGGAGAAATTAATTAACAATGTGCCGTCTTTTTACAGCTAAATTCAACAAATACATCCCATATTCATGGGATATTTATTTAAAACATACGAACGTTCACATCAAGGACACATTTGCTGGTTGGAGGAAACGGAGACAAATCCAAGTGATGGCAGCGGCATTAATTGCTAGACAAAAAGGCAAATGCCATCGTCAACCTGCGCATCCTTGCGTACTATGCAAAAGCGCGAGGGGGCGTATACACTGCAGCCATCACCGTCCTATGATTCACAACGGGAGACAGCAATGAACCCCTTGAACGTTCAATTCAATGTCAATGTTCTGACGGTACCGGCCTTCATTCAACCCAACGAATTTCCTAGTTGGTTGAACCATGAAGCCCGCGCCCTGCAGGATCTTGCGCAAGACAACAGCCTAATCATCCTGCGTCTATTTCTCGCACAGCGCATCAAAGACGCTTGGGCAAAAGAGGAGCTCGATGTGCTGCTACAGGGCATCACGGAAAAATTCCCGCATATTTTCCGCGTCGAGATGCTGGTCATCGATGATGATTTCGACCTCAACATGGATGACATCGAATTCATGCAATCCGATGCCGAACACGATATCGCGCAATTGATGGAGTCCATCGAGCGCTACGAAGAGCAAAAGATCGCGCGCGGCAAGCTGCACTGATCTACCAGGTGTAGATCCGTATGCGGAGAATTTCCCGCAAGCGTCCAGATTTGTAAAAAGTTGAAGTTTATATTTTAACAATCTTTTTATTTCATTCGTGCGGCAACGTACCGAACACACTTTCCCCCGCAATTAATCTGACTCCCATATTTTAGGGAGTCTAGGCACGAGTATAAGGAAAGAAGTCGTACTTCCTATACACATGTCCGGTTGCTTTGCATTTGACGTTGTGCTTCTCGCACATCGGCCTTCCTGATCCAACTTACCTCTTTTCCTCATGCACTGCCTCTTGGGGCAGGAACATGTCTGCGCGACGTGCGGGGAATTTTTGACTTCAACTTCATGTCGAATAAAAATCATGTTGCTGCATCGGCCACCGCGCTCAGTCTCATTGCTGCACTGCTCTCTCCAGCCCATGCAGCCATTCAGGCGCAGGACTATGACACTGTCATTCAGGCAGCGCGCGAGGGCCAGGCACGCGAATCGGCGAACACGCTTCAGAGCTGGCACCAGTCCTATCCCGAAGACAAAAGAATTTTGCATGACCTGATCGTCGTGCTGGTTTGGTCCGATCGACCGGGCGACGCCCTACGCGAAGGTAGTCAACTCAAACCAGCTGGCGCGCCCTCTTACGTTCTGCGTGCATTGGGCAATGCCGGTTTGCAAGAACATGCATGGGATGATGCGGAACGTTACTTCCGCCAAGCCTTGCGCCAGCAAGCGAATGATCGTGAGGCACAGGCGGGGCTTGCCCTGTCGCTGCACGGTGCTGGAAAGGACGATGCTGCACTCGCACTCATCCGCGCCAGCCTGCCGCGTGAAGCGCGACTCTACGCCCGGCAGGATGCCACGCTGTTCATGGCGCTGGGACGCATCCAGCAAGAGCGAAATGCACTTCTCGATGCAGCCGAAGCCTACCGGCAAGCAAGTCGCCTCGATCCCGTATCGCGCGAAGCCTTTCGCGCTTATGTATTCAGTCTCAATGCAGCTGGCATGCCTTATCTGGCGAGCCGCATTGCCGATTCGCGAATAACACTTTTCTCTAACGAGGAACGTCAGGCCATCGCCCATGCAGCCGCGGGTGCGACGATCAATTACGGCCAAGCACAATTGAGTACCGATCCTGGGCCAAGCCGTTTCAACACGACAGATGCCGGTATCGCCGATAACGCCAGCGTCATGCGGCACTTCGGCAATCGTCCTGTTACGCAATTCGACCGCATGATCGCGCTGCGAGATCGTCAGCGCATGCAGGAAGTGGTGGATCTGTACGAACAGCTGCAATCCTCGCAACAACCTATTCCCTCTTACGCGCAAGCCGCCGCCGCCGATGCCTATCTGTACTTGCAACAGCCGGTAAAAGCGCGTGACCTGTATCTCTCAGCCCTGTCGCAAGCGCGTAGCGAAGATCGTGCCGATACCGATGGCTGGCGTATCGGTTTGACCTATGCCTATAGCGAAGCAGAACAACATACGCTGGCACAACAGACGGCAGACACCTTGCTGGCCGAGACACCCAAATTTTCCAATCGTGGCATTCCCGGCATCGAAGCGCCCAACGATGCCTACCCAACGGTCGCAACACTGACCGCGCTGGTACGCATGTATGCCGATCGTCTTGACGACGTGGAACGTCGACTGGATATTCTCAATCAGACCGCCCCCTTCAACAGCCAGATTCGTACGGCGCGCAGCGAATTGCACATGTCACGCGGCCAGCCGCGAGCAGCGCTGGAAAATTACCGCTTGCTGCAAGTCGATCAACCGGAAGAATTGGCTCCGGCACTAGGTATTGCCAATGCGCGTCTGGCTTTACAGGAATTTGGCGATGCACAGCAAATGGCAAATCAACTCGCACGCGATTATCCCGAGAACAAGGGCGTCCAGCGCCTGAACCACCTGCTGGATGTGCATGACCGCCCCTACCTGGATATCGACAGCACATTCGGTCGTGGTGGCGGGCAAGCCGGTGCCGAATCCGTGGTTGAAGCACGTCTCTATTCCAAACCACTGACCGAATCCCTGGGCGAGGCGTGGCGTATCTACGGCAGGTTATCGCGTGCCAGTGGCGAGATTGGTCGCAATCAGCCAAACAGCAGCAACGTATCTCGTCTGCTGGCCGGTGCCGGCATCGACTACCGTGTACGCGACTGGACGACTGAAGCGGAACTCAACAGTGCATTCCACCACGCCGAGCGACAAGGCGTGGCGGTACAGGTCATCCACGATTTTTCGGATTACTGGCGTGTATCGCTCAAGGCCGACACCAACGTCAACGATCTTTCGGCACGTGCCTTCAATGCGGACATCCATGCACGTCGCGTCACTGGAAGCGTTGCCTGGCGCGCAAACGAATCACGGCGTGTCGATGCCGAAATCGCCACGACACAATTCAGCGACAGCAACCGGCGCGATGCCGCCGGCATTGCCTGGACCGAACGCTGGATCAGCGGCCCCGTTTTCAAGCTTGATGGCATTACCTCGCTATCCGCGTCGCGCAACAGTCTGGACAATGCGGTCTACTTCAATCCTTCCAGCGATCGTGAGCTCGGATTGCGTCTCGAATCGGAATGGCTGACATGGCGTCGCTACCAGCGCAGCTTCACGCAAACCCTGCATGTCTGGGGTGGACGTTACAAGCAGGAAAATTTTGCCACCGGCACCACATCGGGTGCGCAATACGGCCATCGCTGGGCCATCGATGATGCCTTGCGCATCGAATACGGCGTCGGCCTCGCCAACCATCCCTACGATGGTGTGCGCGAGCGTCGCACCTACGGTTATCTGAATCTGAAATGGGCAATCAAATGATGCAGTCTTTGATCAAACGGCTGAGGCTTGAATGGCAATGCTCTTCTCGTATTCTTCTTTCCTGCTTTCTGCTATGCGCCAGCCTGCAGGCAAGCGCGCAAACCGACACGGCTGGGGTACGACTCGGTACGCCGCCATTGCAAACGCTCAAGAGTGCGAACGATCCTACCAACAGCTTTCGGGTGCTGGCCTATCACGACATTCGCGATAACGTGCGCGAGAGCTTCCAGACCTGGCCCGAATCGACAGCCATCGACACGCGCGACTTCATCCAGCAGATCGCATGGCTGCATCAGAATGGCTATCAAGCGGTGAGCATGCAGCAAATCGTCGATGCGCGCCGCGGCGGCAAGCCTTTGCCTGACAAGGCGATCTTGCTGACTTTTGACGATGGCTTTGCCAGCGTGTATCACAAGGTATATCCCGTACTTAAGCAGTTCCATTTCCCCGCCGTCATTGCACTCGTCGGTGAATGGCTGCAAACGCCTACCAGCCAACCCGTGCAATTCGGCGACTTGGCAATCGATCGCGCGCAGTTTCTGACCTGGGAACAAATACGCGAGATGCAAGCCTCAGGCCTGATCGAAGTCGCTTCGCACAGTTATGGACTGCATAAAGGCATCGTGACCAATCCGCAAGGCAACCTGTTACCTGCTGCAGTCGGACGTCGCTATCAGGCCGACCTGCCTTTGGGACAGCAGTACGAAAACGATGCCGACTATGCTGCCCGCATCGCACAAGACATGCGGCGCAACAGCGACCTAATCAAGAAAGAGACCGGCAAGGCGCCTCGCATCATGGTATGGCCGTATGGTGCCTGGAACCAGACGACCGCCGCATTGGCGCGCGACGCCGGCATGCCGTATTCGCTAAATCTCGAACCCGGCCCGAACACGCCACAGGACGATGTCACCGCCATTCGTCGCTCCTTGCCCATGTTCAACACGGGTTTAAGCGGGCTTATCACCATGCTGCGTCAGCCCGCTTCGCATGATGGCGAATCGCAGCTGCTCGAACGGGTTATTCATGTGGACCTGGATTACATCTACGATGCCGACCCTGTACAGCAGGAAGTCAATCTGTCACGCCTGATCGACCGCATCTATCGTCTACATCCGACAACGGTGTATCTGCAAGCATTCGCCGATCCTGATGGTGATGGCGTGGCCGATGCCCTGTATTTCCCGAATCGTCATCTGCCGATGCGGGCCGATCTTTTCTCGCGTACCGCCTGGCAATTACAGACACGCACCGGCGTACGTGTCTATGCATGGATGCCCGTGATGTCGTTCGCTTTACCGGCCACGCATCCGGCGGCGACACATGTCGTACAGCAGATGCCGGGGGCTCCGGCTTCTGCGTCACAAGGTCGTTACCACCGTCTGTCGCCGTTCGATAAGCTGGCGCGGCAAACCATTACCGAAATTTACGAAGACCTCGGCAAGAATGCCATCTTTACCGGCGTGCTATTCCATGACGATGCCACACTATCCGACTACGAAGATGCCAGTCCAGCAGCCATGACGTTGTATCGTGATCAATGGCATTTACCGGCCTCGCTCGATGTCATTCGCAACGATCCGGCGTTGCGTAGCCAATGGACTGAACGCAAGACAGCTTATGTCGATGACTTTACGCTGCATCTCGCCGCCACCTTGCGGAAGTATCGCCCTGCCCTGCAAACCGCGCGCAACATCTATGCCGAACCGGTACTCAATCCGGCATCGGAAGACTGGTTCGCGCAGCGCTTCTCACGCTTCCTGCAAATCTATGACTACACCGCCGTCATGGCCATGCCCTACATGGAAAATGCCAGCGATCCCGATGCCTGGCTGATGCGTCTGGTGGAAAAGGTCAAGGCACAGCCCGGCGCCTTGCGTACCACCGTCTTCGAATTGCAGAGCCGCGACTGGCGCAACGGTGAACCGATTCCCACCAGCACGCTGGCAAAACAGATGCGCGCCCTGCACGCAGCCGGTGCACGCAATCTCGGCTATTACCCAGACGATTTCCATAACGATCAGCCACAGGAAACCCTGATCAAGCCGGAAATTTCGGTGGAAACCCATACCGTTAGAAACTGAACAGCCCATGCGATTCGATAATCTGCTCTTTGCCTTTACTTTCTACTACCCGCTGTTCATGGCCTATGTCTGGATCATTGGCGGGATTACTTACTACCTGCGCTATGAACGCAAAGGATTGCATCAGGAAGACGCGTTGGCGCAACTGAAGGCAACCCCTTCAGTATCCGTACTCGTTCCCTGCTTCAATGAAGAGGATACGGTACGTGACGTCGTCGAGTCGCTGGCGTTGATGCAGTACCCGGACTTCGAAATCATCTGTGTCAATGACGGCAGTACCGATCGTACCGGTGAGATTCTCAATGAACTCATGCGCTTCTATCCGATGCTGCGGGTGGTGCATCAGGATCGCAATCAGGGTAAGGCTGTCGCGCTGAATACGGCTGCGTTGGTAGCGCGCAGCGAATACCTGCTGTGCATCGATGGCGATGCGATTCTCGACAAGGATGCGATTCCGTGGCTGCTACGCCATTTTGAAAGCGGGCCACGCCTGGGTGCCGTCACCGGCAACCCGCGCATCCGGACGCGCTCGACGTTGCTGGGACGGTTACAAGTGGGTGAGTTTTCCTCGATCATCGGCCTGATCAAACGGACCCAACGTATTTACGGCAGATTGTTTACTGTCTCAGGCGTCATCGCCATGTTCCGCCGACGTGCTCTGCTCGATATCGGATTCTGGAGTCCCGAGATGCTGACGGAAGATATCGATGTCAGTTGGAAGCTGCAACTGCATCACTGGGATGTGCGCTTCGAACCTCGTTCGCTATGCTGGATTCTGATGCCCGAAACCGTCAAGGGTCTGTGGCGACAACGCCTGCGTTGGGCCATGGGCGGTATCCAGACGATCTTCAAATATGCGTATGTCTTCACCGAATGGCGCTTGCGCCGTATGTGGCTGGTCTATCTCGAATACGTCACTTCAGTGTTCTGGGCGTTGGCGATGGGTTTTTCCCTGACACTCGCCTTGCTCAACCTGTTTATCAGCTTGCCACCGCATTGGCGTGTCGACCTGCTGCCAAGCTGGTATGGCGTGGCAATCGGCAGTACCTGCCTGATTCAGGTCTTCGTCGGCATGCTGCTTGATCGTCGCTACGACAAGAAAGCCTTCCGCCATTATTTCTGGATGATCTGGTATCCCATCCTCTACTGGATGCTCAATATGTGCACAACGATCTGGGCGATCCCGAAAACCATTATGCGCAACCGCCATCAGCGTGCAGTCTGGGTCAGCCCGGATCGTGGCATCGGTGCCGCGACTGCCGCCAACGCCGTCGCCCACGACAAGATGGCGGCACAACGTCAGAACACTTCACGAGAGCAATCATGAATAGAAGAAGCAAGGCACGCATCAAACTGATCCTCAATGCGCCAGACAAGGTATCGCGCGGCACCAAGCTTGGCAGCAACATCGTCACGATCGTTTGCTGGATCGCCTACATCTACCTATGGATACCGTTAATCACCTTGGTTGCATGGTGGCTTGGCGTGAACCATGCCTACGATGAACTAAGTTTTGCGCGACAGGCTGACGATCTGCAAAATCTGCTGCTGTTCTATGGCTTTATCGTTGCCATGCTCGGCGGCAGTCTGTTGCTGTGGGCTGCAAAGGAATATCTGCGTTTTCGCAATTCCACGCGCCGCCGAACACCGCCACATGCATCCGTCGTGGATCTGGCAACCTATGTACAACGCCCGGAAAACGAAGTGCATGCATGGCACGGTTTTCAGCAAATGATGGCATTACACGATGAAGAAGGCCGGGTAATCGGCGTGCAACCCATTACCGCCCCACCGCAACCGTCCCAATAAGCCGATTACAGCTTATACACATGCCCTAATGTGCCTATTTCTTGGGCACGAAAATTTTTACCTTAAGAATCAAGGACTTTTCCTCCTTGCCCACAGTTGCCCACAATCTTTTCCACAGAAATTGTGCACAAGGGCAAGCATTGTGGATTTAGGCGAACGACTGTGGTTAGATAACAGTCCGGGCAGTTTCCGTTTTTAACTGCGTGCTTTTTCCGTCTTACGTCGTGTATCTGCATGTCTGGTTATTTTTCTTTTCTTCTCAGGCAACCTTGTCCTCCTGGCGCATGCGAATGCGACCATGAAGCACTGCGTGCCGATATCCACGGCGATCAACGCATTCTTCGTCTGACGCGTGAAGAAGAGAAAAAGCTGCTGACCCATCTCGAAGAAATGCGTACCTATCAAGACCTGCAGCGCATGCAGCAACGCATGCAGGAGCAACTCGGTATCGTACTGACCATTACGCCAAGCGCACGTGGCGTACGAACTGTGCGCGGCCTGAACATTCGACTCGAAGAACAACGTGGCCTGTGTCGCAAGACGCGACAGACGATTCCGGCCGCCATTCGCCGCTGTCTGGAAAACAATCAGGCGATTGCCTTTGCGCTCGTCGATGCACACGATCTGCTGGCGCCGACTCAGGAGGCGCATACTATCGGCACCTTGTCTGACCAGAATCATGAATAACGTATTGGCTGTCTTTCTTTTCGCCCTGCTGGTGCCCGCCTCACCCACCATCAATGCGCAAACCATCCAGGGCGATATCGAAGCCGGACGACGCGCTTATCGCAATTGCGTGGCTTGCCATCAAATCGGTCCTTCCGCTCGCGCGGCATTTGGCCCACAACTCAACGGCATCGTCGGACGTCGCGCGGGCACAACCAAGGACTTTACTTATTCTCGCGCCATGAAGAACGCCGGTATCGTCTGGACTGAAGAAAAATTGCACGCCTTCGTGCGCAATCCAGGCAAGGTCGTACCAAATAACAAGATGCGCTTTTATGGACTCTGGAGCGATGCCGAAGCAAACGATCTGATCGCTTATCTACGCACGCTTAAGTAAGCCATGACAACGATGCATTAGCGTTTCACGGTTACTTTAAGTCACTTTCTGCTCGTCACCCAATTTAGTTTTTCATGTCAAAGATGGCTGGTTTGATTAATTTTTATCGGTTTTTGCTACAAAACTGGCTGTTTTTTCATGAATACCATATTCATGGTAGGGCTTCTTCAAGGCAAGCGTGATAGCGTCGCCATACTTTCCGCACGGAACTTTTCTAGCCAGTATTCTGGACGTTTGGCTCCTCTGCGCGACAGCCCAATTCCACGCTCCAAGGAGAAAACCGATGCTCACCAACATGAAAGTAGGTGCAAAGCTCGCGCTGGGCTTTGGCCTGACCGCATTACTGACATTTTTGATCGCCATCTTCTCGCTGATACGCATTTCCCAGATCGAGAGTGTCGTCACCTCACAGAATGAAATCCGCACACAACAGCTCGAACGTCTCTACAACCTGCGCGAAGCACTAGGCCAAACCGGCCTCGCCGCCCGCAATGCCTACATCTTCACCAACAATGCAGATGCACAACGCGAACTCACCTTGCTGGATGAGCAAAAGACCATCTTCTTGGATGCATTGAACAAACTGACACCTCTTCTCAAGGGAAATACGGATTTCGACAAGCTCCAGAAAGATCTCCTGATCATGGCACGCGAGCTCGACCGCCCCCGCCAGTTCCGCGAAAGCAATCAGCTCGAAGCATTCGGCAAATTCCTCGTTGAAGAATGCAGCCCGCTACGTCGCCAGATCGTGGAAAACATCGATGTCGTACTCAGGGACATCGAAAAAAGCGTGGATAGCAAGAGTGCCGAAGCGGCCAAGGCCACCGCCGAATCCTTCCTCATCATTTCCAGCGTTACCACTGTCGCCCTGCTGCTTAGCCTTGCCCTTGGCTGGCTCATTACGCGCGCCATCACGCAGCCCCTGCGACAAGCCGTCAAGATCGCGCAAACCGTCGCGGATGGCGACCTGACGAGCCAAATCGAAGTGCGATCGAAAGATGAAACGGGACAATTGCTGCAAGCTCTGAAGGATATGAACGCCAGCCTGATCGGGATCGTCGATCAGGTACGTAGCGGCACGGTCCTGATTGCGTCGGCTTCCACACAAATCGCCAGCGGCAATCTCGACCTCTCGTCCCGTACGGAAGAGCAAGCCAGCTCGCTCGAAGAAACCGCATCGTCCATGGAGCAACTTACCGCGACTGTGCGCCAGAATGCCGACAATGCCCGCCAAGCCAACACACTCTCGCAAACCGCATCGGAAGTCGCCCAGCAAGGCGGCAAGGTGGTAGGCGAAGTGATCGTTACGATGAACGGCATCAACGACTCGGCACGGAAAATTACCGACATCATCAGTGTCATTGATGGCATCGCCTTCCAGACCAATATCCTGGCGCTCAATGCCGCTGTCGAAGCCGCCCGTGCAGGTGAGCAAGGACGAGGCTTTGCTGTCGTTGCCGGGGAAGTACGCAATCTGGCACAGCGCTCCGCCACGGCTGCCAAGGAAATCAAGATGCTCATTGACGATTCGGTCGCCCGTGTCGATAACGGCAGCAAACTCGTCGAACAAGCAGGCAACACAATGGAAGAAGTGGTCGGCAGCGTCAAACGCATGACGGACATCATGGCTGAGATCATGTCTGCCAGCCAGGAACAGAGCGCCGGCATCGAGCAAATCAACCAGGCCATCACGCAGATGGATCACGTCACACAACAAAATGCAGCACTCGTCGAGGAAGCCACCGCGGCAGCGGCGTCATTGAAGAATCAGGCTGCCAAGCTCGAACAAACGGTTGGCGTATTTCGCGTCGACGATACCTTGCAAGCCTATGGAAACGAAACACGCCCGGCGACAAGCCATGGGCCAGCCCTTGGCGCACGACTGGCAAGCCTCAAGGAAAATGTATTGGCACCACGCCAGCGATTGACCGCAATCGCGGCTGCCCCCGGACTCGATTGAACACGATTCAGTTCGACACCGGACAAGAACGCGTCATCCACGACGCATTTCCAGTCATCTGACTGTTAACGCCATGGCCTAACCGTGGCGTTTTTTTTTGCATTGTCAGAATCTGCTGATTCACTGTGTGTATGAATGACTGCATTCACCTTCCGGGATATTGCAAGCCGATTTGCCCGATAGCATAATCAAGGCGCACATCTGCGTGCTCACAAACCGAAAGGAAAAATCATGAAAAAGCTGATCGCGATTTTTTGTGTACTCGCCATGGGTGCCAGCTTAACGGCCTGCAATACGGTCCAAGGCTTCGGCAAGGATGTAGAACGTGGCGGAGAGAAAATTCAGGGCAAATAATATTGCCAACGTCCTAAAAAGAACGCGCATGTCGCGTTCTTTTTTATGTCTATTCATGCGGGATTAAAAACATAAGAGGCTGATCGCTCTTCATGAATATGACTAAGCACTCATCATGCTTTACAGAAGAGGCAAGTACGCGCTTACGCTGCAGCGCAAAGGACCTTACTACACCCTTGTGTTTTGGTAGCGTGCAACGCCCAATCACCTGTTGAATGTGCCACCAAAAGCGTGCTTTAAGAATGCTGTTGCGTTGCAACCAATTTTTTTGGGGCAGTACTGTTTCAGCGCAAGTACTGCTAACGCACTTATGCCCATGACCTCAATACCATCCGTTTGTACTTAATCGCACAGCAGCAATGACTTTGCACGGAGGTGGTATAGCGCGTTCTTGTCTCGCTTGGAACGTCTTTTTTTTATTGCGGCATTCATCTTTGAGCAAGCGTCAAGTAACGACGCATAACGGTGCATTTCGCTGTTTTCTCTTGACGCTTCTATCTTGTTTTTATGTCGAGTATCACAGCGTGAACTTAAAATGTCAGCGCTCGCATAACCGAAACAGGGATGAAAAAGAGCAATGGAATTTGGAGACGCTACTTTAGTAGAGGGCAGACTTGCGGGCTCGCATTCAACAGGCAAGTAGTCACAAGGTAGCGGGACAAAGGAAGGGTTATGCCAGACGAAAGATCCTGGCGGCGGTGCATGTCATCAATCTGCTGAAAATGATCCGCTAACGATTGGCAAGAGCTCATTGCAGCGGGAACGCTGGAGCCAGGAGCCGGCACGATACCTTCCTTGATCCAGCAACAGTCAATATCGTTAAAGGCTGAAACTGATTTTTAGCCCGTAAATCGTTTTGCATGAAAAGCCAATGCCCAGTATCTGGAAGATAAAACTTTTAAAGTGTTTAAGTCCGTCCGTTATATAGATAGCACTTATTCCTCAAATTGTTCTTCGCCCTTTCACGCTTATCGCTGACGTTTGCATGCCAGCCGCGTTTTGACCTCACGCAACTCCGCTAAAAACTTATCGCGCCTGTGAGATGAATTTAACGCTCATTTAACTCAGCTTGGCGAAACATGTTGCTATCGAGCACGAATATAGTGCTTTCGGTCAACGAGGGCTCGCTTTTCACCGTTATTGCATATAACCAATGCAGAAGACCATTTGACGTCGTTATCAACTTTTCACTACTTATTATGCTGACCAATCTTTCGATCAAACTTCGTCTGGTCCTGACGATGACATTCATGGGCTTAATGCTGATAGTTGGCGGTGCTATGGGTGTCCTTGGACTGCAATACACCAATAACGCTTTACAAGAGGTATACACCAATCAAATGCCGTCTGCGGAAGCCATCCAAACCATGATGATCCGTATGGCTCAGGCACGTGCGACGTTGAACCGCGTGGCGATGCGTCCGGAAGATGCGAATGCTGGTTCTTCCATTGAGCGATCCGAAATGCTTTTCAAGCAAGCTGATGAGTCTTGGAAAAACTACCTCGCGTTGCCGGCGAACGATGAGGAAAAGAAGCTGGCAGCTGCCGTGGATAGCGACCGTAAGGCTTATTTGCATGAGTTGCAGACCGAATTAATCGCGGCGCTAAAAGCGAAGCAAGTGCAGAAAGCGGAAGACATTATCCTGCTCAAATTGTCACCGCTCAATCAGGCTCTGGTGAAAAGCGCAGATGCACTTGTCGACTATCAGCAGCAGGCTGCGGCAAGCGGGTATAACGCCAGCCAGCATATGTACGGAATTTTCCGATGGCTCGCGATCGGCGGGATTTTGTTCGGCCTGCTGGCAGTGGCCGTTTCCGCATCGTTCCTGATTCGTGCAATTACTCAACCATTACAGGAGATGCTGCGTCATTTCGAAGCGATTGCTAGTGGCGATCTGACTTCACGCATTGAGGTCCGCTCAAAAAATGAAATGGGTACCCTTATGGCTGGCCTGCGTACCATGCAAGAACGCTTGAAGGAGACAGTTGCGAAAGTACGTGAAGGCAGCGTGACAATCAGCACGGCGACCACTGAAATAGCAGCAGGTAACTTGGATTTATCAAGTCGTACTGAACAACAGGCAGCTTCTCTTGAGGAAACGGCATCCTCAATGGAAGAACTGACTTCCACCGTCAAACAAAATGCTGACAACGCACGTCAGGCAAATCAACTTGCTGTTTCTGCTTCAGAAGTTGCCACGCGCGGCGGGAGCGTTGTATCTGAAGTCGTCACCACGATGGAAGGTATCGAAACTTCGGCACGCAAAATCGTCGACATCATTGGAGTCATTGATGGCATTGCATTCCAAACCAATATTCTCGCGTTGAATGCCGCAGTAGAAGCTGCCCGTGCCGGGGAGCAAGGCCGCGGCTTTGCCGTCGTCGCATCAGAAGTGCGCAGTCTGGCGCAACGTTCCGCCTCCGCCGCCAAAGAAATCAAAACATTAATTGACGATTCGGTTAATAAGGTTGACCAAGGCAGCAGGTTAGTAGCCAATGCGGGGGCCACAATGCAGGAAGTGGTCCATAGCGTACGCAATGTCACCGACATCATGTCGGAGATCATGGCCGCAAGCCAAGAACAAAGTTCGGGCATCGAACAAGTTAATACCGCGATCAGTCAAATGGATCAGGTCACTCAACAAAATGCTGCGCTGGTAGAGGAAGCAGCTGCAGCCGCAGCATCCTTGAAAGAACAAGCAAACAATCTCACTGAAGCAGTCAGCATTTTTCGGGTAAACGAAAATGATGTCATCACGTCGGTACGTGCCATACCTCCGACGACCACCGCAACATCGAAACCAGCCACGAAACGCATTACAGCAGTCGCTGCGACAACGACACCGAAGCTTTCATCGAACTCAAAAGCCCAAGACAACGATTGGGAAGAATTCTGATTGAATCCAAATACATCAACCTCGCAGTATAAGGAGGTTGATGCGAAATATGGTTTGAAGAGAAAGCTTGTAAATTACCCGACATTTGCATTACATCGGCAGAGGCTAACACGAGGCAACGAGCCTCTAAAGCAGAGGCGTCCTCCAAAGCAGATGTATTGGATCTTTGCGCGTCGGAATTCGAAGGTTCTTACGACCGCATCGCAGCACTCGCTAAGAACGGAAACTGAATCAATTTCAGTGGATCAATTCTGCAAGCGTGACGATAAATTCAAAGTTATCGTCACCAGTATCGATTTGTCATACCCCTGATTCATCGCTCAAAACCAAGCTAGCTTCCAATCAACGCAATCATGCCGCCTGCGGTCTTTTGTTAGAAGACTGTAGACGATCTTGGATTTGGTTACGTGTGTATGAGAGAAGTGCTTTAGGAACGAAGAGACCTAGATAGAAAGTGCGTCTCTTTTAGGTATTCGCATGAGGTCACAATGGGGTGAAACTTACATGCAATCTGAAAGTGAGGTACATGCTGCTACAGCAAGTGCTACGCCGATCAATTTACCTTTACTGCAAGTCTTTGATAATCAAAAACTTTTTAAAACTGGGGTGGCTGATGGGACTCGAACCCACGACGACAGGAATCACAATCCTGGACTCTACCAACTGAGCTACAGCCACCGTCGTTTCCCTGCGAGACAGGGAAGCTGCGCATTATACAAAATATGCGCAGCCCTGGCAAATCATTCCGAAGTTTTTATGGATTCCCCCGAATCCAAGGCGGTTACTTCGGGATGCAAACCCAACAAATCAGCGAAGGCACGGCGCAGTGATGCGGCGCTGCCTGTCGTGTAGGCCTCGATACGACCGGGGTCCCCAACAAGTCGTTGCAGGCCGCGTTGTTGCAGCAGGCGTTCGAGTTGACGTGCAACCGCTTCGCCAGTATCGATGATGGTGACGGCTTCTTTGCTTTCGCGTTGCGCGATGGCGTTGATCAACGGTTCAACGAAGGGGTAATGCGTGCAGCCGAGCGCGATGGTATCGGCACCATTTTTCAGCAACGGCAATACAAAGCTTTCGACCATGGCGATGGTTTCTGGCGAGTCAAGTTCGCCATTTTCGATCTTGTCTACGAGGCCAGGGCAAGCTTGCGCAAGAATTTCAACACCCGTGGTTGCCGTGATGCGGTCGCAAAGCGCCTTGAAGCGATTGCTGGCGATGGTACTGCTTGTGGCCAGCACACCCGCCTTGCCGGTTTTGCTAAAGACGGCAGCCGGCTTCACGCCAGGCTCTACGCCGACTACGATTTGTTCCGGATAATGCTGACGCAGTGCTTCAATGGCAGCCGCAGTAGCGGTATTGCAGGCCACCACGATTGCCTTGACCTTCTTGGTCTGAAGGAAGGCCGCAATCGCCAGCACACGTTCGATGATCTCTGCATCGGTCTTGCCACCGTAAGGCGCATTACCGGAATCGGCGAAGCAGAGAACATGATCGGATGGCAAGCGCGAGGTGACATGGCGCAGTACGGACAGCGCACCAATGCCCGAATCAAAAATGCCGATCGGTGCTTCGGCAGCCACCGGATCGGGATAAGCGGAAAAAGCCATCGAATTTCTTGTAAGCGTTATTTGAAAAGACGAGGAACCCGGATCAGGCAGGCAATTTATCGAGACGAATCTTTTCGATCTTCTCTTTCCATTCCTTGGGACCGGTCGTATGTACCGAGGTACCGTTGGAATCGACTGCCACCGTGACCGGCATATCCTTGACATCGAACTCGTAGATTGCTTCCATGCCCAGATCGGCAAAGCCGAGCACCTTGGCACTCTTGATTGCTTTCGAAACCAGATACGCGGCGCCCCCCACCGCCATCAGATAGGCAGATTGATGGTTGCGAATAGCTTCGATCGCGGTCGGGCCCCGTTCGGATTTACCGATCATTGAGATCAGGCCGGTTTGCGACAGCATCATTTCGGTAAATTTATCCATGCGCGTTGCCGTGGTCGGACCAGCTGGCCCCACAACCTCGTCACGTACAGGATCGACCGGGCCGACGTAATAAATCACGCGATTGGTAAAGTCGACTGGCAGCTTTTCGCCTTTGGCAAGCATGTCCTGTATGCGCTTGTGTGCAGCATCACGGCCCGTCAGCATCTTGCCGTTGAGCAGCAGCGTCTGACCTGGTTTCCACGAAGCGACTTCTTCCTTGGTGAGCGTATCTAGATTCACGCGCTTGGATTTTTCGGTATCTGGCGCCCAACTGACGTCCGGCCATTCGGATAAGGAAGGCGGATCGATATAGGCCGGGCCGGAACCATCAAGTACAAAATGCGCGTGACGGGTGGCGGCGCAGTTCGGAATCATCGCCACCGGCTTGGAAGCTGCGTGCGTCGGGTGCATGGCAATCTTCACGTCCAGCACGGTCGTCAAACCGCCCAAACCTTGCGCGCCGATACCAAGCGCATTGATCTTGTCGCACAGTTCGATACGCAATTCTTCGGTCTTGTTTTGCGGACCACGCTGCTTGAGCTCGTACATGTCGATGTCTTCCATCAGCGACTGCTTGGCCATCAGCATGGCGCGTTCCGCCGTGCCGCCGATGCCAATGCCCAGCATACCCGGTGGACACCACCCTGCCCCCATCTGCGGGACTGTCTGCAAGACCCAATCTAAGAGCGAATCAGACGGATTGAGCATGACAAACTTGGTTTTGTTTTCCGAGCCACCGCCTTTTGCCGCAACTTGAACATCCACCGTATCGCCAGGCACAAGCTCCATGTGCACGACGGCAGGCGTATTGTCCTTCGTATTCTTGCGCTCGAAATGTGGATCGGCCACGATGGACGCACGCAGCGTGTTATCAGGATGATTGTAGGCACGGCGCACACCCTCGTTGATCGCATCGGTAATCGAGCGTTCGCCAAAGCCTTCGAAGCGCACATTCATGCCGATCTTCAGGAACACATTGACGATGCCGGTGTCCTGACAGATAGGACGCTTGCCTTCCGCGCACATGCGCGAGTTGGTAAGAATCTGCGCAATTGCATCCTTGGCGGCAGGGCTTTGCTCAGCCTCATAAGCACGCGCCAGATGCTGGATGTAATCCTTTGGATGGTAGTAGCTGATGTATTGCAGGGCTGCGGCTACGGATTCGATCAGATCGTCTTGTTTGATGATGGTCATGGCGGTATCGGCTAGAGTCAATCGGGTTGAGGGACGAACTTCGGGGCTTGCAGCTTAGTGATCCTTGCTGATGGCATGCGTGTCGGCCATGATGCGATCGGCATAGGCAATCGCCATCGCCGAGATAAGGAAGACAATATGAATGCCGGTCTGAGCATACAGCGTTTTAGCATCGTAGGCCGACGCATTGATGAAGGTTTTCAACAGATGAATCGAGGAAATGCCGATGATCGCGGTGGCCAGTTTGACCTTCAGCACGGACGCATTCACGTGCGACAACCATTCCGGCTGATCGGGGTGACTTTCCAGATGCATGCGCGAGACGAAGGTTTCATATCCACCGACGATGACCATGATAAGCAGGTTGGAAATCATGACGACGTCGATCAGGCCCAGCACCACCAGCATGATGGTCGTTTCAGTCAGCTTGGCGGCAGGTTGCGCACCGGGAACGGTAACGACTTCCAGAATATGTTGCAATGAATGCTGGTTGCCGAAAATGGCACCAATGAGGTCCGACAGCTCGACCCAGAAGTGGTAGACGTAAACGCACTGTGCGAGGATCAGACCCAGATACAATGGCAACTGCAGCCAGCGGGTCATGAAAATGAAGTTGGCCAAAGGCGGAATACGTTTTTTGGCGACGCATTTTTCTGGTTGCGAAGACGGATTCATGAGAAAACAGCAGAAAATGAAAGTCAGCATTTTACACGCGAGACTTACGTTTTCCTTGCGGGCGATGAGGCAAAATAGGGTTTCGAGCGCTTTGGGAAACCCACTTGAAGAAGCGCGTGTAATCAACATTCCATCGATGCGCCGAGAGCGCGTCAGTTTGGTGTAAGGCGGCAGTAAGCGTAAAAGATTATCGTACGCGCCAAATCAGAAAATCCGTAACCGGAGGGGACTATGTCCGATATCGAAAGCTTCAAACAAGAGGAGCGGGTATTCAACCCGCCAAAAGAATTCGTCAACAATGCTGCCATTAGCGGCATGGATGCCTATCGCGCATTGTGCGCCGAGGCCGCAGAAGATTACGAAGGTTTCTGGGCACGCCTCGCCCAGCAGAACATCCAGTGGATCAAACCGTTCACCAAGCGCTTGGATGAATCGGCCGCACCGTTCTACAAATGGTTCGAAGACGGCGAGTTGAATGTCTCGGCCAACTGCCTTGATCGCCACCTGACCAACGGCAATGCTGACAAGATCGCACTGATTTTCGAATCCGACGATGCCAAGGTCACCAAGATTACCTATCGCGAACTGTACGAACGCGTCTGCAAGTTTGCCAACGGCCTCAAGTCGCTCGGCATCGAGAAAGGCGATCGCGTCGTCATCTACATGCCGATGTCGATCGACGGTATCGCCGCCATGCAGGCATGCGCCCGCATCGGTGCCACGCACTCTGTCGTGTTCGGTGGTTTCTCGGCCAAGTCGCTGCAGGAACGCATCATCGACGCTGGTGCCGTTGCGGTACTGACGGCTGACTATCAAGTGCGCGGTGGCCGTCAGTTGCCCTTGAAATCCATCGTTGACGATGCGCTGGCGCTCGGCGGTTGCGACACAGTTCGTAAGGTCGTCGTTTATCAACGCACGGGCGGCGATATCAAGTTCGATCCGAACCGCGACATCTGGCTGCATGATCTGGTCGAGAAGCAAGCGGCAGAATGTGCACCAGTCGCTGTCGGCGCCGAGCATCCACTGTTCATTCTCTACACCTCGGGTTCCACCGGCAAACCGAAAGGCGTGCAGCATTCGTCCGCCGGTTACCTGCTGTGGTCCATGCTCACAATGAAGTGGGTGTTCGACATCAAACCTGACGACGTCTACTGGTGCACGGCCGATATCGGCTGGATCACCGGCCACACCTACGTCACGTATGGTCCGCTTGCGACCGGCGCCACGCAGATCGTTTTCGAAGGCGTGCCAACCTACCCGAACGCCGGTCGTTTCTGGGATATGGTGCAACGTCACACGGTCACGATTTTCTACACGGCCCCTACTGCGATTCGTTCGCTGATCAAGGCAGCCGATGCAGACAGCAACGTCCATCCAAGCAAGTACGATCTCACCAGCCTGCGTTTGCTGGGTTCGGTCGGCGAGCCGATCAATCCTGAGGCATGGATGTGGTACTACAAGAATATCGGCGGCGAGCGTTGCCCGATCGCCGATACCTTTTGGCAAACGGAAACCGGTGGCCACGTCATCTCGCCGCTGCCAGGTGCGACGCCTATGGTGCCGGGCTCGTGCACGCTGCCACTGCCAGGTATTACCGCTGCCATCGTCGATGACGCCGGCAAGGAACTGCCAAATGGCAAGGGCGGTCTGCTTGTCATCAAGCGCCCATGGCCATCGATGATCCGCAATATCTGGAACGATCCAGATCGCTTCAAGAAGAGCTACTTCCCGCCGGAACTGGGCGGCACCACCTATCTGGCTGGCGACGGCTCGATCCGTAACGAGAAAACCGGCTACTTCACCATCACCGGCCGTATCGACGACGTGCTCAACATCTCTGGTCACCGCATGGGTACCGCTGAGATTGAATCCGCACTGGTTGCCAATCCGATCGTGGCCGAAGCCGCTGTCGTCGGCAAGCCTGATCCAACCACGGGCGAATCGATCTGCGCGTTTGTCGTATTGAAGCGTACGCGCCCTGAAGACGGCGAAGCAGACAAGGTCGCCAAGGAATTGCGTGACTGGGTTGCCAAGGAAATCGGCCCCATCGCCAAGCCGAAAGAAATCCGTTTTGGCGACAACCTGCCGAAGACCCGCTCCGGCAAAATCATGCGCCGCCTGCTGCGCGTGATTGCGAAGGATGAGGAAATCACGCAAGACATCTCCACGCTGGAAAACCCTGCCATTCTTGAACAGCTCAAGCACGTCAAATAAGACGCGGCCGCTCAAGAAAGCCGTTGCAGAGCCCATCTGCACCGGCTTTTTCATTTCCAAAGGAAACGAAGAAATGAAAACCGGCAATTTGCTACAAACTTTTGCTATAATCAGCGGCTTCGCAAAAAGCACTCAGCGAACCGAATCAGGAGAGATGGATGAGTGGTTTAAGTCGCACGCCTGGAAAGCGTGTATAGGTTCATAGCCTATCGGGGGTTCGAATCCCCCTCTCTCCGCCAAAAACATATTTTAAGAAGTTCAGAAAGATACAAATAACCCGCGTTAAACCAAGTGTTTACGCGGGTTTTTTGTTTTTCTATGATCGAGGAAGTTCATTTACTTCCGACGAAATAAGGGGGTATTTTTCGGGGTACTTTCAAGCCCGGTAAAGATAGATACCCCTATGCCGTTAACCGACAGCATTTGCCGCAATGCGAAGCCCAAAGACAAACAGTACAAACTTACCGATGGTGCAGGTATGCATCTATTGGTTAAGCCCAATGGAGGACGCTACTGGCGAATAAAATACTATTTCGCAGGTCGCGAGAAGTTGCTTGCTCACATAAAGCCCGCATTGCGGGCTTTTCCTTTTTATGAATCTCCGAGCCTCAGGACATTATGTCCTAGGGCTTTATGCCTAATGTTCATCGCTGTTTGCTTGACCTAAAATAAAAACACTTTGATTGAGATGTCATGTGATGTTGAATGACATTCCTCACGATAAATAGTGTCAAGCATATAGCGTAGAAATATCAGAAATCATGGAATTGTTCCCTATTGTCGCCGGTACGTTTAAGGTTATCGTATTGGGTACTGGCATGTTCTTCGCCATCAAATGGCATTACGACAAAGCCAAGGCGGAGAAAGAGAAAAAAAGAAAGAGCGAAAATAGCGAAACATAAGTGTGCTTAGCGCTCCTTTCCGACGTCTTAAATTTTTCCGCAGGATGTCCATATTCCATTGGTCTATTTGCAACCAATGCATCAAGCCGGCAATCCTAGCCGCATGACGGATAACCTCTCAAACACGTACACCAAGTTAGCGAATCTCGATCTGTGGACTAATTTAATGGTTCGTTAAGCAGATCACCTAGCTGCACTCTCCGGGGCTTTTAGCAAGATCGACCTCAAACCTAGTGAACCAACAGGTAGCTTGAAGAAAAGCGCCTGCGGCGCTTCTGTCTATTAGAGAGTCTCATCAATACCTGTAAAGAAAAATCTTCAAGGCAATTAGTGCCTAATTTGCTCCAGATACTCCTGCACGGCATTTGCAAAACACCCGATTTTGTAAGAATGCTATATATTGTCGCGGTACCGGGCTGGCTAGGCACATGCTGGCGCATAATGAATTTCCTTTTGTTGCGGTACTCTTAGCAATCATTCTTTCTCCTCCATTTGCTTAATGCCTGAAAAAAACGATCCGTGCAAAGTCTTGCTCATCGACGATGAATCTTTAGGTGTGGAAATCGTGGAGCACATGCTGGCGATGGAGCCTGATATTGCATTCCTTTCAACGCACGATGGACGTAGTGCCTTCGAGACGGCAGAAACCTTCAATCCGACCATCGTGCTTGTTGATCTGCGCATGCCGCTCATTGATGGCTTCGAGATTATCAGTCGGTTTCGGGCTTGCCCCAATCTGCATCACCTGCCGATCGTCATGCTGTCTTCAGAAGATGACCCCGCACTGAAGGCAAAGGGATTCGGCCTAGGTGCGAATGATTATCTGGTCAAATGGCCGGATCGCCGCGAGCTGGTTGCGCGCATTCGCTATCACTCACTCGCTTATCTGGCGATGCGTGAACGCGATGCCGCCTTTGCTGCACTGGAAAAAAGTCAGGCCGATTTGCTCGTGCGTACAGAGGAACTAGAACAGAGCCGCACTGCCCTGCTGCAAGCACAAAAGATGGAAGCGCTGGGCAACCTGACAGGCGGTATTGCACATGATTTCAACAATGTACTGCAGATCATCAATGGCTCGCTGACACTGCTCAAACTGCAGATTCGCGATAACGAACAGGCGCAGAAGCGAATCGAAGTCGCGCTTGGCGGCGTCAATCGTGGCGCCAAGTTGGCGTCGCAACTTCTGTCCTTTGCCCGTCGTCAGGCATTGCAACCGCGCGTGACGTCCATCGGCAAGCTGATGGATGACGTATTGCAGTTGTTACGACACGGGATTGGCTTGACGACACCAATCGATATCGATCTCGCACCCGATTTATGGAATGTACTTGTCGATCCAAGCAAGTTCGAGAATGTCCTATTCAATCTGGCGATCAATGCGCGCGATGCCATGCAGAATGGCGGCCGCATCTGCATTCTGGCGCGCAATACCCACTTTTCTCATGCCGATCTGCCAGCAGGCGACTACGTGATGATCTCTGTCGAAGATAGCGGCAGCGGCATGCCAGAAGAAGTCGTACAGCGTGCCTTCGATCCGTTCTTCACGACGAAACCCAATGGCCAAGGTAGCGGTCTCGGACTCAGCATGGCCTATGGCTTCGTCAAACAGAGCAAGGGGCACATCGAAATCGATAGCACCGTCGGCGTTGGTACCAAGGTAAATATCTATCTGCCCCGCGCGCAAGCGGCCCATGCCGGCACAGCGCGTGACAAACCGCTGCACGACGTCAGCGGCAACGAAACGATTCTGGTAGTGGATGATGAAGTCGAAGTCTGCAAGACGACAAGTGAGCTTTTGCGCTCGCTTGGTTATCAGGTACTAGAGTCGAGTGATGGCGAAAGCGCGCTGGAAGCCGTGAAAAAAAACCCATCCATCGATCTGATCTTTACGGATGTGGTCATGCCGGGCAAGCTGCGTAGCGTGGACTTTGTCGCTGCAGCAAAGGCGATGCGCCAGGATCTTCCCGTTTTGTTTACCTCAGGTTACGTACAACCCGACATTTTGTCAGAATGGAAGAATCAGTCGCACATCCGCCTGCTGTCCAAACCCTACAATGTGCAGGAGCTTGCCAGCAAGATTCGGCATTTGCTGGATCACAAACAGAGCCAGCCATAATGATCCAGAGTGGACAGAACTAAATAGATCAATTACGGCGATGGGTGCGTACAGAGCCCGGTGGCGGTTCGTTCAGCACCGCCCAAAACACGCCAAGGTCCGAGATGGCCTTGATGAATTCCTGAAAGTCTACCGGCTTGACCACATAGGCGTTGACGCCCAATTCGTAGCTGCGCACGAGATCCTGTTCTTCCTTTGACGACGTCAGCATGACAACCGGCGTGCTTTTGAGTACAGGTGATTCGCGCACATGGCGCAGCACTTCCAGCCCATCCACCTTGGGCAGTTTCAGATCGAGCAGAATCACGGCAGGATTGCCGCTCGGACGATCCTTGTAAGCATCCGTCGCGTTCAAGTATTCCAACGCCTCGCCACCATCACGAATGACGATGACATCGTTGGCAAGCTTGCTCTTTTCGAGCGCGACCAGCGTCAGTTCCAAATCGTTCGGATTATCTTCTACCAGCAAAATTGGCTTCAACATGCGTCAGCCCTCTTCCAATTGCAATTTTTTGGGGAGTGAGAACGAGAAGACCGAACCTTCATTCGGTGTACTGTCCGCCCATACTGCTCCGCCGTGTCGTTCTATGATCCGTTTGACGTTTGCCAAACCGATCCCCGTCCCTTCGAATTCTTCCATGCGATGCAAGCGCTGAAAGACCCCGAATAATTTGTGTACATAATTTTTGTCGAAACCCACGCCATTATCGCGCACATGGAACACATACATTTTCTCGGTTTGTTCCGAGTCGATGGAAATCACCGCCTGCGCACGATCGCGCGAATACTTGACTGCATTCGACAGCAGATTGTAAACCGCCAGACTCAAGAAAGTCGGATCGCCCTGCACGACAGGCAAGGCGCTGATATTCCACGCAATTTTGCGCCCTGCGGTTTCGTTCGACAGGCGCTCCATCGATGCCTCGATCAACTCGTTCATGTTGACACTCGAAATATTGAGTGCGGAACGCCCCATTTGCGAAAAGCTCAGCAAATCATCAACGAGCTTGCCGGCAAAATGCGCCGAACTTTTGATCTTGCCCAGAAAACCGACGCCTTTTTCACTGAGGACGTCGCGTTCCATCTCAAGCAAGAGATCGGCAAAACCGGCGATGTGGCGCAACGGAGAGCGCAGATCATGCGAGACGGAATAGGAAAACGACTCCAACTCCTTGTTGACGCGACCAAGATGCTCGGCCAGTTCCGCCATTTCTTCGGCGCGCTGCAACACAATGCCGAGTATCGCCGTACGAAATTCCAGCGCTGTTTCCATTTCGCTCGGACGCCACGGAATCGAGGTCGCACGCACCGTTTCTTGCCATAACTCGAAACTGCGTCGCGGTGAAAGCGAGGTTGCCATATTGGCTGCGCACAGCTTCTCGTACGGATTACCTGCCCAATCGATGGTCTGAACAACTTCGGGCCTGAACCAGATCAGATAGTGCTTGTGAATCTGTGAAATCGAGACGGCCAGAATGCCGCTCGCGACATCCTTGTAGGCTTCTGCTGCCGGGTACTCCTTGCTCAGCGATTCGGTATGGAAAAGATCGTCCTGGCCTTTTTCGCTCAGCCACAAGACCAGTTCATTGATCTGGTGCTTGCCGGGCGTCGTGCCGAATACAGAAATAAAGCTACCCTGAATCAGCGCGGCGCCGGAGGCATTGGCAAACTTGAGCAAGTCGTCCGACACGCTAGAGATGTTGCCCGAAAAATCATTAGACTGGCTCAAGGCTGCCAGCATCGATACCAGCATGCCGCGCAGTTCGAGGCGATGGTTGAATTCCTTGCGCTCCTCCGCTGCCTCGAAGTGGACAGCCAGAATCTGTCCCAACTGCTCGCAGATCGCGCGAATTTCAAAAGGTACCCGACGCGGTTCGTTGTCATGACAAGAAATCATGCCCCACAGACGGCCGCGAATGGCAATCGAAATAGACATGGAAGCTTGCGTACCCATGTTGCGCATGTAATCCACATGCACCGGCGATACGCTGCGTAGGGTTGCCTGACTCAGATCGATCGGCTGCCCCGTTTCATCGCGTTGCGGCACCAACCGTACGGGCTCGTAATTTACATCGGCAATCAGGCGAATACGGTTAGAGATATAAAGCGCACGCGCTTGCTGCGGAATATCGGAGGCGGGAAAATGCTGATTCAGGTAGGAGTGATATCCATCGTCGAGCGCCTCGGCCAGCACTTCGCCATGCTGATTCTGGTCGAAACGGTATAACAGCACGCGCCCAAACCCGGTTATCTGCTTGATCTCCCGCACCGCCACATCGCTCATTGTTTCGATCGAGCTATTGGCAGCAATTTCGCCAACAAAGCGCGTCACGATTGGCGAAAAGAAACGGAAATCCGGCACTGACTCGACGGAAAATTCAAACTCCAGAATGAAACAATCTTGCCAACGATGCGCCAATACGTCGTAACAACGATCTTTGTCCAACCGCAACGTACCCAGATAAATGGGCTTCCCTTCGACAACATGAGTGAGCAGCGCCTGCTTTAGCCAAGGGCCGTGTGGCTGCGGAAAAATATCGAAGAAAGAAAGACCTATTACTTTTTCCGCCGACAAATCGAGATGTGCTTCCAGATTCGCACTGGCATGCCGAATAACGTGATCGTCCACGGCCGTAATCAGCATAAAACCAAAAGGCTGAATGCTGCCTGGGATATGAATAGGTTCCTGATCGCAGGTTGTGGGGTCGGCAAGGGCCTTTACGAAGGATTCGGTCATCTCTTGCTGGTTATGAATGGGTGGTCTGCAATCGGCCCGGAATGGTACGCCACCCAGTGTTTCCGCGATTATTGCACAGATCGCCAGGTAGCCCTTTCAAACCGAAAACGTCAAAATTTGTAGAAGTTACCTTGGTGCGACCTGCAAATTTGTGACACGTTCGCAAAATGGTGGGAATTTCTGCATATTTGAGAGGAAGCTGACATAAAATTTTTCCATACGGCATCAGGATAGAATGCTCCATCAGTCAGCCCTTCTGGATCTAAACGAGCCAATGCATAATTCGTCTCCCGTCCCACTTGTCGATTCAGATCGCTTCCGATTGCTGGTTGCCAGCATTACCGATTACGCTATCTTCATGCTCACGCCCGATGGCACCGTCGATAGCTGGAATGCCGGCGCACAACGATTTAAAGGCTATCGGGAGGAGGAAATCCTGGGGCGACATTTCTCCACCTTTTATACGGAAGAAGATCGCGCAGCCGGCATTCCGGCGCGCTCGCTGCGCATGGCTGAAGAAGAAGGCCGCTTTGAAGCTGAAGGCTGGCGTATGCGCAAGGACGGCACCTGTTTCTGGGCCAATGTGATCATCGATCCCATCAAGGACGAAAACGGCAGACTGCTCGGTTTTGCCAAGATTACACGCGACATTACCGAACGCAAGATGACGCAGGAAGCGCTACAGAAAAGCGAACAGCAATTCCGTCTTCTGGTTCAGGGCGTCACCGATTATGCGATCTACATGCTGGACACGAATGGCATGATCACGAGTTGGAATGCCGGTGCCCAGCACATCAAGGGATATACCGTCAGCGAAATCATCGGCAATCATTTTTCACGTTTTTATACCGTCGAGGATCAAGCGCTCGGCATTCCGCAACGTACGCTGAAAATTGCCTCCGCCGAAGGACGTTATGAGCAGGAAGGCTGGCGTGTACGCAAGGATGGTTCGCGTTTTCTCGCCAATGTCGTCGTCGATGCAATTCGCGACGAGCTGGGGCAATTGATCGGTTTTGCCAAGGTTACGCGCGACATCACGGAAAAACGCGCCGCCGCAGAACAATTGGAAAAAGCCAATACCGCCTTGCATCAGGCGCAGAAAATGGAAGCCCTCGGACAGCTCACCGGTGGTGTCGCACACGATTTCAACAATCTGCTGGCGATACTTTCCGGCGGTGTCGATATGCTTTCGCTGCAATTGCGTGGACAACAGGAAACCCGCATGCTCGACAGCATGCGACGTGCAATCGAACGCGGCGCCGGTTTGACGCAGCATCTCTTGTCATTCGCTCGTCAGCAACCGCTCAAACCCGAACAGTGCAACGTCAACACAGTCCTGAGCAATTTCGAAACCGTGTTGCAACGAGCGGGCAATGCCGGCATTCAACTGGAGCTTGCCCTTGCACCGGGCAAGCATGTGGCGCGAATCGATCCGGGGCAGTTTCAGACGTCCTTGCTGAATCTGGTCGTCAATGCTTGCGATGCCATGCCGCATGGCGGACATATCGTCATCAAAACTGCAGCAAGACAATTGCAAGCGCATGAAATCGGTTCACTGGCAGCCGGCTCTTACATCGTCATTTCGATCCGTGACAATGGCAGCGGCATGAAGGAAGAAGTCCGGCAACGCGCACTCGAACCTTTTTTCACCACCAAGGACGTGCACAAGGGGACTGGTCTTGGACTGAGTCAGGTGTACGGCTTCATGACCCAGTCCGGCGGTGATCTGACCATCGAGAGCAAGCCTGGGCAAGGTACGTTGATTTCGCTGTACCTGCCGGTCGTCGAGGAAGATGCGGCGATTGCAAACGATGTGGAAGAAACCAAAGACGAATATACGGAACATGTTCTGCTGGTCGAGGACGAAATCGACCTACTGACGCTAGGAGCCGAACTCTTTCGCGCAATCGGCTATGAAGTACACACCGCATCAAGTGCGGAAGAAGCCGTTGCCCAACTGGCCTTGCACGACAACATCGATATTCTGTTCAGCGACGTCATGATGCCCAATGGCTTGAACGGCATCGAACTGGCGAATCTGGTGCGCGAACGCTACCCGCACATCAAGATCGTCCTGGCGTCGGGCTACGCCATGCCGGCATTGCAAAACAATTTGCAGGATCTCGATGGCTTTACCTGCATCAACAAGCCTTACCAATTATCGGATCTCGCACGCGTGTTACGGCGCGCGATCTGAGAATCTAATTGAAGATATTTTTTACCTACCCATGAAAAAACCGCCCCACGGGGCGGTTTTTCGTTGATGCGGAATCGATCAGTGACCCAGTTGCGATTCAGCTGCAGCATTGGCCTTGCGAACGCGCTCTGCCTTGGCTGCCTCTTGTTCTGGCGTCAGCGGTGTGTCGGGAGCTTGTGCGTCGGAACCGCAACCAGCGAGCGTCAGGGCCAATGTAAATGCGACAAATAAAGACTTACCCATTACGTATTTCTCTCTCAGAAAATGAACAAATTCCAGATACACAGCACACTGCAACCTGAAGCGAAAACAGCTCTTGATACGTTAAATAAACGTGAAGCTTTTGTTGTGCAAACTATAGGGAAGCGTTTTTTCAGCGTAAACTGTGGATGTCACTTAGCAGCAAATTGAACGCAGATAACGGCACGTTCAAAACATTCCATTACAAATTTGTACCGTATGATGAAACCTTTTTATCGCCTTCCATGACCCAACGATTAATCGATACGTGCGCACTTGAAGAGGCGCTAGATGCCTTTGCGGATGCCCGCGACTGGCGACAATTTCATTCGCCCAAAAACCTTGCGATGGCATTGACAGGTGAAGTCGGAGAACTGGTCGAGATTTTCCAATGGCGTTCCGAACAGGCATCCTGGGACGTCGCGCGCATGCCCGAAACCGCCGAACATGTGCGCCAGGAACTGGCTGACGTTGCGCTCTATCTCGTGCGTTTAGCTTCGGTACTGGGCGTCGACCTGAATCAGGCTATCGCCGACAAGATGATCTTGAACGCGCAAAAATATCCGCCGCTATCGCGCTGAAAAAAGAAACGTTTTTCGAAGAATTGGCAGAGGTCAAGAACGCGCAGCCATTTCTTGCCTATATTGCTGCTTTTGCCCGTCAACGCACTACCAGGTGCATGCTGTTTTCAGGAGCCCCATGAACGAAGCAAGTTTTGAACAACGTTCGGATACATCCCTGCGTTTTACCGACTGGTTGCGAGAACAGAATCGCGCCAATTGGGATGCTGCCACCCAGCATCGTTTCATCGACGAACTGTTCGCCGGCAGCGTGGCCGACGACGTGCTCGTGCATTACCTGGTGCAGGACTATCAATTCATCGATCGTTTCGTCGCCCTTCTTGGCGCGGCAATCGCCAGTGCAGATCGCTTTGAATCGCGTGTGCGTCTGGCACATTTCGCCGCCATGATTACCAGCGATGAAAATACCTATTTCCTGCGCTCTTTCGATCATCTCAAGGTCGATGCACGCCATCGCAACATGCCGACGCTGACCGAACCAACCAAGGCATTCCAGAATTTGATGAGGGAAGCGGCAGAAAGCCAGGTGTACTCCTTGTGCCTGTCGGTTCTGGTCGTGGCCGAATGGTTGTATTTGAGCTGGGCCGATCGCAAGCATGCCGCA
This sequence comes from uncultured Oxalicibacterium sp., assembly GCF_913776015.1. Lineage (GTDB taxonomy): Bacteria > Pseudomonadota > Gammaproteobacteria > Burkholderiales > Burkholderiaceae_D > Oxalicibacterium. The sequence continues at coordinate 45,036 of NZ_CAJYMD010000076.1, read as the reverse complement.
TTGCCGCCAAAGTTCATCCATGCCGAATGGATTACCTTGCACAACAACAACGCCTTCGCCGATTTCGTCAACTGGCTACGCACCGAACTCGATCGCACCGGTCCTGCCCAGGATGCGGATACGCAGCGCCGCAGCGCCGACATGTTTGCGCGTGCTGTCCGACTCGAACGCGAGTTCTTTGATCACGTCTACACACCACTGCAATACGACTGACGCAACGTATCACTTGCCTCTTTCATCCGTCGCAACATGCGATTTTTTACCTTTACGAGAAACCATGTCCTTTACTGCTGAAATCTGGGAAAAGAATGCAGCGCTGTTCGAAGCAACGCGCACCATGCCCTTCAATACCGAACTGGCGGCCGGTACGTTGAGCCAGGAACGTTTTCGCCATTACATGATTCAGGATGCGCACTACCTGATCGCCTTCGGTCGTGCCCTTGCGATTGCAGCCGCCAAGGCCGACAACACCGACGAAATCGTGCAGTTTTCCATAGGCGCACAAACTGCGATCGTGGTGGAGCGCAGCCTGCACAAGGATTTCATGGAGCAGTTCAACGTCACCCCGGCGATGTTTGCCGCCACACCGCTTTCGCCTGCCGCCCATCACTACACGAGTTTCCTGATGGCCAACGCATGGAGCGCTTCTTACCCTGTTGTGCTGGCTGGACTGCTGCCCTGCTTCTGGATCTATGCAGAAATCGGACGCGACATCGTTGACCGTGCCGCAAAGAACAACCCCTACCAATCGTGGATCGATACTTACGCCGGAGAAGAATTCCACGCAGCCGTGCGCGCGGTGATTACGACCGTTGATCGTGTCGCTGCCGTCGCTAGCGACGAAACGCGTCAAGCCATGCACGCGGCTTACACACGTGCAGCGCAGCTGGAATGGATGTTCTGGGATTCGGCCTATCGCCTTGAACAATGGCCAGTTTGAACCTGCTCTGACACATATGCAAAAGCCCGGCATTGCAAGTGCCGGGCTTTTTTTACTATCGCATCGAATCCTGATGCTTATTTCTTGACGGCTTCGTCGAAACGCTTGTTGACCTCGTTCCAGTTCACGACCTTCCACCATTCCTTCAGATAATCGCCACGACGATTGTTGTACTTCAGATAGTAGGCATGTTCCCAGACATCGTTACCAAGAATTGGTGTGCCTTTGACCTCAGCCACATCCATCAGCGGGTTATCCTGATTCGGGGTGGAAGAAACAACCAACTTGCCACCCTTCACAATCACCCACGCCCATCCTGAGCCGAACTGCTTGGTGCCAGCGGTGTTGAACGCTTCCTTCATCTTGTCGAGTGAACCGAAATCGGTTTCGATACGCTTAAGCAGTGCTGCAGATGGCTCGCCACGCTGCTCTGCCGGTGCCATCGTGGCCCAGAAGAAATCATGGTTCCATGCACCACCGGCATTGTTACGAACCACGGCTGGATAGCGGGAAATCGATTTCATCAGTTGCGGCAAGGATTGCGCTGCCAGCTTGCTGTTGTCTGCGGCTTCCTTGTTCAGATTGTCGTAATAAGCCTTGTGATGCTTGCCGTAATGCAGTTCCATGGTTGCCATATCGATCACCGGCTCCAATGCATTGGATGCGTAAGGCAACGCTGGCTGCTGAAAAGTTTGCTTTGCTGCGGTCGTGGCAGAGGATGCTGCAGCAGGCTCCGCCGGCTTGGTCGATTGCGCATGCACCGCACCCACAGTCAGCATGAGGGCGAGCAACAAGGACGGTTTGAACATGGTTTCTCCTGATGAGTGTAAAAATCGGCTGGCTATGATCATCAAGTCCGCCTGATTGCAGCTTGATCGATCAGATACGCGATTACATGCGGCAGATAGGCTCAAAATCTGAAATCAACGATCAAAAATGGCAATGCTGCTCCATCCGGAGCAGTCCGCCAAACGTTGCACCTATACCTGCCCTCGCTTGACTTTTAGCGCTTGTAAGGAGGAATGGCGATGGTGACAAGCGTGCTGATTTGTGGCTGTTGCGCGAAGTTGCTCGATGGTTCGGCTGATGCGGCGGCCGGCTGCAACATCGTAAAAAGAATACCGGCTACTACTGCAGCCGCCGACAGGAAAGATGGTTTCATGACACTCTCGCTTGCTAATGGATGAGATCGAATCAATGTGGCGTGCCGGTTTCTACCGTAATGTGCGGTCCGAACGGCAAAACGTTTTCATGATCGTTCTTCGATTTTTCTTCGTTACTACTGCCTTGCAGCGCGCCAGTCAGCCATGGATTGCGCATGGCACGACGTGTCGAATTGGCTTGTCCCAGTTCGTTGACGAATTCCGGCGTGAAGACGCGGGACTCGACCTTGCTGTAACCATCCGTCAGATTTTGTTTTCTGGCGATCAGGTAGTGCAGCGCCTGGGCACGCTTGCGAGCAAGCGCCTGCTCGGCACGGTCTTCCGGATTTTCTTCCAACTGATGACGCGCCTCGACATAAGCGGGCCAGTCGATATCGCCAATTTTTTCGCGGCCCATGGTTTTCAGGATTTCACCAGCGTCGCGGTATGCAGGATGCAGAACAGACATGATTTCCTCCCCAAAGCATGGATCACGTTTTCATCAAGGCATGTGAGCATCCACAAAAAGAGACGGAACCTTTCTGTATGCCCACGGTCGTTGTAGCGTGCTTGCATCTTATCCACCCTCTTGCAGAGTCTCTATAGGACTGCTTCGCAAGTTCTTGTAGGAAAAGATGAGGAGATTTTGCTGGCCAGTTATTTCCCGCCAGACACACTGGCCACCCTTGCTGTTTTGCGCCATTGCGCCCTGTTTCTGTGCAAAGGGCCGATTTGCGGTACGCTTTCGCCTTCTTCACATCGTGTCCGCACAACATGGAAGCCTCTTCTGCCGGCGCTAGATCTGTCATTCCTCGCTTCACGATTCCGGCACTTTCTCTGGCTGCCTTCGGCAGTGCAATTTCCCTGCGCGTGACGGATCCGCTATTACCAAGACTGGCAAGTGAATTCGGTATTCCGCTCGGACAAGTGGCGTATGTAATTACCGTTTTTTCGATCGCCTACGGTATTTCGCAACTCTTCTTTGGCCCCGTAGGCGATCGCTTCGGCAAATACTTTGTGATCGCCTGTGCCTGTCTGGCCTGCGCAGGTACTGCCCTGCTGTGCGCTCTCGCGCCCAATTATCCAATGCTGATTGCGGCGCGACTGTCCGCTGGAGCCACGGCAGCAGCCATCATCCCGCTTTCGATGGCGTGGATCGGCGATGTCGTGCCCTATGAGGAACGGCAACCAGTACTGGCGCAATTTCTGATCGGACAGATCGTCGGCATTTCCGCTGGCGTACTACTCGGCGGTTATACGGCCGATCATCTGAGCTGGCGCTTTCCCTTCTTTGCCGTCTCGGCTTATTTCGTCGTCGTGAGCTTGACGCTCTTCGCCTTTCATAGGCGACTGCCACCGCATGCACTGACTACACACAAGGCGGAGGGCGCTGCCTTGCGCCGCATGTTCAACGAATTTCGTCTGGTATTGGCCCAACCGTGGGCGCGCGTCGTGCTGATCACCGTCTTTCTGGAAGGCGCCTTTCTCTATGGCGCGTTCGCCTTCATCGCCTCGCATCTGCATGCGGTTCATCATCTTTCACTGACTCGTGCAGCAAGTCTGGTGATGCTGTTTGGCTTGGGAGGATTTCTCTATGCCGTTGCTTCACGTGGCCTGGTGCGTCGTCTCGGTGAAAAGGGGCTGACCAGATGGGGAGGCATCTTCGTCAGCCTGTCGCTATTGACCATCAGTCTGGCACCGTCATGGTGGTGGGCCATTCCTGCCTGTTTTTCCTGCGGCCTCGGTTTTTACATGCTACATAACACCTTGCAAATCAACGCCACCCAGATGGCGCCTGAGCGACGCGGTGCAGCCGTCTCGATTTTCGCGTCCTGTTTCTTTCTGGGCCAATCAGCAGGCGTCGGCGCAGCCGGCTGGGCCATCGAACGCTTTGGCACTGGCAACGTGATTGCTGTCGGTGCACTGGGCGTACTAGCCGTGGCGGCAATCTTCTCGCATCTGAAAAAAAACTGACTCCGCCTGCACGCACGGCAAATCGCTTTCAAGCGATGCACTTGGCGATATACTGAAACTGTGTTTACCTTTCAGTTCTACGGGAGGCCATATGTATCGCAAAATTCTGATCGCCTATAACGGTACGCCGGAAAGCCAATCTGCCTTGCAGGAATGCATTCGCCTGGCGCCCGATCCATCCGCCGACATTCATCTTCTGGTCGTCGTCAATCCGCCCCAAGCCGTCGTGCTGGGTGAATATGCGATGGTTTCCATGGTTGGCATCGAAGAAGAAATCCAGGCTGAAAAGGAAAAAATGCAGCAGCAACTGGATGAAGGTCTGCATGTCCTGGAAAATGCCGGCATGCGTGTTTACACCCATCTGAAAGTCGGGGAGCCGGTCCCAACCATTGCCCATCTGGTCGAAAAGCTAGGCATCGAAATCGTGATCGTCGGTCATTCACGCATGCAATCGCTCGCCATGCGCTGGTGGCGTGGCGCGACGGATACGGTACTGGTAGAAAAAATTCGCTGTGCCTTGCTGATTGCGAGCGATCCGGCTTGATTTTTCGCCAATCTGTTGGCGTTATGACACCTGAAATGGCAGTAGTAGCTGCCTGCCATCGTCGAATGAAGCGCTTCTTGCCTTGCAGGAAACATCCGTTCTCTGCTGTTACAGTCTTTTACGCATTTGGTATTGAGAAAGCGAAGAGCGTGCAGTTAAATGGAATGACTTAAGGAGTATTTCCATGTCCATTCCACTACGCCACCTGATTCTTACCCTAACTCTCGGTACGGCAGTCGCCGCACCGGCATTTGCCGGTGGTGGCGTTAGCTGGTCGATCAGTGTAGGTGGCGGTTATCCCGGTTATGGCTATTACGCGCCACCGGCACCGGTTTATTATCCGCCACCGCCGGTCTACAACAACTACTCAAACTATTACGCTCCACCTGTGGTGTATGGTCGCGCAGTACCGGTTTATGAACCGCCGCCGGTCGTTGTATATGAAGCACCGCGTTACTACCGCCCCTACCCACCACCGGCAGTAATTTATCGCTATCACGATCGTGAGTATCGCGACTACCGTCGTTAAAATCTTCAAGAATCTCTTTCGGCACCCGAAAAGAGGCACATACAAAAAAGGCTGATCATGATGATCAGCCTTTTTGTTTTTTAGCGACGCCAGCCCGGGCCAGGACGGTAATAACGCGGATGGTAATACCGCGGGCCAGATCGATAATAGACACTTGGGCCCACATAAACAGGTGCCGGTGCGACATAAACCGAAGCATTATAGGCAGGACGTGCGTAATAACCATCGTCATACGGTACCACCGCACAACCTCCGAGCACACCGACTGCCAGCAGCGGCAGGATCAATCGTCGCGTCGTACGCGACATGACAATGCGTTTCATGTTCAACCTTTCGGCAGAACCGCTGCATGCATCGGCAATTTCACCCGAATCAGACGGTCCCGCATAACACCGATTCATCATGTCTTGAAGATTGAATCGGAAAGTTAGCAACAACATTAGCGACGATAGTAATCACGCTCGTATTGATCATGGCGACGATACTCAACACGTCTTTCGTCGCGGTAATAACCCCCGTCACGATAGCCATATCCATCGCGGTAGTATCGACCTTGTGGTGCTGGCTGGTAATAGACGGGTTCGCGGTAAGGCTCACGGTAGTAACGCTGGGGTGGCCCGGCATAGCGACGATCGTAATCACGATCACGTCCCGAAGAAGCTGTCGCACCGACTACCGCCCCGAGTACCCCACCGACAACCGCACCATCCTGACCGCCGACAGAATTGCCGATGACGGCACCAAGCACTGCACCCAGTGCGGTATTGACGCCCCGGTTATCGGCAGAAGCGGTAGTCGATACGGCCGCGGTAGCAAGCAAGGCAACTGCGATCCATTTCTTGTGCAACATGATTGACTCCTTGGGAGCCCTGCACTCACCACAGTGGCAAATTACTCGCAGGGACATGGTGTCAATATATAGATCGCATCGTGGAAATCCACGAACGAAATAGACTTTTACATTTGTAATGAATTTGAATTAGCGCACGATCGTGCAAGGCAAAGGCCGAAACGTCATCGGCTACATGTGGCCTATTGAATATTGGCTTCAGAAACAATGCGCCATTGCGCACCTTCTTTTGCCCAGTACTGGCGTTTTCGTGTTACGTGTCGTCCCTTGCCAATAACCGCTTCCTGCGTGAAAGCAGCGACGATCATTTCCCTTTGCCCCTTTTGATCGGGGTAACGGAACAGGGATACATCCTTGAGATCAACCTTGATCTGACGCGCACCCAGATTGGTTTGCTGAATACGCTCAAGCCAGCTATTGAGGTTCTGTCCGCGCATTGCCTTGAAATGCTGCGAATAATGACGACGCAACTTTTGCGGGTCGGTACTTTCCAGATCGACGCGCCAGGCTTCCAACATGCGATTGGCATGGATGCGGTCCGCTTCGGCACGCACCGGTGTAACGAACTTGAGTGTCTCGGCAATGATCACGGGCGTCATGCCAACCTGGACACGTTCCGACAGCTCAATCATGTCGGGATTCGGCAGCACGATACAACCGTCGGAAGACAGCGGAGGCCGGCTGTAACTATCGGGTGGCGTGCCGTGAAACCAGATACCGGAACCACCACGGTCATTGACCCGATCCCATTCGTTCGGATAGTTGATCGGCAATGCACCCGGTCCGTAAAATTCGGGCAGACGCGGTCCCGGCACACGGGATGTGATGTAGTAAATGCCAAGGGGCGTTTTCTGGTCGCCTTCCTTGAATTTATCGACGCCGAGTTTGCCTTGACTGACGTAGTAATCACGCACGAGTTTGAAGTGATTGTCGCTGCCACGCTCGTAGACATAGAGGCGCGAACGACGCGCATCCATCAGCAACACATTTTTCTGATCGGGTCGCAATTGCAGTAGGGGTTGCGGCACCAGATTGGGATCAGGACGTTCGCGCAGCGATTTAAGCCGCACCATCGCTTCAGCACGCAAGGCTGCAAGATTGTCGGCTGGCGCGTCTTTTGCTGCACCAAAGGTCTTAATCGGTTGTGTGTGCAACAGCAGCAAATCACCGCGGACAAGTTGCCCCAGACGGAAGTTCGGATAGGCTGCAACTAACGCATCCGCCTTGGCCTGCGCCTCGCGCAGACGGTTGGCAGCCAGTGACTTGTAGACATCGATCAGCATCAATTCCGGATCAAGTCGCGATGGCACACCTGGCTTGGTACCGTTTGCCAGCGCCGGCAAGGCAAACATACCGGCGAGCAGCAAGACTGAAGTCATGCGTACGCCCCACTGCACTGCCCACCTCACCCCACTAATATGCTTTGTTGCTGCCACCATCAGTTACCTGTGCGCTCCTGCTGAATACGCCATGCATTACCTTGTTGAATAAGCACCAGCGTCTTGCTGCTTTCCGATTTGAAGGTATTGGAATCGTAAGCCTGACGGAAACGCACGGTTGCCGTCTCACCCTTGATGCTGACCTTGGGCGAGAGGATACGTACATTGATGCGCGTCTTGTCTTCGATGCGTGCACGGCGCTCGGTTTCCCATGCCTTGCGCGACTGGCCGGCAGGCAAGGCGAAATCCTTGCTGTAGGCATTCAGATAAGCGCCAACATCCCGTGCACTCCATGCCTTGGCCCAATTTTCCACGACTGCCAGCACCTTGGCCTGCGCTGCATCGGCAGCTTCTTTGGCCTTGGCCTGTTCAGAACGGCGACGCTCGGCTTCCAGACGCTTCTGTTCAGCCGCTGCATCGACTTTGGGTTCCGGCTTGGACGCTTCTACCGGCTTCGGTGTCGGTTGAACAGCGGGTTGCGGTGCCGAATGTGGTGCTGGCGTCACCGGTGCTGGCTGTGGCGCTACTTGCGTCGGTGCCGGCGTCTGCGCGCGTGCTGGTGCAGGTGCAGGTGGCGTTACGGCAGCAACCTGCGGACTGCTGCCGCCTGTTGTGTTGCCCACCAGATTGCGTACCAAGGTCAATTTGGATTTGGCCGCGCTGTTGCTCTGATCAAGCTGCAAAGCCTTGTCATAAGCCTGACTCGCTAGCTTGGCATGCACGTCGCCCAGATTCTCGTATGCAGTGGCATAAGTCGGATTAGTCCGAATCGCCTGATCGAGTGCTGTGCGTGCCTTCTCGTACTCGCCAGCCGAGGCATACAAAACCGCCAGATTGTTGTATGGCTCTGGCAGCGTCGGGTAATCCTTGCTTAGCTTGGTAAACACATCGATTGCTTCTGCCGACTTGTTCTGCTCGGTCAGAATCACGCCCTTCAGAAAGCGCATTTGCGGGTCACGCGGCTTCTGCTTCAAAAATGCATCTGCCTTTTCCAGCGCATTCGTGTATTGGCCGGATCGCAGCAACTGCTGCACATCGGCTGCCTCATCTGCCATGGCAGGCGTAAACTTCATGGCAGCCAGCAAACCGGCGATCAACAAGGAGCGCTGCATACGCTGGCGCAAAGCCGGACGCGACGGAAGACGCGACATTGAAAACATATTGTTTCCTGATGGTGGGAAAAATGGTTAAAAAATTACAGGCGCTATAGTACGACAAACCCTCGCCGCTGCCCATTCAAAACCCGGCAGATTGACGCCTGCAACGCTGTTTCAGCCATGTCGTGCGGTCAACTCCTGCAAGATGCCGCCAAGACGCTCGATACGAAAAGGCTTGATGAGGAAATAATCCATACCGGCATCCATGCATGTCTGAATATCGGACAGCGCACCTGCTGCAGTCAAGGCAACAATCGGCACGGTAGAAGCTGGCAACGGCAAGGCACGGATCGCCCGCGTCGCGCAGATGCCATCCATCTCCGGCATGTGCATATCCATCAACACCACATCGAAATGGCGCCGCTGCACGGCCAATACCGCTTCCGCACCATTTTGCACAACTTCGACTTGGTGGCCGGCCTTGCGCAATAACGTAGAAGCCACTTTCTGATTGATTTCGTTATCTTCGGCCAGCAGGATTTGCAAGCTATCCGTTGCAGAAAAATCTCCCTCAATCGGCTTGCCCTCAGTGGAAGCAAGCATATCGGCAAGGGCAAAATCCAGTTCGAACCAGAAACAGCTGCCTTCACCAAGCCGGCTTTCCGCGCCGATACGGCCGCCCTGCATATCCACCAGCTTCTTGCAAATCGACAGGCCCAAACCAGAGCCACCGAAACGCCTGGAAATCGAGCTATCCGCCTGAGAAAATGCGTGGAACAGGCGCGATTGCGCTTCCTGACTCATGCCAATACCGCTATCGATCACGGAGAAACGCAGCCGGACGTTGTCGTGCGTACTTTGCAGTTGCTGCATCTGAATCAGGACACGCCCCTTTTGCGTGAACTTAAGTGCGTTGCTGACCAGATTGAGCAAAATTTGCCTCAATCGACCGACGTCACCGAGAAGCTGACGCGGGATACCCACGTCGTAGTCGGTATCCACCACGATGGCATTGGCGTGCGTACGCGAATGCAAGAGATTGACAACACTGTCCACGGTCTTGACTGGATCGAAACTCGCAGCCTCGAACTGGATGTTGCCTGATTCCAGCCGGGAAAAATCGAGGATGTCGTTGAGAATCGTCAGCAAGGCTTCAGCCGAATACTGAGCCGTTTCCAGATGCTCGCGCTGTAGCGGATGCGTCGCCTCGCCGAGTGCCAATTGCATCATGCCCAGCATGCCATTCATTGGCGTACGAATTTCGTGACTCATCACGGCCAGGAATTCGGATTTTGCACGATTGGCACGCTCTGCCTCTTCCTTCGCCAATTGCAGTTCGCGCGTGCGTGCTACGACCTGGTTTTCCAGATCACTACTCAAGGCCTTGAGCGAATCGTACAACTGCACTTTAGCCAGGCCAGCACCAACATTGGCACAAAAAACATCGACAAGTTGCCGCTCCAATTCCGAAAGCGGGCGAAACAGCGAAAAACAGATCGCGTATTCACTGTCTCCGCGGGCGGGCCGAATATAAAGACTCAGGTGATCATCCTCAACCACATGTCGCCCGCCATCCAGGACGCTCCTGAGTTTGCTCATGCACGATTGCTGCAAGGGCGTACTCTCATCGAACGCGGCGACAATGACGAGCTCATCGGCATGGAGCAGACGACGAATGACACGGCCCTCGATCGGCTGCCGCAACAACAGCCGCAACTGCCGCAAGACTTCCACAGCAAAGGTGCGCTCCGACACCGCTTGCAGCAGCACGCCGGCCGCCTCGATAACGCTTTCCATCCCATTACGCGCACGCTCCAGCGACACAATGTCATCAAAGGAGCGCAAGGTGGAAATCACGCAAGTTAGAAGCTTTTGTCGCGTCAGCTCGGTTTTCGACTTGTAATCGTTGATGTCATAATCAATCACGACATCCCGTTCCGGCGCCTGGCCCGGCTGCCCTGTACGCAGAACAATACGCACACGACGATTCTGCTGCACCTGTCGAATATGCCGCACCAGTTGCAAGCCAGCATCCTCAGTCTCCATCACAACGTCGAGCAAGATGATGGCAATATCATCTTCAGCCATGAGCATCTCGCGCGCTTGCTGGGCAGAATAGGCATGCAGAAAAACCAGCGGCCGTTCCTTGAATATCAAGTCCGACAATGCAATACGCGTGATTTCGTGCACCTCTTCTTCATCATCGGCGATCAGGATCTTCCACGGCGCGGCAAGCGATCGCTGCGCATCAGGTTCGGGTGCAAAGGCAAAATCATCAAACATCAGGATCCTCACGCGGAGTGCTGACAGCAGCATGCGCATCGTCGGCTGATGGCGCGGCATGAGCAGTAAGATCCGCCTGTTCCGCCCCATCGGGAAAACGCAAAATGAAAGTGGTACCGACACCGGGCTGGCTTTCTACATTGACTTGTCCCTGCAGCGGGCCGCTGACGAGATTGTGAACGATGTTCAAGCCCAGGCCGCTTCCCCCCTGTCCGCGCATGGTGGTGAAAAAGGGATCGAAAATCTTGCCGAGATTTTCTTGCGGAATACCGCAGCCGTTATCGGAAAAACGCAATTCAATCAAATTGGTTTTCTGCCCTTTTGCATAGACGTTGCGCACGACGATCAGCATTTCACCTTGTGCATCTTCTGGGAAGGCATGCTGCAATGCGTTCATGACCAAATTGGTGATGATCTGCGACAACGCGCCGGGATAGGTATCCACCTCGATACCGTCATCGCAATTGACGGCGATATGGTGATCGGAACGGCGTAGCAGTGGCTGCAGATTCGACAGCACTTCATCGATATAGCCCTTGAGCCGGAAGACGCGCCTTTCCTCACTTGTCTGATCGACCGCCACATCCTTGAAACTTTGTATCAGCGTCGCTGCTCGCTCCATATTGGACAGCAACAACTTGCTGATGGCACCCGCCGTACCCACGTAGGCATCGAGATCGGAACGCTTCATGGCGCCGCTCTGGAACAGCGATTTCAGGCGTGCTGTTTCTTCTGCCAATGTCGAAGCACCCGTCACACCCACACCGACCGGCGTGTTGATCTCATGCGCGACTCCTGCCACTAGTTGTCCGAGCGAAGCCAGTTTGGCGGATTCGACCAGTTGCTTTTGCGTATGGCGCAAAGAGGAAAGCGTTTCGCGCAGCTCAGCGTTCTTTTGGCTCAATGCCTGTGTGCGCGCTTCGATCTTCTGTTCAAGGTCGTTGTAAAGCCCTGCATTTTCGAGGGAGATGGCGATCTGCGTCGATAGCATTTGCAAGAGCTCGGCATGATGCGAGCTGAATGCATCGATCGCCAGATTGTTTTCCAAATAGAGAATACCGACCAGTTGCCCTTGCTTCTGCAAAGGCAGGCACAGAATGGATTTGGGTTGCTCGCGCTCGATGTAGGGATCACCATTGAACTGGCTGTCGTTGACGGCATCACCGATGACGACCTTTTCGCCGGTACGCTTGACGAAATTGACGATGGCAAGACTGACACTGCGACTCTTTTCCAACGCCACCCGGTCCTGCACGGCCACCGTATCCTCATGTATCTCTGCGCAGATGAAGAGTCGGCCATGCTCCATCATGAGCAACGCACCTTTCTGCGCACCAGCATTCTCGATGAGCAGATACATGAGCTTGGATAACAACTTGTCGAGCTGGATTTCTTCCGATAGTGTCTGCGATGCGCGTACCAGGGTCTGCACATCGACCTGCCGCTCTCTGCCGCCCGTCGTGTCACTACGTTCCGAACGACGGCGACCAACACGTACTAAAAGATCGGGATACAAGGCTTCAAGCTGCGCTGCCTTGGCATCTGCGCCCCACTCGTCATAACGCGCATGCGCCTGTTCCAGATGCATACGCGCATTGATTTCCTTGCCTTGCGTCAGAAAATAACGGCCGGCCAACTCGTGCGACAGTGCCTCATCGCTCAAGAATCCGTGAATGCGGGCACCATTGATCGCTTCTTCATAAAACCGTTCTGCGTGGCGATATTTGCCTGCCAGACGATAGCGCTCTGCTTCGACAAGCTGCCATTTGTGCAGATAGTTCATCGGCGCATTGTCGGCCCAGGCGCGGAAGCGCCTTTGCATCGCCTTGACGATTTTCAGCGTGGGGCTGATCTCGCTCCGATCTGCCGTACAAGCAGCAATGCGGGCCAATGAATGTATCCACAGGAGGAAACCGGAAGAAGGCGTACCGAAATCGAATCCGGGCAAACTCAATGCCTCACCTGAATGTTCACGCGCCTCAAGGTACTCGCCGAAATAGTATTCGCCAATTGCCTGGATCGTACGTACGTAGAATATTCCCCACGGATCTGCCGCAGCACGACGTGCCGCCACGTAATCTTCCTGCGTGCGACCTTGCGTGATGTCGATGATGGATTCGCCGACAAAGCGTGCATATAGCAAGCCCCACGGAATCATGACGCCCAGCAGCGCCGGATAATCCATCTTGCGATAGATATCGATATCCTTGCGAATCGTCGTCAATCCTTCATGCACATTGCCGCCCGACTGGAAACGAATCGCATCCGAGAAAGACAATGCCACCATGGCGCCTGGCCGATCGCCGGTTTCCATCGCCTTGACGTAGGTATCCATCAAGGGCTCAAGTGAAAGACGCAGATGTTCACGACGATGGCGAATGATGCCGTGGAAAATACCGACTGCGCCAAGCAAAGGCTTGTCGCCCCCCAGCATGGAAGCCACCTTGCCGAACTTGTAGCCTTCGTCGACCTGACCGTACCGACCGGCCAAGGTACGGCCCCACACGGCATAGGCATAGGCACTCAACGGTGAAGAACCATAGCGAATCGAGCGCCGGATAATATCGAGCGCAACCCACAGCACCACCTTGGAACCTGCGAGATACGTGAATCCATAGCCGAGAAATGCCATGGTCGCGTGTACCTGCAACAGATAATGCTGGTTTGTCGCCGGCGGCAGACTGGCTAGTGACAACGGATCGCGCCCCCGCATTGCCAAGGCCAGACGCCAACGTGCCAGCCGGATATGTCGCTCATCCAGATTCTTGGGCACCTTGATACCGGCGATCTCCATCATTTCGATGCCGGTCTGCATCAGCTCTTGCGGCTTGTAAACCGCGCCATAACAACGGATCAGATAATCCATCGCTGCCACGCTTTCCAGCGGGGTCGTGCTGTTCTGACATACGACCTGGCAAAGGCGCTCCATCTCGCGATAATCGGCGCGTGCAAACGCGGCATTGATCAGCTCCATGTACAGCTCATGCATGAAGCATTGCTTGCTGCGCCAATCGGCAACCGTGCCCAAATCACGAGCGATCTCGACGCAATCTCGATGCACATCTATTGCAGCCGATTGCCTTGCGCGTTTGGCCGCCATCAAATTGAGATCGGCCAGTTCCTTCTTTTCCTCTGCTGTAACGAGCAGCGTGCGCCCCTGATTGAGGTGATCGACGATATCGAAGATCGCTTCTTCACGCTCTGTCGGCGTCAAGCTGTTCATCAGCAAACGACCGATCTGCAAATGAATTGCATTGGTTTCGGCACGCGCAATGCCCTCGTACGCGGCCTGCTGGACACGGTCATGCAGGAACTGGTACGAATAGGACACCACCGTCGATGCCGCCACCTTGTTTTCAGACGGCTGAATCAAGCCAGCCTGGATCGCATCCTGCAACAGTTCGCGTATTTCATCTTCACTCTTCTCGCTGACAATGCTCAGCGTCTGCAAATCGAAACGGCTGCCAATACACGCCGCAATCGTGAGCAGGCGGTGCGTGCTCGGCGACAGTCTCGACATCTCCTTCATCAGCAGATCGATCACGTTGTCCGTGATGTCGGATGTGCGAATACGATGCAAATCCCATTGCCACTGCCCATCATCGAACGTCAGCATGCGCTCGGCATGCAGATTCTTGATGAATTGATTGATGAAGAAAGGATTGCCGAGGGTCTTGCGATAAATCAGTTTTGCCAGTGGCCGTACCTCGATTACTTCGCGACGCAGTGTATCGGCCAACAGTTCGACGATGTTTTCTTCTTCGAGCGCGTTCAGTTCGACCGTAATGACCGGAACATCCTTGCGAATCTGATCAAAAATGACCGTCAGCGGATGCGACACATCGACTTCATTGCTGCGATAGGCACAAATCGGCAATAGCGAAGGACTGTCGAGATTCTTCATCAGCAAGCTGATGAGCTTGAGCGAAGCCGCATCGGCCCATTGCAAATCGTCGAGGAACAGCACAATCGGATGATCCGATTGCGTGAACACGCCGACGAAATTCTGCATGGTGTAATGGAAGCTGTTACGTGTTGCGCCAAGCATCGGGGCAGCAGGCTGCTTGCCAATCACGAATTCCAGTTCGGGAATCGCATCGATGATCAATTGTCCGTTCGGCCCGAGCGCCTTGAGCAACTTGGTACGCCATTGCGCAATCCGCGTTTCGCTCTCGGTAAGAATCTGCCGCATCAATTCACGCAGCGCCTGATTGATAGCCGAATAGGGAATCGAACGACGGAACTGATCGAACTTGCCCGAGATGAAATAGCCGCCGTGCGCCACCACCGGTTTGTGCATCTCATTGACCAGCGACGACTTGCCGATACCCGAGTAACCGGTGAT
Source organism: uncultured Oxalicibacterium sp. (assembly GCF_913776015.1). Taxonomy (GTDB): domain Bacteria; phylum Pseudomonadota; class Gammaproteobacteria; order Burkholderiales; family Burkholderiaceae_D; genus Oxalicibacterium. The sequence continues at coordinate 29,893 of NZ_CAJYMD010000076.1, read as the reverse complement.
CAACAACAACTCGGCCTGTCCTCTGGTCACGTTGCGGAACGCATTCATCAGACGGCTGTATTCCCTCTCGCGGCCATACAGCTTTTGCGAAATCTGCAGGCGGTCACAACTGTCGTGCCGTGCCAGCGGAAAGGTTTCGACGATACCTGTTTCATCGATCGCCTTGCGACAGCTTTCAACATCAAACAGCAAACCTTCCAGGCTCTGGTAGCGGTCTTCCGCATTCTTGGCCAGCAGCTTGAGAATGATGTTCGACAAGACTTCGGGAATCACCGGATTGAGCAAGGTCGGCGGTTGCGGCTTCTTGGCGATGTGCGCATGAACAAGCTCCATCACGCTATCCGACTCGAACGGCAGATGACCGGTACACAACTCGTACAGCACGATGCCAAGCGAGTAGTAGTCGCTACGATAATCGACGTGCCGGTTCATGCGGCCGGTCTGCTCCGGCGAACTGTAAGCCAGTGGCACCATCGCGTCGTTGCGAAATTCGATCTTGCCATCATGCTCGATACGCAGATTGGCCAGACACAATGCGCGATGCAATTCGGTATGTCGATGCACTTCACGCAAGCCGCGAATCAGGGCAATGAACAGATCCAGCGCGCCCGGCAGATCGTAGGACGGCAAGGCGGCATCGCCGGTTGCAGGTGCATTTGGCTCGACGGCAAGCCGGAAAAACATCATGCGATGCAAGCCGGTTTTCGGTTGCACGACGTGTCTAACTGTGGCCCAGTCCGTATGCTCAGGGAACGTGATTTGGTGCTCCGGTTTCAATTTGATCCGCGCCGGGGAGATGGTCTTGCAAAATCAATCGTTGCAGTTGATCATTAGCAACAATCTGTATCGGATGCGCTTGCATGCAGCCACCCGTTGTTAGTTCCGTAATATAGCGTGAAACCTGCGTCTCCACGAGATATCCGCCCTTCAATCGAACACTTCAGACACGCCTTTGCCCATGTCCGACAAGTTGCTTGCCCAGGAATTCATCCCGCCCAACGAAGCTGCCGATACGCGAGACCTTGCCGCTCGCCTCAAAGCCAAAATCATTCGCGACAATCCAACCGGCATCATGCGGCGCGATGCCCACCCGAAGATGCATGGCGTCGTCAAGGCAGAATTCATCGTCGAACCCGATCTGCCGGACGACCTGCGCATCGGCCTATTTGGCGAAGCCAAGACTTATCAGACCTGGATACGCTTTTCCAATCAGGATGGCACCATCCAGGCAGACAAGGCGCGCGATATTCGCGGCATGGCCATCAAGCTCATGGGCGTTCCGGGAGACAAACTGTTGCCGGCGGAACGCAACGAACAAACCCAGGACTTCATCCTGATCAGCACGAATGTCTTTGTCACGCGTGACGTCGCGCAATTCGACGCCATGCTCAAGGCGATGACCTCGGGATTCTGGCCAAAGGTGATCTTCTTCGGTACTCACTGGCGCGTCGTCTGGAACCTCATCAAATCGCTCAAGAAATTCGCCAATCCGCTGCAGATGCGCTACTGGAGCACCACGCCCTATCTGTTCGGCACAACAGCGGTCAAATACTCCGCCATTCCACACCAGACCGACGACATCATCCCGACCAATCCTGGCCCCGACTATCTGCGCGATGCCATGATCGCCCAGCTTGCGAAAGGCGAAGCGCTGTTCGATTTCTGCGTCCAGTTACAAACCAACGCAGAACGCATGCCAATCGAGGATCCGGGCAAGGAATGGCAGGAGTCAGAATCGCCGTTCCGCAAGGTCGCCACCATTCGTATCCTGCAACAAAGCTTCGATAGCGAAGTACAACGCACTTTTGGCGAAAATCTTTCCTACACACCCTGGCACAGCCTGCCCGCGCATCGGCCGCTGGGCGGCATCAATCGTGCACGCAAGATCGTCTACGACGCAATTTCGACCTTCCGTCACGAATACAATCACGTGCCACGGCGTGAACCAACCGACTGGTCGATCTGATTCACGCCTGGCCATCCGTCAGGTTGGATCGACAATTCCCAATCCCATCATGCGCAATGCCGTCATGCTGGGCACAAAGAAATAATCGCCACCACGCGTTTCTACCAGGCGCGGGATTTTCTTCAGGAAATAGGGCGATTCTTCGCTATTCGGTTCCACCTGCAGAACCGCGCGACTCGGTGCATCGTCATCGCCGTGGTTGCCAAGAATGATTTCCTTGTCATTGGATGCAAGGAAATCATTGCCATAGTTGATCCATTGCTGCTGCACGAACTCGAACTGCCTGCTAATGCTGGCATTGAGCATCATGATGACGATGCCGTGGTTGCCGTCATCACGGGCAGGATCCTTGACTTCGCCATACGGCAGGCCACGCCGTAACACGCGACGCCGGTTGGTCAAGGCGCCAGGCGTGTTGAAGGCATCCTTGTTGAATTCGAGCGAAGCACGCGGATTGATCCGTCGCACGTGCGCGCTAAACGGACATTTGGCACCCTGCATGTCATCGTCATAGGTGAAGCCACTCAGCATGCGATCCTTGTCCAGCGGTGACGCTCTGCCGAAACGCTCGTCCCATGCGGCCTTGCTGGTTGCATCCGGCGCCGAGACGATGGGCGCACCGTTGTCTCGCCAGCGACCGACGAACTTGGCGGCCAGCAGCTCCTTGCCACCGGGATAGCGGTTCCCTTCGTCTTCAAGGAAGCGATTGAAGGTACCGACATTTTCATGCAGCTTGCGATACACCATGAAAGTGCCATTACGCGACAGCAGTTGCGGCGAAGGTGCAATCGGATATTCCTGCGCCTCATCGAGATGGCCGAGTACGAATTCCCCGGTTGCCAACGGTGCCCAGTTACCATCCTTCATCTGCTTGCCGCGCCCAACAACACGTTCCGGTTTGCTTGGCATGCCTTCAAAAACGGGATCACCGATACCGTCGGTGTAACCAAAATGCTCCTTGCTGGTTGGTTTGCCGTCCTCGAACAGCACATGCACATCCTGATATGCCAGATTGTCGCGACCGTCGTCACCGCGATGACCTGTCAGGATCTGCACGCCACCAGCCGTATCGTGCACAAGTTGCAGTAGCTCTTCATAGCCTGAATGCAGGTCTGCCAGCGTCTGCGCATTGATGGCCAGCCATGCATGCACATCTTTGTGGCGATCGCGATGGCGACTATCGCGCCAGATCGGGTCCCAGTATTCGGGCGCACTCCGCTTGTCATCACCCAGAATATCGGCTCGGGGCCGCATGCCCATCACGAATTCCATCGGGAAACCGATCAAGGAGGCGCGCGGCAACTCGATCGCTTTCAAGCCTTGATAGGTAAAGGCGATGTTCAGCGTATGCATGGGCTTTTGCACAGGATCGGGGCCTTCGCCCCAGCTCACGGCCGTCGTCACGCGCTCGGTAATACCCTGCAGCCAGACACGGCCGCGCGCGCCGTCTCGAATGTTCACGAACACATAGCGTGCATAGGGAAAATTGTAGCGGCCATAGGCGCGCAAGACATTACCCTGAATATCCATCAGGTCCAGCTTTTTGGTCACGATCAACCTCGATTCGATGAGTAGGGTTCAGGGACGCGAACGGCCAGGCTGCCAGCTCGGCGCGTTCAGATTGTCGGGCTGCACACGCACGATGAAGGCACGGAATGCCTGCTGCAACTCGGCAGCCGGCAAACCCTGATGTTCGGCAGCAAAGCGCGAAAATTCCTGCTTCAGGTACAAGCCTTTCAGTTGTTCCTCCAAGGGCTCATCGTTGGAGCCAACGAAAAACAGCGAGGCATCGAGCTGACACTGCTTGATGTAATGAACGAAGGTATCCGCACCCTTGACTTCGTCGAAGCCATAGCAGAACTCCCACAGCACGCGGATTTCATCGCCAATAGCGGCCCACATGCCGCGCAGATAGGTATCCAGATCGCCATGGATATTGCAGCACCAGACCAGATATTTGGATTGCAGGTGATCTTCGCGCGGCAAGGCGGCGAGACGAAAACGATCCGAAAAAAAGGACATGACCTCATACCAACGACTCCAGAAATCTGGCCCCGATAGCGCTTCGTAATACACGTCATCAAGCACAAAAAAGCGCGTCAGGTAAGTCTGCGGCACTTGCGCCATCGGGCTTTGCTCATGCAATCCCCACTTTTGCAGGCGATGACGAATCTCGTCGCTGTAGGCAGTACCATGATGATGGCCCGGCATGATGGGACACAGACAAGTCAAGGCATAGGCGTTGTTGCTGACGTTTCCCATGTCAATGTCCTTTCGCCTGCTCAGCCAGGCTGATGATGGGCGTCATCTGCATATCGCCAAGGTCATGCTGCAAACTGCGCAGCAATGCGTTGTACTGCTTGAGAAACTGATCGGCGGGTGCCTCGCCGAATTGCGTATCGAAACCGATCAATGCATCCTTGATGCGCTTGGCTGCCTTGATGTCGTTGGCCGTCGCCAGCGGATAAGCCGTGTAGTAATGATCAGTCTGAATCTGGTTGAACTGAATGTACGAATGGAATGGCGTCAACGGCACCGATTTCGGATAACGAATATTCCACTTCCAGAACAAATCGAGCCCGGCTGGAATGGCAAAAGTGAACGAATCCACGTATTGCGCCCAACTACCATTGAAATTGCTGAAAAACAGCATGTAGGAATAGTTAAGCTTTTCCTTGGGCTGCTGTGGCGAAAGATGTGGAAACTGGTTACGCCCGATGATGACCCAGCGCGCGTAATGAATCAGAGAGAGCGTGATCAAGCCCTTCAACGTGGATGGACGTTTTTGCGCCACCCAAAAAATCACTTTGTTGATCCAGGCCATATACCACCGGATTGGGGTAACCACATTCATTGCATAGGCTTTGCCTGCAATATTCGACATGCATTCTCCCTTGATGCGACTTCCATTGATTTGCCGGAACCGCCCGGCATAAGAAGCGGGAGAGCCTAGTACCGAATATTTCCTTAACGCAATACCATGAATATGGTGTTTACATCCGCCAAATGCTGTGTAAGCGTGTCAAAGATTTTCTTTTCACTCTTCTAAAAACGTATGCCAGCCTCTATGCCCAATTCCCCTGCTGCGGCATCTCTGCTGCTGGAAGAAGACGAACTACGCAATCTGCAAGATTTGCTTGGGCAAGAGTTCAACGACATCGCGCGTCTTTTTCTGAGTGACAGCATCCAACGACTCGAGACACTGACAAAAGCAGCACAGAATGGCGACTTCACCACGCTGCAAAAAATCAGCCATAGCCTGTGCGGTAGCGCTGCCTCGATCGGTGCCACCAACCTGTCACGTCACTGCAATATGCTGGAAACCGACTTGCGCCGAGGCCAAACGCAGCAGGTTGCTGCGCACTTGCATGTAATAAGCCAGGAATTCCAACTGATCGAAACAAGACTGCAAGGCATACTGACTTCTACCTGAGCATAGACAGCCTCAGCAACCCGGCGTGCCGGAAACCGGCAAACAGGGCACAATACCGGGCATCGTTGTTCTATCGGTCGCTCACCCCATGAACCAGATCCCTGAATCGAAAAAGAATCACCTGTGGCGCAAAACCATCTGGTACACCGATCCCGAAGCTTTTCCGCTGGGGCCACACCATTCGGCCGAAGTGTATTGCTGTGAAGAGTCGAATGGCTATGCGGTATGGTATGCACGCCGCCTTGCCAAGGATGACAAACGCAACACCGGGCAAGCTGACAATGGCGATTACCTGCTGCGCTATTTCCGCAAGACGCAGCGCGACGATGCCATCGAATTTGCAGTGCTGTGCGCCAATCGTTCCGAGTCTGTCGATGAAGTGATTGCCGCGCTCGATGTTCTCGCCCATCAGGCGCAGAAAGTCTGATTCGGGTTGTCGGCATGCGCTTTGCTTCATCCCGGCAAACATCTGCTTTTTCCCATACATGAAGCCTTTAGTCATTTTCAAGGTCGGCGAGACCTTTCCCGAACTGGCACAGCGTGCCGGTGACTTCGAACATTGGATCGAACAAGGCTTGGGCCAAACCGGCCTGCCTGTCATGATCGTCGATGCTCGAACACAAACTGCATTACCTGAATGGCACACCGTTGCGGGTGCCATCGTGACCGGCTCGCATGCGATGGTCACCGATCGTGCCGACTGGAGCGAGGCACTCGCTGCATGGTTGCGCGAAGCGGTCGCACAAAAGTTGCCACTACTTGGCATTTGCTACGGCCATCAGTTACTGGCTCATGCGCTGGGCGGACACGTGGACTACCATCCCGATGGCATCGAGATCGGTTCCGTGCAGGTTTGCATCGCAGCGGCAGCAGGAAACGATCCGCTGTTTCACGATCTACCGACAAGCTTCATGGCGCATGTCGTACATCGCCAGAGCGTACGGTCCCTGCCGTCTAAAGCGGTCGTGCTCGCCCACAATGAATTCGAGGCGCATCACGCATTTCGCGTTGGCGAAACCGCGTGGGGCGTACAGTTCCATCCGGAATTCGATCATGAAGCGATGCGCGGCTATCTGCAGAAGTTGGCACCCGACCTGAGAAAGAATGGCACCGATCTTGCCACGCTGGAGTCACAACTCGCTTACACATCCACGGCTGCCAGTATTCTCGGCAAGTTCGGTCGCTTTGCCCGGCAACGCTCGCGTGAATCGGTTGCCTGAACTGATTGCCTGATTCAGGCAGGCCAAAGTGGCGGTTCATCCATCAACGCGATTTGCTCGCGTAGTTCAAGAATGCGATCCTGCCAATAACGCTGCGTGTTGAACCAAGGAAAAGCCAGAGGGAAAGCCGGATCATCCCAGCGCTTGGCTAGCCATGCCGAATAATGCATCAGGCGCAGCGTACGCAAGGCTTCGATCAGATGCAGCTCACGCGGATCGAATTCCGCGAAATCTTCATAGCCCGCCAATAGGTCGCTTAACTGTCCCACCATGTCATGGCGCTCGCCAGACAACAACATCCATAAATCCTGAATCGCCGGACCACTGCGACTGTCATCAAAATCAACGAAGTGCGGACCGTCATCGGTCCACAGCACATTCCCAAGATGACAATCACCGTGCAAACGCAGTATCTTGATTTGCCCTGCCCGTTCGTAGCATCGATGTACGCCTTCGAGTGCTTGCGCCGTCACGCTGGCATAGGCCTCCCGTAAATCCGGCGGCAGGAAATTATTCTCCAGCAAGTAATGACGAGGTTCGATTCCAAAAGTTTGCATGTCGATGGCGGGTCGCTCGGCGAAGCGCTGCTGCATGCCGACGGCGTGAATGCGACCGATGAAGCGTCCCAGCCATTCACGCGTCGCGCCATCGTCCAGCTCTGGAGCACGCCCGCCATGACGCGTAAACACGGCAAAACGGAAGCCGGCAAAATGCTGCAAAGTCTGTCCGTTTTGCAAAACCAGTGCCGGAACGACGGGAATCTCGAGGTCAGCAAGTTCACGCACAAAGGCATGCTCTTCCAGAATCGCCGCGTCGGACCAGCGTGCCGGGCGATAGAACTTCACTACCACTGGCGCGCCCTCTTCCATGCCGATCTGATACACGCGGTTTTCGTAACTGTTGAGTGCCAATAAACGACCGTCGCTATACAACCCGACACTCTCCAGAGCATCAAGTACGCAGCCGGGCGACAGGGAGGAAAAAGAAACAGGAGATTGCGTTTGATCGGTCATGCCGCATTGTACGTGGCATGACGCCTATACAACCACCCACATCGCGGGCGTGAACCCGGCCCCTGCTGGTACACTGTCGCCCTCATTGCACTACTCCCTGCGGATTTTCACCATGCATCTCGACCAGCCACTCTCCGACAAAGAATTCGACGAACTCGATAAATTCCTGCTTTCCGATCGTACCGCCGATGACTGCATGGCGATGGATTCGCTGCACGGGTTTCTCACTGCGCTGGCGATCGGCCCGGAAGAAGTACCTTTGGCCGAATGGCTGCCGCATGTATGGGGCGCCGATGCCGAAGCCATTCCCAAGTTCAAGACAGACAAGGAATACGAACGCATCGTCGGTCTGATCGCGCGCTTCATGAATGAAATCGCCATCACCTTCGAAGTCGCGCCCAAGGAATACGAACCGCTGTTCTGCGAACACGAATGGGAAAGCAAACCTGTGCTCGATGGCGAAGCCTGGGCATGGGGCTTCACCGAAGGCATCGCCTTGCGCGAAGAAGCCTGGCAAGCCATCTACGAATCGCCGATTGCTCCTGCGATGCGCCCCATCTACCTGCTAGGCGCGGAAGAAATCGAGGAAGAAGAACTCACGCTCGTCGATACGCCACTCAAAACGCACAAGCTGACGATCGAGATGGAAGCAGCAATTCCTGCCATTCATAAATTCTGGCAACCGCTGCGTAAATCTGCCGTCAAGACGGTGCAACGCGATGCGCCCAAGGTCGGACGCAACGATCCCTGCTCGTGCGGCAGCGGCAAGAAATACAAAAAGTGCTGCGGTGCCAGTGAGGGGGACGAGTGAGTCTGCCACCTATCAATACCCGAGTCACCATCGAATAAAAACAATCGGGAAAATATCCGCACACCCCTTTAACCTGACAACGCCGCTGGCGAGCCGGTTAGGTGTTCCCCGCTGTGACGATGCCATTGAAGAAGCTAAGGAAAAATGGATCAAGAAGTGAGCGTTGTCTGAGCACGTAGTGCGCGTTTCGCTCACTTCCCATTTTTTCCTTCGCTTCAATGGAAACCCCGCAGGGGCAGCGGCAGTGCGGTCGCCTTTCTTTGCGCACTTTTTGGGCGAACGCAAAGAAAGTAGCTAGCCGCCGGGCTACCTCCAGCATGTCTCTTCGAAGAAACGTCAGCAATAAGCAATGCACAACCAAAAAATCAGACAAACCATTCCAAATCCACAAATAAAAATGCCCCGACTGTCGGAGCATTTTCATTTACACCTTCCATCCAGAGAGGGAATCACGCATCCGGGTCCTTCACATGGCGACGCTGCTTGACCGCTTCCGCCAGCCCTTCCAGCACGCTCAAACTTTCTTCCCAATTGATGCAGCCATCGGTAATCGACTGCCCGTAGGTCAGTTCCTTGCCTGGAATCAGATCCTGACGACCGGCCACCAGATGCGATTCGACCATCACACCGACGATACGCGTGTCACCGGCGGCAACCTGCTTGGCAATATCGGCGCAGACTGGCACCTGATTTTCCGGCTTCTTGCTGCTGTTCGCATGCGACGCATCAATCATCAAACGTGCTGCCAAGCCATTGGCAGCGATATCTTTCGACGCTTGCTCAACGCTCGCCGCATCGTAGTTCGGTGCCTTGCCACCGCGCAAGATGATATGGCAATCCTCGTTACCCAGCGTCGAAACGATGGCAGAATGACCACCCTTCGTCACGGACAGGAAGTGATGCGGTTGCGATGCGGCCTTGATCGCATCGACGGCAATCTTGACGTTGCCGTCCGTACCGTTCTTGAAACCGACCGGGCACGACAGTCCTGAAGCGAGTTCGCGGTGTACCTGCGATTCGGTCGTACGGGCACCGATAGCCCCCCAGCTAATCAGGTCAGCAATGTATTGTGGGCTGATCACGTCGAGGAATTCAGTACCGGCAGGCAAACCAAGCTCATTGATGTTCAGCAGCAACTCACGCGCGATACGCAGGCCTTCGTTGATACGGAAACTGCCATCCAGGAAAGGATCGTTGATCAAGCCTTTCCAGCCGACTGTCGTGCGTGGTTTCTCGAAATATACGCGCATGATGATTTCGAGTTCGCCAGCAAAGCGCTCACGCTCCTTGATCAGGCGATTCGCGTATTCCATGGCAGCCTTGGTATCGTGAATCGAGCAAGGGCCGATCACGACCATCAAGCGATCGTCCTGACCGTGCAGAATGCGGTGCAGTGCAGTACGCGCATTGGCCGCTGTTTCGGCTGCCTTGTCGGAGCAGCCAAGCTCGCGGATCAGATGCGACGGTGGTACCAGTTCTTTCATTTCCTTAATCCGTAAATCATCAGTGCGTGGCATGGTTTTTCTCCGGTCAAAAATCGTTTCTGCAAAAGAAAAAACCGCCATCACGGCGGTTTTTTCAAGAATTTCGGTTTAGCTTTTGTTTAACTGCGCGCTTACCGCTTCTCCACCGCCATTGGGTTGGAATAGCTAAAGTAAAACCAGAAAGCGAAGCGCAGGGACGTCATGTCATTACAGTCAAAGCGGTTAAGTGAAGGCAATAGTGCAGCAAATCAGGTCGGTTGGCAAGCAAAGCCGAGAAAAAGCGTGGCATATCAGGCAAATCGGTGCGGCAGTAGGCGATTTGCCAACAATCCTGACGAATCGCTTACGCCGTACCGCCGACCGTCATGCCATCGATACGCAAGGTAGGCTGACCAACACCGACGGGTACACTCTGCCCTTCCTTGCCGCAGACGCCGACACCGCTGTCGAGACGCATGTCGTTGCCGATCATCGAAACACGCGTCAGCGCATCCGGGCCGTTACCGATCAACGTCGCGCCCTTGACCGGATAACTGATTTTGCCGTTTTCGATCATGTAGGCTTCACTGGCCGAGAACACGAACTTGCCATTCGTGATATCCACCTGACCGCCACCGAAGTTGACCGCGTACAAGCCATTCTTGACCGAAGCCAGGATTTCTTCCGGCTCCTTGTCGCCACCGAGCATGTAGGTGTTCGTCATGCGTGGCATCGGCAAATGCGCATACGATTCGCGGCGCGCATTGCCGGTCACAGGCATCTTCATCAGACGCGCATTCATAGTGTCCTGAATATAACCTTTCAGGATGCCGTCCTCGATCAGCGTCGTGCACTGCGTCGGATTGCCTTCATCATCGATGTTGAGCGAACCACGGCGATCGGCAATCGTGCCGTCATCCACCACCGTCACGCCCTTGGCCGCCACACGTTCGCCGATGCGGCCAGAGAACGCACTCGATCCCTTGCGATTGAAGTCGCCTTCCAGACCGTGACCGATCGCTTCATGCAACAACACACCTGGCCAGCCGGAGCCGAGCACAACCGTCATCGGCCCTGCCGGTGCCGGACGCGCATCCAGATTCACGAGTGCCGAAGCGACCGCTTCGCTTGCATATTTTTCCAGCAGTTCGTCACTGAAGTAGGCGTAGCTGTAACGACCGCCACCGCCACTGGACCCCATCTCGCGGCGGCCATTCTGTTCCGCGATCACGGTAATCGACAGACGCACGAGCGGGCGAATGTCGGCAGCCAGCACGCCGTCACTACGCGCGACCAGCACCACATCGTATTCGCCAGCCAATCCAGCCATCACCTGCACCACACGCGGATCCTTGGCACGCGCGATACGCTCGACGCGCTCCAGCAGTTTGACCTTTTCAGTCGCATCGAGTGACGTCAGCGGATCGTGCGGCAAATACAGCGAACGGCCGCCAACAGGTTCAATAGCTGATGCAACCTTGATCTTGCCCGCACCTTGTCGCGCAATCGTGCGCGTTGCCAAAGCAGCTTCGGTCAGGGCACGCTGCGAGATTTCGTCCGAATAGGAAAACGCCGTTTTGTCACCCGACACCGCGCGCACGCCGACGCCTTGGTCGATCGAAAAGCTGCCGGTCTTGACGATGCCTTCTTCCAGACTCCAGCCTTCGCTCTTTGTGAACTGGAAATACAGATCGGCATAATCCACGCGATGTGCAAACATCGTGCCGAGCGTCTTGACCAGCGCAGATTCGTCGAGACCGAATGGCGTCAACAGGATGTCGCGAGCGACGGCAAGTGTCTTGAGATTGGGTTCGAAAGGCGTCATGAGACTTCGTTGGTTGAATAATCAGAGTCGGACGAAAGCGTATGCAGGCAGGCACTTTCGTCGGTAAAAAATCATCAGGAATAGCCGCATTGTAGAGCAATGCACGCCAGCACGCGGTCTTTCAAAAATCGTGCTCCGTGGCCAATCAGAGAACGCGATGCTTTAACGCCGGCAGATTTTCGCGTACACGCAAGAGATGGTGGGGTTCGATATCGCCGATTGCAAGGCCTTCGCCCTCGTTCCAGACCGATTTGATCTCGCCCCACGGATCGATCAGCATGCTGTGCCCCCAGGTCGTGCGACCATTTGGATGACGACCGCCCTGCGCCGCTGCCAGCACATAGCACTGGTTTTCGATAGCACGCGCACGCAGCAGGACTTCCCAGTGTGCACGGCCCGTTGTATAGGTGAATGCGGCCGGCACCACCATCAGTGTGCAATCGCCCATCGCCCGATAAAGCTCGGGGAAGCGCAAGTCATAACAGACCGACAGACCGACCTTGCCGAACGGCGCATCGAAGGTACCGACCTGCTTGCCATGCAAGATGGTGCGTGCCTCATCGTAGGATTCCTCACCGCGCGTAAAGCTGAACAAATGAATCTTGTCGTAGCGCGACACGCGTTGCCCCTGATCGTCATAGACCATCATGGTGTTGAGCACCTTGTTTTCCGTTGCGACCAGCGGCAGGGTGCCACCGATCAGCCAGACCTGATAATCACGCGCTGCACGCGCCATGCATTCCTGAATCTGGCCTGCACCGTCTTCTTCCGCCAGCGCGATCTTGTCGGTTTCCTGCATGCCCATTGCAGCCCAGTACTCGGGCAGCAAAATCAACTTTGCGCCCTGGCTGGCAGCTTGCGCGATCAGACGTGTCGCTGTCGCAATGTTTTCTTCAACCACCGGTGTGGACACCATCTGGATCGCGGCAACACGTGTCGGCTGATCGTTTTTTTCGGCGTGCATCATCTCATCCCTCGTAGAGTTTTTTGTTGATGGCGGAATTGGGCGCAGGCTCGATCTTGCGTTCGATCTTGTTGACGCTCGGATCGCTCCAGCTACCGGTGATCGCATACTCGTAGGTGAAGGCACGTGCCAGCGGTGCGCGCAGGAACAATTGGGCGAGGAAAGTGCCCGCACCGATCACAGGATTGACCGCCAGCGCATACGCCACCGAGGCGGCACCGGCATTAATTTCGGGAACCACAACTGCACGCAGGTCCTGTGTTTCTTTCACGATATCCGCCGCACCATCAATCAGCACGGTAGCGGCAACACCACGCATCTTCAGATTATCGGTACGTGCCAGCCCCTTGCTGATCTGCGCATTGCCATTGATGCCATCAAAGGCAAACCCTTCCGAAAACACATCGCGAAAATCCAGCGTCAAGCGACGCGGCAAGGACTGCATGCTGAGCACCCCTAGCAGCTTGGCTGCGCCGGGCTCGACCTTGAGGAACTGGCCTTTCTTTACGTCAAGCGCGATCTTGCCCGACAAGCTGGGATAATCGATGGCAAACGGCATGCCGTTCCAACTGATATCGCCCGTCAAACTACCTGCGCCATCCTTGAGCACATCGGGGAAACCGAAACGCGCCAGCAACTTGCCAGCATCCTCCATCTCCAGCTTGTAATCGAGGCTGGACGTGCTGGTGCCATTCCGAACCAGCCAATTACCCGTCGCGGACAGACGTGCATCAGGATTGCTGACTGTCAGATTGCGAATTCGCCATTCTCGCCCACCCGTGGCACGCACATAATGCGCAAGCAATTCGAGACGGCCGAGCTTCTTGCCATACAGTTCGAAATTGTCGGCAACGATATCGAGTGCCGGCATTTCCGTATCCTGGTCTACCTGGGACAGCATGTCCTTCACATCGGCACCGGCGGTCTTCGGTATCTTGAGCGACGTCAGGCGCGCGGTGATTCGGCCCAAGCCACGGCCGCTACCGGAGTCACGCCAGTTCAAATGGCCCGTCATTTGTGACGATTCGATATTCACCTGCCACAGATCATCCGCATGCGTGAGGCCGGCGACAACGCTATCGAAACGCTTGCCGAGCACGAACAATTCATCGGTGCGCAAGGCGAGCTTGTCGGTTTCCACGTACTGACCGAGCTCGGGGCCTGAGCTTGTTTGCGTTGCCGACTTGCTCGCAGCGGTGGAAGTAATCGAGGAAGTCGCCTTGATCCAGTCATCGATATTCAAGGCAGGCACATTCACATTCGCCTGCAAACCGCTGTTCGGCTCTGGGGGTGCGGCATTGATGCCGATGCCCCCTCGCGCAACACGCCACGAAGCGCCATTCGGTCCCGGCACACGTTCACGCTGATAATTGGCAGCGATCACATTACCAAGATTCACACGAATCGTATCGCGCGACATCGTGCCGTTTTCTACCGCGCCGCCGCTTTGCACAAAACGCAAAGGCAAGGCATCGCGCGCATCCTTGTGCAAAGGCGCAGGAAAGTCCAATCCCAACCCACGCAGATTGGACTCCACTGTCACATCCACCGCTTTGCCACGCACGGCGACCAGCGTGGTGAAACGTGTACTGCCATTGACGCGATCAATCAGTTTCTGCGCCTGTGCCGCAGGATAAGCCTTGCGCAAACCTGCCACCGTCAAGGTGCCATCGGCGCGCACCTGGATCGTGCCGTCTTTCTGCGTGCCGCCACCGATCGTCAATGGCCCACCGAGAAAATTGCCCTTGATGTTGTGCAGCGTCACGCCTTTCTCATCGAATTCCAGACGGCCATTGGTCTGGGCAATTTCCGGCATGTCGCGCATGAGCGTGACACCGTTGTTGGCAAACTTGAGCGTACCGTTCACCTTGGCGTGATGCATGTCATGCAATGGCAGATCGAGTTTCAGCGCCAGCGTCGCGTTACCCGTACCGCTGGACTCATCGGTGAAATGCCCGATCCATTCACCGACCGGGCTATCCACCGTGTAACGCAGAAGACGTTGCAGCGGTCCGCTTGCAGTGCCATCGATCTGCAACACGGACTCATGCGACATCAGATCGGGAACGACGGCCTTCACATTCGCCACCTGTGCGCCATGCGTTTCGCCCGTATCGCCATGCACTTCGAGACGTGCCTTGTCGAACAAGATGCTGCCCTGGATCTTTTCGAGCAAGGGCCACATCGGCGATTTACCGTCCGGCGCGTGCATATCGGGCGCGTAGTTGAGCACGCCGTCGTGAATCTTGCCAGCGAAGACGAATTCCCCACGGTTCTTGTCGGTCGGTTTATCTTCATGGAACGGGAAACGCGCCAGATCACCCTTGAGACGCAAACGGCCGTCCTGCAAGGTGCCACCAACCAGACCATGCGTGAGCCATTCGCGCACATCATCGGGCATGCCGAGAGGCAGATAGTTGCCGACACGATCCAGCTCCAGTCCACTCACCGTGCCGTTGAGATCAATCACTCCTGGCTCAGCCTTGGCCTGTTTGTCGATCGGCATCAGATGCGTGCCGGCCAACGCCACATGCAAGGCATCCTTGGCAAAGGACAGGTTGCGCAGGGTCAGCAACAACATGTCGTTTTTTTCAAATTTCCATTTGGCATCGGCATCCAGCGTATCGAAGCCGATGGTGGGCTCCGCAAAATAAGCCGGTGAAACAAAGCGAACCTGCTTCGAAGCAAGCTGGAAAGCACCTCCCTTGTCACTCGCATCGATATGACCAGACAGATTCTCAAAACCCGGAATGGCCGGGACCGCCGCCTGCGCCGGCACCTTGGCCGTAGCGGCACGTGCAGCGCGCGCAACCTGTGGCGCCAGACCGAGATTGAGGAAATCACCCTTCACCTGATACGACTGGATGTCGGGATAAGCACCCTGCCACTGCGCCGAGAAATTATGCAAGCTGCCACGCGGAGCAAAATCGCGCAGCATGCGCAACTGTGCCGGCGGCAAGGGCAAGCGTTCCGCCAGTTGTGCCAGCGCCTGCAGATCGAGCATCTGCACCTGTACTTCTGTACGCTCTGGCGTACTGCCCTTGGCCGCCACGTAGCGCTCACTCATGGTGGTTTTCGGCAAGATCAGTCCGTCGCGCGTCTGCACAGTCAGATCGGTCACGGCAACTGCATGACCATTCAGGCCGAAGGTCGGATTGCCGTCGCGTACCTGGCTATCGATGGTTTCCTGCACAGAAACGCGTCCATTCGCCGACACCAACTCAAGTGGCTCCTGATCCTTGCGCAACTTGACGACCACATTCGACAAGGCCAGATCGGCAGTCAGGTTTGCCACACGTGCATGGTCGAAGGCCAGCCAGGCACGCAACGAACCCGTGGCCGCTCGTAAATCGACCGGGAAGTCGAGGTAGGTTTTCCAAGTCGCGAGATCGGTATCGCGCACATCGGCATAGATTTCGCCGGTCCACAGCAAGGGATCGGATTTACGCCCACCGAAACGCGAATGCTCGAAGCGCGCACGCACATCGAGCGGGGCCGCGATCGATGCCGGCGGTGTGGCTTTCAATGCAAAGCGATGTCTGGTGCCACTGTTCTGCAGCACGATGTCGACCTGCTCCAGTTGCAACTCAGGCGCCTGCCGCAAGCCATCTTTCCAGCGCAAGCGTCCTTGATTGATATGAATATCATGCTGCGACAGCACCCAGTCGCCAGCACGGCCGTCGGTTTCCTCACCGGTCTTGACCAGCATGCCCGCCACATAAAAATGGCCTTGGGCATCGCGTTCAATTTCCAGATCGGGGCGATCGATATCCAGCCGATGCAGCCGCAAATCGAAAGCTGGTACCGACCACCACGAAATCACTGCCGATACGCGAGGCAAGCGCAGGGCCGGCTCGTCGTCCTGCCCGTAGATCGTCACATTTTCGAGTTGCAGCGAAGGCCGCAGTTTTTGCCAGCCGCCGGACAGCTCACCGATCGTGACCGGGCGACCGATCGCCTTGCTAGCAAACTGCTCGACATCGGCACGGTAGTCGGCGATCTGCGGCATGACGACATAACGCAAGCCCAGCAAGGCAATACCGAATAGAAAATAGCCGACCAGCAGCAGCTTGAGCGTGAAACCCAGAAGATGATGACTGGCGTCATTGAGGCGACGATACGATTGCCCTGCCGCAGCCCAGCCTGCCCGCAAGCGTGCAGGCACAGAGGTCTGATCGGTTTGGTCTTGCTCGATAGGCATTAATCAGAATCGTCGGGTAAGAGACATCGCGTAGAATGAAACGAACCACATGCGGCCCGGTTGACCATGCCCCTGCAGGTCAGCGTCGCTCATCAGAACAAGATCAACCCATTCCGACTACCAGACGGCAAAGAACATGTCCCTGCCCATTCTCGACGCTTCCCGATTTTATACACGGTGGATCAATGCAGACAGTACACGCGCACAAAAGGTTGCCGAAGTTGCCAAATTATCCCTGAACACCGAGGTTTTCGCTCAGGTTTTACAAAACGAAACAGACTCGGGCGTCCCATTGACAGGCGCCATGCGACGTCTGCGCAATCTGGTCATCGCCACGCTGATCAGGCGTGACCTGGAAGGCACCGCCAATCTGGAGGAAGTCGTATCCACCATGACCGCGTTCGCCGATTTCGCCGTGCAACGCCATCTGGCCGCCGTCATGAAAGAAATGACCACGCTCCATGGCACGCCGATTGGCGAGGAATCGGGCGAAAGCCAGGAAATGATCGTGCTCGGCATGGGCAAGCTCGGCGGCGGCGAACTCAATGTGTCTTCCGATATCGACCTGATCTTCGTCTACCCCGAAGATGGCGAAACGCAAACCAGCACGCCGGAACAGCGCAGCCTGTCCAACCACGAATTCTTCGTACGTACCGGCAAGAAACTGATTGCGGCATTGGCAGAAATCACCGGCGATGGCTTCACCTTCCGCGTCGACATGGCCCTGCGCCCCAACGGCAACTCCGGTCCGCTGGCCGCCAGCTTCAACATGGTCGAGGAATACCTGATCGTGCAGGGTCGCGAATGGGAACGCTATGCATGGGTCAAGGCGCGGGCGCTGACCGGCAAACCGGCCGATATCGCTGCACTCGACAAGATCGTGCGCCCCTTCGTCTATCGACGCTATCTGGATTACGGCTCGATCGATGCGATCCGCAACATGCACGCGCAGATTCGCGCCGAAGTCACGCGGCAGGAAACGCGGCATCCCGAGCGCAGCCACAACGTCAAGCTGGGGCGCGGCGGCATTCGCGAAATCGAATTTCTGGCGCAGGTTTTCCAATTGATCCGTGGCGGGCGCGATGCCTCCCTGCGTGACCGCTCAACCCGCAAGACCTTGCGCACGCTTGCCGAAAAACAATTGCTCAAGCCCGAAGTGGTCGAGGAATTGCTGCACGCCTATGTCTTCCTGCGCGATCTCGAACATCGCTTGCAATATCTGGACGATGCGCAAACCCACACGCTGCCTGCCAGTGACGAAGATCGTCTGGCCGTTGCCCGCATGATGGGCTATGACGATGTAGCAACTTTATTGAACAAATTGGAAGAACAGCGCGTTCTGGTAGCACGTCACTTCGACGAAATTTTTCGCGACAAGAGCGAACAGCAGCCCGAAGAAACCAATGTGGATGCTGAACTCGCTGTCGTGCTATCGAGTTCGGACAGCGAAGAATCGATTACGCACTATCTGGCGCAACTTGGCTTCGATGCGCCCGATGACGCCGCGCGCCGCATGCTGGCGACCTGGCGTTCATCGCGCCTGCAAATGCTGCCCGAAGCCAGCCGCAACAAGCTCGTGGCACTCGTCAACACCAGCCTGCCACTGATCGCCGCCGTGACCGACAAGCATGCCGCCACACTCGGCCGCCTTCTGGACTTTCTCGAAGCCATCGCACGTCGTGCAGCTTACCTTGCGCTGCTGACCGAATACCCGCACGCACTCGAACGCGTGATCCGCATGATCGCCGCCAGCAGCTGGGCCGCGACATACCTGACGCGCCATCCGCTGCTATTAGACGAATTGCTCGACGACCGCACGCTGAAGGCCGCCCCCGACTGGGAAGCTTTTGCACACGATGTGCGTCAACGACTGGAAGAATCGTCGGGCGATACCGAACGCCAGCTCGACATTCTGCGCGAGATGCATCATGCGCAATTGATCCGCTTGTTGGCGCAGGATCTGGTCGGCGATGTGAGCGTGGAAAAACTCGCCGATCATCTTTCCGCCCTTGCGGACAAACTTGTCGAAGAAACCCTGCGCGCAATCTGGATGACATTTGCCAACAGCCATCGCGACGATCCGCAATTCGCCGTCATCGCCTACGGCAAACTCGGCGGCAAGGAACTTGGCTACGCCTCCGATCTCGATGTCATTTTCCTCTACGACGACGAGCACCCCGATGCGCCTGCACTGTACGCGCGGCTTGCGCAACGCTTTATCACCTGGATGACCACGCACACGCCTGCGGGCATTCTGTTCGATGTCGATATCGCCCTGCGCCCCGACGGTGCAAGTGGCCTGCTGGTTTCCACCGTCAACTCGTTCGAGAAATACCAGACTACCTCCGCCTGGCTATGGGAGCATCAAGCCCTCACCCGCGCCCGCTATTGCGCCGGCGACGCCGAGATTGGCGCACGCTTCGAAGTGATTCGCGAGAAAGTGTTGCGACAAGAACGCGAGCCAGAAAAGCTCAAACAGGAAGTCCTCGCCATGCGTCAGAAGATGCATGATGCGCATCCGAACAAGAGCGACGAATTCGATCTCAAGCACGACAGCGGCGGCATGATCGATATCGAATTCATCGTGCAATACATGGTGCTGCGTCATGCGGCGCAACATCCGCAATTGACGGGCGACATTGGCAATATCGCGTTGCTCAAATTGTTTGGCCAACTTGGCTTGATCGATGCCGAGTTAGGCATCAAGGTTGGCGACGCGTATCGGACGTTCAGGAAGATGCAGCATCAGATTCGTCTGCAAGGTGTGGATCGGTCGCGGGTTGTTGCCGAACGTGTGGTGGATGAGATTGCGGCGGTGAAGGGGTTGTGGGGGGAAGTGTTTGAGGGTTGAGGATTTTTTGTTAGCAACGTTGGTGGCTGCTGATTGTTAGCGGCTCTTCGAAGAGACTTGCCGGGGTAGCCCGGCGGCTACTCACTTTTCTTGCTTCGCCAAGAAAAGTAAGCAAAAGAAGGCGACCGCAGGTACACAGCCCTTCGGGTTCCCGCTGATAACGCGTACAAATCGGGAAACGGGCGAAACTCGCACTACGTGCTCAAACACACCCGTTTCTGATCCGATTTGCACATGTCATCAGCGACTGTGTACAAGCGGAACGACTATTCCGGCTCGCCTGTGGCATTGCCGGGGAGATGCGAAGAGTTGAGTCAGACCGCGATTCGAGATTGTCCAGCAATACAAATTTGGTTGTACTTCACTGAAAGAAGTCTTTAACCAACTAGCAGTCACCCAAACAACCAGCCCAACTCCCCAATGCCGCGATCCGGCAATGCCGCAGGCGAGCCGGATCCACAGGTCCGCTTTGACGATGCCATTGAAGCAAAAGAGAAAAGGGATCAAGAAGTGAGCGTTGTCTGAGCGAAGCGAGTTTCGCTCACTTCCCATTTTCTCTTTTGCTTCGATGGGAACCCCGCAGGGGCAGCGGCAGTGCGGTCGCCTTTCTTTGCCTACTTTCTTTGGCGAACGCAAAGAAAGTAGGTAGCCGCCGGGCTACCCCCGGCACGCCTCTCCGAAGAGAATCCAGAATCAGCAACCCCGCAAGCAACGCAAACCCAATCAAAAAAAACAAAAATGCCCCGACCAGCGGGGCATTTTTCATTCGAAGCAGAACAGCTTACTTCGCCGACATCAGCGCAACCGTCGTATCTAGCATGCGATTCGAGAAACCCCACTCGTTGTCATACCACGACGACACTTTCACCAAACGCCCCGACACCTTCGTCAGCGTCGCATCGAAGTTGCTCGATGCCGGATTGTGGTTGAAGTCCACCGAAACAAATGGCTCGGTGTTGTAGGTCAGGATACCTTTCAGCGCGCCTTCCGAAGCTTCCTTCATGATCGCGTTGATTTCTTCGACAGTCGTGTCACGTGCTGCAATGAACGACAGATCAACGATCGAGACGTTGATCGTCGGCACACGGATCGCGTAGCCATCGAGCTTGCCATTCAATTCTGGCAGAACAAGGCCGACAGCTGCAGCAGCGCCGGTCTTGGTCGGGATCATCGATTGGGTGGCTGAACGTGCGCGGCGCAGGTCTTCGTGCATGACGTCGGTCAGCACCTGGTCATTCGTGAACGCATGAACCGTGGTCATCAAACCGTTGATCAGACCGATCTTGTCGTTCAGTGGCTGTACCAGCGGTGCCAGGCAGTTGGTGGTGCACGATGCGTTGGAAATGACCGTATCGGTCGCTTTCAACACATTGTTGTTGACGCCGAACACGACGGTCGCATCCACATCCTTGCCGCCAGGTGCGGAGATAATGACTTTCTTGGCGCCGCCCTTCAGGTGCGCCGAAGCTTTCTCCTTCGTCGTGAAGAACCCCGTGCATTCGAGCACGACGTCCACGTTCAGGTCGCCCCAAGGAATCTGTGCCGGATCACGTTGTGCGAACACACGGATACGATCGCCATTGACGACCATGTAATCGCCATCGACTTCAACAGTACCGGGAAACTTGCCGTGGGCCGTGTCGTAACGGGTCAGGTGCGCGTTCGATTCCGGCTTGCCGAGATCGTTGATCGCGACGATTTGAATATCGTTTTTCTTGCCGCTCTCGTAATGGGCACGCAAAACATTGCGACCGATACGGCCATAGCCGTTAATTGCCACGCGGATTGTCATTCTTTTTCTCCAGAAAATTGCAACATCAACGAAAGAAAGGTCACTACATCGATGGCCGCTTGCTTGCGCAGGCCTGCTGCAAAGCAGGCAAATCGCGCCAGCCATAGCCAGTTTCCATAAGGTCGAGGCCATCCCAGGTGAACGGTTGTTCGACTAACAACGCGCCACCGAGTTCTTCATAAAATTGGCGAGCCGGCTTGTTGTCGGCAATCACCCAAACCAGCAAACCGTGTGCGCCCTGCTGCTGCATCGCTTCTGCCACGAGCGCCAGCAAGCGACGACCAACCCCGCCACGTTGCGCGATCGGTTTGAGATAGATCGCGGTCAGTTCGGCATCGATCTCATGCTTGGGCGGCATCAACAACATGCCGGAAGCAAAGCCGACCAATTCGTCATCGGCCATTGCCACGAACACCGCAATCGAGGGCACATCGGCCTGCAATACCTGCGACCACATACCGACGCTATCCTCGGTCTTCATACCATCGAGGTAGGCTTCGGGCATCACCCCGCGATACGTCGTACGCCAGCTATCGACACGCAAGGCGGCAATCGCGGCTGCGTCGTCGGGTGTGGCGCGGCGGAAGGTGATTTCGGTCACGCCAGTACTTTTTTGACGGTGGCGATCACGTTCTCGACCGTGAAGCCGAAGTGCTTGAACAGCACACCAGCCGGTGCCGATTCGCCGAAGGTATCGATACCGACCACACCGCCTTCAAGGCCGACGTACTTGTACCAGAAGTCGGTCACACCGGCTTCGATGGCGACACGTGGCACACCTTTCGTCAGCACGCTCGCTTTATATGCTGCGTCCTGACGATCGAACACGTCCGTCGATGGCATCGATACCACGCGTGCAGCAACGCCATGCTTGCTCAACTCGTCCGCCGCCTTGGTCGCCAGTTCGATTTCCGAACCGGTGGCGATCAGAATGACTTTCGCATCCTTGGCATCACGCAGGACATAGCCACCGCGCTTGATGTTGGCGATCTGCTCGTCGCTACGCTGCTGGAACGGCAGGTTCTGACGCGAGAAGATCAGCGTGCTTGGACCCTTGCTGCGCTTGACGGCTTGCTCCCACGCTACCGCCGATTCGACGGTATCGCATGGACGCCAGTTATCCAGATTCGGAATCAGGCGCAGGCTCGAAACGTGTTCAACCGACTGGTGCGTCGGACCATCTTCACCAAGACCGATGGAATCATGCGTGAAAACGAAGATGGAACGGATTTTCATCAATGCCGCCATGCGCAGGGCATTGCGGCTGTAATCGGAAAACGTCAGGAAGGTCGCGCCGAACGGGATGTAACCGCCATGCAAGGCGATACCATTCATCACGGCGCTCATGCCGAATTCGCGCACACCGTAGTTGATGTGGTTGCCAGCCTGATCGCCACGCACGGCCACGCATTCCTTCCAGTTGGTCAGGTTGGAGCCGGTCAAATCGGCCGAACCGCCGAGGAATTCCGGCAGCACAGGTGCCAATGCCTGAATCGCATTCTGGCTGGCTTTACGCGTCGCGATGGTTTCCTGCTTTTCGACGCAGGCAGCGATGTATTCGTTAACGGCCTTGTCCAGATTGCCCGGCAGTTCCCCTTGCATGCGGCGGGTCAGTTCGGCGGCTTCGGTCGGGAATTGCTTGGCATAGGCATCGACCTTGGCTTGCCAGTCATTCTGGCGTTGCGCGCCGGCTGCTTTTGCATCCCACGCGGTGTACACATCGGCAGCGACTTCAAATGGCGCATCGCTCCAGCCGATCGCTTCACGCGTGGCGGCGATTTCCTTGTCGCCCAGCGCAGCACCGTGCACATTGTGCGTGCCAGCCATGTTTGGCGAACCTTTGCCAATCACGGTGCGGCAGCAGATCAGGGTTGGCTTGTCGGATTTCTTTGCGGCTTGAATGGCGGCATCGATGGCATTTACATCGTGACCATCGACGGCGCGAATCACGTTCCAGTTGTAGGACTCGAAACGCTTCGGCGTATCGTCGGTGAACCAGCCTTCGACATGGCCATCGATCGAAATGCCATTGTCGTCATACAGCGCGATCAGCTTCGACAACTTGAGCGTGCCGGCCAGCGAGCAGGCTTCGTGCGAAATGCCTTCCATCAAACAGCCATCGCCGAGGAATACATAGGTGTGGTGATCGATGATGTCGTGACCAGGACGATTGAATTCCGCCGCCAACAACTTTTCAGCCAGCGCCATGCCAACCGCATTGGTGATGCCCTGACCCAGCGGGCCGGTCGTGGTTTCGATACCCGGCGTGACATCCACTTCAGGATGGCCTGGGGTTTTCGAATGCATCTGACGGAAATTGCGCAGCTCTTCCATCGGCAGGTCGTAACCCGTCAGGTGCAACAGCGCATAGTGCAGCATGGAGCCGTGACCGTTCGAGATGATGAAACGGTCGCGATTGACCCATTTCGGATCAGCCGGATTGTGCGCGTAATGCTTCGACCACAGGGCAACGGCAATTTCGGCCATGCCCATCGGCATGCCTGGGTGACCGGAATTGGCCTTTTGAACAGCATCCATTGCCAGCGCGCGGATCGCGTTAGCCATTTTGGTGGTCGGGAGCGAGGAAGTCATGTTTGGTGTGAGAGCGGTGGAAAGAATCTCGAAACCGGCAAAAGCAGCCGATCCCTCGTTGAAAAAACAAGGGGTTGTGAAGCCCGCTATTTTACCAGAGTGCTCGGCACAGACTAAAATCGCCGTTGGTGAAATCTTTTACAGTCGCATCGTTGCGACGCCCTGCCGGAATCCCGCCATGCCCCGCTTTTTCTGCCCGCAACCGCTCGCCATCGGCGACACCATCGCCCTGCCCGACCATGTAGCGCACCATATTCAAGTCGTTCGCCTGAACGTGGGCGACCTGATCACGCTCTTCAATGGCGAAGGCGGCCAGTACACCGCCGTTCTCGGCAGCATCGAAAAGAAGCGCGCCAGCGCCGAAATCAAGCTATTCGAGCCCATCGAAACCGAACTGCCCTACGCCATTACGCTGGCGCAAGCGCTGCCCGAAGCGTCCAAGATGGACTGGATCATCGAAAAAGCCGTGGAACTTGGCGTACATGCGATCCAGCCGCTGGCCTCGCAACGCTGCGTGGTGCGCCTGTCCGCCGAACGTGCCGTCAAGAAAATGCAGCACTGGCAAGGCGTGATCGAAGCTGCGTCAGAGCAAAGCGGTCGCAACCGCCTTGCGACCTTAGCAGAACCGGTGGATTTCAATCAATACATCGGGCAGCAAGATCTGCATGTGCGCATTATGCTAAGTCCGCGCGCTGAACAATCTCTCTCCGACTGGGCGCGGCATCATCCACCGCAATCCGTCGGATTGCTGATCGGGCCAGAAGGTGGTTTTACGGAACGGGAAGAGAATGATGCGAGTGCACATGGAGTGCTGATGCTAGGGATGGGACACCGGGTGTTGCGGACAGAGACGGCAGGAATAGCAGCAGTGGCAGGGTTGAATGCGGTTTGGGGTGAGCTGTAACTAAACTATCAGGAGTCAAAGAACAAGTTTTTCATTTCCTTAAATACCGAAATTTCGAAAAATTTTGCGTTCTCGGAAATTGTAAGGAAATGCTGTTACCTGAGAGGAATATCAATTGGATTTACATATAACTGATGTAATCATCTGCGCAGTCATACGTAACATCTGAGGGGAAGAGTAAATTTTTTCTTTCCGCTCTTTTTAATACCTATCTTGTTGGTGCCCAAAGATAAATGAAACAACAAACAGTTAAGGCTGACAGCCCATAGGGAAGTTAATTTATTGACGAAGTAAGGTCATTTCGATGGCCTTTACATCTGACTCGGCAGCATGTTTGATCCACAACTGCCTACGCTCTCTAAGTTCATTTCTTTTCCGTTCCACGTCATTTCCACTTTCTCGCGTGGTAACAGGCGTCGGCACCGAAAATCGGTATGCAATCTGCAAAGACACAACCGCTTTCCCATCCGTGCTCTTCCAAAGCCGGAATACGTTTAGCTCCATAAATTTCTGATCCTGAGGCCAAGTCAGGAAGTCAATGATTGCCTCATCGGACTGCTTGTTCCTGATGATCTGGAAATTGGCTTGTGGATTTGCCTGCTTCACCATCTGCCCCAAAAAAACTGCATATTTGATCGGGTCATTCTCAAGACCAGGCAATTGTTGATAGCGATAGCCGATCAGCTTGGTCCAATTATCGAATGACTCGCTGTCGCGAACAAATTCCAGCAGCTTGTCTCCATTAGGAGGCGTCCCAACAAATTTCTTCGCGAAAATCTCGCCATCAACACTGACAACCGGCAATACCTCTTCAGCTACCGAAATACGACAAAACACCAAAAGCAACAGTACAACCTGTGCAATGCGACACATGAATGAACTCCGTCAGAGAGCATTAGACGACCGACTGGCAATGCCTTTTTGCAGTCAGCGGAATTGAAGAGAGCCATAATGCCCACCCATGCGAATACTTAGCCACTTAGTAGCGGCAAGAAAGGAAAGTGCCGGGTGTAACTACCTGCCAAAGACTCAACAACAATAAAATTACAAAGAGACAATTCTAGGTGTTATCTGTGTCAAGACATCCCCATAAATATGGGGTTTTATGCAATAAATGCTGGATGAAGTTTTGAATTTTGAGCAACGATCCCGGACATCTCAATGTCATTTCGCGGATTTTTTGCTTTTCTTTCTCTTTCAGCTTTTACGTCCAACGAGAAAGGGATGAACTAAGGTGATCACTCATCAGCGGCTTCTCTAGGCTAGTACTTCCTCAAAACCATTTATAATGCCCGGTTTTGCAGCCAATCCGCTGCCAAGGCTCTCTCCCATTCCCATGAAGGTATTTCGCGGACTTCCCAATGCCGCCTCGCGTGCGCCGTGTGCGCTGGCGATCGGCAATTTCGACGGCGTGCATCGCGGCCATCAGGCGCTGCTGGCGCGTCTGCGCGAAGCTGCTTCGTCGCTGGGGCTGGAGTCGGCGGTGATGACCTTTGAACCGCATCCGCGTGAGTTCTTTGCCGAGCGTGCTGGCGATCCGTCGCGTGCGCCGCTGCGCATTGCCAGCCTGCGTGACAAGCTGGCTTCGCTGTCGCAGGCCGGTGTCGATCGTGTGATCGTCGAGCATTTCAATGCCCATTTCGCTTCGCTGTCGCCGCAGGAATTCGTCGAGAAGATTCTGGTGGAAGGCTTGCACGTCAAATGGCTGATCGTGGGCGAGGATTTTTGCTATGGCGCCAAGCGTGCCGGCAATCTGTCCACGCTGGTGCAAGCGGGTGCCGAATTTGGTTTCACGGTGGAGTCGCATGCGACCGTCACTACCAGCGGCGGGATGCGTGTGTCGTCGTCAGCCGTGCGTGAAGCACTGGTCGCAGGCGACTTCGCAGCGGCGGAAGCACTGCTCGGTCATCCGTATTCGATTTCCGGCCATGTCGTGCATGGTCAGAAGCTCGGGCGCACCATTGGTTTTCCCACGCTGAACCTGCGTGTACCGCATAACCGCCCTGCAGTTTCCGGCATCTATATCGTGCAGGTGCACGGCCTGGAAGAACAACCACTGCCGGGCGTAGCCAGCATCGGCGTGCGTCCGACTGTGGATGACAGCGGCCGCGTGCTGCTGGAAACGCACATCTTCGATTACGCCGAGCATTGCTACGGCAAGCTGGTGCGTGTGGAATTTTTGCAGAAGCTGCGCGACGAGGAAAAATACGTCGATCTGCCCACGCTGACTGCCGCGATTGCGCGCGATGCAGTAGAAGCGCGTGCCTACTTTGCCCAATTGCCGACGCAACGCAGCGACGGTGCCACCTCGGCAACCGACCGAATTTGACGATCAAACATGCCCCCGCGCCATGGCAAACGCCTGTCGCGATGCCCGTTTGATCCACCGCATACTTTTCGAAAAGCAGACCATGTCCGACAAGCAGAAGAACACTGAAAACAAGCCAGACAACAAAGCCGCCAAGCCGGCCGGCCAGAACAAGCCGTCCAGCAAATATCCGGTCAACATGACCGATACGCCGTTCCCGATGCGCGGCGATCTCGCCAAGCGCGAACCGCAATGGGTCAAGCAATGGCAGGAAAAGAAGCTGTACGAAAAAATCCGTAATGCCTCCAAGGGTCGTCCGAAGTTCATCCTGCATGACGGTCCGCCGTATGCGAATGGCGACATCCACCTGGGCCACGCCGTCAATAAGATCCTCAAGGACATGATCATCAAGAGCCGTCAGTTTGCCGGCTTCGATGCGCCTTACGTACCGGGCTGGGATTGCCACGGTATGCCGATCGAAATCCAGATCGAGAAACTATTTGGCAAGAGCTTGCCGACCGCAGAAGTGATGGAGAAGGCGCGCGCCTACGCCAATGAACAGGTGGAACGCCAGAAGAAAGACTTTATCCGTCTGGGCGTGCTCGGCGAATGGGACAACCCGTACAAGACCATGAACTTCGGCAATGAAGCCGACGAACTGCGCGCGCTCGGCACGTTGATGGAAAAAGGCTATGTGTATCGCGGCCTGAAACCGGTCAACTGGTGCTTCGATTGCGGTTCGGCACTGGCCGAGGCCGAAGTCGAATATCAGGACAAGCGCGATCCAGCGATCGATGTCGGTTTTCCGTTTGCTCAGCACGACCAGATCGCCAAGGCCTTCGGCCTGTCGACACTGCCGACCGACAATGGCTACATCGTCATCTGGACCACGACGCCGTGGACGATTCCATCGAACCAGGCGCTCAACGTCCATCCTGAACTGCAATACGCACTGGTGAAAACCGCGCGCGACGGCCAACCTTTGCTGCTGATCGTGGCGGCCGATCTGGTGGAAGACGTGCTGCAACGCTACGGCTTTGAAGGCAAGACGATTGCTACGTGCGAAGGTGCTGCACTGGCTGGCATCGCCTTCCATCATCCGCTCGCAAAAGCGGAGGCAGGCTACGATCGCCTGTCGCCGATCTATTTGGCTGACTACGTTGCCGCCGACAGCGGTACCGGCGTGGTGCACTCCGCACCTGCCTACGGCGTGGATGACTTTATCTCGTGCAAGACCAACGGCGTGAAGGACGACGACATCATCGCGCCTGTCATGGCAGACGGCAAATACGCATCGTGGCTGCCGCTGTTCGGTGGCATGACGATCTGGGAAGCATCCAAACCAATCTGCGACGCGCTGACCGAAGCAGGCTCGCTGTTCAAACTGATCATGTTCAGCCACAGCTATATGCATTGCTGGCGCCACAAGACGCCAATCATCTACCGCGCGACCTCGCAATGGTTTGCTGGCATGGACGTAACGCCGAAAGATGGCGGCAACAGCCTGCGTACCACGGCACTGACGGCCATCGAAGAAACCGAATTTTTCCCGAGCTGGGGCAAGGCGCGCCTGCATGGCATGATCGCCAACCGCCCAGACTGGACGCTGTCGCGCCAACGCCAATGGGGCGTGCCGATGGCCTTCTTCGTGCACAAGGAAACCGGCGAGCTGCATCCGCGCACGCCGGAATTGCTGGAACAAATCGCACAACGTGTCGAGAAAGAAGGCATCGAAGCCTGGCTCAAACTCGATCCGAAAGAACTGCTGGGCGACGAAGCCGACCAATACCTGAAGAACAAGGACACGCTGGACGTGTGGTTCGATTCTGGTTGTACGCACCAAACCGTTTTGCGCGGCTCGCACAAGGATGAGCTGGCTTTCCCTGCCGACCTTTATCTCGAAGGTTCGGATCAGCATCGCGGCTGGTTCCATTCGTCGCTGCTGACTTCGTCCATGCTCAACGGTTGCGCACCGTACAAGGCGCTGCTGACGCACGGCTTTACCGTCGATGGCGAAGGCCGCAAGATGTCGAAGTCGCTGGGCAACACGCTGGCACCGCAAAAGATTTCCGATACGCTGGGTGCCGACATCCTGCGTCTGTGGATCGCTTCGACCGACTATTCGGGCGAGCTGTCGATCTCTGATGAAATTCTGAAGCGCGTGACGGAAAGCTATCGTCGTATCCGCAATACGCTGCGCTTCCTGCTGTCGAATACGTCCGACTTCGACGCGCAGAAGGATCTGGTCGATGTGGCCGATATGCTGGAAATCGATCGTTATGCGATTGCGCAAATGCATACGCTGCAAGCCGACATCCTCGCGCATTACGACCGCTACGAATTCCATCCAGTCGTGTCCAAACTGCAAGGCTATTGCACGGAAGACCTCGGCGGCTTCTACCTCGACATTCTCAAGGATCGTCTCTATACCTGCGGCGTGACCTCGCATGCACGCCGTTCAGCGCAAAGCGCGATCTGGCATCTGACGCATGGTCTGTTGCGTCTGATGGCACCGATGCTGTCGTTCACGGCAGAAGAAGCCTGGGCCGT
>NZ_CAJYMD010000075.1 GCF_913776015.1 uncultured Oxalicibacterium sp. | reverse complement strand
ATGGCGACGGTGACGATTTCGGCGCCGCTGGCCAGACTGGCTTCGCGGGTTTCGGTCAGGTCTTTGTACTTGCCGCTGCCGACCAGCAGGCGCGATTTGTAGGCCTTGCCGGCAATGGTCAATTGGGTATCTTCAAACGAGGACATTGTCATTCCTGGATAAGCGCGATGTGCCATGAGTGCACATGCATGCCGTTGCCGCGCACGACAAGGCGAGATTGAAAAACGGAAATTCGGGAAAAATCAGCCGCCGCCGATAGCGCGTACCACATCAACACGATCAGCCGCCTGCAACTGGCGCTGCTGCCATTGCGCACGCGGCACGATTTCGCGGTTGATGGCCACCGCCACGGCCTTGCCGGCCAGCGACAGGGAGGCGATCAATCCTTCCACATTGAGATCGGCTTCCACGCGATGGGCAGCGCCGTTCAGTTCGATTTCTATCATGCTTGCTTCCAACGATGCGCGGGCATAACCGTAACGTCGCACCCGCATATGCCGATCCTGCCGGCAAAAATTCACGCAAAGTTCACGATTCTACCTGCATTTAACATGCCAAAGCCAATATCGGCCTTGCGGTCATTGCCGCCCGCCGCAAGGCAAGGCACGGGGAAAGCACGGCTTGTCACTGCTTGTAATTTATAATGCGCGATTCGATTCAGATCTCAGACCATCATGGAATTAGCCAAGTCTTTCGACCCCGCAGACATTGAAGCCTTCTGGCGGACGGAGTGGGAACAGCGCGGATATTTCACCGCCACCACCGATGCCGACAAACCCGCTTTCAGCATCCAGTTGCCGCCACCAACGTCACCGGCACGCTGCACATGGGCCATGCGTTCAACCAGACCATCATGGACGGCCTGACGCGTTACTACCGCATGCGCGGCTACAACACGGCATGGATTCCGGGCACCGATCACGCCGGCATCGCTACGCAAATCGTGGTCGAACGTCAGCTCGATGCGCAGAAAATCTCGCGCCACGACCTCGGCCGTGAAAAATTCCTCGAAAAAGTCTGGGAATGGAAAGAGAAATCCGGCTCCACCATCACCGGCCAGATGCGCCGCATCGGTGCCTCGGCTGACTGGAGTCGCGAATACTTCACGATGGATGCGCCACGCTCCAAGGTCGTCACGGACGTGTTCGTGCGCCTGTTCGAGCAAGGCCTCATCTATCGCGGCAAACGCCTCGTCAACTGGGACCCGGTACTTGGCACGGCAGTGTCGGACCTCGAAGTCGTTTCGGAAGAAGAAGACGGCCACATGTGGCACATCCGCTATCCGCTGGCGGACGGCACCCAATACAAATTCCCGGTCGCCCTCGATGAAGAAGGCAAGGCTACCGAATGGGAAGAGCGCGACTTCATCGTCGTCGCCACCACGCGTCCTGAAACACTGCTGGGCGACGTCGCTGTCGCCGTCGATCCGACTGACGAACGCTACGCCGCGCTGGTCGGCAAGCAACTCGTGCTGCCGCTCTGCAACCGCCAGATTCCGCTGATCACCGATGAATACGTGGACAAGAATTTCGGCACCGGCTGCGTCAAGATCACACCCGCGCACGACTTCAACGATTACGCTGTCGGCCAGCGCCACAAGCTCGATCAAATCAGCATCCTGACGCTCGATGCCAAGATCAACGACAACGGCCCTGCCGCCTACCAAGGCATGGATCGTTACGTCGCGCGCAAACAGATCGTCGCAGACCTCGAGGCACAAGGCCTGCTGGAATCAGTCAAACCGCACAAGCTGATGGTGCCGCGCGGTGACCGCACCAACGTCGTCATCGAACCGATGCTGACCGATCAATGGTTCGTCGCCATGAGCAAGCCGGCCCCCGAAGGCACGTTCAACCCCGGTAAATCGATCGCCGAAGTCGCACTCGATAAAGTCGCCAGCGACGAAATCAAATTCATTCCGGAAAACTGGAGCACGACGTACAACCAGTGGCTCAACAACATTCAGGACTGGTGCATCTCGCGCCAACTGTGGTGGGGCCATCAGATTCCGGCGTGGTACGACGAACAGGGCAACTTCTACGTCGCACGTAACGAAGAAGAAGCAAAAGCCAAGGCCGCTGCTGCCGGCAACACCGGCGCACTCAAGCGAGACGACGACGTACTCGACACTTGGTTCTCGTCAGCGCTCGTGCCGTTCTCTACCTTGGGCTGGCCCGAAGAAACGCCGGACCTCAAAACCTTCCTGCCGTCGTCGGTGCTCGTCACCGGCTTTGACATCATCTTCTTCTGGGTCGCGCGCATGGTCATGATGACGACGCACTTCACGGGCAAGGTGCCGTTCGAAACCGTCTACGTGCACGGCCTCGTGCGCGATTCGAGCGGCCAAAAAATGTCGAAGTCCAAGGGCAACACGCTGGACCCGATCGACCTGATCGACGGCATCAGCGTGGATGATCTGGCAGCCAAGCGCACTGCAGGCCTGATGAATCCCAAGCAGGCTGCCAGCATCGAGAAAGCCACACGCAAGGAATTCGCCAACGGCATCGCCGCCTATGGCACCGACGCGCTGCGCTTCACGATGGCCAGCTACGCTTCGCTCGGCCGCAACATCAACTTCGATCTCGGTCGCGCCGAAGGCTATCGCAATTTCTGTAACAAGCTGTGGAACGCCACGCGCTTCGTGCTGATGAATTGCGAAGGCCACGACTGCGGCTTCAACAATCCAAACAACTGCGCACCCGGCGATTGCGGCCCAGATGGCTACACGCACTTCTCGCAAGCCGACTACTGGATCGTCTCGCTGCTGCAACGCGTCGAAGCCGATGTTGCCAAAGGCTTTGCCGACTACCGCTTCGACAACATCGCGTCTTCCATTTACCAGTTCGTCTGGGATGAATACTGCGACTGGTATCTCGAAGTCGCCAAGGTACAAATCCAGACCGGCACCGAAGCACAGCAACGCGCCACGCGTCGCACGCTGCTGCGCGTGCTGGAAACGATCCTGCGCCTCGCCCATCCGATCATCCCGTTTATCACCGAACAATTGTGGCAAACGGTTGCGCCGATGACCGGCATCAAGCTGGATGCGGCCGGCAGCACCATCATGCTGCAGAAGTATCCGGAATCGCAGCCAGGCAAGATCGATGAAACGTCAGAGCAGTGGATGGCCGAACTGAAAGCGCTGACCGACGCCTGCCGCAACTTGCGTGGCGAGATGCAGTTGTCGCCCGCACAGCGCGTACCGCTCATCATCGAAGCCGCCGACACCGAACGCGCACAAGGTTTCGCGCCTTATCTGCAATCGCTGGCAAAACTGTCAGAAGTGCAGATCGTCAGCCAGTTGCCGGAATCACCGGCACCGGTCTCTATCGTCGGCACCACCAAGCTGATGTTGAAAGTCGAGATCGATATCGCAGCGGAACGCGAACGCCTGACCAAGGAAATCACCCGCCTCGAAGGCGAGATTGCGAAGGCGAATGCGAAGCTGTCGAACGAGAGTTTTGTAGCGCGCGCACCGGCGCAAGTCGTTGCGCAAGAAAAGGAGCGTGTGGCGAATTTCTCCGCAACGCTTGATAAATTACGAGAACAGTTCGCCAAGCTGTAATCGTCGTCAAAAAAAACGCAGACTGAAAAGTCTGCGTTTTTTTTATTTCCCTTTGCTTTCTATACGGTCGGCAGGTGGGAACGGTGCTCGGCAATGCAAGAGCACGGCCTGCTCTAGCGACTATCCCGCTTGGCCTGAGATTTCTTTGCCTGAGAACGTTGATGAGCACCGATGGCGATACCCCGTGACTGCTGGGTCATTTCCGTAGGCTCAACGGCACGAGCGGATTTGCTAACGTTCTTTTTTTTCGCCTTGGCTTCGCCTACTTTACCTTTGGAAGCCTTGGAAGCACGACTGGATGCGGCCGTGCCGCTTTTTTCGGCAGCTGCCGATTTTTTGGTCATCGCCTTCTTCAGCATCTTGGCAGCTGGAATCTTTGACGATGCTGCCTTTTGTGCTTTTTCAAATTCCCGGTCTTCCTGTTTTTCAATTTTCGCCAAACGAGCTTCGAAGCGGGCCACAGACTCGGCGAGAATTTGCTCTTTCTCTTGCGTGCGGTGGTTGGCATTTCCTTTCGCACCAACTTTGGAACCGCTCACGCTGCGAATAACAAGGCGTTGGCGACGATAGAGATCACGATATTTGTCGCGTAATTTCCGACTACGTTCCAGCTTGGAGCGCAACTCAGGTTTGCTTAACTTGCCAATTTCAGACGTGCGGCCAGCATCAAAGAGTGCTAGTTCGGCGGCGGTCAAAAGCTTTTGTGCCTGTGTACGTTGATATGCCATCCATACCTCCTGTAATTGCTATACGAGAGCGACCCAGCCTAGCAGAAAAAGTAATGTAAATACGATAGGTACTTCACACTTCGCGCCATTAAAGCTTTCGCCAATCTGTCAAACGCGCGTCACATGCTCTGATCAATCAGCCACGCAAAAAATGAAAAATGCTGAAAACAGAAGGCATCTCCGAATACGCGCACTCTAGGCGTTTGGGTATTAAGCGACATTCCGACCGAACCCTTCTTTCAAGCTGTACGAGAAAGCAAGCGCAATCGAACTTGTTCTTCACCCGTCGATATGCGCCACCAACGGCAAATGATCCGATGCCGCTTTCGATAGCGGCGTGACATGCACTTCGATCCGCGCCAGCCGCTTGCGCGGACTGATCCAGATGCGATCAAGCGCGAAGATGGGAAAGCGTGACGGAAAGGTGTTGTAGGCAGGCACTGCCTCGAAGCGCGACACCAGCCAGCGGAGAGGCCGGCCCCAGACGAACCATTCGTTGACGTCGCCCATGAGAATGACGGGCATGCGTTCGGTATCAAACTCTTGCAGCAGGCGGCGAATCTGATCGCGGCGCTCGGCAGGGCGCAAACCCAGGTGGACAGCAATCACGCGTAATGGATGGCCGTGGCAATCGAGATCGGCGTCGAGTGCGCCACGCGGTTCGCGCCGACCAAAGGACAGATCGATGGTGCGCGAACAGGTGATTGGGTAGCGACTCAGCACAGCGTTGCCGTAGCGACGATCGTCGCGGGCCTGCGTCGGGCCTTCCACGGCATGATAGCCGGTCGCTTCCTGCAAGACGGCGAGCACGCTTTCGCGGCGGCTGTCGCCGAGCGGGACTTCCTGCAAGGCAATCACATCGGCATTGATTTCACGCAGGACGGCAGCGATACGGTGCGGGTCAAAGCGACCATCGGTGCCGACGGCGCTGTGGATGTTGTAGGTGGCGACCGTCAACGGCCAGGGATCGAGATCGGCACCGGCAGGCGCGGGGCAGGCATTTGCCGAAGCGTCGTCTGAAATGTCGTGCAAAGCGGCAGTGGTGTCGGGCTGATCGCGCATCGGCGGAAGCTCCTTGCTAGGGTTCGTATTCCGATGGATTGCCGGATGGCATGAAGGTTCCGCGCGGACAACCGACAAAGAAAAACCGCCGCACAGTTTCCTGTCGCGGCGGTTTCTTTCGAGAAAACCTTAGACCAGCGAGAGCGTCAGCCCTGGCAGGGTGACGCCCGAGAACGCGGTGGACCAGGTCTGGCCCGGCTTGATCGGGTGCGCATCCGTCAATGTTCCGGTAGCAATTAGTTCGCCCGCCTGCAATGGCGCAAATTGCGGCTGTGCCTTGAGCGTTTGATGCAGTTGCCAGACGGCGTGCACGGGACTGTCGAGGACATTGCTGCCGAAACCGGCGCTGTGCAGCGTGAATTCGGCACCTTCGCTGTACGACAGCGATACGCTGGCAGCCGTCAGGATATCGGCCAGATGACGGCGCGTGGCAGACGACAGCATGTGCGGTTCGCCGACGATCAGCGTGCCGTGCAGACCGAAGGCGGCGATGGCATCGGCTGCCTCGAATTTCCAGTCGGCAAACGGGCAGGCGACGAGTTCGAAACCGTGCGCCATCCATTCCAGACATTCGGCGATTTCTTCAACCGTGGCGTCGGGCGATGGCGTGCTGCCAAGCTTGAAGACGATTTCCGGTTCGATGCGCGGCTGCATGGCGCCGGTCAGGCTTTGCACACCGTGGTTGTCTTCCGCAAAGCGCACGGTTTGATCAAACATGGGCGCCCACATCGGCGCATTGATCGGTTCGCGTTCGCCGTACAGCGGCCAGATGCGGCGGTTGGTAAAGCCGATCTTGCGACCGACCATGACTTCGCCCTGCGCGGTGCGGATATCCAGAATGGATTTGGCGATGTCGTAGGCGTCGGCCACGGACAGCCCGTTTTCGCTGCTGATACAGGGAATTTGTTGCGAAGTGGCGCGCGCTTCCAGCAATTGGTGTGCGTAGCGGTTGGCTTGTGTGGACATCAGCATGTGAGAATCGCGCAAGAAAACAAGGTGCGAGGTTGGATTTGGCTGCTTGGGAGATTGCTTGCGACGCAGCATTTTTACACAGGCTTTGAATCCTGCAAAGCTGCAAACGTTCGCCAAAAACATGCATGCCGATGAAATATTTTCACCAGAGCAAAAGTTCGCTCAGCGGCGCTGCCTAGTCAAAAACCGATCGAGCTGATTGGCAAACTGCCTTGTGTCGGCTGCGCTGAAGGCGGCGGGGCCACCGGTTTCCACGCCACTGGCACGCAACTCCTCCATGAAACTGCGCATGCGCAGCATCTGGGCAATATTGTCTTTCGTATAAAACTCGCCGCGCGGGTTGAGCGCATGGGCGCCCTTTTCCAGCGCTTCTGCCGCCAGCGGAATGTCGCCGGTTATGACCAGATCGCCGGGCTGCGCCAGTCGCACGATTTCCTTGTCGGCCACATCGAAACCGGCGGGTACCTGCAAGGCGTGGATGAAGCGCGATGGCGGCGTACGCAGCAGCTTATTTGCCACCAGCGTCACGTGCAATTGCAAACGATCAGCGACGCGAAAGAGGACATCCTTGATGACGGTCGGACAGGCATCGGCATCGACCCAGATGCGCATGCCGTCCGGCGAATCTGGCGTGGAATCAACGACCAAGCGAAGCGCGGCTCACTGGCCGTTCCACAGATCGCCGCTGCCCTGCGACTGCGGCGCGGTGATGCCGAAGTGCGTATAGGCCAGCGAGGTGGCGATACGACCACGGGGCGTACGTTGCAGGAAACCTTGCTGGATCAGGTAGGGTTCCAGCACGTCTTCGATGGTGTCGCGCTCTTCGCCAATGGCGGCAGCCAGATTGTCGAGGCCGACCGGACCGCCATTGAACTTGAAGAGAATCGCTTCGAGCAGCTTGCGATCCATCAGATCGAAACCGACCGGATCGACATCCAGCATGATCAGTGCCGCGTCGGCCATCGCCTTGGTGATGCGCCCATCGCCCTTGACTTCGGCATAGTCGCGTACGCGACGCAACAGGCGGTTGGCGATACGCGGCGTGCCACGGCTGCGGCGGGCAATTTCGAACGCGCCTTCGTCATCGATGACGGCGTTGAGCAGCGACGAACTGCGCGTAACGATCTTGGCCAGTTCGAGCGGTGTATAGAATTCCAGCCGGGCGACGATGCCAAAGCGATCGCGCAAGGGATTAGTCAGCATGCCGGCGCGCGTGGTGGCACCGACCAGCGTGAACGGTTGCAGATCGAGCCGCACCGAACGTGCGGCCGGGCCTTCGCCGATCATGATGTCGATCTGGTAGTCCTCCAGCGCCGGATACAAAATCTCTTCCACCACGGGCGACAGGCGATGAATCTCGTCGATGAACAGCACGTCATTGGCTTCGAGATTGGTCAGCAGCGCGGCCAGATCGCCCGCACGTTCCAGCACGGGGCCGGACGTCTGACGCAGATTGACGCCCATTTCGCGCGCGATGATGTGCGCCAGCGTGGTCTTGCCCAAACCCGGCGGGCCAAACAACAAGGTGTGATCGAGCGCTTCGCGGCGCTGGCGGGCGGCGGCAATGAAGATTTCGAGCTGACTGCGCGCCTTTTCCTGACCGACGTATTCGTCTAGCTGTTTGGGGCGCAGGGCGCGCTCGATGGCTTCTTCGTTGGGGGAAGCGGGCGTGGCAGCGATGATGCGCTGTTCGCTGAAATCGTCGGTCTGGATGCTCATGGTGCGATTCTAACGCGGTAGCGGTGGATAAAGCGACGCAGTCGTTACATTGCTTTGCTTGCTTCGCTTTGCAGTGCGCTCGCACTGTCTATGACTTTGCGTCCTCTCTCAATGCGATCGCTCGTCCGCGCAGCTTGTCAGGCGACGTCTCAGCCTTTCGACAAGGCTTTCAGCGCGTGCTTGATGCCGTCCGAGACGCTGCTGCCGGCCGGCACCTGCTTGAGTGCCAGCATGGCTTCCTTGTCGGAATAGCCGAGCGCGAGCAAGGCATTGAGAACATCGGACGAGGTATCGCTGACCGCCGCGGCACCGGCACCGATATCGGCACCCAGCTTGCCCTTCAATTCGAGCAGCAGACGCTCGGCAGTTTTCTTGCCGATGCCCGGTACCTTGGTCAGACGACCGGCTTCCTGCAAGGTGATCGCCTGGGCCAGATCGGCGACCGACATGCCCGAAAGAATCGACAGCGCCGTGCGCGCGCCGATGCCGCTGATCTTGACCAGTTCCTTGAACACATTGCGCTCTTCCTGTGTACCGAAACCGAACAGGATGTGCGCATCTTCGCGCACGACCAGATGCGTCAGCAGCGCGACTTTTTCATTGAGGCCCGGCAGATTGTAGAAGGTGCTCATCAGCACGTTGACTTCATAACCCACGCCCTGGCAATCGACCAGGATCTGCGGTGGATTTTTTTCCAGAAGAATGCCGGAGAGACGACCAATCATTGTGACGACCTTGCAAATAATAGAAATAAACGAAAGCGGCCACTTACCATCTTGCTTGCGAACGAGACGCGCAATGCATCAGCAAACTCAACCGACCAACCGCCCGCCGCGTACACGCAAACCCTTCTTTGCCAGCTCCGGCGCGAGTCCGCCCAAGGTTTTCAGCGATTCGCCGCTATGGGCATGGCAGATCGCCACGCCCAGTGCATCGGCCGCATCGGTGCCGGGCAAACCCGACAATTGCAACAGGCGCTGCACCATATCCTGTACTTGCGCCTTCTGTGCCTTGCCGTGGCCGACAACGGCCTGCTTGACCTGCAGTGCCGTGTATTCCGCCACCAGCAGATCGGCGCCAACCAGCGCGCAGATTGCCGCACCACGCGCCTGTCCCAGAAGAAGCGTGGATTGCGGATTGACGTTGACGAAGACTTTTTCGATGGCGGCACAATCGGGACGATAGGTGCCGATGATTTCGGCGACGCTGCCGAGAATGACTTTCAGCCGTTGCGGCAGATCGGCATCGGGCGTCTTGATCGTGCCCGATGCGATGTAGGCAAGTTTGTTGCCCTGCTTTTCAATCACGCCAAACCCCGTGGTGCGCAGACCGGGATCGATGCCGAGGATTTTCATGGCGTGCTGGTTGATGGAAGAGTGCTACGGTTCAGTGGCGGAAATGCCGCACGCCCGTGAAGACCATCGCAATGCCGCGCTCGTTGGCCGCATCGATGACTTCCTGATCGCGCATCGAACCGCCGGGTTGCGCGACGCAGGTTGCACCGGCATCGACCACCACATCCAGTCCGTCGCGGAACGGGAAGAAGGCATCGCTGGCAACGACCGTGCCTTGCAGCGACAATTTGGCCGATTCAGCCTTGATCGACGCGATGCGTGCCGAATCCAGACGGCTCATCTGCCCTGCACCGACGCCCATCGTCATGCCGTTCTTGCAGAACACGATGGCATTGGATTTGACGTACTTGGCGACCTTCCACGCGAACAACAGATCGTTGAGTTCTTCCGGGGTCGGCTGCTTGACAGTGACGACCTTCAGGTCAGCCAGCGCCAGTTCGTGATTGTCGGCAGTTTGCAGCAACAGGCCGGAACCGACGCGCTTGGCATCCATCGCATTGCGGCCCTGCGCCCATGCCGTGTCACCACCTTGTGGCAACGCGATTTTCATCAGGCGCACATTGACCTTGGACTTGAAAATCTCCAGCGCTTCGGCCGAGAAATCCGGCGCCATCAATACTTCGACAAATTGCTTGCTGACCGCTTCCGCCGCGGGCTTGTCCAGCGGACGATTGAAGGCGATGATGCCGCCGAAAGCGCTGGTCGGATCGGTCTGGAAGGCCTTCGCATACGCTTCATGCGCATCCTTGCCAACGGCGACGCCGCACGGATTGGCATGCTTGATGATGACGCAGGCTGGTTGCTCGAAACTCTTCACGCATTCCCATGCCGCATCGGCATCGGCGATGTTGTTGTACGACAGTTCCTTGCCCTGCAACTGCACGCCCGTGACCAGCGAACCGGGAGCCGGGTACAGATCGCGATACAGTGCCGCTTGCTGATGGCTGTTCTCACCGTAGCGCAAGTCCTGCACCTTGATGAACTGACCGTTGCTCTGTGCCGGGAAGGCATTGCGCTCAGGCACGAATTCTTCGGTCACTTTTTCACCGTCGAACTTCACGCTGGACAGGTAATCGCTGATCGCACCGTCATATTGCGCGATGCGGTTGAACGCGGCGACCGACAGCGAGAAACGCAGCTTGTCGGACAGCTTGCCATTGGCCTTGAGTTCAGCCAGCACGGCCTCGTACTGATCCGCCGAAGTCACCACGCCGACATCAGCCCAGTTCTTTGCTGCCGAACGTACCATCGCCGGGCCGCCGATATCGATGTTTTCAATGGCATCGGCCAGCGTGCAACCGGCCTTGGCAACAGTCGCTTCAAACGGGTACAGATTCACGACCAGCAGGTCGATGGTGTCAATGCCGTGCTCTTCCAGTGCCGACATGTGTGCCGGCATGTCACGACGCGCCAGCAAACCCCCGTGGATTTTCGGATGCAGGGTCTTCACGCGTCCATCGAGCATCTCGGGGAAGCCCGTGCAGTCGGCCACTTCCGTGACCTTGATGCCGTTTTCTGCCAGCAGTTTGGCGGTGCCGCCCGTCGAGAGCAGGTTGACGCCCATGTCCGCCAGTGCGCGTGCCAGTTCGAGCACGCCGGTCTTGTCGGAAACGGAAAGAAGAGCTTGTTTGATCATGATGATAAGCGGATGGCAATCAAGTGAAAATCGGAGGGAAGGAATAACGCAAAGGCACGAGCGAGAAACGGCGAACCCTTGCGTTATGCCTTTCTGCCCGCTAGCAGCGGCAGAAAAACACTGAACGCCTTACAGCAAATCGTGCTGCTGCAATTTCTTGCGCAGGGTATTGCGGTTGATGCCCAACATGTCGGCGGCATGCGACTGATTGCCTTCGGCGCGCTCCATCACGGCTTCCAGAATCGGGCGTTCCACGGTCAGGATCACCATTTCGTACACATTGCTCGGCATCTGTTCGCCCAGATCGCGGAAATACTTTTCCAGGCTTTTCTTGACGACGTCTTGGATATTGTCTTTGCTCATGAGGATCGTTTGCTAGGGCGTTACTGCACGGTTGTTGCGGGCGATGCTGCGATGTCAGGCAGCCAGCCTTTCTTCGGAAGGGCGGTATTGTACCCGTTCACCATGCATCAATTGCGATTCAAAAAAGGCATCGACTGCCGCCAGTTGCGCCACGCAATCTTCGATGCGATTCATGCTGCGCCGGAATTCTTCGCCACCGATCAGATCGCGCACGTACCAGCCGATGTGCTTGCGTGCCGTGCGCACGCCGAGATAGTCGCCATAGAAGGCGTAATGCGCGCGCAAGTGCTCGTCCATCAGGGTGCGCACTTCGGCAATCGTCGGTGACGGCAGGTGCGAGCCGGTGCGCAGGTAATGCTCGACTTCACGGAAAATCCAGGGCCGGCCCTGCGCCGCGCGGCCGATCATGATGGCATCGGCTTTCGTCACATCGAGTACATAACGCGCTTTTTCCGGCGTGCAGATATCGCCGTTGGCAACCACAGGCAAACCGACCGCGGCCTTCACGGCAGCGATGGTTTCGTACTCGGCATCGCCACTGTAGCCATCTGCGCGCGTGCGACCGTGCAGCGTCAGCATTGCAATGCCGCTGTCTTCGGCAATGCGTGCGATCTGCAAGGCGTTTTTATGTTCGCGATCCCAACCGGTGCGGAATTTGAGCGTGACCGGCACATCGACCGCCGAGACGACAGCCTGCAGAATGTCGGCCACCAGTTTTTCATGCTGCAACAAGGCGGAACCGCACCAGGCGTTACAGACTTTCTTGACCGGGCAGCCCATGTTGATGTCGATGATCTGCGCGCCACGTTCGACATTGAAGCGCGCAGCTTCGGCCAGCATCTCAGGATCGGCGCCGGCGATCTGAACCGCCTTCGGTTCCATCTCGCCGTCGTGATTGATCCGACGCGACGATTTCTCGGTGGCCCACAGTTTCGGATTCGACGCCGCCATTTCGGATACCGCGTACCCTGCGCCAAGCTGTTTGCACAACTGGCGGAACGGCCGATCCGTCACACCCGCCATGGGCGCGACAAAGACGTTGTTCACAAGGGAATAGGGACCGAGATTCACGGTGGCCTGCGGTGTGGGGAAAACCGCTATTTTAGCCCTTCGGGCCGGCTTGCCGCGCGTTCTGGTGGCGGTAAAAGCCAGAAAAGCCACAGCCATTACGGCAATTATTGCCAGAATGCCATGCGCTTTATGCAGGAACGTTGCCGGTGATCAGGTGCGGGGTCGGCACAGCTTTGGCAGAAAATCGGTGAGGATGCGACAAAGATTCAGCGAAGACGCAGCCAGATACCGTCGACCATCAGGCGGGAAAGATTTTATGCCGTGCATCGATCTCATCCAGCGCCCCCTCCGCCCGACTTCCGAGATGCGCGACATCGGCCCACTTCAGGATCGTAGCCTGCTCGCCATCCCATTGCACATGGTTGAGGCTGGCATTGAGCACATCGAAGGAACGCGGCAGATTCAACGCCATGCCGGTTGCGCGGCGATAGACGCAATCGAGCACGCCGCCATGCGTCACGACCAGTACACGCCGATGCCCCGCCGCCGCAATGCGCGCCACGCAATCAAGCGTGCGGCGATTGAATTCCGTCAGCGTCTCGCATTCGAATTCGCCGCGCGGATAGCGCGCATCGACATCGCGGCGCTGCAAGGCCGCGTAGTCGTCGGGATATCGCTGCGCCAGTTCGGGGTGCAGGCTGCCTTCGAATGCGCCAAAGCAACGCTCGCGCAATCCCTCTTCGGCCAGAATCGGCATGCCGCGCACCTCTGCAATTGCCTGTGCTGTGAGATAGGCGCGCTGCAGATCGCTCGAATAGATGGCATCGATCGGCTCGTCCTTGAGACGACGCGCCAGCGCCTGCGCCTGCCGCTCGCCTTCGGCATTGAGCGTGATGTCGTGATGGCCTTGCAGGCGCTTTTCGACATTCCAGTCGGTTTCGCCGTGGCGAATCAGGATGAGTTCTGTCACTTTTGACCTGCCGGTGCAGCCGCCACAGCGGGATTGAGCGAATACCAGCCCATCAGCGATGCTTCGGCCAGCACATGGCCGGTGATGGCCTTGCGCACTTCAGACCCGGTGAAATTGCCCTCGACCGGTACACGGTCGATATCTAGCGCGTACAACGTGAAGATGTAACGGTGCGCAATCGCATCGTTCCACGGTGGGCACGGGCCGTCGTAACCGAAATAATTGCCCGACATATCCTTGTCGCCGGCGAACCAGCCCGTGTAATCGTTGGTGCCGTGGCGTACGCCGGCAACGGGCGCATCGGCGACTGCCGGGCCACTCTTGCCGCGCGGTGTGACGCCATTGGCAAAGCTGCCGGCAGCAATCTGCTTGAGCGATGCGGGCAATTCGATCAACGTCCAGTGGAAGAAATCGACACGCGGTAGATCGGCAGGCACGGTCTTGCCTTCCTGATTGACGTCGTCGCCACGCGAAGGCACATCAGGATCGTGCATGATCAAGGCCAGCGATTTGGTGCCGGCCGGCACATCCTGCCAGGCCAGATGCGGATTACGATTGGCCGACAGCGTCACATGCGTCGCAGGGTCGACCACGCAGAAGGCGAATTCGCCGGGAATGGCGGCGCCATCATTGAAGGAATCACTCCAGAGCTTCATTCCGTCCTCATGATGTTGGTTGGGATTGGGCAGTGCGCGTTGGCGACCATTTTAGCGGCATTGCCGCAGCGAGCAAGAGCAACCTCGAGATAAGATCAGGTCGTCGCCTGCGGCGGCGAGACTTGCAACCAGAATGTCACCGGGCCATCGTTGGTCAGCGACACTTGCATGTCCGCACCGAAACGACCGGTCGCCACCTCGCCATGCTGGCGCGCAGCCTGGGCGGCAAAATGATCGAACAGTGCCCGCGCCTGATCCGGCGGTGCGGCAGGCGTAAAGGAAGGGCGTGTGCCGGAACGCGTATCGGCCGCCAGCGTGAACTGTG
This sequence comes from uncultured Oxalicibacterium sp., assembly GCF_913776015.1. Classification (GTDB taxonomy): domain Bacteria; phylum Pseudomonadota; class Gammaproteobacteria; order Burkholderiales; family Burkholderiaceae_D; genus Oxalicibacterium. The sequence continues at coordinate 7,168 of NZ_CAJYMD010000075.1, read as the reverse complement.
GCACCAGCAGCAAGCCGCCAGCAACATCCGTCACGCTCAGATTCATCTTGCCTGCCGCATCGGAAAACACGCGATAGCCCAGCAGCTTTTTCAGCAAGGCATCGGCCTCACGCTCGCCATCACCACGTTCAGCGCACACCAGTACCATCAAGCCCTTGCCGATGGCACCCACCGTTTCGCCGTCAACCACGACGCTGGCTTGCGTGACACGCTGCAACAAGCCAATCATGACAAACCCATCATGCAAGCGCCGATGTCGAAGCGAACGGCAGACATCAAGCCAGCGTCACACGCGCAAACTTGCGCTTGCCGACCTGCACCACGAACGTGCCTGCTTCAACCTTGAGCGCCTTGTCGCTGATGACCGTGCCATCGATACGCACGCCACCCTGCTCGACCATGCGCAGCGCTTCGGACGTCGAGGCACACAGATTGGCCTGCTTGAGCAGCTGACCGATACCGAGCGGCGCGCCGCTCAAGGCGACGTCAGGAATGTCGTCGGGAATGCCGCCCTTGGAGCGATTGACGAAATCGGCCAGCGCATCTTCGGCAGCCTGACGCGAGTGGAATCGCTCGACGATTTCCTGCCCCAGCAACACCTTGATATCGCGCGGGTTGCGACCTTCCTCGACCTCCTTACGGAACTGCGCAATCTCGGCCAGCGAACGGAACGACAGCAGTTCGTAGTAGCGCCACATCATGACGTCGGAAATACTCATCAGCTTGGCAAACATGGTGTTGCCGGGTTCGGTAATGCCGATGTAGTTGCCCTTGGACTTCGACATCTTCTCGACACCATCGAGACCTTCGAGCAATGGCATGGTCAGGATGCATTGCTGCTCCTGCCCATAGCTCTTTTGCAATTCGCGACCGACCAGCAAGTTGAATTTCTGATCCGTACCGCCGAGTTCGAGATCGGATTTCAGCGCGACCGAATCGTAGCCCTGCATCAGCGGATACAGGAATTCATGCAGCGAAATCGGCGTATTGGACTGGAAGCGCTTGGTGAAATCCTCGCGTTCCAGAATGCGTGCAACCGTGTACTTGGCCGACAGCTCGATCATGCCGCGCGCGCCGAGCGGATCGCACCATTCAGAGTTATAGCGGATTTCGGTCTTGGCCGGATCGAGCACCAAGCTGGCCTGACTGAAGTAGGTCTTGGCGTTTTCCTCGATCTGCTCGCGCGTCAGCGGCGGACGCGTGATGTTGCGCCCGGAAGGGTCACCGATCATCGAGGTGAAATCGCCGATCAGGAAGATGACTTGATGGCCCAGATCTTGCAACTGGCGCATCTTGTTGAGTACGACCGTGTGGCCGAGGTGCAAATCGGGTGCTGTCGGATCGAGACCCAACTTGATGCGCAGCGGTTTGCCGCTTTGCTCGGCGCGCGCCAGCTTCTGCGCAAACTCCGCCTCGATTAACAATTCATCAACACCGCGTTTCGTGACCGCCAGGGCCTCTTGAACAGCATCGGAGAGAGGCAACAGAGAAGCGGCCTGATTTGTAGGTGAAACGTTCATGTCGAAAGAAAATTGTAAGAAAGGGATGTAGGAAAAGCAGAAATCGGTACAATGCCCGTTGAAATTTATTTCAGCGCCTCTTAAACCTTGCCGTTCCAAAACCGACAAAAGCAACAAAAAAAGGGCACTTGAACAAGCGGCTGATTTTAACTTATTGCATGTTCACATTAAATAGATTCCTGAGCGCAAGCTCTGCCCGCAGACATCTTCTCCTAGGTTCCTCGCGAAAAACCCGCATCATCTCCGCTTCCGCCCTGCTGCTGGCCTTGTGTGCCTTCGGCGCTGCCGGCGTAGCTCCAATGGCACCCGATGCTGACGATCTTCCAGTCCGCGCCATTTCGCAAGAGCTCGAACTGCCGCAACTAGCCGAGCAGATTGCCGCACTGGAAGAGCAACAACAAAACTACTACGCCGAAGAACGCGTGCGTTCCGGCGACACCATGGCGACCCTGCTGCAACGTCTGGGTGTCGACGATGCCGCTGCTGCCGCCTTCATCCGCAACGATCCGCTGGCACGCAACCTGATGCAACTCAAGGCCGGCAAGCGCGTACAGGCCGAGGTCAACGCCAGTGGCGAACTGGAAAAACTGAGCACGCTGGTTACGCAAGGCCGTAACGAACCGGTCAGCAATCTGGTCATCTCGCGCGAAGGCGACGGCTTCAAGGCTAAACAGACTGCCGGCAATCTGGAAAAACGCATTGAAATGCGTTCGGGCGTGATCCGCTCCTCGCTGTTCGCAGCGACCGACATGGCAGAGATTCCCGACAGCATCGCCATGCAGATCGTCGATATGTTTTCGACCAACATCGATTTCGGTTCGGACCTGCGTCGTGGCGACCGCTTCAACGTGGTCTATGAGACCTTCTGGCAGAACGGTGAATTCGTTTCGACCGGCCGCGTGCTGGCAGGCGAATTCATGAACGGCCCTGCCGTCTACCAATCGGTGTGGTTCGACGAATCGTCCAAGAGCGGCGGCTATTACAGCTTCGACGGCAAATCGCTGAAGAAAGCCTTCCTGAAATCGCCGCTGGAATTCAGCCGGATCTCTTCCGGCTTCTCGATGCGCAAGCATCCGATCTCGGGCCAGTGGAAAGCACACAAGGGCGTGGACTTCGCAGCGGCGACCGGCACACCGATTCGTGCTTCGGGTGATGGCGTGATTGATTTCATCGGCACGCAACGTGGTTACGGCAACGTGGTCTCGATCAAGCACTGGAACAATTATTCGACGCTGTACGCGCACATGAATGGCTTCGCCAAGGGTTTGCGCAAAGGCATGAAGGTGAGCCAGGGTCAACTGATCGGCTACGTCGGCTCGACCGGCTGGGCAACCGGCCCGCATCTCCACTATGAATTCCGTGTGAACAATGAAGCGCGCGATCCGCTGTCGATCGACATTCCGAATGCACAACCGCTGAACACCGCGCAGATGAAGGAATTCCGCAAGGTCGCATCCGACATGCAGCATCGCTTTGCACTGCTGACGCCGGAGAATGCCTCGACACGCGTCGCTTCGCGTTAAGTCAACTTCCTGCTGCAACTGAACTGCAGCGAAAACCGTTTGTCTGGTAGAGAGTGCACTACAATCCCTCTACCTCGACAAACGGTTTTTTTATGTCCACTCCCGATTCCGCAAGCTCTCTCTACATCGGCCTGATGTCTGGCACCAGTCTGGATGGCGTCGATGGCGCACTCGCCGCCTTCAATAACGAAAGCGGCACCCTGCGCACAACTCTTGCCAGCGCCTACATTCCATTTCCCGCTGCCTTGCGCGCAGAACTGCTGGCGCTGCAAAGCAGCGGGGTCGATGAAATCCATCGCGAAGCCTTGGCCGCCAATCAACTCGTCGAACACTATGCGGCCTGCGTCGCTGCGCTGCTCGAACAAAGCGGTGTAAGCGCCGAACAGGTCGAAGCCATCGGCGTGCATGGACAGACGATTCGCCATCGCCCGGAAGCCGGTTATACACGGCAGACAAATAACCCCGCATTGTTGGCAGAACGTACGGGTATCGATGTGATCGCCGATTTCCGCAGTCGCGACATTGCTGCCGGCGGACAAGGCGCACCGCTCGCGCCCGCCTTTCATCACGCGATGTTTTCGAGCCGCGAGGAAGATCGCGTGGTGGTCAATATCGGTGGCATTGCCAATATCACGGTGCTGCCGAGCAAGCTGTCACAACCCGTCATCGGTTTCGATACCGGTCCCGGCAATGTCTTGCTCGACGCATGGATCGGCCAGCACAATGGTCAGGCCTACGATGCGGGCGGCGAGTGGGCCAAGACAGGCAAGGTGCATGGCGGCCTGCTGACTGCGCTGCGCAGTGAATCGTATCTGGCGCTGCCACCACCCAAAAGCACCGGGCGCGATCTGTTCCATACTGCATGGCTGGCAGAGAAACTCGCGGATTTTCCGGACATCGCCAGTGCCGATGTGCAAGCCACGCTGACCATTTTCACAGCCACCACGATTGCCGACGCCATCAAGCACCATGCGCCGGACACGCGTGCCGTCTACCTCTGCGGCGGCGGTGCGCACAATGGCTATCTGGTCGCGCTCATTCATCTGTCGTTGCGTTTGCTGCGCACGGATATCGTGGTCGATTCCACGCAGGCACTCGGCATTGCTCCCCAACATATCGAGGCACTGGCCTTTGCCTGGCTGGCACAACGTTTCGATACCAAGCAGGCTGCCAACCTGCCGGCTGTTACCGGCGCAGAAGGCTTGCGCATCCTCGGCGCCCTTTACCCGGCCTGACGAATCGCCAACAAATCGTACGGGCATGAAAAAAGCGCAGCCGAAGCTGCGCTTTTTAATTTGAGCCGTGTGCGAATTAAACCGAGAACGACGAACCACAACCGCAAGTCGTGGTGGCGTTCGGGTTCTTGATGACGAACTGCGCGCCTTCGAGATCGTCCTTGTAGTCGATTTCTGCGCCGACCAGATACTGATAGCTCATCGAATCGATCAACAGTTGCACGCCATTCTTGGTCATGGTGGTGTCGTCTTCGTTGGTAATTTCATCGAAAGTGAAACCATACTGGAAGCCCGAGCAACCGCCGCCCTGCACGAACACGCGCAGTTTCAGATCCGGGTTGCCTTCTTCCTCGATCAGTTCAGCCACCTTGGCCGCAGCGCTATCGCTAAAGTGGATCGGTGCTGGCATTTCGGCAATTGCATTCATTTCAGACTCCTGCTGGAAAACGGTATTTCAATTATAGACCTTGCGGCGATTTCACGTGTTGTTTGCGGCCACAGCGCTCTTGGCCAATGTCAGCAAGGGCGTTTGTGTTGTTTCAGGCGTCAATTTGCCGGAAACGATGGCGCCGCCGTGCATTTCCAACGCTTTGTAATGGACATCACCCGTTATGCGGGCTTTCGGCTGCAATTCAAGAAGTTCGGAAGAATGGACGGAACCCAGCACTTCGCCATTGACGAGCAGATGCGCCACCCGGACTTCTCCTTCCACCCGCGCATGTTCGGAAATGACCAGCATGCTGATCTCGTCTGCCTCGGCAATCACGTCACCCTTGACCTGCCCGTCAATGCGCAAACCGCCCTTGAAACGTACATCGCCGTTGATGGTGGTAGACGCACCGATCAGGCTATCGATTGTGCTTTTGGTTTTTTTGCCGAACATAATGCACTCCTTACAGGTTTTCCGATTGCTGGGCACGCAGGGTGCCACGTTCGAGCACCTTGATCTGGACGGACTTGACGACCGCGCCCGCAGGAATATCGAGCACGCCTTCCACACGCTGATAATGCTTGAATGACAAGCGGAAATTCGCTGCCGCATCCGGTTTGGGGAAAGTGATCATAGCATTTTTGCCGTTCTGGACGACGTTGACGACCAGTTGGTAATTGCCGTTGAAATCGCCGGCATTCTTGCCACCCTGCATCAACAGCACGCGATAACGCAGATGTGCCGGATCGACCATTTCCGCATACAGACGACGAATCGTCACACCCTGCTTGCCCGCATCGGACGGCAAGACACTCTCGAAAAAAGCCAGATCTTCCTTGAGCTTGTTGTTTTGCACTTCCAGCGATTTGATTTGCGTGGATAACTGCGTCTGCAGTGACTTCTCGATATTCAACTGGCTTTCGGCGGCATCGACGGTCGCCTGATACTCGTCGCGCTCCTTGGCCACCTTTTCCAGCTCCGCACGCAGCGCCGCATATTGCTCGACGCTCGGCCCCTTGTCTCCAAAACCGGTGAAATTGCGTCCGGCATCGTACGCCCACATGGCAATCGCGCCGCCAAGGCCCAGTACGATCGCCAAAAACACGGCGCGTAAAGGCCAAGGCAAATGACTTTTGATCGTCATGCGTGGCGCCGACACGGAAAACCGCTGCCACCACAGCTTGCGCTGCAGCGACTTGAACACCGGCTTGGGCCTGTTCCTCACGCGCACCGATGCTTACGGCAGCACAGGGACGTGCTGCAAACCTGTTGCCTCATCAAGCCCGAACATCAGATTCATGCACTGCACCGCCTGGCCGGATGCGCCCTTGACCAGATTATCCTGCACCACCAGCACGATCACCGTATCGCCCGCAGTTCCATTTTCCGTTGGACGATGCAGCGCGATGCGCAGCATGTTCGATGCACGCGTCGAACGCGTTTCGGGATGCGAACCGAATGGCATCACATCCACAAACGCTTCATCGGCATAGGCATCTTCGAACAGTTTTTGCAGCGCCGCGTTGTCGATGTCCTTCGTCAGACGCGCATACAGCGTCGAATGCATGCCGCGAATCATTGGCGTCAGATGCGGCGTGAAGATCAGGCCGACCTTGTCCTTAGTCAAATGCGACAGGCGCTCCAGCGTTTCCGGGGAATGACGATGACCCGACACGCCATACGCCTTGAAATTGTCGCTCGCCTCCGAAAACAGCGTTGCCACTTCGGCCTTGCGCCCGGCACCCGAAACGCCGGACTTGCAGTCGGCGATCAGATGACTTGCATCCACGATGCCCGCCTTTAACAACGGCGCAAAACCCAGTTGCATGGTGGTTGGATAACAGCCGGGGTTGCCGACGACACGCGCCTTGCGAATCGCATCGCGATTGAGTTCGGCCAGACCATAAGCCGCTTCCCTGAGCACGTCCGGGCAGCTATGCGGCATCTTGTACCACTTCTCGAAAGCCGCCGTATCCTGCAGACGGAAATCCGCTGCCAGATCGATGATCTTGACACCCGCAGCCAGCAATTCAGGCGCCTGCGCCATCGCCACACCATGCGGCGTTGCGAAGAACACCACATCGCACTCATTCAGTTTTGCCTTGTCGGGTGACGAAAAAGCGATATTTACGCGACCACGCAACGACGGGAACATTTCCGCCACGGGCATCCCATCTTCCTTGCGCGATGTGATCGCCGTCAGTTCCACCTCGGGATGCGACGCCAGCAAGCGCAACAATTCCACCCCCGTATAACCTGTGCCACCGACGATACCGACTTTAATCATCTCTTTTCCCCGATCAAAAATGTACTTGTTATTTTAACAGGCGATGCTGACCTCTTCCTGCACGCTACCGACAAGTCAAACCGTCAGCACGCGATGCATGCGCACCAAAAACAAAAAAGCCGCGGGGCGCAAACCCGGCGGCTTTTCGAAACTGCTGAAGACGACAGATTAAC
>NZ_CAJYMD010000074.1 GCF_913776015.1 uncultured Oxalicibacterium sp. | reverse complement strand
GCCAGCGTATCGACCACCACGGATGGCACGCTCTCATGCGACCAGAGTGGATCCGCTTCTATCGCGATATTCTGCAGGTCGAGATCCGGCTTTTCCATATGTGGTGCCAGCATCTGCATCAGGCGTTGTCGATACAAGGCCTTTTCCTGATCAGACGTGCACGGCATATCGACCAATTCCTGCCGCTCTTCCCTGCTCAAAGCCGCCCACCCGGCAAAATCAAATCGAATGCCGATGGCATCCAGATTGAAACGCACAATCATCGGAATACGGCGAAGCGCGTAACGTCCATCCTGCTCGAATTGAAAAAGCGCGGCACTCATAGAGCCGCGCTTTCGTGAGCAGACAGATTGAATCGAAAATCAGCTGCCGCCAATTTTCGTGGATTTGTCGTCCAGATGTTCCTTGTCGAGTTTTTCTTCATTGTCCTTGCTTAGTTTGTCACCCGCGATCCAGCGCGGATCCTTGTCATGGCCCGGCGTAGTACGCGAAGCAGGTTGCGCAGGCACCAGTTTATCTTTTTCGTCACCCATTTTCTCTCCTTCCATCATTAAAAATCGGAACATTCAATCTAGAACTATTACCTGTTGCGGCCTATCGGCTGATTCACGAAGTTCATGTAGGAAAAAAGAAAGTGTCGTGTCGGATGAGTCAAAGTTATCCCTGAAAAATGTGCATAGTCCTGTGGACAAATAGCAGAATAACTTTTCAAGTCATTGATTATGTGAAGTTTTCTGCCACTGCGAGAATTTGCATCTTTCCTCGTGGCAGAAATTGGCAGAATTTCCGACATGCGTATGGCAGATTTTCCGATTGGCTGAAGAACGGCGGTTACGTATCGTCGATCCATTATCACCGTCCAAAGGAGCATGCATATGTCTAACAAGGAAATGAAAAGCAGCAAGGAAAAGACAAACAATGCACCACAAGCAGCAAGCCAAGATAAACGCAGCAATAAAAATGATGCTGTCGAAAGCTTGAAGTCAAGCGATACTCAATCGGAATTCAACGTTAACGAACGCCGACAGGAATCGAAAAACGAGCAATAAACGTTTCCTCTCAAACAAAAAGCCCCGCATCAAGCGGGGCTTTTTCATGTTTGTTCACCGACGGCCTCAAGCTGCCTTCTTCGCGTCTGTTTGTCGATCAATGTAATCGCGTGCTGCGATCAAACCTTTCTCAATGCATTCTTCTTGCGTCGGATAGGAATGACCATCAATGACTTCCTTGTCCTTGAATTTACCGCCGCCAAAATGCTCAGTCACGAAGACGCGTGGCATGTACTCGGGAAACGCCTTGTCCACTTCAGCACCAGACAAATGCGCCGCCACCTGCACGGAAACGCTCCAGTCTTTATAGGTTTCGTAATGCGATTTGTTTTTCATGTTTTTCCTCTTCCAAGAAAACGGTAAATCAGAGCATATACAGACCGCATGTAGCTCTGCAAGTGCCGCTAAGCGGGTCTTTAATGGCGCGACAACATGCTACTCTACCAAATCGCGAAAGAGCATCACTTTATACGCGCTTGCCCGTGATCGACTGCACTTCACCGCGAGCGTGATTCAAGGCTACTTCAACATTTCTCTGAAAATTGATGACGTTGCCCCGCTCAAGAGAAGTTACGGTATGCGATCTTCGATATGTATTGATTGCACAGCATCAAAGGATAATTGAAGCAATGGATGATTTTTCGAATCCACTCATCAAGACAGTGATTGGCTTGCTAGCGATCTGGCTAGGCTTGCTTGTATCAAGAAGACTGAAAAGAAACTGGCTAGGCTGGATGACATTCTTTATTGTCTTTTTCGGAGCCATGGCTGCATTAGATGCGCTGGGTCTGGTATCACCGCCGACTGTTTAAGTCAGTCTGGCTCCAAACTGCTACGAGTCCGCGCCTCACCTTTTACTTTTCTGGCAAGAGCTTCCGGCTTCCATTATTTTTTGCGAATACGAAAAGGCATAGAAAAAGGGCCTCATAAATGAAGCCCCCTTTAGATATCTCTCTTTTTAAAAAGCTATTTCATTTCGAGCATACGCAATGGAAACAAAAAAGCCATCTTAAAAAAGATGGCTTCAGTGACAGATTATTTGGTCGGGACGGTGTGATTCGAACACACGACCCCTTGCACCCCATGCAAGTACGCTACCAGGCTGCGCTACGCCCCGACGAGCGAAATATTATAACAGAGCCAACTCGTTTTTTGCCATTGGCAACAGCCAGCACCTACTCGATTATTTAAGCAATAAGAGGATGTCGTTCAGCTCGGTACGAATCGCCATCAGCTGCGCATTCTGCGCCTTTGCTTCGTCCTGCGCCGCAGTATCATCCTCAGGATTCTGCAGACGTGTATCAAGCTTGTTCCGCGCGCCACTGATCGTGAAGCCCTGCTCATACAACAACTCGCGAATCCGGCGAATCAACAGCACTTCGTGATGCTGGTAATAACGACGGTTGCCACGGCGCTTGACCGGCTTGAGCTGCGTGAATTCCTGCTCCCAATAACGCAAGACGTGCGGCTTGACGCCGCACAAATCACTGACCTCGCCAATGGTGAAATACCGTTTGGCAGGAATCGGCGGCAACACAACCGGCTCTGGTTTGTTGATGCGATCGTTCATCTATCAGGTAGCCTGGGAAATCGCGGTATGCGAAGAAGGTGCGCCCTGCATGACATCTTCCACCATGCTCTTGAGTTTCTGGCTGGCGTGAAAGGTAACTACACGACGCGCCGTGATGGGAATTTCTTCTCCGGTCTTGGGATTGCGGCCCGGACGTTGCGGCTTGTCGCGCAACTGGAAATTGCCGAAGCCGGACAACTTGACCAACTCGCCACGTTCCAGCGCATCGCGAATTTCGTCGAAAAACGTTTCGACCATATCTTTCGCTTCACGCTTGTTGAGGCCAACCTGCTCGAACAATAATTCGGCAAGTTCGGCCTTGGTCAGCGTGGGAAGATCTTTTTCTGCCTGCGAGCGTACCTGCGATTCGAGCATGGCTCGTTGCAGGTCGGCGGTCAGTACGGATTGGAGTTCTGCTGAATTCACGTCGTTCATCGCTGTCATTTCCGGCAGTGTCATGCGCGCAGACGCGCGTCCAGTCGCTTGCCTGCGGCAGCCACAAATGCGTTCATTGCGGCATCGACTCGATCATCCTGCAGGGTCGTTTGAGTATCTTGCAAGGTGAAACGGAAAGCAAGGCTTTTTTCGTCCGACTCCAATCCTTTTCCGCGATATTCATCAAATAAAACAACCACTTGCAAGATGCCACAGGCAGGATTCAAAGCCTTTTCAGCCTCGAATACATCCAGCAATTCCTGCATTGCCACCTGTTGTTTGACCACTAGAGCAAGATCGCGCGTGACTGCTGGAAACTTGGAAATTTCCTTGTAGACAGGCAAGCCAACCGCTTGCAATGCATTGGCGTCAATCTCGAACATGACTGGTGCATTTGGCAAATCGTATTTCTGCTGCCAACGAGGATGCAACTCACCGATCACGCCAATCTCGCGGCCATCCAGCATCACCTTGGCAGAACGACCTGGGTGCAACGCAGGATGATCACACTTGACGAAGGTTGCAATCTTCGGTGCCAGCAAGGCTTCCAGATCAGCTTTGAGATCGAAGTAATCAACATTGCTTGTCGGCAGACTCCATTGCTCTTCCAGCGCCGGACCATAAGCAATCGCTGCGACGCGCTTGGGTTGATCGAAGCCGGCAACCGACAGCGGACCATCTTCCTTGCTTTCGCTGCGCAAATAAACCGCACCGATTTCAAACAGGCGAATGCGACCGACTTTGCGATTGAGGTTGTAGCGCACATTGGCAATCAGGCTGCCAAACATGGTCGAACGCATGACGCTCATCTGGCTGGCAATCGGATTCAGCAAACGAATCGGATTCGTGTTGTTAGCAAAGTCGGTTTCCCAGGCTTGTTCAACGAAACTGTAGTTAACGACTTCCTGATAGTCCGCATCGACCAACTGGCGACGAATCGTGAAGAGCGAACGTTTGTCTTCCGGCCCAATATGCATCGCATTGGCAGCGATAGGCGGCAATGCAGGAATGTTTTCAAAACCGTAGACGCGCGCAATCTCTTCGATCAGATCTTCCTCGATCTCGATATCAAAGCGGTACGAAGGTGGCGTTACCGAGAACGTGCCCTCACCTTGCGTGAAGGACAGCCCCAGACGAGTGAAAATATCGGCAATCGCTGCATCGTCGAGTGCCACGCCAATGACTTTGGCGGCACGTGCGGTACGCACGCTAACCGGTTTGCGCGCAGGCTGATTGACGACATGATCGTCCACACGGCCGACCGTGGTCTGACCGGATACGCCACAGATTTCCACGATCAGCGCAGTGATGCGCTCGATGCATTGCACCGTGGCTGCAAAATCGACACCACGTTCGAAACGATGCGCTGCATCGGTCGAGAAATTGAAGCGACGTGCACGTCCCTGGATCGCTGCCGGATGCCAGAATGCCGCTTCCAGATAGATGTTTTGAGTTTCCAGCGACACGGCGGTGGCATCACCACCCATGATGCCGGCCAACGATTCGATTTCCTTCTCGTCGGCGATCACACCGATCCAGTCGTCGATGGCGACTGTATTGCCATTCAGCAGCTTCAGCGATTCACCCTGCTTTCCCCAGCGCACATTGAGACCGCCGTGAATCTTGTCCAGATCGAACACGTGCGTTGGCTGCCCAAGTTCGAGCATGACGTAGTTGGAAATGTCCACCAGTGCCGAAATCGGGCGCTGACCGCTGCGCTCCAGACGCTGCTTCATCCATTCCGGAGTCGGGGACTTCGCATTCAGACCGCGGATCACGCGGCCGGCAAAACGACCGCACAGATCAGGTGCTTCGATGCGCACGGGCAGCACTTCGTCGCTATTGACCGCCACAGGCTGCCAGCTCGGCGCTTTCAACGCAGAACCGGTCAACGCGGCGACTTCGCGCGCCACACCCAGCACGGATAAGCAATCTGCCTTGTTGGGCGTCAGCTTGATCGTAAACTTGAGATCGTTGAGTTGATAGTAATCGCGGAAATTCTGTCCGACTGGCGCATCCGATGGCAAATCCATCAAGCCGCCCTGCTCGTCCGACAATTTCAATTCCTTGGCCGAACACAGCATGCCTTGCGACTCCACGCCGCGCAGCTTGCCCAGTTTGATGTTGAATGGCTTGCCATCTTCACCCGGCGGCAAGACAGCACCGACCATGGCGCAAGCGACCTTCATGCCGACACGCACGTTCGGTGCGCCGCATACGATGTTGAGCAAGGTACCTGTGCCGGCATCCACCTGGCAAACGTTGAGGCGATCGGCATCAGGATGCTTGGCGATTTCGCGTACTTCAGCCACCACCACATGGGAAAACGGCGGCGCGACAGGTTCGACTTCTTCGACTTCCAGACCCGACATCGTCAACATGTGCGACAGGGCATCCGACGTCATGTTCGGATCGACCATCGTACGCAACCAGCTCTCGGAAAATTGCATGATTTAAAAACCTTTTGCCACAGACATCACAATTGCAGGAGAAGCGGCACCTCGCCCAACAGGACGATTGCCGCACGTCCCATCGGATTAGTTGAATTGCTTGAGGAAACGCAGATCGCCTTCATAGAACAGGCGCAAATCGTTGATTCCGTAACGCAGCATGGTCAGACGCTCAAGGCCGGAGCCGAACGCAAAACCAATGAACTGCTCGGGATCGAAACCCATGTTGCGCAGTACCGTCGGATGAACCTGTCCAGCACCGGATACTTCGAGCCAGCGTCCTTTCAACGGACCGCTGCCAAAGGCGATATCAATCTCTGCCGACGGTTCGGTGAAGGGGAAATAAGATGGACGGAAACGCACCTGCAAATCGTCCGTTTCAAAAAACGCGCGCACGAAATTCAGATAGACGCCCTTGAGATCGGCAAAGCTGACGTTCTCGTCAATCCACAAGCCTTCGACCTGATGGAACATCGGCGAGTGCGTGGCATCGCTATCGACGCGGTAGGTACGGCCGGGAGCGATGACGCGAATCGGCGGTTTGTTCATGCGTGCATAGCGCACCTGCATAGGACTCGTATGCGTACGCAGCAGCAAGGGTTTGCCCTGCGTGTCGTTACCTTCGATATAGAAAGTGTCCTGCATCGAACGCGCCGGATGATTTTCCGGACTATTCAGTGCGGTGAAATTGGTCCAGTCATTCTCGATCTCGGGGCCGTCTGCCACGTCGAAACCGATCGACCCAAAAATTTCCTCGATACGTTGCCAGGTACGCATCACCGGATGAATGCCGCCAACACCACGGCCACGTCCCGGCAGCGTAATGTCGATGGCTTCCGCATTCAGGCGTGCTTCCATCTGCGCATTCGAGAGTGCATCACGGCGTGCGGTCAGTGCCTGTTCGATCTGTTCCTTGGCGGCGTTAATCAGGGCGCCCTGCGCCTTGCGCTCTTCCGGTGCCAGCTTGCCGAGACTTTTCATTTGCTCGGTGATCTGCCCGGTCTTGCCAAGATATTTTGCTTTCGCATTTTCCAGCGCTGCCGCATCGGGAGCGGTAATGAAATCGGACTGGGCCTGCGTGACGAGTTGATCTAGAAGATTCATGCGAATTGTTTTCGCCTTGCGACATGACGCCGAAAAGGCATGCAAAAAAGCGAGCGGTAAAAATAAAAACGGGACATAGGTATGAAACCCTGCCCCGCAATATTGCTGCGCTGTCCGAAGACAGCGCTTACGATCACAACACTCAAGCAGCGATGTTTGCTTTCACCTGATTGACGATAGCCAGGAATGCCGGCTTGTCGAACACAGCCATGTCGGCCAGCACTTTACGATCGAGTTCGATCGAAGCGCGCTTCAGACCGTTCATGAACACGCTGTAGGTCAGGCCATGTTCACGCGATGCTGCATTGATACGGGTGATCCACAGAGCGCGGAAAACACGTTTCTTGTTGCGGCGATCACGGTAAGCATATTGACCAGCGCGCATGACTGCTTGCTTGGCAATACGGTAAACCTTGCTGCGACGACCACGATAGCCTTTGGCTTGGTCAAGAACTTTCTTATGGCGGGCCCGTGCGGTAACCCCACGTTTAACTCTAGGCATGATTGCTCCTTAGGATGTGAGGTTAAGCGGTCGGCATCATTGCGCGAACGGAATTCATGTTGGTGTCATGGACACCGACAGCACCGCGCAATTGACGTTTGTTTTTGGTGGTTTTCTTGGTCAGGATGTGACGTTTGAAAGCTTGACCGCGTTTTACGGTTCCACCTGGACGGACACGAAAGCGCTTTTTGGCGCTGCTTTTCGTTTTCATTTTAGGCATGACACACATCTGTCCTTTTCGGACAGCTCCATTTTGTATGATCACAGGTGGCAACAATTTCGTTGCTCTTGGATGCCTGCTCTCACTTGTTATGCGGCGAAATCGAGTTCACCGCCATTTGCACACATTGCCGTTACCGGCAATCTGCACGAATCTTATTTTTTCTTCTTCGGCGCGATGACCATGATCATCTGACGCCCTTCCATCTTGGGAAACTGCTCGACCTGACCATACGGCTCCAGATCCGACTTCAGGCGCTCCAGCATCCGCATGCCGATATCCTGGTGCGCCATTTCACGACCACGAAAACGCAACGTGATCTTGGTCTTGTCGCCGTCTTCCAGAAACTTGGTGAGGTTACGCAGCTTGATGTTGTAATCACCATCATCGGTACCAGGCCGGAATTTGACTTCCTTGACGGAGATCACTTTCTGTTTCAGCTTGGCTTCATGCGCCTTTTTCTGCTCTTGATACTTGAACTTGCCGTAGTCCATCAGACGGGCAACGGGTGGCTGCGCATTTGGCGCAATTTCCACCAGATCGACGTTGGCTTCTTCCGACAGGCGGAAGGCCTCAGCCAGGCTCACAATACCGAGCGGCTCGTTATCGACACCACTCAAACGCAATTCAGGCGCTGTAATTTCACCGTTGATACGATGAGACTTGTCAGTAGCTATCGCAATTTCCTTTGCAAAATCAAATAATTAAGCCGTGCTCCTGCGCAACGGGTTTGATCCCTAGGCTTTGGTTTCGACCTCATCCTTGAGGCGTTTCACCAAATCATCGATGGACATGACGCCCAGATCGACGTTACCTCGCGCTCGCACGGCCACTGTTCCCGCGTCCCGCTCCTTGTCGCCAATCACTAGGATATAAGGCAACTTCTGAACGGAATGCTCGCGTATTTTATAGGTAATCTTCTCGTTACGCAAATCGAGCTGCACCCTAAACCCTTGTTTTTTCAGGTTTTGTGCAACATCCCGCGCGTAATCAGCCTGCGCATCGGAAATATTCAGAACCGAAACCTGCACCGGCGCCAGCCAAAGCGGCATCGCACCCGCATGGTTTTCAATCAGAATGCCGATGAAACGCTCGAGCGAGCCGACGATCGCGCGATGCAACATGACCGGCGTTTTGCGCGTGTTGTCAACATCAACATATTCCGCCCCCAAGCGCTGCGGCATGAAGAAATCGACCTGCATGGTACCGACCTGCCACGGACGACCGAGGCTATCCTTCAAGTGATATTCGATCTTCGGCCCGTAGAACGCACCCTCACCCGGCAATTCAGTCCAGGTGACACCACATGTACGCAAGGCCGTACGCAAGGCATCTTCCGCCTTGTCCCAAACCTCGTCCGTGCCAATCCGATTGTCTGGGCGCAATGCAATCTTGACATCGATATTGCTGAAGCGAAAATCCTCGTAGACTTTCATCGCTTGCGGATGGAAGGCCATGACTTCGGACTGAATCTGATCGTCCGTGCAGAAGATATGGCCATCATCCTGCGTGAAACCGCGAACGCGCATAGTGCCATGCAAAGCACCTGACGGCTCATTGCGATGACATTGACCGAATTCACCGTAACGCAACGGCAGATCGCGATACGAGCGCAAATCCGAATTGAAGATTTGCACATGACCCGGGCAATTCATTGGCTTGAGCGCATAAACGCGATTTTCGGACTCGGTCACGAACATGTTTTCGCGATAGTTATCCCAGTGACCGGTCTTGCCCCACAAGCTCGCATCCAGAATCTGCGGCGCCTTGACTTCCTGATAATCATTGATCTGATAGGTATGGCGCATGTATTGCTCAACCTGCTGCCAAATCGTCCAGCCTTTGGGATGCCAGAAAATCAAGCCTGGCGCCTCATCCTGAAAATGGAAGAAGTCGAGTTGTTTGCCGAGCTTGCGATGATCACGCTTTTCGGCCTCTTCCAGCATGTGCAGGTATTGCTCCTGATCTTCCTTTTTCGCCCACGCCGTACCGTAAACGCGCTGCAGCATTTCGTTGTTCGAATCGCCGCGCCAATACGCGCCCGCCAGCTTCATCAACTTGAACACCTTGAGCTTGCCCGTCGAAGGCACGTGCGGGCCACGGCACAAGTCGGTGAAATTGCCTTCGCTGTATAGCGACACATCTTCATTCGCCGGAATGGATGCAATGATCTCGGCCTTGTAGTGCTCGCCGATTGACTTGAAATACGCCACTGCCTCATCACGCGGCAATACCTTGCGCGTGACAGGTTCATCTTTCTTCGCAAGCTCAGTCATCTTCTTCTCGATGGCTTGCAGATCATCCGGCGTAAAGGGACGCTTGTACGAAAAATCGTAATAGAAGCCGTTTTCGATGGTCGGGCCAATCGTCACCTGCGCATCAGGGAACAACTCTTTGACGGCATACGCCAGCAAGTGCGCCGTGGAGTGACGAATGACATCCACACCTTCCGCATCCTTGTCTGTGATGATAGCGAGGTCGCTGTCTTTTTCGATGAGAAACGACGTATCCACTACCTTGCCATCGACTTTGCCGGCCAGCGCAGCCTTAGCCAAGCCGGTTCCGATACTCGCGGCAACTTGCGCCACGGTGACGGCAGCATCGAATTGGCGTTGCGAACCATCGGGAAGCGTAACTTTAATCATGATGTTCTCCGGTGCAGTCGGCATGCGACTGACGCTAGAAATAAGAATGCAAAAAATGCGGACGAAAAAAAACGCGGACTAGCCGCGCTTTTCTCAAATGGCAAAACGAAAAAAGAACCGACTAGATACGCTTGGAAACCGATTTGGTTGTCGTTCGCGGTGTCATAACCGGATATGCCTTTCTCGCTCTTACAGGTTTTACCAAATTTTCGTTGGTAGGCACGATTGGACTCGAACCAACGACCCCTACCATGTCAAGGTAGTGCTCTAACCAGCTGAGCTACGCGCCTAAAGAAACGAGATTATAGACACAAAGATTTTATTTGCATAGTGCCTTTTTGAAATTTCTCATGAATTTCTCGGCACATCCCCGGCGTCAACCGATTGCCACTGCCCTTAATGGCGCTTCGCCTCAAGCACACCATTGACTTCACTGATGATGTTGAGTGCTTTCTGCAGTTGTGCAGTCGAGCCGATTTCCGCCGTGAAGGCCATGCGCGCCTGCCCTTTTACGCTCTGTGTACTGACACCAATGACATTGATTTTCTCGCGTAGGAAAATATCCGAGATATCGCGCAGCAGCCCCTGACGATCGGAAGCCAGCACAAAAATATCCACCGGATAAACCGTAGATACTTGCGGACTACCCCATGCCGTCTGGATCACACGCTCTGGCGCCTTATGCTCCATTTCCATGAAATTCTTGCAGTCGGCCCGATGAATCGATACGCCTTTGCCGCGTGTAATGAAGCCGCGAATGTCGTCAGGCGGCGCCGGCTTGCAGCAGCGCGCGAGCTGCGTCAGCAAGCCATCGGTGCCAACCACCAGCACGCCAGATTTCGCGCCATGCGCCACGCTGGAAGAACGGCTCTTGCGCGGAATGACGACATCGTCTTCCGACAGACGTGCTGCATTGGGATCTTCGCCATGCAAGGCCTGCTCGATGGTACGCAGGCTGAACTCATCCTTGCCGACCGATACCAGCAGATCATCCAGTTTGGCGAAGCCGAGGGTCTGCGCCAATTCTTCAAGATTGGTTGCCGTCTTGCCTTCCCGTTGCAGTGTTTTTTCAACCAAGGCACGTCCGTGCGAAATGGTCTCCTGCAAATCGATAGCATTGAACCAGGCACGCACCTTAGCGCGCGTACGCGAACTCGCCGCATAGCCAGGCGACAACCAGTCTCGCGACGGACCGACCGACCCCGTGGCATTGACACCTTTGGCCGTAATGATCTCGACCGTTTGTCCGTTCTTCAATTGCGTGTTGAGTGGCACCAGTACGCCATCAACGCGCGCGCCACGGCAGCGATGACCGATATCGCTGTGCAGGTGATAGGCGAAGTCAATCGGCGTTGCGCCATTCGGCAACTCGATGACGCGCGCCTGTGGCGTCAGTACATAAATACGATCATCCAGCGTCGCTGATTTAAGCTTTTCCACCCAATCGCGATGTACGTCTTCCTGACTGACGACGGTATCAACCACCTCGCTCTTCCACGCCAGCAACTGGCGCAGCCATGCAATCTTCTCGTCGTATTTCTGCCCTGCGAAATTGGAATTGCCGGCTTCCTTGTAACGCCAGTGTGCTGCCACGCCATACTCGGCGAATTCGTGCATGTCCGTCGTACGCACCTGCACTTCGAGCGGACGACCGTCTTCGGCAATCACGATCGTATGCAGGGATTGATAGCCGTTGGACTTGGGGCGCGAGATGTAATCGTCGAATTCTTCAGGAATCGGCGGCCAAATATTGTGCACAATACCGAGCACGGTATAGCAGGTCTTCACATCCTCGACGATGACGCGGAAAGCACGCACGTCATACAGATCGGAAAACTCGATCTCCTTGCCGCGCAATTTGCTCCAGATGCTGTAGATGTGCTTGGGGCGTCCATACACTTCGGCCTTGATGCCTGCCGCAGCCATTTCGGATTCGAGTCGCTGGATGGATTCGGCTACAAAGGCTTCGCGCTCGACCCGCTTTTCCTCAAGCTGCGAAGCGATGCGCCGATAGGCTTCCGGCTGAAGGAAGCGGAACGACAGGTCTTCGAGTTCCCACTTCAACTGCCAAATGCCAAGCCGGTTTGCGAGCGGCGTGTAGAGGTCGAATGTTTCGCGTGCATACTGGCGCGAACGTTCGTTCTGTAATTTGCGATCCGCAAAATAGCGCAGCGTCGCAACCCGTGTGGCCAGACGCACGAGAACCGCACGCATGTCCACAGCCATCGCCAGCAGCATCTTGCGCAATACTTCAAGCTGGGCCGCCGCTTCCTGCGCAGCATTCTTGCCGCGCAAGGCTTCATGCTGCACAAAGGTTTGTTCATGCAGGCGCATGAGCTGGCGCACACCATCGACCAGATCGCTGACTTCCTTGCCGAAGCGCTCTTCTATCTTTGCGCCGGCCGTCGCATCCATGGCCGGCAATTCAAATAGCAAGGCAGCGATACGCGTATCGGCATCGGTTTCGACATGTGCCAGTACGGTCGCAACGCAGGCAGAAAAGTCGTACACATCCTGCTCGTTTTCAACATCGTCCTGCCCGGTCGAGACCGTTTTCCCCTCGTAATAGGGACGCACGAATTCAAGCGCGGCGATGACGCGATCACCATCCTGCTCGCTCAAATCCGAACGAAGCAATTCTTCGGTATCGCTGTATGCCGATGCGGTAGAAACCATTACAAAACCTGATTCGTGGCTGCCACGATGATGATTTCGATCAACCTGCCAGGATCGGGAAAGCGCGCACCGACAGTAGCGCGAGGCGGCGTATGGCCTGGCACGACCCAGGCATTCCATACTTCATTCATGCCTTCGAAATCGGCCACGTCGGCGATGAAAATCTGGCAGGAAAGAATGCGCGATTTATCGCTGCCAGCATCCGCCAGCAAACGATCAATGTGGCCGAGCACTTCGTGCGTCTGACCGCGAATGTCCTGCGATGTATCTTCGGCGATCTGGCCGGCCAGATAAACGGTACCGTTGTGAATGGCGATTTCGGACAGCGTATCGCCGACGTGCATGCGAGCAATGTTCATACCAATTCCAAATAGCCGACCCGCTCAGGCCAGCAGAAAATCTTTTACCAATGCAATCTGGACATTGTCGAGCAAGGTGGGGGCATGCCCCACATTTTGCAAGACCTGCAACTGCGCCTTGGGGCCACGTTGCGTCATTTCTTGCGCCGTTGCCGGCGAAAGCATGTCCGAGTTTGCCCCGCGCAACAACAGCGTTGGACAACGAATGGCATCGTATGCCGCCCACAAGGTCTGCTCTGCCTGAGCGATGGTTTGCGGCGTCATTGCCTTGAAAGGCACGGCGAGCGCAGGATCGTACGCGAAATGCCATACACCCTGCTCTTCCTTCAATACATCACGGGCCAACTTGTTCCACTGTGCGTCGTCATGTTCGCCGAACGAGGCTGAAATCAGCTTCACATAATCTCGTGCCTTTTCAAATGAGGCAAAACTTGGCGCCTGCCCGACGTATTCAGCGATGCGCGCCATCGCCTGCGGGTTAAGCGCTGGACCGATATCGTTGAGCACCAATCGCCGAATCAGGCGTTGCGGCTGTGCAGCCAACCCAATACCGATCAATCCGCCCATGGAGGTGCCGAGCCAATCGACCTGTTCGACATCGAGACGGGCAATCAACGTGACCATGTCGGCGATGTATTGCGGCACCTGATAATGCAGTGGATCGCGCAAATGATCGGAGCGGCCGCGTCCGACAATATCCGGGCAAATGACACGATAGTGTTCGCACAGCTTCGCTGCGATGACATCGAAATCATCGGATACGCGTGTCAGACCGTGTACGCAAACCAATACTCTGGGATTGGCGGCATCGCCCCATTCCTTGTAGGCAAGGCGATGCAAGCCGGCAGGCGACATGCAGCGCACATAACGGCTTGCGGGTGCCTTCATGATGAATGACTAGGTCGCTGACGTATTGATTACTGAACGCTCATTCCATCATCGGCATTCATGATGGCGCCGTTGATGAAATGCGACTCTTCCGCCGCCAGCAACAACAGCAGACCATCAAGATCTTCGGGCTTGCCGATACGCTTGCGCGGCAAGGTGTTGATCAATTGCCGACCTTGTTCGCCATTGAAATAATCGAGATTGATTTCCGTGCCGATATAACCGGGACAGATTGCGTTGACGTTAATCCCGAATGGTCCCCATTCGAGCGCCATCGCTTTTGTCATCTGCACCACGGCGGCCTTGCTCATGCAGTAAATGCCCAGTTCCGGCACCACGCGCAATCCGGCCGCAGAAGCAATATTGATGATGCGATGCTGTTTGCGTGGATCTCCCTTTGCACGCATGATCATGCGTTTGGCGACTTCCTGCGCCACGAAAAACGCTCCACGCTGGTTGGTATCCATGACATACGCGTAATCGTCCGGTGTCACGTCAATGAGGCGCTGGCTGGTCGATACGCCGGAATTATTGACGAGAATATCAATGCCGCCGGCTTCGGTCTCCGCATGCGCAACCGCCGATTTGATACTGGCGTAATCGGTCACGTCGAGAGCAACCACATGGGCGGCACCGCCGTCTGCTTCGATCTCTGCGCGCAATTCCTTGAGGCGATCAATGCGGCGCGATGCCAGCACAACCTGCGCTCCGGCCATCGCCAATACCTTGGCAAACCGCGCTCCCAGTCCACTCGATGCGCCTGTTACCAATGCCACCTTGCCCTCAAAATTGACTTCAACGCCCACGCCATCTCCTAATAATTAAATGTCTGACCATGCTTTCGCTCTCAAAACAACAGCGAGAGACGGTATCATTACACGAAAGCAAAGCTGGTCACGTTTCCGAGCGCACAAGATTGCCATGAAACTTTTTCGATTCAGCCGCACGAACAGATTTTACCGTTGAAAACATGATGCAAACCTCTTCTGCAAACAGCCTTCTCGCCGACTACGGCCCGCGCGACACGATGGACTACGACGTAGTGATCGTCGGTGGTGGCCCGGCCGGCCTGTCAGCCGCCATCCGCCTCAAGCAACGTGCCGCCGAAGCGGGCACGGAACTCTCCGTGTGCGTCCTGGAAAAAGGCAGTGAACTCGGTGCCCATATTCTGTCTGGCGCCGTCATGGATCCCAAGGCACTGACCGAACTGCTGCCTAACTGGAAGGCACAAGGTGCCCCGCTCAATACGCCCGTGAGCGAAGACCGTTTCCTGTTCCTGACCGCCGACAAGGCCTACAAGACCCCGAATTTCATGCTGCCCGCTTGCCTGCAGAATCATGGCAACTACGTGGTGTCGCTGGGCAATGTGGTGCGCTGGCTCGGTGAGCAAGCCGAAGCCTTGGGCGTGGAAATCTTCCCCGGCTTTCCCGCTGCGGAAATCCTGTACGACGCACAAGGTGCCGTCAAAGGTGTGGCGACCGGCAACATGGGCGTTGGTCGAGATGGTCAGCCCACCGATGCCTTTCAGCTCGGCATGGAATTGCATGCCAAGTACACGCTGTTTGCCGAAGGTGCGCGCGGCAACCTGGGGCGGCAACTGATCGAACGCTTTGCACTCGACCAGGATCGCGATCCACAGACCTATGGCATCGGCATCAAGGAACTGTGGGAAATCGATCCGGCATTGCATCAGCCCGGCCTGGTCATCCATACGGCAGGCTGGCCCTTGGATAACGATACCTATGGGGGTTCCTTCCTCTACCATCTGGAGAACAATCAGGTCGTGGTCGGCTATGTGGTCGGACTGGGCTACCGCAATCCTTATTTGTCGCCATTTGAAGAATTCCAGCGCTACAAGACCCACCCCGAGATTCGTCGCTTTCTCGAAGGCGGCAAACGCGTCTCCTATGGCGCACGTGCGATTACGGCAGGTGGCCTGCAAGCCTTGCCGAAAACCGTCTTTGCCGGTGGTGCCCTGATCGGTTGCGATGCCGGCTTTCTGAACGCCAGCCGCATCAAGGGCAGCCATGCCGCCATCAAGACCGGCATGCTGGCCGCCGATGCCGCGTTTGATGCCGTAACGGCTGGACGCCAGGGCGATGCGCTGACCGCCTACCCAGAAGCGTTCGAGCAATCCTGGCTCAAGGAAGAGCTACATGTGGCCCGTAACTTCAAGCCGATGATGAGCAAAGGCTTGATCAAGGGCACGCTGCTGTTCGGCATCGATCAGATCGTCTTTGGGGGCAAGGCGCCCTGGACGCTGCACAATGACCAGCCCGATCACACCAAACTGAAGCCGGTTGCCACCTGCACACCGATCGTCTATCCGAAACCGGACAACAAGCTGACCTTCGATCGCCTGTCATCGGTCTTTCTGTCGAACACCAATCATTCAGAGAGTGAACCCATCCACCTGACGTTGAAAGACCCGACGATTCCGGTCAGGGTGAATCTGGCCGAGTACGCCGGCCCGGAAGCCCGCTACTGCCCGGCTGCGGTCTATGAATTCGTCAAGGATGAGGCCGATGAAGACAAACTGCAGATCAATGCGCAGAACTGCGTGCACTGCAAGACGTGCGATATCAAGGATCCGATGCAGAATATCGTGTGGGTGACGCCAGAGGGTGGTAGTGGGCCGAATTATCCGAATATGTGAGCGCTACACGATCTCAAGCACGACCAAACAAAAAGCCGCTTCTCGCGGCTTTTTGTTTTTGATGAATCCTCTAAATAGAATGATCATGCAGGTTTCGGCGCCCACATGCCTGCAAAGATTTTCTCCAGCCAGAATGCACCGATGATGGTTTTCACATCCGTCACGTCTCCCTTGTTGATCCATGAGAGCAGATCGTCATTCGATGCCTTGAAAACATCAAGAAATTCCTCCTCATCGAGCTTGCGTTCACCGGCTTGCAAACCACGCGCCAGATAGATGTCGAGAAATTCATCTGAATAGGCAATGGCATTATGAATCTTGCACACGAAATGCCATTCGCTCGCCGTATAACCTGTCTCTTCCAATAGTTCGCGTTTGGCACAGGCCAGCGGCGCTTCACCGGGATCGATCTTCCCGGCAGGAAATTCGATAAATGTACGACGCAGTGGATAGCGAAACTGTCGCTCCAGCAGAATGCTGCCATCATCGAATACCGGCAGGATGACGACGGCTCCGGGATGCGGAATATATTCTCGCGTCGCTGGCTGCCCGTTCGGAAGCTGCACCGTATCCTTGATGACTTTCAGAAAAGAACCGTCATAGGCGACGCATGTGTCGAGTTGCGTTTCTTTCAGATGCTCGTCCATCTATTCCTCTTGAGCGCGACGGTCAGCGTTTGCGACGGCGCATGTAACGCATGACAAAACCGGGATAGGCAAAAACCAGGAAAAGGCAGCCGGTCACGGCATAGAATTCCCATCCCTGGGGAAAAGCCGTACCCATTCTGGCTTCCATGCCGTGCGCGATGGCACCGACAATAAAATAAAGGGTGAATAATTCGAAGAGTCGCCACCAGACCGGCTTTTGTAACCGTCTGGTGGGAATCACGGCAAATAGCCGCTCATTGAAGAATGGAATGTTGGCGCAGAACAGCGCCAACAGAATCACGAACCAGCTTGCGAGCGAGACATCCACTGCAACCGGTTATCCGCTTCAGGCTGCCAGCGTTCTGGCGATTGCCGCAGCACATGCGGTCATCAGCGGACCAGGCATCAGGCCCAGCACTAACACCGCAACACCATTGGCGCTCAGTGCTACGCTGACGTCAGGCGTCGTCACCAGCTTGCTTTGATCGACAGGCTCGTCAAAGTACATGACCTTGACGATACGCAGATAGTAGTAGGCACCGATCAGCGAGAACAGAACCGCCACGATTGCCAGCCAGATCTGACCGGTAGCCAGCACACCTTGCAGAACCGACAGCTTGGCATAGAAGCCGACGACTGGTGGCACACCTGCCAGCGAGAACATGAACAGCAACATGACCAAGGCAAACCATGGGCTACGCTGATTCAAGCCTTTGAAATCATCAATATTTTCGGCTTCGAAACCGGCACGCGACAACAGCATGATGATGCCGAATACGCCCAGCGTCGTCAGCACATAGGTAATCGAATAGAACATCGCTGCGCCGTAACCATTGGTCACCGAACCATCTGCAGCAGTGACAACACCCGACAACAAACCGAGCAAGACGAAGCCCATTTGCGAGATCGTCGAATAAGCCAGCATGCGCTTGATATTCGTCTGCATGATTGCCGTGATGTTACCGATCGCCATCGACAGCACTGCCAGAATGGTCAGCATCTGCTGCCAGTCGACTGCCAATGCAGGCAATGCTTCCACCAACAGACGGATGGTGATCGCCAGCGTTGCCAGTTTCGGTGCACCGCCCAGCAGCAAGGTGACTGCAGTTGGCGAGCCCTGGTAGACGTCAGGTACCCACATGTGGAAAGGCACGACACCCAGTTTGAATGCCAGACCGGCAACCACGAACACCAGACCCAGAACCAGAACCGGCTTGTTGACGACACCCGAAGCGATTGCCTTGGCAACTTCCGTCAGATCGAGCGAGCCAGTGGCGCCGTACAGCATGGAAATACCGTAGAGCAGGAAGCCGGATGCCAGCGCACCAAGCACGAAATACTTCATTGCGGCTTCGGTCGAAACAGCATGATCGCGACGGATGGCAACCAGCGCATACAGCGACAGCGACATCATCTCCAGACCCAGATAAATGATCAGGAAGTTGTTTGCCGAAATCATGACCATTTGGCCCAGCAACGAGAACAACGACAGAATGTAGAACTCACCGCCCTTGTAACCACCAATCATGTCGCGATCGCTCGCATACTGGCGCGAATAGATCAGCGTCAATGCAACCGCCAGATACGAGAACAGCTTCAGGATGTTCGACATCGGATCGGCAACGAACATGTTGTTGAAGGTGTAGACCGTCGCGCCGTTGTTGAGGCCGCTAAAGGTAATCACCCCACAAACACCCATCGCGACAATCGCCAGGACGTAAGTGATGTTGCGTTTGACATCCTTCGTGAACAAATCGACCAGCAGGATCACAGCAATTGCGATCGCCAGAAAGATTTCAGGAAGAGCCGGTATCAGATTCAAGTTATTCATGTTGTCGCGATTCTTATGCGTTCAGTTGCGCGGTTGTTTCACCCGCAAATTCACCATTCATTAGTTGAGCTTGGAAACCGATACGTGCTGCAGCAGATCGGAAACCGAGGTTTGCATGACGTCGGTGAACGGTGCCGGATACAGGCCCATGGCGAGCGTACAGATCGCAAGCACGCCCAGCATCAGGAATTCACGCTTGTTCAGATCGGTCATTTCGGCAACGTGATGATTGGTGATTTCACCGAAGATCACGCGCTTGGCCAGCCACAGCGAGTAGGCTGCACCCAAGATCAGGGCAGTAGCAGCCAGGATACCGATCCAGAAGTTGTATTCGACCGCACCCAGAATCACCATGAACTCACCAACGAAACCGGAAGTGGCTGGTAGACCGGCATTGGCCATCGAGAACAGGATGAAGAAAGCTGCGAAACGTGGCATCACGTTCACGACACCACCGTACTGAGCGATCTCACGAGTGTGCATACGGTCATAGAGAACGCCGATACACAGGAACATCGCGCCAGAAACAAAGCCGTGCGAGATCATCTGCACGATGGCGCCCTGCACTGCCATGTCGTTGAACATGAAGAAGCCCAAGGTAACAAAGCCCATGTGTGCGATCGACGAATACGCGACCAGCTTTTTCATGTCTTTCTGTACCAGAGCAACCAGACCAACGTAGATCACGGCAATCAGCGACAGTGTGATAACGAAGCCCGACAGATAGTGGCTGGCATCAGGCGTGATTGGCAACGAGAAACGCAGGAAGCCGTAGGCGCCCAGTTTCAGCATGATGGCTGCCAGCACGACCGAACCGCCGGTCGGTGCTTCCACGTGGGCATCCGGCAACCAGGTATGCACCGGCCACATTGGTACCTTGACAGCGAACGCCATCAGGAATGCCAGGAAAATCAAAACCTGTTCGTTCATCTGCAATGGCAGAGCATGCCATGCGAGGATGTCAAAACTGTTACCCGATTTGAAGTACAGGTACAGCATCGCAACCAGCATGAGCAGCGAACCCATGAAGGTGTAAAGGAACAGCTTGATCGATGCGTAGACGCGGTTCGCACCACCCCATACACCGATGATGATAAACATCGGAATCAGCGTCGATTCGAAGAACACGTAGAACAGCATGCCGTCCAGCGCGCAGAAAACGCCGATCATGATGCCCGACAGAATCAGGAATGCGCCCATGTACTGGGAGACGCGTTTCTCGATGACTTCCCATGCGGCGATCACGACGAAAATCGTGATGAAGGCCGTCAACACGACGAACCACATCGACAGGCCATCAACGCCCAGCGAGTAGTTGATATTGAAAATCTCGATCCAGTTGCGCTTTTCGACAAACTGCATGCCATGCGCAGCCTTGTCGAAGCCGGTAATCAGCGGCAACGTAACAAGGAAGCTGGCAATCGAACCAACCAGCGAAATACTGCGCGACAGACCGGGATTGTCATCACGGCCGATCGCCAGAACCAGGACGCCAAACGCAATCGGCAACCAGATCGCGAGACTCAAAATAGGAAATGTTGACTGCATCATATTTTTATTTGCTTCGCTAACTTATTTGGCGAACGATGGGAATGGCAGGAAGTAAATCAGGAAACCCAACACACCGAGAATCATGACAAACGCGTAGTGATAGATGTAACCGGTCTGCAGCACACGAATCACGCGCGAGAACCAACCCACTGCCTTGGCGCTACCGTTGACGATCAGGCCGTCGATGAGGGTCTTGTCACCGACATTCGACAGACCGCTACCGAGCAGACGCGCACCACCGGCCCAGAAGAACTCGTTGAACTTGTCCATGTAGTACTTGTTCTCGAGCAACGTGTGGATTGCACGGAACTTGTCGTAGAACCATGCAGGAACACGTGGATTGATCATGTAGCAGTAGTAGGCAGAAGCCACACCTGCAAATGCAAGCCAGAATGGCAAGGTTTGCAGACCATGAATGGCCATCGCCATTGCACCATGGAACATTTCGTTCAGTTCTGCCATTGCACCATGCTTAGGATCGACAAAGATCACATCCTTGAAGAAGGTGCCATGCAGCATTGGTTCGATCGCGATGTAGCCAATCAGCACCGAAGGAATGGCCAGCAAAATCAACGGCAAGGTAACAACCCATGGCGACTCGTGCGGTTTCTGACCTGGTGCCAAACCATGATGTTCGTCATGGGCGTGGTCATCGTGTGCATGATCGTCATGCGCATGGTGATCATCATGTGCCTTGGCATGTGCATGGTCATCATGGTGAGCATGCTCTTTGCCGAAACGCTCTTCACCGTGGAACACGAGGAAGTACATACGGAACGAATAGAAAGCCGTCACGAAGACACCAGCCAGCACGGCGAAATTGGCGAAGCCGGAACCCCAGATATGGGTAGCATGCACTGCCTCGATGATGCTGTCCTTCGAGTAGAAACCCGAGAACAGTGGCGTACCGATCAGAGCCAGCGAGCCCAGCAACGACGTGATCCAAGTGATCGGCATGTACTTGCGCAGACCACCCATGTTGCGGATGTCTTGATCATGATGCATACCGATGATGACGGAACCCGCAGCAAGGAACAGCAGCGCCTTGAAGAATGCGTGGGTCATCAGGTGGAATACAGCGACAGAGTACGCCGATGCACCGAGTGCCACCGTCATGTAGCCGAGCTGCGACAGCGTCGAGTAGGCAACCACGCGCTTGATATCGTTCTGGATGATGCCGAGGAAACCCATGAACAGCGCCGTGATCGAACCGATAACGAGGATGAACGACAGAGCGGTATCCGACAGTTCAAACAATGGCGACATACGCGAGACCATGAAGATACCTGCGGTAACCATGGTTGCGGCGTGAATCAGAGCGGAAATCGGGGTTGGACCTTCCATCGAATCAGGCAACCACACATGCAGCGGAAACTGAGCCGATTTACCCATGGCACCGATGAACAGGCAGATACAAGCCACGGTCAGCAATGCCCAATCCGTACCAGGCAAAGTCAGTTGTGCGAGTTCGCCCTTCTTCGCGAAGACTTCCGCGTAATCCATCGAACCGGCATAAGCCAGCAGCAGACCGATACCGAGAATAAAGCCGAAGTCACCTACACGGTTGACCAGGAAGGCTTTCATGTTGGCGAAAATCGCGGTTGGCTTCTTGTACCAGAAACCGATCAGCAGATACGACACCAGACCCACGGCTTCCCAGCCGAAGAACAGTTGCAGGAAGTTGTTGCTCATGACCAGCATCAACATCGAGAACGTGAACAGCGAGATGTAAGAGAAGAAGCGGTTGTAGCCTTCGTCTTCTTCCATGTAGCCAATTGTGTAGATGTGGACCATCAGCGACACGAAGGTCACGACGCACATCATCATTGCCGTCAGGCTGTCGACCAGGAAGCCGACTTCCATCTTCATTCCGGCGACCGTCAACCAGGTGTAGACGCTGCCATTGAAGGTCGCGCCGTCCATGACCTGCATGAAGGTGTGCGCGGACAGGATGAACGCGATCAGGACGCCGAGAATCGTCACGGTATGCGACGTCTTGCGACCAATCAGATTGCCAAAAAATTTGGTACCAAACAGGCCGGCGATCATGGAGCCGACGAGCGGCGCCAGAGGTACGACCAGAAGGAGGTTAGGGTTAAGTTGCCCCGCCATGATGAACCTTATTCGTTATTGTTCGGAATCAGCCTTTGAGGCTATCGAGATCTTCCACATTGATGGTATCCAGCGTACGGAACAGCGATACCAGAATGGCCAGACCGATCGCTGCTTCAGCAGCTGCCACGGTCAGAATGAAGAAGACGAAAATCTGTCCCGCCGCATCTCCCAGATAATAGGAAAACGCCACGAAATTCATATTCACTGCCAACAGCATCAGTTCGATGGCCATCAACAGGATAATGATGTTCTTGCGATTCAGAAAAATACCGACTATCGAGATCGCGAACAGAATCGCGCCGAGAATCAGATAATGAACGAGCGATAACTCCACAACACTCCCCTTATTTTTGTTCTGCCGACGGGGCAGCGGATTGATTGTCGCCACTGTCGCGCGTCGATTCGGCTTTCATCTTGACGATGCGAACACGATCGGCTGCACGAACACGTACTGCGTCGCCAGGTGCGAAGTATTTGCTGTCTTTACGTTTGCGCATGGTCAGCGCCACCGCGGCAACCATGCCAACCAGCAGCAGCAAACCAGCGAGTTCAAACGCATACAGATAGTCCGTGTAGATCAGCTTGCCCAGTTCCTTGGTGTTGCCAATCATGTCTGCACCGGCTGGCACGTCGACGTGGTTTTTCCAGAAGGCCTGGAAGAGAACCGCAGCCATTTCCAGCACGATGATGACGCCAACCGTTGCGGCCAGTGGCAGGTAACCCCAGAAGCCTTCACGCAGCTTGCTGAGCTTGATATCCACCATCATCACAACGAACAGGAACAGCACCATAACGGCACCGACGTAGACGAGCACCAGAACGATCGACAGGAACTCGGCCTTGATCAGCATCCAGAGTGCCGATGCCGAAGCGAACGACAGCACCAAATACAATGCCGCATGCACCGGATTGCGATCGGTAATGACGCGTATCGCTGCGAACACGAGGATCGCTGCAAACGCGTAGAAAAGAGCAGTTGTAAAGTCCATATTCAGCCAGAAAGTCAGCGCAATGCCGCCAAGTGATTAATCAACGATAGGCCGCATCGGCGGCGCGAGCAGCGGCGATTTCGGGTTCGAAACGATCGCCAACGGCAAGCAGCATTTCCTTGGTGTAGTACAGGTCACCGCGCTTTTCACCGTGATATTCGAGAATATGCGTTTCGACGATCGAATCGACCGGGCACGACTCTTCGCAGAAACCGCAGAAAATGCACTTGGTCAGATCGATGTCGTAACGCGTGGTACGACGCGTACCGTCAGCACGCTGATCGGATTCAATCGAAATCGCCATCGCAGGGCAAACGGCTTCACACAGTTTGCAAGCGATGCAGCGCTCTTCCCCATTCGGGTAGCGACGCAAGGCGTGCAGACCGCGAAAACGAACCGATTGCGGCGTCTTTTCTTCGGGAAATTGCACCGTAACCTTACGCGCAAACATGTAGCGACCCGTCAGCGCCATGCCCTTCAAGAGCTCGCGCAGCATCAGGCTGCTGAAAAAATCCTTGATTGCTTCCATCTTTGGCTTCCTCTTTACTCAGCCTTGATTAATGCCAGATATTCAGTGGCGTCTTCATCCAGATCGCGACGACCAGGAACCATACCAATGTGAGCGGAATGAACACTTTCCAGCCCAAACGCATGATCTGGTCATAGCGGTAGCGTGGGAACGATGCACGGAACCAGACGAAACACGAAATGATGAAAAACGTCTTCAAACCTAGCCAGATCCATCCTGGAACCCAGGTGAATGGCGCGAAATCAAACGGTGCTGCCCAGCCGCCTAGGAACATCAATGCGGTCAGGATCGAAATCAGCCACATGTTGGCGTATTCGGCCAGGAAGAACATCGCGAACGACATACCCGAATATTCGACCATGTGACCGGCAACGATCTCCGACTCGCCTTCCACTACGTCGAACGGATGACGGTTCAATTCAGCAGTGCCGGATACGACATAGATGATGAACAACGGCAGCAGCGGCAACCAGTTCCACGACAGGAAATTCAAGCCCATGTCGGCGAAACGACCTTGCGTTTGCGTGTTCACGACGTCGATCAGATTCATCGAACCTGACACCATCAGAATCACGACCAGACAGAAGCCCATCGCGATTTCATACGAAATCATCTGAGCGGATGCGCGCATCGCACCGAGGAATGCGTACTTCGAGTTCGATGCCCAGCCGGCGATGATGATGCCGTAGACTTCCAGCGACGTGATCGCCATCACGAACAGCAGGCCGGCATTCACGTTAGCCAGTGCAGTTTCCGGGCCAAAAGGAATCACGGCCCATGCTACCAGCGACGGCATGATGGTCATCACTGGCGCAATCACGAACAAGGCTTTGTTCGACTTGGCCGGAACAACGACTTCCTTGAGCAGCAACTTGACGCCGTCGGCGATTGGCTGCAGCAGACCGAGAGGACCGGTACGGTTAGGGCCGAGACGCACGTGCATCCAGCCGATCAGCTTACGTTCCCACAAAGTCATGTAGGCAACGGCACCCATCAGTGGCGCAACGATCGCAATGATCTTGACTAGATTCCACACCAACGGCCAGTAATAGCCGAAAAAAGAGTCCCCAGCTGCGTGGATGGACAACAACACTTGATCCATTACGCTTTCTCCACGCTGATAGGACCGAACATCGCGCCGAGGCCGGCGGTGGACTGATGTCCTGCGGCCACGCGCACTACATTAACTGGCAAGGCCTTGTCGACTGCAGCAACCAGTACGGCACTACCACTACCCTGCACTACCTTGATTTGCTCGCCAGCAGCCAACCCCAGCTTTGCAGCCAGATCAGCCGACAGCCATGCCTGCGGTGCAGCGCCATCACGCGTTTGTTGCAATGGCTCCGAACGACGCACAATCGCATCGGTGGCGTAAATCGAAACATCAGCCACGCGCTCCAGCGAACCGGCAGAGGCTGCAACAGCTTGCGGCGCAACTTTACCGATGTTGTTCAGACGTGGTTGCAGATTGGCTTCTGCAGGTGCGTTGGCACCGATGATTTCGTTGCGGATCGCTTCCGAGGTTTCGTAATCGAAACCGCCGAGTTCGAGCAGATTACCCAACACGCGCAACACCTTCCAGCCCGGACGCGCATCACC
Source organism: uncultured Oxalicibacterium sp. (assembly GCF_913776015.1). Taxonomy (GTDB): domain Bacteria; phylum Pseudomonadota; class Gammaproteobacteria; order Burkholderiales; family Burkholderiaceae_D; genus Oxalicibacterium. The sequence goes on along the minus strand of NZ_CAJYMD010000074.1, from coordinate 58,107 downwards.
CAGCGCCTTGACTGTACCGTTGAAGCTTTGTGCACGACCTTCGCAGTTGACGAACGTACCCGAGGTTTCCGAGAACGGCGTGATCGGCAGCATGACATCGGCAAAGTCGTTGCCGTGTTTGAATGCCGACATGACGACAACCATGTCCGCCTGATTCAAGGCAGCGCGCGCAGCTTGTGGATTGAAGCAGTCGAGTTCAGGCTCAACATTCAACAACACATATGCTTTACGTGGTTGCGCAAACATCTGTACAGCGTTGGCACCGTTTTGACCGGGTGTGGCATTGGCCAGATAACCGCCGACCGTATTTGCCGCTTCGGTCAGGAAACCGAACTTGGCTTCAGTGTTCTGTGCAATCCATTGTGCTGCAGCATGCAATTGTGCGGCTTCAGGATGCTGCAGTACGGCGTTACCCAACAACACGGCTTTCGGCTCACCAGACAACAGGCTGGCAGCGATCTGCTTGGCTTCAGCCGATGCGACAATACCCGTGAAACCGGCAGGCGCTGCAACACCACGTGCTTCCGCAACCGCAGCAATGACTTCACCCAGCGCAGCCAGCCATTCGGATGGTGCCTTGATCATCTTGTTGGCAATCGGCATCAACAGATCATCGTCCGTTGCGTGCAGGATGCTGACATTTGCACCACCCTTCACTGCCAGACGCAAACGCGCTGCCAGCAATGGATGATCCTTGCGCAGGAACGAACCGATCACGAATGCGCGCTTGAGCGATGCAAATTCGTTGATCGACATACCCAGCCATGGCTTGATCGATGCATCCAGCGAGGCATCAGCCTGACGTGGACGGAAATCAATGTTTTCGGAACCCATACCGCGCACCAGCTTCTGCAGCAGCGACAGTTCTTCTAGCGTTGAATTCGGGGTCGCCAATGCAGCGATCGAATCGGCACCATGCTCGTGACGGATATTGCGCAGACCATGAGCAACATACTCAAGCGCCGTCTGCCAATCGGTTTCCTGCCACTTGCCATCCTGCTTGATCATCGGATTAGTCAGACGATCTGCGCTGTTCAAACCTTCGTAGGCAAAACGATCCTTGTCCGAAATCCAGCATTCGTTGACATCTTCGTTTTCCAGCGGCAGCACGCGCATGACCTTACCTGCCTTGACCTGAACGATCAGGTTGGCACCCAGACCATCGTGTGGGCTGACGGACTTGCGACGCGACAGTTCCCAGGTACGGGCGCTATAACGGAAAGGTTTGGACGTCAGTGCGCCAACCGGGCACAGATCGATCATGTTGCCCGACAGTTCGGAATCGACGGTCTTGCCCACGAACGAGGTGATCTCGGCGTGCTCGCCGCGATTCAACATGCCGAATTCCATGACGCCGGCAATTTCCTGACCGAAGCGAACGCAGCGGGTGCAGTGAATGCAACGGCTCATTTCCTGCATCGAGATCAGCGGACCAACATCTTTCGGCACCACGACGCGCTTCTCTTCTTCGTAGCGCGAGGAAGAGTCACCATAGCCGACGGCCAGATCCTGCAGTTGGCATTCACCGCCCTGATCGCAGATCGGGCAATCCAACGGATGGTTGATGAGGAGGAATTCCATCACGCCTTTTTGCGCCTTGACCGCTTTTTCGCTGTTCGAGCGAACGATCATGCCTTGCGAGACAGGCGTCGCGCAGGCCGGCAATGGCTTCGGTGCTTTCTCAACCTCGACCAGGCACATGCGGCAGTTGGCCGCGATGGAGAGTTTCTTGTGATAGCAAAAATGCGGAATGTATGTGCCGAGCTTGTTGGCAGCATCCATTACCATGCTGCCTTCCTGCACTTCGACTTTCTTGCCGTCTATTTCAATTTCAACCATGGCTTTGCTTTTTCTGCGTCAGTGTTCTCACTAGGTATCAATGTACTAAGTGAGGGCTGCTATACGTAAGCGGGCACCAAGCAATGCTTATGCTCGATGTGGTACACGAACTCGTCGCGGAACTGCTGGATCATTGCGCGAACCGGCATCGCGGCGGCATCACCGAGGGCGCAAATCGTGCGGCCCTGGATGTTGTCGGCGATTGAATTGAGCATATCGAGGTCTTCTGCTCTGCCTTGACCGTTTTCGATACGCTGCACCATGCGATACAACCAGCCAGTGCCTTCACGGCATGGCGTACATTGACCGCACGACTCTTCAAAATAGAAGTAGGACAAACGCAGCAAGGACTTGACCATGCAACGCGTTTCATCCATGACGATGACAGCACCGGAACCCAGCATCGAACCGGCCTTCGCGACCGAATCATAGTCCATATCGGTTGCCATCATGACGTCGCCACGCACGACTGGCACAGACGAACCGCCAGGAATGACTGCCTTGAGCTTCTTGCCATCGCGCATGCCGCCAGCCAATTCCAGCAGCGTGGAGAAAGGCGTACCCAGCGGAATCTCGTAATTGCCCGGATTGGTGACATCACCAGAAACCGAGAAAATCTTTGTACCGCCGTTGTTTGGCTTGCCTAAGCCAGCATAGGCTTCTGCGCCAATCTGGAAAATGAATGGCACTGCCGCGAACGTTTCGGTATTGTTGATCGTGGTCGGCTTGCCGAACAGACCGTAGCTTGCAGGGAAAGGCGGCTTGAAACGCGGCTGGCCTTTCTTGCCTTCGATCGATTCCAGCAAGGCGGTCTCCTCACCACAGATATACGCACCGTAACCGTGGAAAGCATGCAGCTGGAAGCTATGCGACGAACCAAGAATGTTATCGCCCAGGAAGCCCGCAGCGCGCGCCTGCTCCAGCGCTTCTTCAAAGCGTTGGTATTCGCCGAAAATCTCGCCGTGAATATAGTTGTAGCCGACCGTCACGCCCATCGCGTAAGCAGCAATGGTCATACCCTCGATCACGGAATGCGGGTTGTAACGCAGGATGTCACGATCCTTGAATGTACCTGGCTCGCCCTCATCCGAATTACAGACCACATATTTCTGACCTTCGTAATTCTTCGGCATGAAGCTCCACTTCAAGCCGCTCGGGAAGCCTGCACCACCGCGACCACGCAGTGTGGATGCCTTGACTTCCGCGATCACCTGATCCGGCGTCATGCCTTCTTTGAGAATACGCTTCAGGGATTCGTAACCACCACGTTTGACGTAGTCTTCCAGACCCCAGTTGTCGCCGGTGAGACCAGCGAAAATCAATGGCTTGATATGACGATTGTGCAAGCTGGTCATTTCTTCAATTCCTCTACCAGAGCATCGATTTTTTCATTCGACATGAAGCTGCACATACGATGATTGTTGACCAGCATGACCGGCGCATCGCCGCAAGCGCCCATGCACTCGCCTTCCTGCAGCGTGAACTGACCGTCCTCGGTCGTTTCACGATAATCAATGCCCAATTTTTCTTTCAAGTAGTGCGCCGCACGCTCACCACCAGACAGCAGGCATGGCAGATTGGTGCAAACCGAAATCTTCGTCTTGCCAACTGGCTTGGTGTTGTACATGTTGTAGAACGTCGCCACTTCCTGCACGGCAATGGCAGGCATGTGCAGGTAATCGGCGATTTCCTGCATGACCTCTGGCGACAACCAGTTGGTTTCAACTTGCGCGATGGCCAGCGTTGCCATCACGGCAGACTGACGCTGCTCGGGCGGAAACTTGGCGATCTCGCGATCGATTTTTTTGTACGCTTGTTCTGATAACAGCATTTTTATGCCTCTACTCATTGCCCGCGATCAGCGGTCAATCTCACCAAACACAATATCCTGCGTACCAATGATGGTCACAGCATCTGCCAGCATATGGCCTCGGGACATCTCATCCATGCCTTGCAGATGGGCAAAGCCTGGCGCACGGATCTTCAAACGATACGGCTTGTTTGCGCCATCCGAAACCAGATAGATACCGAATTCGCCTTTTGGATGTTCAACCGCCGCATACGCTTCACCGGCCGGCACGTGAAAGCCTTCCGTGAACAGTTTAAAGTGGTGGATCAGGTCTTCCATGTTCGATTTCATGCCCACACGCGATGGCGGTGCCACCTTGTGGTTATCGGTCATGACCGGACCAGGATTATTGCGCAGCCATTCGACGCATTGCTTGACGATGCGATTGGATTGACGCATTTCCTCGACACGTACCAGATAGCGATCGTAACAATCACCGTTGGTACCGACAGGAATGTCGAAATCCAGCAAATCGTAAACTTCGTATGGCTGGGTCTTGCGCAGATCCCATTCGATACCTGAACCGCGCAGCATCGGACCGGTAAAGCCCATTGCCTTGGCACGTTCAGGCGACACCACACCGATACCGACCAGACGCTGCTTCCAGATACGGTTATCCGTCAACAGGGTTTCGTATTCATCGACATAAGTCGGGAAACGATTGGTGAAGTCCTCGATGAAATCCAGCAAGGAACCTTGACGGTTTTCGTTCAGTTGCTTGATGGCCTTGGCATTGCGGATAACCGAGGCCTTGTGCTGCGGCATGCTGTCCGGCAGATCACGATACACGCCGCCTGGGCGATAGTAGGCGGCATGCATACGTGCGCCAGACACGGCTTCGTAGCAGTCCATCAGATCTTCACGCTCGCGGAAAGCGTACAGGAACACGGCCATTGCACCGACGTCCAGCGCATGTGCGCCGATCCACATCAGGTGATTCAGGATACGCGTGATCTCATCGAACATGACGCGAATGTATTGCGCACGCAAGGGCACTTCGAGGCCCAGCAGACGCTCGATTGCCATCACGTAGCCGTGCTCGTTACACATCATCGACACATAGTCGAGACGATCCATGTAAGGCACGGATTGCAGATAGGTTTTTTGCTCGGCCAGTTTCTCGGTCGCGCGATGCAGCAAACCGATATGCGGATCGGCACGTTGAATCACTTCGCCGTCCAGCTCCAAAACCAGACGCAGCACACCGTGGGCTGCCGGGTGTTGCGGGCCGAAGTTCAGGGTGTAGTTCTTGATCTCAGCCATTATTTCATCCCGTACTGTTCTTCGCGAATCACGCGCGGCACATTTTCACGCGCCTCAATCGTGACAGGCTGGTAAATCACACGCTTTTGTTCCGGGTCGTAACGCATTTCAACGTAGCCGGAAACAGGGAAATCCTTGCGGAATGGATGACCGATAAAGCCGTAGTCAGTCAGAATACGGCGCAGATCGTTGTGACCTTCGAAGAGGATGCCGTAGAAGTCGAATGCTTCGCGCTCGTACCAGTTGGCCGCCGCCCAGATATCGATGACGGATGCCACGACCGGCATTTCATCGTCAGGTGCGAACACACGCACACGCAGGCGCCAGTTGTGCGCAATCGACAGCAGGTGCGAAACGGCTGCAAAACGCGGACCTTCCCACACGCCATCGCCATAAGCCGAATAATCCATGCCACACAGATCGATCAGTTCTTCGAAACGAAGATCAGGATGATCGCGCAGTACGCGCATGGCAGATAGATAATCCGCCGCCTTGACAACAATGGTCACTTCACCGAGTGCCACCGTCAGATTTTGAAGCTGCTCGCCGAGCGCATTGCGCAAGGCCGCTTCCAAGTGATCGAGTTTGGTCGTCATATAGCTAAACCGCAATCCTTAACGGGCAATCGTGTACGTACGGCGAATCTTGTTCTGCACCTGCAGAATGCCGTAGAGCAGCGCCTCGGCGGTTGGAGGACAACCCGGCACATAGACATCAACAGGAACGATGCGATCGCAACCACGCACGACCGAATACGAGTAATGGTAGTAGCCACCACCATTGGCACACGACCCCATGGAAATGACCCAACGCGGCTCAGGCATCTGGTCGTAAACCTTGCGCAAGGCAGGCGCCATCTTGTTGCACAGCGTGCCAGCCACGATCATCACGTCGGACTGACGCGGCGACGGACGGAACACGATACCGAAGCGGTCCAGATCGTAACGCGCCGCACCCGCGTGCATCATTTCCACTGCGCAGCAAGCCAGACCGAACGTCATTGGCCACAACGAGCCGGTACGCGTCCAGTTGATCAGCTTGTCAGCCGTCGTGGTGATAAAACCTTCGTTCAATACGCCTTCAATAGACATGACTTACTCCCAATCCAGCGCGCCTTTTTTCCATTCGTATACCAGACCAAGGGTCAGCACACCAACGAAAATCATCATCGCCCAAAAGCCCAACATTCCCACATCATTCATTGCCACTGCCCAAGGAACGAGGAAGGCAACTTCAAGATCGAAGAGAATAAAAAGAATCGCAACCAGGTAATAACGCACATCGAACTTCATGCGCGCATCTTCAAAAGCCTCAAAACCGCACTCATACGGAGAGAGTTTTTGCGCATCAGGACTGTAAGGACCAAGGATGCGGCCGAGCACCTGAGGCACCACACCAACGCCGATGCCGACCAGAATGAAAAGCAGAACGGGGAAATAGTTTTCGAGATTCACGATGACAGTATATTGGCTAAGCGGTTGGCAAATTTCGCAAAAATACTTGTTTGACAGGACAGCGAGCCCTGTCGATAAAAAGCCAGCTTGGACTTACCCTTGCTGGCCTTTTCATTTATGGTGCCGACGGCGAGACTCGAACTCGCACAGCTTTCGCCACTACCCCCTCAAGATAGCGTGTCTACCAATTTCACCACGTCGGCAAGACTTCTATTTTAACCTGCTTTGATGCTTTTATTCAATGTGCAATCACATTAAAAAAGCATTAAGTCACATTTATTTTGGCACTTCGTTCGAACGATCATTCGCAGCTGGCGCGACAGGCTTTTCATCCGGCACAACGGTTGCAGCAGGCGCACCCGGCACTTCAGAAACAGGCGCATTTTCCATCACACCGCCATCAACATGCGCCGGGCGATTGCTCACAAAAGCCAGACCCAGCGTTGCCGAAAAAAAGATTACTGCAGCCAGCGCCGTCATCTTCGACAGAAAGTTGGAGGAACCCGTCGCACCGAACAAGCTGCCGGAAGCACCGGAACCGAACGATGCGCCCATGTCGGCACCTTTGCCATGCTGCAACAGCACGAGGCCGATAATCGCCAGCGCGGACAGCACCTGCAGGACGACGATGAGGGTATGCATGGTATTCATTTACGCAAGTTCCAGTTTTAGATAATCAAAAAATAAGTTCACGGACAAGGCCATTACACCTTGGACACAATGGCGAGAAAATCTGCCACCTTCAACGCAGCGCCACCAATCAAGCCGCCATCGATGTCCTGCATTGCCATCAATTCGGCAGCATTGTCAGGCTTCATGCTGCCACCGTACAAAATCTTCACTTCCGCTGCCGCAGCTTCCGAAATTTGCGCGAGGCGCTCACGCAATACTGCATGCACCTCTTGCGCCATTTCCGGGGTCGCCGTGCGACCAGTACCGATTGCCCAAACCGGCTCGTATGCCACAACAATCCGGGACACATCATCTACAGGCAATTGCTTGAGCACCGCATCGAGCTGCATCAGCACGACCGCCTCGGTTTGCCCTGCCTCACGCTGCGCCAACGATTCACCGACACAGACAATCGGGATCAAGCCCGAAGCCAGTGCACGCAAGGTCTTGCTTGCAACCAGCGCATCGCTTTCGCCGAAATAACTACGACGCTCCGAATGACCGACGATCACGTAGCGGCAGTCGAATTCACGCAGCATCGCAGCAGAGACTTCGCCGGTGTAAGCGCCGCTTTCGTGCATCGACACATCCTGCGCACCCAATGCGATCGGACTGTCGACAAGCAGCGATTGACACTGCGCGAGATACGGCGCCGGCACACAAACTGCCACATCACAGCGACTGCCTGCGCTTTCGGCCTTGATACCTGCCAGTAACGCAGCATTAGCAGCCAGGCTGCCATTCATTTTCCAGTTGCCTGCGACGAGTTTGCGGCGCATAAGTAATCCAGAATTCCGATAACCCGCTATTCTAGCCCGCCCTCTGGAAGACGGTCAAACTGAGAACGGCATTCCATAAAGAAAAACCGCCCTTGGCATACGCCGCGAGCGGTTTTTTCGATACTTCGCTTCTGCTAGGCAGGAATTATTCCTGAACGGCAGCCGTCTCCGGATTTTCTTCCACGACAACCGCCTTCATCGACAACTTCAGGCGACCACGGTCATCGGTTTCCAGAACCTTGACGCGGACTTGCTGACCTTCCTTCAGGTAGTCGGCAACCGCATTGACGCGCTCGTTGGCGATCTGGCTGATATGCAACAGACCATCCTTGCCTGGAATGACTTGCACGATGGCACCGAAATCCAACAGTTTCAGAACCGTACCTTCGTAGATCTTGCCCACTTCAACCGAAGCGGTCAGTTCTTCGATACGGCGCTTGGCTTCCTGGCCCGCAGCAGCATCAACCGAAGCAATCGTCACAACACCTTCATCACTGATGTCGATTTGGGTACCGGTTTCCTCGGTTAACGCGCGAATGACGGCGCCGCCCTTGCCGATCACGTCACGGATTTTTTCCGGATTGATCTTGATGGTGATCAGGCGTGGCGCAAAGTCAGACAACTGGCCGGTCGAGCCGCTTGGCACTGCCTTTTCCATTTCGCCGAGGATATGCACGCGGCCTTCTTTGGCCTGTGCCAGCGCGACCTGCATGATTTCCTTGGTAATACCCTGGATCTTGATATCCATCTGCAGCGCGGTAATACCGTTTGCGGTACCGGCAACCTTGAAGTCCATATCGCCGAGGTGATCTTCATCACCCAGGATATCGGTCAGAACGGCAAATTTGTTGCCTTCCTTGATCAGCCCCATTGCGATACCGGCAACGTGCGATTGCATTGGTACGCCTGCATCCATCAGCGCCAAGCAGCCACCGCACACCGATGCCATCGACGACGAACCGTTCGATTCCGTGATTTCCGAAACCAAACGAACCGAGTAGCTGAATTCTTCCGGTGCTGGCAATGCAGCAACCAGAGCACGCTTAGCCAGACGACCATGACCGATTTCACGACGCTTAGGCGTACCGACACGGCCGGTTTCGCCAGTCGCAAACGGCGGCATGTTGTAGTGCATCATGAAACGATCCGAGTATTCACCCATCAGCGCATCGATCTTTTGTTCGTCGCGTGCGGTACCCAGCGTAGCGATAACCAGCGCCTGCGTTTCACCGCGGGTGAACAATGCCGAACCGTGGGTACGTGGCAACACGCCCGTGCGGATCGAGATTGGACGAACGGTGCGCGTATCGCGACCGTCGATACGTGGCTCGCCTTCGAGAATCTGCGAACGAACGATCTTCGCTTCCAAATCGAACAGGATGTTGCCGACTTCAGCCGAATCAGGCGCCTCGCCACCGACCGATGCTGCCTCGGCAACCAGTTCCGCCATCACTTCAGCAGATGCATCCTTGAGCTTGGCCGTACGTGCCTGCTTGTCCTTGGTTTGATAGGCGGCGCGCAGCTTGCCTTCGGCAAAATGCGTCACGCGCGCGATCAGTGCGTCGTTTTTCGGCGCTGGCGACCACTGCACTTCCGGCTTGCCACCATCGCGCACCAATTCGTGGATCGCATCGATGACTGCTTTCATTTGTTCGTGGCCGTAGACAACAGCGCCGAGCATGACGTCTTCAGACAATTGCTGCGCTTCCGATTCGACCATCAGCACGGCGCGTTCGGTACCGGCAACCACCAGATCCAGTTGGGATTTGGTCAGTTGGGTAGCCGTCGGGTTCAGCACATATTGACCGTCGATATAACCGACGCGTGCAGCGCCAACTGGGCCAGCAAAAGGAATGCCGGCAACCGACAAAGCAGCCGAAGCGCCGATCATGGCTGGAATATCAGGATCGATTTCCGGATTGACCGACAGCACGTGCACGATAATCTGCACTTCGTTCAGATAGCCTTCCGGAAACAGCGGACGAATCGGGCGATCGATCAGGCGCGAGGTCAGCGTTTCCTTCTCGGAAGGACGACCTTCACGCTTGAGGAAGCCGCCAGGAATACGACCGGCAGCATAGGTTTTTTCAATGTAATCGACGGTCAAGGGGAAAAAATCCTGACCTGGTTTGGCGTCCTTCTTCGCAACCACGGTCGCAAGGACAACCGTATCCTCGATCGACACGACGACGGCACCGGAAGCCTGACGCGCGATTTCGCCGGTTTCAAGCGTGACCGTGTGCTGGCCGTACTGGAATGTTTTGGTGACTTTATTAAACACGAGTGTTCCTTTCTGATTTGCCGACAGATTTTCAGGGGCTGTCGTTCACCTCACCACAACGGCGCACGGAACATGCACCGTTCATCTCTCCTGCCCTACCTTCTGCTTTTTATTGAACTGCCGAAACGACAAATACAAACTGCAAAAAAACAAAATGCCCGCATCAGAAAACTGACGCAGGCATTTTTCAGTAAAGCTGGGTCGAATACTGCAACGACTTACTTACGCAGACCGAGTTTGGCGATCAGATCGCGATAGCGATTCAGATCCTTGCGCTTCAGGTAAGCCAGCAGGCTTTTACGACGATTGACCATCATGATCAGACCACGACGCGAGTGGTGATCCTTCGAGTGTTCCTTGAAGTGACCGTTCAGGTCGTTGATACGTGCGGTCAGCAGAGCAACTTGCACTTCTGGCGAACCAGTATCGTTTTGAGCGCGTGCGTTATCGGCAACAATGCTTGCCTTGGCGGATTTTTCGAGCGACATGATAAAACCTTTCACATGCGATGCGCGGAGTCGCAACCCCGTTACATCGTGAACAACATTAAATGAATTTGGTCGAAATGACCAAGGCGGGAGTATAACGGAAATACAAGCCTGCTTCAAACAACTTGTCTGTTTACCGCACAGGAAATCATGAAAAACCACCTCACAACCATGCGAAACAAGCTGGCAGCCGTCATTTTACTGCCTTTGATGCTGAGTGCCTGCGCCTCCTGGGAGCCGGCGAACCTCACTACAGGTGCCAGCGAGTCGGAAGTCATTGCCCAGCTTGGCCCACCGTCGTACCGTATTCCTGGCGGCGAAGGTGCCATTCTTGAATACAACCGCAATCCGTGGGGGCAAGCTACCCATCTAGCTAAATTCGATGCCAATGGCCGACTGCTCTCCTACGAACAAGTCCTGACGACACGACACTTTGCCTTACTGACCGTTGGGAGTGCGACCAAGATGGATGTCTTGCGCACCATCGGGCATCCTTCTGAAACCTCCTATCTGCCGCGCCAGCAACTGGAAGTCTGGTCTTATCCGTATCGGGAAAACAATGCCTGGAACTCGATCATGCATGTGCATTTCGACCAAAATGGCGTAGTAGCCTTGATGCAGAACACGCCTGACATGCGCTTCGAGCGAGATGGATTGTTCGGTTTCTTTGGCAACTGAAAGCAGAAACAGAATAAAAAAACCGGGGCATGCCCCGGTTTTTTGTTGGTCCGCCCGATCAGCGGACTGGAGAATCAAGCTCAGGCAGCAACGCGCTGCTCTTTTTCTGCCTGTTGTTGCATACCGGCTTCTTTCGCCAGCAGACGCTTGCGCATCGGGCCGAGGATCAGCTTGGCCGACAGACCTGCGAAGATCGTGATGCAAGCAGCAGCGACGAACACGCGGCTCCAGTTGCCATTGACCGCAAATACCGATGCCAGAGGAACCAGCAAGGCAGCCGTACCTTTTGCCGTGTAAAGGGTGCCCGAGTTACCTGCAGCAAACTTGGAACCGAAGATGTCGGCACAGGTTGCTGGGAAGATCGAGAAAATTTCGCCCCAGAACAGGAAAATCAGTGCAGCGAACACCATGAAGGCATACATATTGTGGCCCCAGGTCATCAAGCCCAGCAGTGACAAACCTTCACCGATGAAGACGATGAACATGGTGTTTTCACGACCGATCTTGTCGGAAATGAAACCACACAGAGGACGCGTAATACCGTTGGCGACGTTATCGATAGACAGCGTCATGGTCAGCAGCGGCAGGGTCACGCCGAACAGCGTGACAGGCAGCGAAGCCAGACCATAGTCGGTTGCGATCGGGCCCAATTGCGCGGTTGCCATCAAACCACCGGATGCGACCAGCACGAACATCATGTACAACACCCAGAACACGGGCATCTTCAACATTTGCTTGGTCGTGTAATCAACCTTGGTCGCCGTACCTGCCTTGGCGACGGCTGCTTTTGGCGCAACCGGTTTCACCAGCAACATGGACAGAACGAAGATGGCGACGCCCTGGATGATGCCAAACGTCAGCAGCGTTTTCTCGTAACCCGACGTCTGGATCATGTTGGCAATCGGGATCACCGTCACCGCAGCGCCTGCACCGAAACCGGCAGCCGTCAAACCAGCAGCCAGACCGCGACGATCAGGGAACCATTTCAGCGCGTTACCGACGCAAGTACCGTAGACGCAACCGGCGCCAATACCCGACACCACAGCGCCTGCATACAACATCGGCAGCGTGGAAGCGAAACTGTAGATGATCCAGCCCAGACCAGCACAAATCGCACCGCCGGCAACCACCGGACGCGGGCCGAATTTATCGACCAGATAGCCTTCGATCGGCACCAACCACGTTTCGGTCACGATAAAGATGGAAAACGCCAATTGAATGGCTGCCTTGCCCCAATGGTGAGCGTTATCCATTGGCGTGACAAACAACGTCCAGCCGTATTGCAGGTTGGCGACAAAAGCCATGCAGATAATGCCGATGAACAATTGTGCCCAGCGATTTTTGTAGCCGGTGCCGGCTTGTGCCGCAACGGCGGCTTGATTGTTGCTCATTTGATACCTCTCAAGAAGTCTTCTAGCGTTTGAGCGTCCGGTGATCGGGCTCACGTCGTGATGAAGGTCGGATATTCGCGAGAAGCGCAGTGCGATCGGCGGTGCATGCAACGGTCTTGCGCCGTTTCAATACATGTTGCGGAAAGCTTGCTGCATGCCAGGCATGCGAGGACGAATATCCTCAGGCGAGAGGAGGAGCGCGGGAAAAGTAATGCGGTGCAACGATGTGGAGGAACTGCGCGAATGCCCAATCCGCATGGGGAACGGCAACACTCGCAAATTGCGGCATGACCAACGCAGCCATGGGCGCATCGTCATACTCGTCGATCAGTAAATGTTTTGACAGATGGCTGTCTGCCGCATCGCCTTCTTCATAGGCGCACTGATGATCGAACGCTGTCTTCTGTACATGATCGAGCGCGCCCGCAAACGCGAACTGCTGCGAGAAAAGCAGCAGAAGCGATAAGCAGATATATAAAAAGGAGCGCGATTTCATGGATCAGCAGTTCATATCAAATTGGCAAATCAGCCTTCTTGAAACATTTCAAAACAATTTCAGTTATTGATATCTGTCATGACAGCGATTTGATTATAAGACGATTTGAAAATAAATGTGGGGAGATATTCAATAGGCGACTGACTGTTATTCAGAAAAACTACAACATGTGGAAAACACGCATATCGCTGCGCAGCATCTGCCTGGCAAAAACGGCATGCAAGTTGATGGGTTTAGCGGGCATGGATTGCGAGACCGCTACGCGACGATGCCGCATTTGTTAAGGCATGCATCCGCGCTGATGAAGCACGCAAGCTTTGTGCGTCCTGCAGACAGCCGTGACGGAGCCACCTGCCCCAGAGGCAAGCTCATGCAGGATCAAACAGAAGAAATGGGAAGAAGTCCGACGCAGAACAGGCCGGACGGAAGAGATCAGTCGAAAGAAATTAGTCGTTACTCGGCTTCAACAACGCCAACTGTGATGCATCCAGATAAGCCCACTCGCCCTCTTCGAGATGCAGCGAATCGAGCATCAACTCGCCGATCGCCACACGTCGCAACGCCGAGCAATGGTTGCCAGCCGCCGCCAACATGCGCTTGACCTGATGATACTTGCCCTGCTCCAGCACGATTTCCAGCGCATGCGTATCCAGTTTGCGGCAAGTTTGCGCGGCAAGCGGGGCGGGTTCGTCGTGTAATTGCACACCGGCCAAAAGCTGCGCTACCAGTTCCGGCGTCACCGGATCGTGCGTGGTCGCCACATAAACCTTGGGGACATGCCGCTTGGGCGAGGATTGCGCATGAATGAACGCGCCGTCGTCCGACATCAGCAGCATGCCGGTCGTATCGTGATCGAGACGCCCTACTGGCTGCAGCTCACGCCAGGTAAATTGTTCGGGCAACAGCGTCAGCACACCCGGATGATGGCTGGGCTTGCGCGAACACTCGAAATTGGCCGGCTTGTTCAGCACGATATAGACATGCTCGCGATACAGCCAGTCTTCCTCAAAGATGGTGAAAGTTAGATCGGTCGTATCGAAGCTCGCCCGATAATCGTCGATCACTTCACCGGCGATGCTGACTTCACCATCTTCAATCAGGCTGCGGCAATATTTGCGGGTACCGAAACCTTGCGATTGCAGGATACGGTCAAGGGACAGTTTGCTCATGGGCGGCACTCTACCAGAAGCCGATCAGGCAGTCATGGGCGAACCGGAAAGCATAGCCCCGCAGACATAACCCACCACAGTCATCGTCAGCACGCGTTACTCACTATAAAATGGCGCTCTGTCTATAAAGGAAATCGCATGAGTCAATTCTGGAGCCCGCTGGTACGTATGCTGACGCCTTATGTTCCGGGCGAACAGCCAAAGGTCAACAATCTGATCAAGCTCAACACCAACGAGAACCCTTATCCGCCCTCGCCTGCCGTCATCAAGGCCATGCATGCCGTGACAGCCGATTCGCTGCGCCTTTATCCCGATCCCGATTCGTCGCAACTCAAGCAAACCCTGGCCGATTATCACGGCATGGACACCAACCAGATTTTCGTCGGCAATGGCTCCGACGAAGTGCTGGCTTTTGCCTTCATGGCATTGCTCAAGCACGATGCGCCGCTGCTGTTCCCGGACATCACCTACAGCTTCTATCCTGTCTATGCGCGCCTGTTCGGCATCGATTATGTCGAAGTCCCACTGAACGACCAGATGGAAATCGACACCGCCGATTATCTCGGTCGCGACTGCGGTGCAATCATTTTCCCGAATCCGAATGCGCCGACCGGCATTCCGCTGGCGCTCTCGGCCATCGAAGACCTGCTCATCAAGCAGCCCAACAGTGTCATCGTGGTAGATGAAGCCTATGTGGACTTTGGCGCAGAAAGCGCGATTACCCTCACGCAGCGCTATCCGAACCTGCTGGTGGTACGTACCTTTTCGAAATCGCGCTCGCTGGCCGGCCTGCGTGTCGGCTTTGCCGTCGGCAACAAGGAATTGATCGATGGCATGGAGCGCGTCAAGAACAGTTTCAATTCCTACCCGATGGACCGCCTCGCCGTCGCCGGCGCAATTGCCAGCTATCAGGATGAAGACTATTTCCAGAAGATGCTGCAAGCGGTCATCACCACGCGTGAAAACACCACGCAAGCCCTGCAGCAACTTGGCTTCAGCGTTTTGCCTTCATGCACCAATTTCGTGTTCGCCAAGCATCCAGCCTTCTCTGCCGACAAGCTGGCCGCCGGTTTGCGTGAACGTGCGATCATCGTGCGACACTTCAAGCATCCGCGTATCGATCAGTATCTGCGCATCAGCATTGGCACGAACGAGGAATGCGACAAGCTGATCGCGGCATTACGTCAATTGACTGCCTGACGACTGCGGCCATCCTGTGCGTCAGGCACTGACTTTTCCTGTTTGGAAGGAGTAAGATATGACGACGCACATTCCCGCAGACCGTGTACTGACACTAACACGTCTCTTCGATGCGCCACCCGCTGCCGTATTTCGCGCCTGGACCGATCCGCACCTGATGCAACAATGGTTCGTACCCAAGCCCTGGAGCATTGCCAGCATCGAGCTTGATGTACGCGCCGGTGGCGGCAACCTGATCGTCATGCGCGATCCTGAAGGTAACGAATACCCCAACCGCGGCGTCTATCTGGAAGTCGTACCCGACCGACGTCTCGTGTTTACCGATGCGTACGTGTCAGCCTGGATTCCCTCTGAAAAACCGTTCATGACAGCGATCGTCATGTTCGATCCCGAAGACGAAGGCCGCAAGACGCGTTATACGGCGCAGGCTCTGCATTGGAGCGCAGCGGATCGCGAAGCGCATGAAAAAATGGGATTCCATGAAGGATGGGGCCAATGTGCAGATCAGTTGGCAGAATTGCTGCGTAGAGTCTGATCCTAGGCACATTTTGATCTCGACCATGTACGCCTGACGTGAAATAAGGCGGTCACGTACGACAGACATGGCGTCGGCAAGCACACGTCTTCACGGAGAATGGCATGCAGGAAAATAACACCCCGCGCAAGAAATCTTTCCTGGCGACATTGGGTGCCGTGTTCTGGTCATTCATCGGCTTGCGGCGACGCAGTGATTACGAAAGCGATGTGACCGGCCTCAAGCCCATTTACGTTGTACTTGCCGCACTGATAGGCGCCATCCTCTTCATCGGCGTTTTGCTGGCGCTGGTTTCCTTCGCGGTAAAAATGCATTGAAATCTCTGGATGGCATGCCGCTGGACTGAAGCCGCTCTGCGCAAACCCGCCATGCGTATGTGCAAAAGCAATCGCATCGAAATGCCGACCAATATGCATTCTCCCCGCCGAACAGTGAAACGCCTATATCAAGACACAGGACAATTGCTTAGCGCAACGCTCGCGGCACATCCCGGCCATGTGCAATCGCTGCTACCATGCAGGACATGACCGTCAAGGCTTCGCCCATCGCCACGCTTTTTCGTATGAGCCACCCGCTGCAACGCTGGCTGGCGGGTAGCTGGCGCACCTTGCTGTTCGGCGTTACGATGCTATCGCTACTATTTTCACCAGGTAGTTATCGACGCGAAAACCGGCGTGCCGTCGCCTACCAGATCGTGCTGGGCACCAATGCCAACCTGATCTGGTTCACGGTGCTGACCGCGCTGCTCAGTCTGATCCTGATCCGCATCGTCGTCGTGACGGCCGTCAGCTATGGCCTCTCTCGCTATGCGCTGGAAATGGTGGTACGCGTTCTGGTACTTGAACTCATTCCATTGACAGCAGCGCTGTTCATTGCCTTGCGCCGCACCTTGCCCGATGGCGTTGAACTCGCCGAAATGCGCGCACGTGGTGAGCTCCACGCCATGCAGGCACGCGGCTTCGATCCGATCCGGCTGGAATTCTTTCCGCGTGCGGTCGCCGGCATCTTTTCGGTGTTGATGCTGGCCGCACTCAGTTGCATTCTGTCGCTGATCCTTGCGTATGTTTCCATCTACGGTTTCAACCACTGGGCCTTGCCCGGCTACACGCGTATCGTCGGCCAGATTTTCAACCCCGCCGTCACCATGATTTTCGTACTGAAAACACTGTTTTTCAGTCTGGCCGTTTCCCTGATCCCGATCGCCTCGTCACTCTACACACAGCATCGCTATCCGTATCTGCATCCACTGAACAGTCGTTCAAAAGCCGCCAATGAACTGGCCGCCATGGTTCGGCTGTTCTTTGTCCTGCTGCTGATCGAAATCGCTTCCCTGATGGGCAACTATTACTGACTTCGCGACCTCATGGCTGAACCTCACCCTCCGAATCCATCCGACACCGAATCGCTACCGCCTTCCACGGCAGCGGCACTTACCTCCAGCAATCTTGAATTCAAGGCCGCCATCCTTCTCGCATTTCTGGTAGCGATGCTTTTGAGTGCGGTCGGCTACCTGATGTATGCACGCGGGGCATTCGAATCGACGCAGGAACTGGTGTTGCTGGCCGACGATGCCGAAGGCGTATCCGTTGGCATGGACCTGACTTTTTCCGGCTTTCCCATCGGTCGTGTCAGTCGCATTGAACTCGGCAAGGATGGCAAGGCACGCATGATCGTTGCCGTTGCGCAGAAGGATGCACACTGGCTGCGCAGTTCCAGCGTCTTCACGATGGAGCGCCCGATTGTCGGCAGCACCAAACTGCGCGCCTTCACCGGTCTGCCCGACGATCCGCCGCTCGAAGCAGGAGCGGAACGCGCCTTGCTGGTCGGCGACGTAGCCGCCGAAATCCCGCTACTGGTGGCCTCAGCCAAACAATTGATCGAAAACCTCAACGGTCTCAGCGATGCGCAATCCGCGCTGTATGCAACGCTGGCCAACGTGCAAGCCTTGACTGAAAAACTCAACGGTCCCAACGGCGCCCTTGGTGCGCTGTTTGGTAACGAAAAGGATACGCAAAAGATGGTAACGACCATCGACCGCGCCAACAGCGTGCTCTTGCGTGTGGATGGCCTGCTGGCAAAGACCGATACACAGGTATTCGGCAAGGATGGCAACAGTCAGGCCACCCTCGTGCAACTCAATGCCATGTTGGCTGAAGCGCGTGAAAGCCTGAAAAAACTTGATCAGGTGCTCACCGATGCGCAAGCGGTGGCCGGTAATGCGCGCAATGCCACGGCCGACCTCGACACCTTGCGTTCGGATGTGGACAAGAGCGTACGCAAAATCGAGCGGCTGGTTACTGAACTCAATCGCAAATGGCCTTTTGCGCGTGACACGGAGTTGAAACTGCCATGAATGCAAGCTCATCATTTTCATTGCTGACGGCTACCCTCCTGCTTGCCGCTTGTGCAGGCAAACCCGTCCCCGAATGGCAAAGTGAAGCGAAAGATGCCATGGGGCGTGCCAGCACCGCCTATCTGAAAGGAGAAAACCGGGTCGAACAGCAGGAATTCACTCTGGCTCGTGATGAAGTCAGCCGGACCGGCAAGATCGATTTGCTGGCACGACTGGAACTGACACGTTGTGCCGCACGCGTGGCGAGCCTTGTGCTGGAAGACTGCAATGGTTTTGATGCGCTGGCACGCGACACTTCAGCGGCCGAACAAGCGTATGCCGATTACCTCGCGGGCCGCGTGCGAGCCGAGCAAATTCGCCTTCTGCCCGAGCCACAACGCACGGTTGCCGGCGCTGGCAGTGAGACAGCAGCCGCTCGCGCCATGCAATCGATAGCAGATCCTTTTTCGCGTCTGGTGGCGGCAGGCGTACTATTTCGCAGCAATCGCGCCACGCCCGATGTTCTTCAGGCAGCGATCGATACTGCATCTGCACAAGGATGGCGACGCTCCTTGCTGGCATGGCTGAATGTACAAGCTTTGCGAGCCGAGCAGGTGGGTGATGGCGAAGAAGCGCAACGCATACGACGGCGCATGGCTCTCGTGGAAAACAAGGAAGATCGGAAGGTCACGCCATGATGGTAAATAACGACAAGGATCATCGGCAGCGACCGATCGATGTCCTGAAGCATGCCAGCTGAAAGCGGCTTGGTAACAACCGTGCTCACGCCATTAGGCTGTGCGCCTTGGCCAGCAACGCATCCCACCAGCCTTGCTCAACCGCTCACCATCCACGACAACGACCGTTCATGAAAGCCGCTCCATGTCCCTCGATTCCCGCTATCTGATCACGCGCCCCGAACAATTGGATGCCCTGTTCGATGCGGTTCCGGCACCATCACTGAAAAAAGAAGTCGATTACCTGCATCCGCTCTATCGTCAAATGATCGCAGCTTCACCTTTCTTTGCTCTGGCAACCAGCGGTCCTGACGGGTTGGATGTATCGCCGCGTGGCGATCCAGCCGGTTTTGTCGTCGTAGAGGATGAAAAAACATTGCTGCTGCCGGAAAGACGCGGCAACAATCGCATCGACAGCCTGCGCAACATGCTCACCGATCCGCGCATAGCCTTGCTTTTTCTGATCCCGGGCATTGGCGAAACCTTGCGCGTCAATGGCCGGGCCAGCATTTCCAACGCACCTGATCTCCTTGAGCGCTTTGTCATAGAAGACAAACCGCCCAAATGCGTCATCGCAGTCCATGTGGAAACCGTGTTTTTTCAATGCGCACGCGCAATCAAACGGGCCGATCTATGGCAAGCCGATGCCGACATTCGCTCACGTGTACCAACGCCCGGCGCCATTCATGCTGCCCTCGGTGGCACGGACGATGGCGCAACCTACGACAAGGAAATAGAAGCGAAACAGCGCGCCACCTTGTATTGATTTCACCCCGGTCACTGGCAATCGCTCTGCCAAGAAACTTGCCCAAATAGACATAGGCGTTGTTTTTCCAACAGCCGCAGCAACACCTTCACGCCAAGATATCGCCCAAGACTTTTATACTGTATATTTATACAGTATATTGATTGTGCGCTCTCGCACTCACGTCTGGAGGTCCCATGAGTCTTGCTTCTTTTTCTTCCCATTCGCCGCACCCGTCCCTACTGAACACGCTGCCGGAACATGTATGGCGTGGCGACCAGATGGGCTCCCATGCCGCTCGACCAGTCACCTCTGGTCATCGTGCACTCGATCGTGAATTGCCGAATGGTGGCTGGCCCTCTTCCGTCCTGATCGAATTATTGATGCGTCATCCAGGAATTGGTGAATTACGCCTTCTCGCGCCAACATTGTCACAACTGACGAAGGCTGGAAAAACGGTCGTGCTGATGGCACCACCACATATTCCATTCGCTGCCGCGCTTGCCGAACTTGGCTTGGATCTTCAGCATGTTTTGCTGATCGAGGCAGACAAACCGGCCGACCGCATGTGGGCGGTGGAACAAGCGCTAAAAAGCGACTGCTTTGGTGCCCTGCTTTGCTGGCTACCGCAAGCGCGTGCAGATCAACTACGGCGTCTACAACTGGCCGCCGCCGGTAGCGAAGGACTGGCTTTCGTATTCCGCCCCCTGATCGCACGCGAGCAATCGTCGCCCGCGCCTCTGCGCATGGTCTGCCAGCCCGCTCCCGCCGGGAGCATGTCGGTTGAAATCATCAAGCGGCGCGGCCCTGTTCATGCTGCGCCCATCATCTTGCCGCTGACCGTTCCCGAGATTCTGATCAAACCCTTTAATTCACGGACCATGGTCGACTCAACCCTGTCTTTTCCACGCCATGCTATGGATCGCTTTACATCTGCCGCAGCTACCGCTCGAAGCCATTCTGCGCTCGCAGCCTGAGAGCGAAACGGAAAGACGCGTCGATCATCCGCTGGTTGTCTGTGAACACAAGACCGTCGGCTGGCATAACGGCCCGGCAGGTGAAGCCGGCATCCGGCCCGGCATGTCGGAAGGTAACGCGCGTGCACTCGCGGCCGACCTACAGATCCATACGCGCCAGCCGTTAGCCGAGCGTCAAGCTCTGCAGGAAGCCGCGCTGTGGGCATTGCATTTCACACCCCTCGTCGCCTTACAGGAAGCGGGAGATGGATTCATGGCCGACATCAGCGCCAGCTTGCGTCTGTTTGGCGGCAAGCAACGTTTGGCGACACGTCTTCTCGAAGGGATCGGCATGCTGGGATTAAGGGGCGCGATCGGTCATGGCTCGACGGCAAGTGCGGCCTGGCTAATGGCAAAAGCCGGGCGGTCCGATCCACATGACACGCGCAGCGATGCCATGCGACTCGATATCCTGCCTTTGCAGGTATTGACACAAGTACAGCCCTATCTCGACACCTTGCACGGAATCGGCTGCCATTGCCTCGGTCAGCTACGCCAGCTACCGCGCAGCGGAATCGTTCGCCGCTTTGGTCAAGCACTCCTAGACGAATGCGATCGCGCTTATGGCCAACTGCCTGAGGTACACGGCTGGTTTACCGCACCACCGGTATTTGAGGCACGCCTCGAACTTGCGGCGCGCGTTGAACAGGCAGAGTCCTTGCTGTTTGCCGCACGCCGACTTCTAGTCCAACTGACGGGATGGCTATCTGCACGCCACGCTGCTGCACATTTGCTCGTGCTCCAACTGCATCATGAACCATCACGTCGCCGTGACCATCGTTTTACGAGCTTGACGCTTGCACTGGGAATGGCAAGTCGCGATCTCGAACATCTGACGCTTTTATTACGCGAACGTTTGGCGCAACTCGTATTGGAAGCACCCGTGATCGAACTGTCACTCAAGGTAGAGCAGATCAGTGAGCAGGTTGCGCCGAACACGGAATTGTTTCCAACACCTGCGCATACTGCGCAAAGTCTCAACCGCCTGATGGAACGCCTACAAAGCAGACTCGGTAACGATGCCGTCCAACGACTACACATTCTGGCCGACCATCGCCCCGAACGCAGTGTCGAACGTGCAAGCATCACAACAACGGCATCATTCGCAAAGCGCATGCGCAATCCGCAGGAAATCCCCTTGAAAGCGGGAATGCGACCGGTTTGGTTGCTTGCCATGCCATTACCACTCCGCACACACCAACACAAACCTTACTACCACACGCCATTGCAGCTATTAACAGGGCCCGAACGGATCGAAACCGGCTGGTGGGACGATGATTTGGCCACGCGCGACTATTTCATCGCACAAAGCGAATCCCACGTTTTGTACTGGATATTTCGCACCCGCATTAACAATACCTCTTCAGAAAGCGGCTGGTTTCTGCACGGACTTTTTGGATAAAACTGAACGATCGCTCAATGGCGAAACGCCGTGATTAGTTGCCTTATGGTCTGAATGAATATTCATAAATATGTTTTCCATCCCGGACTATATCGAGCTGCATTGCCGCTCCAATTTCACCTTTCTGCTTGGGGCATCGCACCCGGAAGAACTCGTGCAACGCGCCATCGAACTCGGTTATCGCGGCCTAGCCATCACCGACGAGTGTTCTCTCGCGGGTGTGGTGCGCGCCCATGTCGAAGCAAAAAAGCATGACGCGAATTTCAAATTGATTATTGGCAGCGAGTTGACCTTGTCTTGCGGCATGAAACTCGTACTGCTGGCGCAAAACCTCGAGGGCTACGGCAATCTTTCCGAATTGATTACGCTGGGTCGACGGCGTGTCGAAAAAGGGCATTACCTGCTGCATCGTGAAGATCTGGCCAAGCCATCAGCGCCTTATGCACACTTGGCCCGCATGCCGGATTGCCTAGCATTGCTGCTTCCACAGTACGATACGCCGCAAGAGATACTGCATGCGCAAGCAGAGTGGCTGCGGCAAACGTTTGGGACACGATGCTGGATTGCAGTGGAACTGCTGTATCAGGGTGACGATGCCGAATGGCTTTTGGGTCTGGAGGAACTCTCGGAAAAAATTCAACGCCCGCTTGTCGCATCCGGCGATGTACTCATGCACGTACGATCACGCAAACCCTTGCAAGACACGCTGACCGCCGTTCGCCTGAACAAGTCATTGGCGGATTGCGGTCTGGATCTCCAGCCCAATGCCGAACAGCATCTGCGCACACGCTTACGACTCGCACAGATTTATCCAGAAACGCTGCTAAAGGAGACATCGGCCATTGCCGATCAGTGCAACTTTTCTCTTGCGGAAATCAGTTATCAGTATCCAAAGGAAATCGTTCCGGAAGGCGAAACCTTGCGCAGTTACCTGCGACGATTGACGTATGAAGGCGCGCAGCAACGTCGCTACCCGAATGGCGTTCCCCCTTTCATAAACGAAAAGATCGAGCATGAACTCAAGCTCATTGCGCATTTGGGCTACGAACCTTTTTTTCTGACCGTCTACGACATCGTCCAGTTCGCGCGCGGCGAAGGTATTCTTTGCCAGGGACGCGGGTCCGCCGCCAATTCGGTTGTCTGTTATTGCCTGGGCATCACCGAAGTCAATCCTGCAGAAAGCAGCGTGCTTTTCGAACGCTTCGTCTCGCAAGAACGCAACGAACCGCCCGACATCGATGTCGATTTCGAACATCAGCGTCGTGAAGAAGTCATGCAGTACATCTATCGTAAATATGGACGCCATCGCGCAGCGATTGCGGCTTCACTCATCACTTATCGACCACGCTCTGCCATGAAAGACGTTGGCAAGGCATTGGGACTGGATTTCGAACAGGTCAACCGACTTTCGCAGTCGCATAAGTGGTGGGATGGCCGGGAGATCAGCGAGGAGCGTCTGCGCGAAAGCGGTTTCGATCCCGAGGCATCCGTGGTCAAGAAACTGGTCGAACTCACGCAAACGCTCATCGGCTTTCCGCGGCACTTGTCTCAACATGTGGGCGGCTTCGTGATTGCGCAGGACAATCTCGCTCGCCTCGTTCCGATCGAGAATGCGTCGATGAAAGATCGCAGCGTCATTCAATGGGACAAGGATGATCTCGATGCACTGCGTTTGCTGAAGGTCGACGTACTAGCGCTTGGCATGCTGTCGGCGATACGGCGTGCACTGGACATGATTTCTCTGCAACGCGGCCAGACGTTCCGCATGCAGGACATTCCGGAAAACGATACAAAAACCTATGACATGATCTGCAAAGCCGACACGATCGGCGTATTCCAGATTGAATCGCGCGCGCAGATGTCCATGTTGCCACGCCTGCGGCCACGGGAGTATTACGATCTGGTGGTGCAAGTCGCCATCGTGCGTCCGGGACCGATCCAGGGCGGCATGGTCCATCCTTATTTGACCCAACGTCACATTCCGAAGGATCAACTTGTATTGCGCGACGATCTCAAAAAAGCACTCGAACGTACCCATGGCGTACCGATTTTTCAGGAACAGGTCATGCAGATCGCCATCGATGCAGCCGGTTTTACCCCCGGCGAAGCTGACCAGCTGCGACGTGCGATGGGTGCATGGAAACGCAAAGGCACGCTGGAAACCTATAACGGGAAACTCAGAGCAGGGCTTGCCAACAACAACTTCGAGCCAGAATTCGCGGAACGCTTGATCAAGCAGATCGCCGGTTTTGGCGAATACGGCTTTCCCGAATCGCATGCGGCCAGCTTTGCCCTGTTGGTCTATGTTTCAGCCTGGATCAAATGCCATTATCCGGCTGCCTTTCTTGCGGCCTTGCTCAACGCCCAGCCCATGGGCTTTTATTCCGCTTCGCAACTTGTACAAGATGCCAGGCGCAAGGGCGTACAGGTGCATCCGGTAGATGTACTGTCCAGCGATGTGGAATGCACATTGGAAAATATCCGCAGCCACTGCCCCGATGTACGGCTCGGACTCCAGATGATTAAAGGACTATCGACCGAAACCGCCGAACGGATTGTCATCGCGCGCAAAACGAAGAGATTTTCGAGTATCGATGACCTGGCGCAACGTGCGGAACTCGACCAGTTCGAACTAGCTGCCCTCGCACGCGCCAATGCGCTTTTGCCATTGACCGGCAACCGTCGCCAGGCGAAATGGCAGGTCGCCGCCATGCGCCCTGCTCCCGCGTTGTTACGTAATGCGCCCGTCGAAGAAGAACCGCTGCTACTCGCGGCAGCAAGCGAAGGCCAGGAAATCACTGCTGATTACGCAAGCACCGGCCTGACATTGCAGCGTCATCCGCTGGCCTTGCTGCGTCCCTTGCTGAAAAAGATGAATTTGTCGACTTCGCTCGAAATGCGCGGTTTTGCCGATCGCAAGATCGCACGCACATCCGGGATCGTCACCATGCGTCAACGTCCGCCTACGGCAAAGGGCACGATGTTTGTCACACTCGAAGATGAAACCGGCATTACCAACGTCATCATCTGGCCGGCATTGATTGACAAGCAGCGTCGCGAAATTTTGAATGCACAGCTGATGACAGTCTATGGCATCTGGCAAACCAGGGATGGCGTACATCATTTGGTAGCCAAACGCATCGTGGATCATTCCGAGTTATTGGGCAACCTGACGATTCACAGCCGCGATTTCCAATAATGCTCTTGAATACATGCACGATTACGCACACTGAAAATTACCTTTTCCGGTGCGCATCCGGTTGGAATTGCCGACCGAAATCGCTATCCTAGCTGCTTCGCGGCCATGTCTTTCCAGCAAGGCAGCATGCAAGGAGATGCATCATAGAACAGATCAATGCCGAATGGCTTCCAATCCTTCTGGCGGGAACGACCAATGAAATTTATGTGGTCGATGCTGCCAGCTTGCTTGTGTTGTATGCCAATCCGGCTGCACTCAGTAATCTGCAATACGACTTGGCCTACCTGCAAAAGCTGACATTGAGTGAATTGTCGTCCGAAATAATCAATGCAACATATACGGAACAAATAGGCAAAGTCGGCACCTGTTTGTCGCCGATTGCCGTTCATTTACGGCTTCGCCGCAAGGATGGCAGTGATTACCCCTTCGCCGGCCAACTATTCCGCCAAAGCACCCAGGGTGGTGACATCCTTCTTGCCATCGGCAACGACATCAGCGTACAGGATCGTTACGACAAGGCCTTGCTGGAAAGCGAGTCGCGACTCAGCGCCATGGTGTCCAACACGCCGGGGCTGGTCTACCGCTGCCTGCTGGATGCCGAAGAGAATTTTTCGTTTCCTTATCTGAGTGAAGGATGCGAAGCCTTGCTGGGGATCAGCGCCGAAGCCTTGCGCGCCAATCCGGTGCTGTTTGTGGAATCGATTCTTCCCGAAGATCGTGCCTCCTATTTCGACAGCATGCGTCAATCCATCGCCACCGCCCATAGCTGGAACTGGGAAGGCCGCATCCACATTCGTGCATGGAACGATATCAAGTGGATCAACCTGCGTGCCGCCCCGCTTGCATTGGAAAACGATGTGATGCAATGGGAAGGCATCATGACCAACATCACGGCAAGCAAACAGGAGCAGGAAGAAATCCGCCGTTCGCGCGCACAACTGGCCGAACTCTCTGCCCATATCGATACTGTCAAGGAAAAGGAACGTACGCGCATTTCGCGCGAAATCCACGACGATCTGGGCGGCAATCTGACTGCGATCAAGATGGCGCTGGCGCTATTGACACGTCGACTACCTGCCAAGGACAAATCGCTGAAGGAAAAAGCCGATTACGTCGATCAACTCGTCGATCGCAGCATCGAAACCGTGCACCGGATCGCTGGCGACCTGCGACCAGGCGTGCTAGATTTTGGTATCGTCGCCGCCATTGACTGGCAGGCCAAGGAATTCGAGAAACAATGTGGCTTGCCGTGTCACTTTCACTCGAACAAGAAGGAAATTGATCTGGAGCAGGATCACGCAACGGCTCTCTTTCGGATTTTTCAGGAAGCGCTAACCAATATCGCCAAACATGCCCAAGCCAGCAAGGTAGACGTGGCGTTGACGCATACCGATCAGTACGTGCGACTGGAGATTGTGGACAATGGCCGCGGCATCGCGGATCTAGATCAGCAGAAATCGAAGTCATTCGGTATCCGCGGCATGGTAGAACGCTCGATCGCCCTCGGCGGCAGCGTTTCGGTAAGCACGGCACCAGCGGGCGGCACGATTGTTGCAATTAACGTACCTTTGGCAACGACCATATAAATACATACCTGCTGCGGGCGGATTGCATTTGCACACCACCTTCCCGTAAGCTTGTCGTTTTCACAAATCGCCTCACCCGCCCATAAGCCGACGACTGCAGCACGATCAACATGAAAAGCAAGAACGCCATCAGAGTCCTCATCGCCGACGATCACGCCATCGTTCGCGAAGGACTGAAACAGATTCTGGCCGATACCAAGGATATCGTCGTCGCCGGCTATGCTGAAAACGGTAGTGATGCGATTCGCCTGTCACGCGACGACAGTTGCGATGTGCTGCTGCTGGATATTTCCATGCCTGATCGTAGCGGCATCGATGTCCTCAAACTGGTGCGCAAGGAATCGCCAAAGATCGCCATTCTGATGCTGTCCATGCATCGTGAAGACCAATACGCCATCCGCTCGCTCAAGGCCGGTGCGGCCGGCTATCTCAACAAGCAAAGTGCGCCGGCGGAACTGGTTAACGCGATTCGACAGGTAGCCAGCGGACGGAAATACGTCAGCACGGCGCTGGCGCAGGAACTAGCCAACCAAATCGGCGACGACCACAACATCCCGTTGCACGAAACCTTGTCCGACCGCGAATACCAGACACTGATCATGATTGCCTCGGGCAAAACGGTTAGCGATATTGCCGCCGAACTGACGCTGTCGGTGAAGACAATCAGTATGTATCGCTCGCGTTTATTGCTAAAAATGAAGCTGCGTCACAACGCGGAACTGACGCACTATGCAATCAAGAATCGTCTGGTCGACTAAGCCTTCCATGCTCAATTAACAAAAAGACATGCAGCAAATTGACAACAATTTGCCCCGCTGTTTTTTATATCCGCTGACGCCGCTTGGCATATGATGGCAGCACAAAACCGAGCATCGGTGATCTCCGCAAGCGTGCTGCAGTCATGCAAATTAAATCCGACAATTCGCCTCAAAATCCCGCCGATATCGCGCGGGAAGCCTTTCGTTACCTCGCCATCCGCCGTATCGCGCCGACACCGGACGCTTATCGCACCGCCTATGACGAGATTGCGGGCTATGCCAAACAACCGACCGCCGAAGAAGTTCTGGGCGCTTTCGCCGAGAGCTTACTCAACGCGCCAGATGGCCTGGCCACACTGGGTGAAACCATGCAGCGCGCCGCCGCCATCCCGCACTGGCCGGACTACGGCAAGGCACTCACGCAGCTCGTGGATCAATTACGGCTACAAGTAGCTCGCTCCGGCAGCAGCAACGGCGCGACGCTACTCAGTGCCAATACCGCTTTGGTGGACGACCAGCAGACCGCCCTGCTACGCGACTTGCTGACCCGCACACTCACCTTGGCAGTGGCCTCGCTGCTGCAAGCAGTGCCGACGCTGGCGCAGGAAGCCGATACACTGGGCCGCTCGATCAAGGATGCAACGACCGAGCAAGCCTTGAACGAGGTTTCTACGCAACTCAAGCAGTTGTGCTTCAAGATCGAACTCAAAAGCGGCGACATGGCCGAACAGCATGAAATGCTGATGCGCCTGTTCAAGCTGCTACTGGAGAACGTCAACGAGTTACTGGAAGATGACTCATGGATGCGCGGCCAGATCGCTGCTGTCCAGACCTTGCTCGATGGCCCAATTGATGACATCTCCCTACGCGAAGTCATGCGCAGTCTCAAGGATGTCATCTACAAGCAAAGTGTCTTGAAGGACAGCCTGACAGAGGCCAAGGATTCGGTCAAAAACATGATGGAAAGCTTCATAGGTAGTCTTGGCGACATCGCCACCACCACCGACAACTATCACAAGAAGATCGATCAGTACTCACGCCAGATCACCGAAACCAGCGATCCGACCAAGGTAGGCAAAATCCTCGACGAAGTCATGAAGGAAACGCGGCTTACGCAAAACGAGGCGTTGCGCTCGCGCGCTACTATTCTTGCTGCCCGCAAAAGCGTGGAAGAAGCGGAGGCACGCATTCATGCGCTGGAAAGCAAGCTGGAACAGATGAGTGAACTGGTGCGCGAAGACCAATTGACCGGCAGCCTCAATCGACGCGGCCTGGAAGATGTCTTCGAGCGTGAAATCGCGCGGGCTGATCGCAAACAGGCACCACTCTGCATTGCCATGCTTGATCTCGACGATTTCAAGAAGATCAACGACAAATACGGCCATGCAGCAGGCGACGAAGCCTTGATTCATCTGGTACGCGTCATTAAGCACACCTTGCGTACCATGGACGTGATTGCCCGATTCGGTGGCGAGGAATTCATGATCGTGTTGCCCGAAACCGACATCGAAGAAGCCGTGCAGACAGTCACACGTGTACAGCGCGAACTGACCAAGCAAATCTTCATGCACAACCATACCCGCCTGCTCATGACCTTCAGCGCCGGTGTCGCACAGCGGCAAGATACGGAAGATCAGCAATCCTTGATCAAACGCGCCGATCAGGCGCTTTATGCCGCAAAAAAAGCAGGAAAAAATCGCGTCGTAACAGCCAAGTAAGGGTTTTTCTTTTCCTTGTGGCGGGCATTTGCCTCTCATCACTCGAAGAAATTGTTTTTCTGACACGCGTTTTCTTTTCATGAAAACGCGTTTTCACTTCAAGACACGTTTCTTAACAATTCCCCCGTCATTTTTTTTCACACTACATTTGTTCTTCGAAAAGAAAAAACGCGCCGTGCCCAATCGACAGCTTTTTTAAAAACTGTAGGGTAGAAATCCACATTTTTCTTGCAGAAAAAGCTTAAAGATTTCCAGAGGGAAACCGACAAAAGGCTTATCTGGCTGCAGCAAGGGCGAGACCGGAAAATTTAGTTTCAAAGCGACGCTAAACTTTTTCCGGGACCGTCCGATAAAACTTTCAAGGGCGCAGTGATTGCAAAGTAGCAGGCAAGCATGCGTTGAAAGACAAAGCAGTCAGACTTCTATCGGACTACCCACAGGAGAAACACCATGGCATCAGTAATCAACACCAACATCCCGTCGCTGAATGCACAACGCAACGTCACGACTTCGCAAACCTCGCTCAACACCTCCATCCAGCGCCTGTCGTCCGGTCTGCGCATCAACAGCGCCAAGGACGATGCTGCTGGCCTGGCGATTTCCCAACGCTTCACCACCCAGATCAACGGCCTGAACCAAGCTGTCCGTAACGCCAACGACGGTATCTCGCTGGCACAAACGGCTGAAGGTGCAATGACCGAAATCGGCAACAACCTGCAACGTATCCGTGAACTGTCGGTGCAATCGGCCAATGCAACCAACTCGTCGACCGACCGTGCCGCACTGGATTCGGAAGTTCAACAGTTGAGCGCTGAAATTGATCGTGTTTCGCGTCAAACCAACTTCAACGGCACCAAATTGCTGGATGGTTCGTTCACCGGTGCATTGTTCCAAGTCGGCGCCGATTCGGGTCAAACGATTGGTATCAACAGCATCGTCAATGCGGGCACAGCGTCGCTCGGTTCTGCCAAGTTTGCTGCTGATGTCACCAGTGCTGGTGTGAGCGGCACTGCCACGGCCTCCGGTACGATCACGGGCATGAGCATGGTATTCAACAATGCGGCCGGTACTTCGAAGACTGTCACAATTGGCGACATCAATGTTGCCAATGGCGATACGGCAGAAACCGTCAACAACAAACTCGTTGCTGCCATCAACGACAAATTGGATCAAACCGGTTTCTACGCTTCGGTCTCCGGCACCACGATCAAACTGGAATCGCTGAAAGCTGGTCAAGACTTCACGTCGCTGAGCGCAGGTTCGGGTACCCCAGCTGGTCTGACCGCCATGACCGCGTTCGGTACTGCATCAGCAGCATCAGGTGCCACGGCAGTCACGTTGAGCAGCCTCGACATCTCGACCTTCCAAGGTGCACAAAAAGCACTGGATATCGTCGACAAGGCGCTGACTTCGGTCAACTCGTCGCGTGCTGACATGGGTGCGATCCAGAACCGCTTCAGCTCCACGATCGCCAACCTGCAAACCAGCTCGGAAAACCTGTCTGCATCACGTAGCCGCATCCTGGATACCGACTTTGCAGCGGAAACCGCAAACCTGACCCGCGGTCAGATCCTGCAACAAGCTGGTACTGCGATGCTGGCACAGGCCAACTCGCTGCCTAACAGCGTGTTGAGCTTGCTCCGCGGCTAATCCGAGTAATTTGTGGTGATATGAACAGTCCCCGGCGCCAGTGGTGTCGGGGATTCGTCATCAGGGGACGAACATGAATATTGGTCAAATTGGCGCAGCAAGCAAACCAGCTGGTTGGAGTGAAGCTCCAGGGATTGCACACGTTGGCTCTCCCAATACTGCTCCCAACCCCGCAGCAGCCGTGATCACGGAAAATGCCGTTACGGCCACACAACAAACTGCAGCCGGCGCCCCTGTCGGGCAGGCGCTGCAAAGCATCAACTCCTTTCTGGAATCTGTTTCTTCCAGCCTGCAATTCTCGCTTGATCAAGATTCCAAGCGGGTAATCGTCAAGGTCGTGGACAAGGAAACAAACGACGTCATTCGTCAGATTCCCAGTGAAGAAGCCATCGAAATTTCAAAGGCCCTGGACAAGCTGCAAGGGCTGCTGGTCAATTCGCAAGCCTGATCTTTTGAAAACAAAGAGGGAAAAGTCCTTCTTACTTGCGGCTTGACACGCCTCGGCCTCCTTTACAGTGCATGTGTTGTTAAAAGCAGGAGAAGCAAGTGGCAAGCATAACGTCGACAGGCGTCGGTTCAGGATTGGACATTGAAAGCATCGTCAGCAAACTGATGACTGCTGAAAGTGCGCCATTGAACGCACTCGCTAAAAAAGAAGCTTCCTACCAGGCAAAACTATCCGCGTACGGTTCGCTGAGCAGCGCGGTCGCGTCGTTTCAGACTGCGATGAACAACCTCGGCAAGTCGTCCACCTTCGATGCGCTGAAAACCAGCATCGGCGATAGCAAAATTCTCGGTGCCACTGCGACCGCCAAAGCCATCGCCGGTAACTATCAAGTCAACATCACGCAACTGGCTCAGGCACAGAACTTGTCGACTGCCGGTCAGGTCAGTAAAACGGCAACCATTGGTAGCGGCACAACGACCACGATTTCGTTCCAGTTCGGCACGATCAGCGGCGGCACGCTCACCAATGGTGCTTACACAGGTGCGACATTCACCCAGGACGCCGATCAGGCAACCGGCTCCATCACGATTGATGGAACGAACAATTCCTTGCAAGGCATTCGCGATGCCATTAACGCCGCCGGCATTGGCGTGACGGCGACCATCGTATCGGACGGTAGCAGCGCACCAAACAAGCTGGTATTAACGTCGACCAAAACCGGCGAAGCTTCGAGCATGAAAATTTCAGTGGATGGCGATGCCGCCCTGACAAGCATGCTCGAATACGATCCTGGAGGGACGCAGAAACTTATCCAGAATAATGCTGCACAAGACACCAAACTGACCGTCAATGGTTTGGCGATCAGCAGTGCCACCAACAAAATTACGGATGCGGTGCAAGGCGTCACAATCGATGCCCTCACGACCGGTACCACATCGTTGAACATTACGAAGGATTCTTCGGCCGTTGAAACCAACGTCAATGCTTTTATTAAAGCATACAACGACCTTAATACGACCATATCCAATCTGACCGCTTATAACGCAAAGACAAAAAGCGCGTCCCCTCTGGTAGGCGATTCAACGGCGCGCTCAATTCAGGAACAGTTGCGCAAGATGCTCAATACGTCTCTGGAAGGCATGAGCAATAGCAATATGTCGTTGTCGAAGATTGGTGTGGCGTTTCAGAAGGACGGATCACTCGCGCTTGATTCAAGCAAGCTCAGCAAAGCCATCTCCGACAACTTCAGCGATATTTCCGCCCTCTTTGCTACCGTAGGCAAAACGACCGACAGTCTTGTCAGCTTTGCCAATTCAAGTACGGCGACCAAGGCGGGCAGCTACGACATCAAGGTCACACGTATGGCGACTCAGGCCACGATGACCGGTACCGTCAACGTCGGAAGCTCGACAACCATTGCACCGAATACGACGATTACCGTTACCTTGGATGGCATCACTTCCAAGGTGTATCTGACCGAAGGCAGTTATAACGCCAAGGATTTGGCGGCCATGCTGCAATCATCCATCAACGGCACGACCGCATTCAAATCCGCGAGTTCTGCAGTAACGGCGAAGATTGACGACAACGGTTTCCTGCAAATCACCTCTGATCGCTACGGCTCGGGCTCCAAGCTGAGCATCGATTCCAACCAAGGCACGCCGATTTCCACCTACTTGGGTACCACCAACGCCGGGACGACTGGTGTGGATGTTGCCGGCACCATCGGCGGCTTTGCCACGACGGGCTCCGGTCAATTTCTCACCGGAATGCCGGGTACAGATGTAGAGGGATTGAAGGTGGAAATCACCGGCGGCACGATCGGCTCACGTGGCCGAATCGATTTCTCGCAAGGCTATGCCGATCGTCTTGGCAAATTGGCCGGAACATTTATTGGCAATGACGGTTCAATCACGGCCAAGACTACCGGCTTGAACAACACGATCAAAGACTTCGACAAGCAGCAGGAAGCGATGCAGACGAAACTGACGGCAATTGAAAAACGCTATCGAGCGCAATTCACCGCGCTTGACGTGGCCGTAGCCAGCATGAATTCAACAAGCACTTATTTGACACAGCAGCTTGATCTCATCAAAAAACAAACCGCGTAAATACCAATAATACTGAAGGAAACATCATGTTTGGAACAATGAAAAGCGGTGTTAATGCGTACGCCAAAGTCGGCGTGGAAACCGGCGTGATTGCCGCCAATCCGCATAAGCTGATCGTTATGCTATTTGAAGGTGCCCAGGTCGCTTTGAATAACGCACTAAATTCCATGCAGTCAGGTGACATTGCTTCCAAGGGAAAATCCATCTCCAAAGCAATCATGATTATTGATAACGGCCTGCGCGCAAGCCTGGATAAAAAAATCGGGGGCCAGATTGCCGTCAACCTAGATGCGCTTTATGAATACATGAGTAACCGTCTGCTGCAAGCCAACCTTCACAATCAGCCCGAAGCCGTTCAAGAGGTACTTGGCTTGTTGGGCGATATCAAAGGCGCATGGGATGGTATTGCTCCGCAAGATACAAGCATGGCGCCGCTATCATCCGCGCCCGCTACCACTGCACCGTCTTATGACGCACTCGAACCGCATGTGACCCGCTTGATGAAAGCCTGAACAGAAAATGATGAACGAAGAAGAAGTCATGTGCCTGTATGAGAATGTGGCCAGCCTGACCAACGAGATGCTGACCGCAGCTCGGGAAGGTGAGTGGGAGAAACTGGCAGAATTGGAAGCGCGTTGCTCCAGTCAAGTCAGTGTGCTCAAACACGGCGAAGCCCCTGTTCCATTGTCCGGTGCACTGCGCGAACGCAAGGTCGAAATCATTCGCAAAATTCTCGCAGACGACCGCGAAATCCGTAATCTGGCCCAACCCTGGATGGAGCAGCTTTCGTTACTGATCAACAGTACCGGTGCCGAACGCAAACTCAACCAGGCCTATCGCTGATACAGGACTGAATGCTGCCGCGGGCCGACATCACGGGGACACGCCCCGTCCTGCTGATCGAGGCCAGTGTTCCCTCGGCAGGAGTCGGACAGCCGCGTCAGGAAACACTCGACCGGTTGCAGCAACTGATACTGGGCAAGGAGTATCAGGCGCAGGTCATGTCACGGCTCACGGACGGTAATTACCTGGTCCGCATCGATAACGCCGCAGCCAGCATGAAGCTGCCCGTCGGCATACAGTCAGGCGACACGCTCGAGTTGACGCTGGTCGCTACCGATCCACGCCCTACTTTTCTGCTCGGCAAAGGCGACCCCAACGCCGCCGCAATGACCTCGCTCAGCACTACCGGACGCCTGATCGGCCAATTGCTTCAAATGGCACAAGAGGAAGGCGGCAATGCCGCCATCATCGGACGGACTCCCCTGCTGCCCACAGGCACGCTGATGACCGCACCATCGTTACCCAGTCAACTTGCGGCAGCCATGCAACAGACGCTGGCGGCATCTGGCCTCTTCTATGAATCACACGTTGCACAATGGGTTATCGGCAACCGCCCTTTCGCCGACCTCTTGCGCGAACCTGCAGCCAAAAGAAATGGCGGCTTGACGAACACGCAGCCCCCCTCCACAGCAGGCGAGGCGACTGCCGCTGCCGCAGTTGAAACCAAGCTCGGCAACGATATACAACGGATGGTAGGCACATTGCGCGATATGGTCGCAGGCAACCGCCTTCCTGGAGACACATCCTCTGCGTCATCGCTCCCGCTGCACCAGCGTGCCGATCTTGACTTGACGGAACTCGCACCTCTATCGACAAAGGGATTACCGGCAACCGAGCTGGAGCAGGCACGCCTGATTAATCAGCAACTCGATACGTTGGAACAGCGGCGCATTCTGTGGCAAGGCGAGCTTTTTCCTGGCCAGCGGCTGGAATGGGAAATTGCCGATGAGTCGCCTGGCAAACAGCACCCGGCAGAAGAAGTGGAGGCAGTGTGGCGTAGCACCCTGCGATTTTCGTTACCCGGCCTTGGCAATATTGCCGCGAATTTGCACTTGACCGGAAGTCGTGTGCAATTGCACCTGAAAACGGACGACGAAGAAACCGCCACTCTGTTGCGCCAACATGGGATCGAATTGGCATCGGCCCTCGAAGCAGCAGGTTCGCGGCTGGATATGTTGCAAGTCAGCCAGCAGGATGCATGATGGAAATACCCAAACCACCTGCTACTGCTGTGGCACTGGCTTACCAGGCGGGCGATACCGCGCCACGCGTTGTCGCGCAGGGGCGCGGCGTGCTTGCCGAAGAGATCATTGCCCGCGCCCGTGAACATGGCATCGCCATCCATGAATCGAAGGAACTGGTGGCACTGCTGATGCAGGTTGATCTCGACGATCACATTCCCCCTGCCCTTTACCGTGCTATTGCCGAGCTTCTGGCATGGCTTTACCGTGTCGAAGCCGCCCAACAGGGGCGTAGCGATGTATCATGATGCCCTTCGGCGGATTCCCGCAAAGGCACACCCGATTGATGAATCAGCAATGACCGCAGCCAGCAATTACGAAAACGAAGACATGAATCCGTTCCGGGTGACCTCGCGTCGCGAGATCATCGCTTTGCTGCGCAGCATCGGTGAACGCAATCAACTGGTCCGTATGGTGCTCAATCAGGGCGCGGATACCGTTGTCACGTCGATTCTCGATGTGGATGATAGCAACGACACCGTACTGCTCGATTGCGCACCGACGCAATTCATGAACGAACGCGTGCTGGAAAGTCAGAAGCTTTCTTTCGAAACCATGCTCGACAGCATCCGTATCCTGTTCTCGACGGGCGAAGCTGAAAGTTGCGAGCACGAAGGCTTGCCCGCCTTCATCGTCCCGCTGCCGGACTACATGATTCGTCTGCAACGCCGCGAGTTTTATCGTGTACAAACGCCCGTTACCAATCCGGTGCTGTGCACGATACCGGTAAAGACCGAATCGGAACCCATGCCGGTGGTCGCCTCGTTGTACAACATCAGCGCGGGCGGCATTGCCTTGATGGATGACAAGAAACTCATCGATTCCACATTCGGCCGCGTCTACGACAATTGCCGTATCGACTTACCAACGGGTCCGGTGGCTGTATCACTACAGATTCGCAATGTGCTCGAACTGAGCCTGCCCAACGGCCGTAGCACGCATCGCCTGGGTTGCCAGTTCATCAATCCTTCGAATGCGGCAATGGCGGCCATCCAGAAATACATTACCAAACTGGAACGGGATCGTAACGCCAAGGCGACAGGCCTAGGTTGAAAACAAAATGGCATCCCGCGGGATGCCATTTTTCTTGATACGGCCCATATGCAAACGCACAAACGGGTAAAGCTGAATCAACTTCAAACCTGCATGTTCATCATTTCCTGGTAGGCCGACACGACCTTGTTGCGTACTTGCACCGTTGCCTGGAAAGAAATACTGGCTTTCTGCATCGAAATCATGACATCCGACAGATTGACGCTGTCATCGCCCATCGTGAAACGCTGGCCGAGCGCATCGGCACTATTTTGTGCGCTGGCGACGTTGTCCAGCGAGTTTTTCAGCGCCTGCGAAAAATCCACCTTGCTGGCCGGTTTGTCGACTGACGCCGTCGAAGCGGTCGCACTGCCCACGGATGCCGGTTGCGTTCGTGCGGCTGCCGCCTTCAGTTGCGCAACCATCGCCTCGATTGCACTGGAATCGATTCCACTGACTTTCATTCTTTCTCTCCTGCAATCCGTGAGCCGACTATAATCGGCTCACCTATCCTGTCGATGACCATACGGCCATCCACGCTACACCGTCACGTTACCATCGACGCCACGCGCGAACGGTCGGATAAGCCATGAAAACCCTGCTCTATTCCCACGATTGAAATCCACGCGAAAGCTGACAATCACGATACGGAAAAAAGTTTGCAGAGCGAGATCCCGATGAACATCCCCACCCCAGTTCGCCGTACAGGAGCACAATCATGGCTGTAGTTGTCGCAGGCGAAAACCCGCTGACTCCCGGCACCAATGGCGAAGCAGGCGTTGCGCAGAAGAATTCGCTGATGGATATGGCGAGATCGACCAATGGGCGTCGCATCGTCATGATGATCGGTGTTGCGGCCGTCATTGCCGCCATGGTCGGCATCGTGCTGTGGAGCCAGAAGCCCGATTACCGCGTGCTGTTCTCCAACTTTTCGGATCGCGACGGCGGTGCCATCGTCGCCTCGCTGCAGCAAGCCAACGTTCCCTACAAGTTTGCCGAAGGCGGCAGCGCCATCCTCGTGCCGGCCGACCGTGTGCATGATCTACGGCTGAAACTGGCCGCAGAAGGCTTGCCCAAGGGTGGCAATGTCGGTTTCGAATTGATGGAAAACCAGAAACTCGGCATTTCGCAATTTCTGGAGCAAGTGAATTTCCAGCGTGCGCTTGAAGGCGAGCTCGCGCGATCCATCCAATCCGTCGGCTCAGTGCAATCGGCGCGCGTCCATCTGGCAATGCCGAAACAAACCGTGTTCGTGCGCGATCAGCAAAAACCGACCGCGTCCGTCCTGCTGAACCTCTATCCGGGCCGTTCGCTCGATCAACAACAGGTGAGCGCCATCGTGCATCTGGTTGCCAGCAGCGTGCCCGACCTGCCACCGAAGAACGTCACCATCGTCGATCAATCGGGCAACCTGCTTTCCGAAAACAACAGCAAGCCGGCGGGTGCCAATACGCTGGACCCTTCGCAACTCAAGTACGTGCAGGAACTGCAGCAAAGCATCGCCAAACGCGTCGAATCCATCATCACACCGATCGTCGGCAGCAATAACGTCCGTGCCGAAGCGACCGCCGATGTGGATTTCTCGACCAGCGAGCAGGCTGCCGAAATCTACAAACCCAATCAGGGCAGCAACAGCGCGACCGTACGCAGCATGCAGTCCAGCGAATCGAACAACGGCAGCGGCAATAATGCGTCCGGCGTACCCGGCGCACTGACCAACCAGCCTGCCGCCAACGCCACGGCACCGTTGAACACCACACCGCCGGCCACGCCAACAGCACCGAATGCACAGGGTGCCAATGGTGCGAATGGTGCTACCACCGGCACAGCGGGTGCCGCCGGTGCAACTGCGGCTGCGACCACACCAACGCAACGAGACGTCACCACCAACTATGAAGTGGACAAGACTGTCCGCTACGTGCAACAGCCAATGGGCGGCGTCAAACGCCTGTCGGTGGCGGTTGTCGTCAATTACAAGCGGGTGGTGGACAAGGATGGCAATGTGAGCTTCCAGCCGTTGTCCGATGTGGAAAAGAATCAGATTCGCGATCTGGTCAAGGAAGCGATGGGTTTCAACCAGGATCGTGGCGATACGCTCAATGTCGTCAACAGCCCGTTCGCTGGCATGAACAATCCTGATCCCGAGCCGCTGCCACTTTGGGAACGTCCTGAAATCATCGATATGGCCATTCAAGCTGCCAAATATCTGGCGCTGGCTATCGTGCTGCTGATCATGTACCGCAAGATTCTCACCCCGATGTTCAAGAAGATCAATCCGGAGCCACAGCTCGCACTACCGAATGAAACCGATGGCGATGCAGCGATTCGCCATAACCGTGACGAAGTGCAAAATCTCGAAGCCGAGATCAAACCGATGGGCGTGTCGCAGCATACGTACCAGCAGAATCTCGAGGCGGCCAAGGAATTGGCCCGCAAGGATCCAAAAGTCGTCGCCAACATCGTGAAAGCGTGGGTGGGAAATGAATGACGGTGTCAACAAAGGCGCAATCCTGATGCTCGCGCTCGGTGCCGATGAGGCCGCCGAAGTCATGCGTTATCTGGGTCCGCGTGAAGTGCAAAAACTCGGCGCGGCCATGTCCACCATGAAAGCGATCCAGAGCGAAGAACTGGTCAATGTGCTCAGCGACTTCCGTGCTGAAACCGAGAAAAACACGTCGCTCGGCCTGGATTCCGATGATTACATCCGCGATGTGCTGACCAAGGCGTTGGGCGACGACAAAGCAGCCTCGCTGCTCAACCGCATCCTCGGCGCGCGCGATGCCAGCGGTATCGAAAGTCTCAAGTGGATGGATGCACAGTCGGTGGCCGATCTGGTTCGCAATGAACATCCGCAGATCATTGCCACGATCCTGGTTCACCTCGAACGCGATCATGCCAGCGAAGTGCTCGACAACTTCACCGAGCGTCTGCGCAACGAT
This sequence comes from uncultured Oxalicibacterium sp., assembly GCF_913776015.1. Classification (GTDB taxonomy): domain Bacteria; phylum Pseudomonadota; class Gammaproteobacteria; order Burkholderiales; family Burkholderiaceae_D; genus Oxalicibacterium. Next base: position 18,256 of record NZ_CAJYMD010000074.1, on the reverse strand, counting down.
GTCGTGCTGCGTATTGCGACGCTAGATGGCGTGCAGCCAACGGCACTGCGCGAACTCAACGAAGTACTGACCAAGCTGCTGACCGGCAATGAGAATCTGAAAAAGAAACCGATGGGCGGCATTCGCGCTGCTGCAGAAATCCTGAACTTCTTCAGCGGCGAAAACGAGCTGTCCACGATGAACAATCTCAAGGGCTACGATCCCGACATGGCGCAGAAGATCATGGATGAGATGTTCGTGTTCGACAACGTCATGGATATCGAAGATCGCGGTATCCAGCTGCTGCTGCGCGAAGTACAGTCGGAAACGCTGATCATCGCGCTCAAGGGTGCCTCGCCGGAACTGCGCGAGAAATTCTTCAAGAACATGTCGCAGCGTGCCAGCGAAATGATGCGCGAAGATCTGGAATCGAAAGGACCGGTGCGCCTGTCCGAAGTCGAGGCAAACCAGAAGGAAATTTTGCAGATCATTCGCCGTCTGGCCGACGAGGGCCAGTTGACGCTGGGAGGCAATGCACAAGATGCTTATGTCTAATCTGATCCCGAAGGAAAAGCAGTCGGCCTATCAACGCTGGGAGATGGAGTCGTTCGGCGACGATCGACCATCTGCACGGCAAAGCACCGCCGCCGAGCAACCGGATTTGCAGCAATTGGCACTGCAAAAGCAGATCGATATGGCTCGCGCCCAGGCGCATGCCGAAGGCCTCGCTGCCGGTTTGCAGGAAGGCCGTGACGCCGGTCGGCAAGAAGGTTATGCAGCGGGCCTGGCCGAAGGCCGTGCGGCGGCAGAAGAAGAACGTCAACAATTGCTGGCGATTGCTGAAACCTTCGGTACCGAGGTGGCCCAGGCCAATGAGCTGATCGCAGCCGATATGCTGTCCCTGTCACTCGACGTGGCCAAGGCGATGCTGAAAACTGCGCTCCAGGTCAAACCCGAGCTTGTCGTACCGATCGTCCGCGAATCGATCCATTATCTGCCGACCTTGCAGCAACCTGCCCTGCTGCATCTGCATCCGGAAGATGCTGCGCTCGTCAGCGCGCACATGAACGATGAATTGACCGTCGCCGGCTGGCGCATTGTTGAAGACATCCATCAGGAACGCGGTGGCTGCCGGATCGAAACGGCGACCAATCAGGTCGATGCATCAACCTCCACGCGCTGGCAACGCATTGCAGCCGCGCTAGGCAAGGAATCGGACTGGCTGGATCGACCATGACGCCTCCGACCTCGACACTCGACGGCAAACCCGCAGGCACCGCACACAGCGGGCGCTGGCAAGCCTATCTGCGTGATTGCAGCGCGCTGCTGGATATTGCCGAGCCGATGCAAGTGTCGGGCCGCGTCACGCGTGTCGCCGGCCTCGTCATGGAAGCGGTTGGTCTCAAGCTGGCCGTCGGCAGCGCCTGCACGATTCCTCTGCCTAACGGTTCGCGTATCGAAGCCGAAGTCGTTGGCTTCGATGACAACAAGCTGTTTCTCATGCCGCAAAGCGATGTCGAAGGCATCGTTCCCGGTGCCCGCGTGTTTCCTGTCGAAGTCGTGCAGTCGCTCCCCAAGCCGGGAGCGGTCAATCATCCGCGTCGTCGCCCCAGCGACCGCGGGCGTCATTTGCCGGTCGGCGCCGAATTGCTCGGTCGCGTGCTCGATGGTGCTGGGCGGCCGCTCGATAGTCTCGGCCCCTTGCAAGCCATCCACTCTGCGCCGCTGAACGTGCGTGCCGCCAATCCGCTGGGTCGCGCGCCGATCACCGATGTGTTGGACGTCGGCGTACGTGCGATCAATAGCATGCTGACGGTCGGTCGCGGCCAGCGCATGGGCCTGTTCGCCGGTTCCGGCGTCGGTAAGAGCGTGTTGCTGGGCATGATGGCGCGCTACACGACGGCCGATGTGATCGTCGTCGGTCTGATCGGTGAGCGGGGTCGCGAGGTCAAGGAATTCATTGAGCAGATTCTCGGTGCGGAAGGTTTGGCGCGCTCGGTCGTGGTCGCCGCCCCGGCCGATACGCCACCACTGATGCGTCTGCAAGGTGCCGCCTACGCTACGGCGATTGCCGAGCATTTCCGCGACGAAGGCAAGGATGTCCTGCTGATCATGGATTCGCTGACGCGCTATGCCATGGCACAACGTGAAATCGCGCTGGCCATCGGCGAACCGCCCGCAACCAAGGGCTATCCGCCATCGGTGTTTGCCAAGCTGCCGGCGCTGGTCGAACGGGCCGGCAATGGCAAGGAAGGCGGTGGCTCGATCACGGCTTTTTATACCGTGCTGACCGAAGGCGATGATCAACAGGATCCGATTGCCGATTCGGCCCGCGCCATTCTGGACGGTCATATCGTGCTCAACCGTTCGCTGGCCGAAGCCGGCCATTATCCGGCCATCGATATCGAACAGTCGATCAGCCGAGCGATGCATAACATCACCAGCAGCGACCACCAGAAAGAAGCACGCAAGCTCAAGCAGTTGACCTCGCGTTATCAGCGCAACCGCGATCTGATCAGCGTGGGCGCCTACAGCGCCGGCACCGATCCTGTGCTGGACGAAGCGATTCATCTGCACCCGCAAATTGAAGCATTTCTGCAACAGGACATTACCGAGCGTTCTGGCATAAACGAAAGCTTGGGCCAATTGTCGGCCCTGTTCTCCTGATCATTGCCGCCGACAGTCCTGCATAATCGGAAAATATGGCAACCTCATCCGCCCTTGAAACCCTGATCGATCTGGCGACGCGTGAAACCGATGACGCGGCCAAGCGACTGGGCGTGGCCATGAAAGGGGCGGAAGACGCACAACAGAAACTGAATCTGCTGAACCAGTACCGCGACGATTACATGGTGCGCTTTCAACAGAATTTAAGTACCGGCCTGACGGCCATGGCCTATGCCAACTATCAGCAGTTCATCGGCAAACTCGACCAGGCCATCGATGGTCAGCAGCTTGTGGTACGAGATGCAAAACTGCGTGTCGAACGCGAGCGCGAGAACTGGCAAGCCAGCGAACGCAAGCGCATGTCATACGGCACGCTGGCAGAACGTGCGGAAAAGGTACAGCAGGCCAAGGACAACAAACGCGAACAAAAGCAGATGGACGAGTACGCCGCCAGACGCGTACAGCCGAAACAGTAAAGGAATTGCCGCATGAATACGCAAGCCATCAGCAACATCGTCAATACGCTGCCAACGCCGGCTGGCACCAAGCAAGACAGCGGCACGGCCACCGATCCTGGTGCCTTCAGCCAGATGCTGTCGCGCGAAATGGGTGATCGCTCGTCGCCTGCACCTGCTCCCTCTGCCAGCGCGAAAAACGACACGCCGGTTGCAGGCGAAAAATCCAGGGACAATGGTGCGCACGCCTCGCCATCCAATGGCAATAGCGGAACAAACACAAGCGATAACACCAAGGTCGCGCAGGACGAAACCGGCACCAGTGAAACCGCCAAGGCTGAAACCAAGGTCGATGAAAGCGAAACCGATCCGGCTGCTGCTGCCGAACTGGCAGCCTTTGTCGCTGCCATGACGCAAGCCAATCCGACACCGGCCGCCGTTGTCGGCCAAACCGGGGAAGAAGCCGCGCTTGGTGCGGTTGGCAAGCGTATCGGCAAGGATGATGCGCTGGCCGATCTGAAACCGGGCAACACGCAACTCGATGCTGCCGTTGATGGCAAGAAGGAAGCTGTCGGCAAACCCGCCGATTTTGTCGCCGCGCTCGACAAGGCTGCCAATACTGCCTCTGCCAATGCGAGCAAAGGCACATCCATCACGCAGGCCGATGTCGAAAAAGCCTTTACGCAAACCATCAAGACGGTGGACGCGCCCAACGCTTCGAACGTCTCGCCATTGGTTGCCAATAGCGCCACCAGTGCCTTGCAACAGCTTAACGATGTACAGAATCAGCAGGCAGCCAATCGCCTGACACCACACCTGGGCAGCCAGGATTGGAATCAGGCACTGGGCCAGAAGGTGGTCTGGATGGTGCAAGGCTTGCAGCAAACCGTCACCCTGACCCTGAATCCGCCAGATATGGGCCCGATGCAGGTAACGGTGAACGTACACAACAATCAGGCAACGGCCAATTTCACCGCGCCCCAGCCCGAAGTACGTCACGCTCTCGAAGCGGCCATGCCACGGCTACGTGAAATGCTGAACGATGCCGGTATTCAACTTGGCGAATCCAGCGTCAGCGCAGGCAATCCCAACCAGCAGGGCAATGCCTTCAGCGATTCCCGCCAAGGCCATCGCCATACTGGTGACGGCAATATCGTCGATACCAGCCCGGTGGTCAGCCAGATTTCCGTCACTGCGGGCGGTAACGGTCTGGTCGACACCTTCGCCTGATCTTTCTCTGCATATGGGCGGAGCTATGCTGCCCATATAGCTTCCTCCAGCCCGCCGGCACCTGTGTGCAAAAAATCATGTTGTTTTCCCATGAGATGGATGCCGCACGCCAGTAATAATGGTTAAATAGCAGCCTGAAAAGATGCAACATCGTCACTCCGGCGAGACGGCCTCTTCTCTGATCGGCCCGGGAAGCGCAGTGTCACGAATACGTCGAACTGGCGCGTGTTCGCCTCTCTTTTCGCTGCATCCTGCGTGCCGCTTTTTTTTGATAATGGCATCGTCGTGGTAGCGGTCTTCTGTACCGCACGCGAGTAACTGAGGAAAACAGATGGCAACAGCGGGCAAAAATGCGCCGAAAAAAGAAGCAGAAGGAGAGGCCAAGCCGAAGAAATCCAAGCTGCTTCTGATCGTTTTGATCCTGGTGGTCGTATTGGGTGCCGGTGGCGGCGCTGCATGGTACTTCCTGATCCACAAGCCTGCCTCAGCAGAACATGAAGCACCGAAAGTCGAAGCGCCAAAACCACCCGTGTTTCTCGCGCTCGATACATTTACCGTCAACCTGCAATCGGAAGAAGGTGAACGTTTCCTGCAAACCGGCATGACCTTGCAAGTAGCCAGCCAAGAACAGGTCGATCTGATCAAGCTGTACATGCCACATGTGCGCAGCCGCCTGTTGCTGCTGCTTTCCAGCAAACGTGCTCAGGACATCCTTCCGGCCGAAGGCAAAAGCAAGCTGGCGCAAGAGATCATGGACGTCCTGAACCAGCCTTTCTCGCCAGGCGGTCCAAGTATCAATGTGACGAGCGTACTGTTTACAGCGTTCGTCGTTCAATAACGCCAATAGAGCCATGGCCGAAAATTTTCTCTCTCAGGAAGAAGTCGATGCACTGCTGAAAGGCGTCACGGGCGACCAGGACGATGGCAGCAAGCAGGAAGACACGTCCGGCGTTCGTCCTTACAACCTGGCGACGCAGGAACGTATCGTTCGCGGTCGCATGCCGACCCTGGAGATCATCAACGAACGCTTTTCGCGTTTGCTGCGTATCGGCCTGTTCAATTTTCTGCATCGTAGTTCGGAAGTGTCGATTGGTCCGGTGCGCGTATCGAAATACAGCGAATTCATTCGTAACCTGGTGGTGCCAACCAACCTGAATCTGGTACACATGAAACCGCTGCGCGGTACCGGCCTGATCGTGCTGGATCCAAACCTCGTGTTCCTTCTGGTGGACAACCTGTTCGGCGGCGATGGACGCTTTCATACGCGTGTCGAGGGCCGCGACTTCACGCAGACAGAGCAGCGCATCATCCAGCGGATTCTCGCCATCATCTTCGAGAATTACGCCAAGTCGTGGGAGCCCGTGTATCCGATCGAGTTCGAATACATCCGCTCTGAAATGAATACGCAGTTCGCCAACATCGCCACGCCCAACGAGGTGGTGGTATCGACCACCTTTACTATCGAGCTGGGGCCAGTCAGCGGCGACATGCACTTCTGTGTGCCCTATTCGATGATCGAACCGATCCGCGATCTGCTGACCAGCAGCATGCAGGGCGAAACGCTGGAAATGGACAAGCGTTGGATCCGTCTCATGACGCAGCAGATCCAGACTGCCGAAGTCGAGATTCTCGCCAACATGGGCACGGCCCACGTCACGCTCGGCGACATCCTCAACATGAAGTCCGGCGACGTGATCCCGATTTCCGTACCGGAACGCGTGACGGCGGAAGTCGATGGCGTGCCAGTGATGGAATGCTCATATGGCAAGCTCAACGGACAATATGCATTGCGCGTGGAAAAACTGATCTACAGCGCCAACGATTCAACGCAAGGAGAAGAAAATGGCTGACGAAAACCAGACCTCTACAGACGACGATTGGGGTGCGGCCATGGCCGAGCAGGAGCAGGCCGAAAGCGCCTCCCTGAACGCGCAAGCTGCGACCGCCACGGTATTCAAGGACTTCTCGGGCGGCGATATCAAGACCGGTACGCATAACGATATCGATTTCATCCTCGACATCCCGGTGCAATTGACGGTGGAGTTAGGCCGTACAAAAATCGCGATCAAGAACCTGCTGCAGCTAGCGCAAGGTTCGGTCGTCGAGCTCGATGGCCTGGCCGGCGAACCGATGGATGTGCTGGTCAATGGCTGCCTGATCGCGCAAGGGGAAGTCGTGGTCGTCAATGACAAGTTCGGCATTCGTTTGACCGACATCATTTCGCCATCCGAACGCATCCGCAAGCTGAATCGCTAATGGATCGTCGCACGCTTTCCTTCGCCGCACTGGCAACATGGGGCAACCAGGCATGGGCCGCGGCGCCCGCCAAGCCGGTTGCCGTGATGCCGGCAGCCACCTCCGCCGGCAATCTGCTGCAAGTGTTGCTCGGGTTGATTGTGGTGCTCGCCCTGCTGGCCGCACTGGCCTGGGTACTGCGTCGCTTCAATGCAGGCAAGGTCATGGGCAATACCGATATTCGCATCGTCGGTGGTGTCAATGTCGGAACGCGCGAACGCGTGGTCGTCGTGGAAGTGGCAGATCAGTGGATCGTGGTCGGCGTCGCGCCAGGGCGCGTGAATGCGCTGGCGACCATGCAGAAACAGGAAACCACGCTGACCACCGACCCGGTGCCCTCCAAGAATTTTTCCACCTGGCTTGCCCAGACAATCGATAAACGCAATGGCTGATTCCGCATTCGTCCGGCGCGCGTTGCGCTTTACTCCGGCGCTGGCATTGCTTGCCACGCCGCTTGCCGCCATGGCACAACAAGCCGGCCTGCCCGCCTTCACCAGCACACCGACTGGCGGCGGCGGTCAAGCTTATTCGCTGAGCCTGCAGACGCTGATCCTGCTGACCAGCCTGACCTTCCTGCCAGCCGTGCTGCTGATGATGACGAGCTTCACGCGTATCGTAATCGTGCTGTCACTGCTGCGGCAGGCGCTGGGTACCCAAAGCGCCCCGCCCAATCAGGTCATCATTGGCCTCGCCTTGTTCCTGACCTTGTTCGTGATGAGCCCGGTCATCGATCGCATCTACATCGATGCCTATCAACCCTTATCCGAAAACAAGATTCAGATGCAGGAAGCCATGCAGCGTGGTGCCGGCCCGCTGAAGGAATTCATGCTCAAGCAGACGCGCGAAGCGGATCTGGCGCTTTACGTCAAACTCTCCGGCACGCCGGAACTGCAAGGCCCGGAAGACGTACCCTTGCGCGTGCTCGTACCCGCCTTCATTACCAGCGAACTGAAAACGGCATTCCAGATCAGCTTTGCCATCTTCATTCCCTTCCTGATCATCGACATGGTGGTCGCCAGCGTATTGATGTCGATGGGCATGATGATGGTGTCACCGGCCATCGTCGCCCTCCCCTTCAAGTTGATGCTGTTCGTGCTGGTCGATGGCTGGCAGTTGCTGATCGGCTCACTGGCGCAAAGTTTCTACTAGAGGCCGACCATGACTCCCGAAAGCGTTTTGACCATGGGCCGCCAGGCCATCGAAGTCACCTTGATGGTGGCCGCACCGATGTTGCTGCTGGCGCTCATCATCGGCCTCATCGTCAGTATTTTCCAGGCAGCCACGCAGATCAACGAGCAAACGCTCTCCTTCATTCCCAAGCTGGTCGGTGTCTTGGTTGCGTTGGTGATTGCCGGCCCGTGGATGCTGTCAATCATGCTGGACTACATGCGCCAGATGTTTACCAATATTCCCCTGTTCGTCAGTTGATGCCCTTGCTCGCTGTCGTTCCCCTCGCCTGAGCGCACATGCTTTCCGTCACCAGTGCCGAACTGCAAACGTGGATTGCCTCGTTCATATGGCCATTGACGCGTATTCTCGGCCTGATCGCCGTCGCCCCCTTGTTTGGCAATGTCAGCGTACCGGCACGCGTCAAGCTGGGACTGGGAATTTTGCTCGCACTTGTGATTGCACCGACGGTGCCTGAGATACCGGCGCTCGATCCGATGTCATGGCAAGGCCTGATTATTCTGCTGCAACAACTGGTGATCGGTCTGGCGATGGGCTTTGCGATGCGCATTGTCTTCGCCGGTGTCGAAATGGCCGGCGAAATCACAGGCATGACGATGGGCCTTGGTTTCGCCAGTTTCTTCGATCCGCAAACCCGCGCTCGTTCCTCAGCCATCAGCCAGTTTCTCGCCTTGCTGACAATGATGATTTATCTGGCAACGAACCTGCACCTGGTTGTGCTGTCGACCCTCGCGCAAAGCTTCGAACTGCTACCGATCTCCAGCAGCGTCTTTTCAAACAATGGCTTCTATCAGGTCGCTAGTTGGGGCGGACGAATTTTCAGTGCGGGCGTGCAGTTGTCGCTGCCGATCGTGGCTGCCCTACTCATCACCAACACGGCACTCGGTATTCTCACCCGTGCGGCCCCGCAACTGAATATTTTTGGCATCGGCTTCCCGATCACAATTGGCGTCGGCTTCCTCATGATCGCCGCCGTACTGCCTTATTTGATGCATCCCGTCATCAATCTGCTACAGGAAGGCATTACGGCGATGTCGCGCATCACCACGGCATTTGCACCGCTCAATTGATCTTCGAGAAAAGAAAAAGCGCCCGGGAATATCGCGGGCGCTTTATTTCGTGTTGCTCAGGGTCAGATGTAATTAAATAACGATAGGCCAGTCAGCTTGACAAAGCTTTGTTGCGCGGCCTGCAAAGTGTATTGCTGCTGCGTGAAGAGCGAATATGCCGCCACCAAATCGATATCACGCAGATCCGCCATGGTGGCCGTGTATTGAACATTCAAGTCATCGCCCGTGCTATCCAAGCTTTCGATTTCGTTCAGACGCGAACCCACACCGCTACGCACCGTCGCGACTGTATCGAGCGTGCGATCGATATGATTGTTGATCGCGGAAAGAGCATTGTTCAGTTTGGCCTGATTGACGCCGCCCGTTCCCGGCTGCGAAATCGCCGAAATCAAATCCTTGAGCGTCGTGAAGATACTCTGGCTTTTGCTTGGTTCTACCTTAAAGGTATCGCCATCGGCAGGCTCACCTTTGATTGTGAACTGCATGCCGTTCACTTCGATCGGCTGATCACTGGTGTATGGCTGTGCGGTATGCGGTGTCGCCGGTGCCGGCACTTCATTGATGAGATACGTTCTGTCGCCTGTCGTGGCATCTACGCTGAAGGTCACGGTATAGGTCGCGCCATTCAGTTGCGTCAGGTTGGTGACAGAACCGATATCGATTACCCCGGTACCGGCATTTGCTGCACCGGCCGACGTAGTAAAACTGCCATTCCCCGTCAACGTACTCTCGAAAATCCGTGTGCCGGAATCGCTGGTCGCGATCTGGCGCGAAGCCGATACCTGCATTGCGCGCTGTCCCTGATCGCCGTTGTAGTTTGCTCCGGTTGACGTTTTGGTGAACGGCACGTTATCGGTATTAAAACCACCGAAAATATAATCGCCCTTGGCATCGCGCGTATTTGCCAAGCCAAGCAGTTCTTCGTAATTGCTGTTGAGCTGCGCCAGATATTGCTTGCGCTGTTCATCGTTCATCGAAGCGTTGCCCGCACCGACTACCGCCGTTTTTACCGATTGCAGGAGCGTCGATATGCTGTTGAGGATGCTGTCTTGCTCAGACAAGGTGCTCTTGGCACTGGAACGATTGGTCGCGAACTGATCGTTCATTGCCATCGACTGCGACAGATTGATGATCGATGCCGCCGCAATTGGATCATCCGCCGGCGTCAATACACGGCGGTTGGTCGAAATTTGCTGCTGCGTCTTGATCAAGGCTGCCTGCAGGTCCGAAACCTTGCCGCCGCCCATCTCATAAAGCATGTTGGTGCTGATACGCATGATGGTTTTCCTTATCGGCCGCCGAGAGCAATCAGGGTGTCAAACATATCACTGACGGCCTGCATGACCTTGCCGGCAGCCTGATAGGCTTGTTGATAACGCAGCAAGTTGGTGGCTTCCTCATCGAGGTTAACGCCGGATTCCGACTGCTGCGCATTCTGAATCTGTTGGAGCAAGCCGGATTCGGCTTCGCTGTTCACCTTCAATTCACGCGTTTTGTTACCTACCAAGCTGACGATCTGGCCGTAAGCACTGTTAAAACTTGCGGTCCCACCCTGCAATACATTTTTTGTTTGCAAGGCACCCAGCAGCAACATGTTGCGGTTGTCACCGGCGCTACCGCTGACGTTGGCACCAATGGTGAAGGTATCGCCACTGGTCGGCTGACCCGAAATCTGTATATCCACACCGCCAAACGAAATTTGTGCGTCGGCCGTGTAAGGTACTGCGGTGCCTGCCGGGTAAGTCGTGGTCGTGCCATTAGCAGTCACCGTGACCGGCAAAGTCGATGGAAAACCACTGAGGGTTGCAGGTGTTCCGGCGTTGTACGTCAGTGTGACGCCTGGCGTTACGGTTGCCGACGTATACGCCGAATTCACCGCACCCTGACTGATGCTGCCCGTCCCGGCATTTCCGGTTGTAGCGGCTGTCACGATGGGCGCCGCTGCGGCAATCTGCCGCACGTCTTTCAGCAGCACACTGAATTCCGACGCGCCGCTTGCCGTAGGACGAATCAGGAATTCATCGCCCGCAGCCATCGCGCCCGTTTCCGTCAGCGTTACTCCCGGGATCACGCCGGTTGGGAAGGTCGAAGATGAGTGAATTGCCACACCGTCAGGCATTTGCACGACACGATAATTGGTGCCGTCGTAGGACAGTTTGTAATCGTTGGTCGTCAACGCGTTGACATCGGAAAATGCAGCGCTAATATTCGCGCCGGCCGAATTGTTACCGGCATTGATTTGTGGCGAGGCGACATTAAAGAAATCCGTGCCCATCGCGCCGCTCTGATCCTGCCCCAAACGATGCTGCGCGTTGAATGTTGTGGCCAGACCGATCGCAATACGGCCAAGCGCATTCTGAATCTGGTCGAGCGAATTGGCACGATACTCGAAAAGACCGCCGAGATTACCGCCGACCATCGAACTTTCCGGAATCGTCAATACGGTGCCATTAAGCGTGTAACCCACCTGCAGTCGTCCCGAATCCGTCGAGGACGACACCACCGACAACTGCTGTGCTTCCGGGCCGATTACCAGCGGCTGGCCGTTACCGATGAAAATGCCATAACCGGTTTCCTGCTTGACGACTGTAACCTTGGTCTCCTGTGCCAGCTTGGACACCAGCAGATCACGTTGATCCAGCATGTCGTTAGGCTGCGATCCGGTCGTCCCCTGCGCCTTGGCAATCGCCTGATTCAGTTTGGCAATCTGTTCCGCATAGGAATTGATGTTAGTAACGGATGCCGTGATTTCTGCATTGACGCCGTCGCGCATCGTCTGCAACTGACCATCGAGACTCTTGAAGCGTGCTGCCAGCGACTCACCGCCGGAAAGCAGTGCTTGGCGTGAAGCGGGCAAGCCCGGATTGTTGACCAGATCCTGTACGCTCGAGAAGAAAGTTTGCAATACGGGCGCGAGACCGGACGTCTCGTCAGCCACCATGTTGTTGACCTTGCCGAGTTGGTTGTAATAGCTGGTCAACTGCCCGGCAGACGACTGAGCGGCAATTGCCTGCGTTGCCAGAAAGCTATTGTAGACACGCTGAATGCCTTGTACCGATGTGCCGATACCGGCGTAGCCGCCGCCTTCCGACATATCGCTTAGCGCTGTCTGGATCACAATCTGGCGGCTGTACCCTGGCGTGGCTTGATTGGCAATATTGTGCGCCGTCGTCGCCATGCCGACTTGAGCAGCGTTCAGTCCGGTTTTCGCAATGCTAAGGATGTTAGCCATGATGGATTTTTTGAGGAGTTAACGGTTACAACGGCAACGCACAGCGAAACTTGAGCGAAAACGCCATCAACCGTTAACTGGAAAAATGCTTGTTGATGATACTGGTCAACTTTGCAGCGTAATTTGGATCCGTGGCGTAACCGGCGCGCTGAAGACCCTTGGCAAATCCCTGTACATCGCTCGCATTGGCGATAACTTTTTCATAACGAGGATTGTTACGCAGTAGATTGGCGTAATCTCGGAACGAGTCCGCATAAGAATCATATGCCCGAAATTTCTCGATACGTTTTTGTGCAACGCCATCAACGTATTCGGTCGTGACGGCGTCAACCGTTTTGCCCTTCCAGTTGGCAGTCGCCTTGATACCAAAGAGGTTATGGCTGTTCGTACCATCGGTCGTACGGATCATGCGCTTGCCCCAGCCACTTTCCAATGCCGCTTGACCCAACATGAACTTGGCAGGAATGCCGGTCGATTGCTCGGCCTCCCGTGCGTGCGATTCGAGCTTGTCCTGGAATGCCTGGACGTGCGCCGGTTTGTTCTTGCTGCTGGTGATTGCGTCGCCAGCCTCTTGCGTCGTCCGTGGCGAAGCCTTGACGGTGCCTGGCGCCATTGATTGCAACAGGTCGGTCTTGAGTGTTTCGGTCAGGCTGGTCTGTACACCGCCACTACCGTTCGTACCATCATCACTTGCCTGATTGGTCGAGAGTTGGCGAATCAATACGTCTGCCAGACCGATACCGCGGCTCGCCATGGTTTGCCCAAGTTGCTGATCCAGCATCGAGGTGTACATCTTGGTTTGCTGACTATCGAATAGCCCTTCCTGCGGCGTTGCATCACGCATGCTCTTGAGCATCATGTTGACAAATAACGCCTCGAACTGCTGCGCGGCAGCCTTCAGCGATTCCGGTGAATTCTGCTTCGCGGATTGCTTGAGCGACTCGATACTCTTGGTATCGATCGCTAGGCTGGCAGTGGTATCGGTCGGCGTGATCATGATGCAGTTCGCGTCGGCATGAATGAATGTTTAGATGATTTCCAGCTCGGCACGCAACGAGCCTGCTGCCTTCATGGCCTGCAGAATCGCCAGCAAATCCTGTGGCGTCGCACCAATCGAATTGAGTGCCTTGACGACATCGGCCAGAGAGGCGGAATTTTTCAACAGGATGACCTTGCCCGGATCCTTGTTGATCTCAATTTGCGATTGCTGTGCAACTACAGTCTGCCCGCCAGAGAATGGCGCTGGCTGGCTGATCACGGGTTGCGTGTTAATCACGACGGACAGATTGCCGTGCGAGACTGCACACGCATCCAGCGTGACGGCCTGATTCATGACCACGGAGCCGGTACGCGCATTCATGATGACCTTGGCCGCAACTTGTGCAGGTGTGACGTTGATACTCTCCAGCGCCCCCAGAAAAGCCACGCGAGAATCATTCGCTTGCGGTGCCTGAACGCGGATCACACGACCGTCCTGGGCCGATGCGGTACCAGGACCAAAGCGTGCATTGACGGCATCCACGACACGGCTGGCATTGGAGAAGCTGCTTTCCTTCAATTCAAGGAAAATCATGTCGCCCTGCCCCAGCATCGTTGGTACCGCACGTTCTACCGTAGCACCGGCAGAAATACGTCCCACGCTCAAATGGTTCACCTGTGCCTTGCTGCCATTTGCAGCGGCACCGGCACCACCGACCACCACATTCCCCTGAGCCATGCCGTAAATCTGACCATCCGCACCTTTGAGCGGTGTCATCAGCAGCGTCCCGCCACGCAGGCTCTTGGCATTACCCATCGATGACACCGTGATATCCAATGTCTGACCTGGCTGGGCAAACGCTGGCAACGAGGTTGTGACCATCACAGCGGCAACGTTTTTCAATTGCAAATTGGTTCCGGCCGGCAGATTCACGCCCATCTGCTTGAGCATGCTGACCACGCTTTGCACGGTAAACGGCGTTTGCGTTGTCTGATCACCGCTGCCATCGAGACCGACGACCAGACCATAACCAATCAACTGGTTTTCCCGCACGCCTTGTACAGAGGCCAAATCGAGCAAACGCTGCGCATGAGCGACCGTCAGTGGAAAGGCAAGAGAGATAACACATGCGCAAGCGCCCAAGGCACGCATGAGTGTGGAACGAGAAAAAACTTGCATGTTCAGATCCTTTGGCACGGCACGATCAGAGCGGTACAACACTCAGGAAGAAACGCGTGAGCATGCCCATGACGGCCGCAGCATCAATGCGGCTGTTTGTACGATATTCGATGCGTGCATCCGCCACGTTGGTCGAGGAAACAATGTTGTTACCCGACACCGTGTTCGGATTGACGACTCCGGAGAAGCGGATAAATTCGGCACCTTTGTCGAGTGATACCTGCTTTTCGCCAGCCACCAGCAGATTCCCGTTTTGCAGCACTTCGATGACGGTGACGGTCAACGTACTCGCAAAGTTATTACTCGAGGTCACCGCCCCCTTGTCTTCGAATTTGCTCGATGTCGATGCGGTGGCGGAAAGATTGTCCGTCACGCCACCAAACAGACCGAACAGATTCGGCGCAGCGGCGGCGACACTGCCGGTTTTGCTACCCGAGCTGCCAGCATTCTTGCCTGCACTGCTGTTTTCATTAATGACGATCGTGATCGTATCGCCTACCAGACGCGCGCGACGGTCTTCGAAAATCGGACGATATGTCGCGTTCTGGAAAATCGCGCCGTTTGCCGGCGGTGCCATTGCCGTTGCCGCCTGAGGACGCGCAGTGAGTGGCGTCTGCACGACGGTTTCGGGAAGCGTGCCACAGCCCGCGAGAAGCGTTGCAGCGAGCATGGCTGCCAGCGAAAACGTTTTCATGTCGATTTCCTAGTATCCGATTAGCGATCAAATCTGCGTCAGGCGCTGCAGCATTTGATCCGACGTCGTGATCGCTTTGCTATTGATCTCGTAGGCGCGCTGCGTTTGGATCATGTTGACCAGTTCCTCGACCACGTTCACGTTCGATGTTTCGACGTAATTCTGTTGCAATAAGCCTGCGCCGTTGGAGCCTGGCACGTTGGTGATCGGCGTGCCAGAAGCGGTCGTTTCAACGTACAGATTCTCGCCGCGACTTTCCAGACCACCTGGATTGATAAAGGTGGCCAGCTGCATCGCGCCGATCTGCACACTTGCGGTACTCCCGGCGGTCGTCACGCTGACAATACCGTCGCGCGAAATGCTGAGGCTGGTGGCGTTCTCCGGAATCACGATGGCAGGTTCGAGCAAATAGCCGCTGGAAGTCGTCATCTGGCCCTGGCTGTTGGTCTTGAACGAACCATCGCGCGTATAGGCCAACGTGCCATCCGGCATCGACACCTGGAAAAAACCATCACCACGGATTGCCACATCGCGTGCATCGTCCGTTTTTTGCAGATTACCCTGCGTGTGAATGCGCTCTGTTGCCACCGGCTGTACACCGGTACCCAATTGCAAGCCCGTGGGCAGTTCGGTCTGTTGCGACGACGCCGCGCCAGGCTGGCGCATCGTCTGATACAGCAGATCTTCAAAAACAGCGCGTGAGCGCTTGAAACCAGTCGTACTGACGTTTGCCAGGTTATTGGAGATGACGTCCATCTGCGTTTGCTGCGCATCCAGACCAGTCTTGGAAATCCATAGTGAGCGAATCATTTCATTCTCCGTTTCGGCAAAGTGCAGACAACTTTTTCAACCCGTCTCATTTTGCCTGTGTGTACGTCAACTCAAAGAGAGGAACTCAGTGGCTTTTGCCGCGTTACTCTCGGCATGCTTGAGCATATTCATGTGGACTTCAAACTGCCGCGACAAGCTGATCATGTTCACCATCGCATCAACCACATTCACGTTGCTGCTTTCAACCGCGCCACTCAGAACTGCGACATTGGCATCTGGCTCGGCTGGCTGACCATCCTTCGTCACGAACAACCCCTCGGAGCCGCGCACGAGATTGCCCTCGTCGGGGTTGACCAGTTTCATACGAGCCAACTGGATCGTTGCCCCCGGAACCGATCCAGCTTGCACCGTAGAAATCGTGCCGTCCTTGGCAATCGTGAAACGTGTGTCGGGAGGAATGGTGATCGGTCCGGCATCACTCAGGACATTGAGGCCGCTTTCCGTCTGCAAAACACCGTTTTCATTGATCTTCAAATTGCCGGCACGCGTATAGCCTTCCGACCCATCGGCGCGCTCGACGGTAATCCAGCCTTTTCCCTGGATCGCGACATCGAGATTACGCCCAGTTTGCTGGATCGCGCCGGCGCGAAAATCAGTGCCAACAGTCGAATCGACCACATACGTCCGCGTTGGCATATTGGCACCGACGACGGGCACGGCACGAAAGGTATCGAGCTGTGCACGAAAACCGTTCGTTGAAACATTGGCCAGATTGTTGGAAGTCGTCGCCTGCTGTTCGAGAATCTGCTTGGCCCCCGACATGGCGGTATAAATCAGACGATCCATCTTTTTTCTCCTGATGCCCGGTCGCGCGACAAGCGATCAACCGGGCAATCCGTACATCATTTGGCTTGCGTGGCCATTAACGGAGGTTCACCAGCGTCTGCAGAATCTGATCCTGCGTCTTGATGGTCTGGGCATTGGCTTGGTAGTAGCGTTGCGCCGTAATCATGTTGACCAGCTCGGCCGTCAGATCGACGTTCGAATCCTCTACACGCGACGACTGCACGGCACCCAATCCGCTGCTGCCCGGCGTACTGACCATGGGAACGCCGGACTCGGCTGTTTCCACCCACTGATTGTCACCGCGATTTTGCAAACCGTTGGGATTGGCAAAGTTGGCAAGGATCACCTGACCCAGCAAATTGGTTTGTCCGTTCGAGTAGCGTCCGACGATTTCACCGTTGGTCGACACACTGAAATCGACGAGCGTGCCGGCAGCATAACCATTCGGCAATTGCTTGCTGACACCGAAATCCTGCGCAAACTGTTGCGTCCCCACGTTATCGATGGTGATTGTGTAAGGTGTCGCACCACCCGTTGTGACGTTCATCTCAACCGTCATTGTGGTCGGCGTAGTGGTCAATACACCGGCGTTGTTGAAAGTCAGCGTTCCGATTCGGCCATCTGCTGGAGTCGGTGCAGGCGTTGTTGCACTGGATGCCTGTACGCCATCGTTCGTCGCAAACACTGCCCATTCATTGGCAGCCGTCTTCACATAGAACGTGCGCAAGGTGTGGACGTTACCCAAACTGTCGAAAACGGGGGCCGAAGTCGAATCACTGAACGTCGTCGCATCCGTCGGATTGAAATCTGCCGCAACCAGTGTTCCCTTGCGCGAATCCAGCGTCAGTTTGAGATCGTAGGTGCTGCTTGCGGTAGGTGCCAGATCGGCTTTATTGATCACCAGTTCTGCTGGCGCGCCGACTGCTACCACACCGTTTGCATCGGCTGGATAGCCTGTCAAACGCGCACCTGCAGCATTTTCAATATAGCCTTCCTTGCTCAAGGTGAACTGACCATTACGCGAATAGGTGATCGCACCGTTATTGCTCATACGGAAAAAGCCATTACCGCTGATCGCCATATCCAGCGGATTTTCGGATTTGCTGATATTGCCTTGGCTAAAGAGCTGCGCCACGCGTGCGACCTGCGTACCGATGCCGATCTGGTTACCGCCAGAACCCGTCAACGTGCCGGCATAGATGTCCGAGAACTGGACCTGTGACTGTTTGAAACCCGCCGTATTCGCGTTGGCGACGTTGTGACCGATGGCTTCAAGACTTTGCGAAGCGGCACTCAAACCGCTCAAACCTTGTTGGAAACTCATTGTATTTCTCCTGGGTTAAGTGCGCGCTATTAAAGAACCTGGCGAATCTTCGAAACATCGAGCGACCCGAGGCCGGGCACGCTGACCTTGGCACCGTCGCTATTGGTCGTCACAGCGGTCACGACACCAAACTGCAGCGGCGTCGTTGCTACGGCGCTACCAGCCAACGTGGCCTTGACTTCAAAGGTATAGGTGCCATCAGCCGCCTTGGTGCCATCTGTGGTTGTACCGTCCCAAAGCAGCGGTATGGCGCCAGCTTCCTGCTTACCGAGATCAACCGTATGCACGACGTTGCCCGACGCATCCTTGATGATCACTTGAGCGGCATCGGCAGCACTTGCAAATTC
>NZ_CAJYMD010000073.1 GCF_913776015.1 uncultured Oxalicibacterium sp. | reverse complement strand
TGCTGGACATGTATACGATCCGTCACTACAAGAAGGATTTCACCAATCTCAAGGTCGCCATCGTTGGCGATATTCTGCACAGCCGTGTGGCGCGCTCCGACATTCATGCGTTGACCACGCTGGGTGTGCCGGAAGTGCGCGCCATCGGCCCACGCACCTTGCTGCCTAGCGGTCTGGAACAACTCGGCGTGCGCGTGTTCACCGATATTAACAAGGGTTTGAAGGATGTAGACGTCATCATCATGTTGCGTCTGCAAAACGAGCGCATGAGCGGCGCCTTGCTGCCGTCGGCCCAGGAATTCTTCAAGAGCTATGGCTTGACGACCGAGCGGCTGGCGCTGGCCAAGCCCGATGCCATCGTCATGCATCCGGGGCCGATGAATCGCGGCGTCGAGATCGAATCGGCCGTGGCCGATGGCGCACAGGCGGTGATTCTGCCGCAGGTGACATTCGGAATTGCGGTGCGCATGGCAGTCATGAGTATTTTGGCAGGAAATTAAACGATGAAGATCCATATCAAGAATGGTCATCTGATCGATCCGGCAAACGGCATCGATAGCAAGCAGGATGTCTTTATCGCGGCTGGCAAGATTGCCGGCATCGGTGCGGCACCGGAAGGATTCGTCGCCAGCAAGGTCATCGATGCGACAGGTCTGACGGTGGTGCCGGGGCTGGTCGATCTGAGTGCGCGTTTGCGCGAACCCGGCTACGAGCACAAGGCCACACTGGAATCGGAAATGCAGGCGGCAATGCAGGGTGGGGTGACCAGCCTGGTCTGTCCGCCCGATACCGATCCGGTCCTCGATGAACCGGGCCTGGTTGAAATGCTCAAGCATCGTGCACGCTTGCTGAATCAGGCACACGTTTATCCGCTCGGTGCATTGACGATGAAGCTGGAAGGCAAGGCGCTGACTGAAATGGCCGAACTGACCGACGCCGGTTGCATCGGTTTTTCACAAGCCGATCAGCCCATCCTCGATACCACGGTACTGTTACGCGCCCTGCAATATGCGAAGACCTTCGATTACACCGTCTGGCTGCGTCCGCAGGACCCGCATCTCGGGCGTAGCGGTGTTGCTCACAGCGGTCCGGTTGCTTCGCGCCTCGGTCTGTCGGGTGTGCCGGTGATGGCAGAAACGGTTGCCTTGCACACTATTCTGGAACTGGTGCGCGTGACGGGTGCGCGCGTGCATCTGTGCCGCATGTCGTCTGCCGCCGGTCTTGAACTGGTACGCGCGGCAAAGAAAGAAGGTTTGCCGATCACCTGCGATGTCGGCGCACACCACGTGCATATGACGGAAATGGATATCGGGTTCTTCGATGCGAATGCCCGTCTGACACCGCCCTTGCGCGGTCAGCGCGATCGCGATGCGATCCGTGCCGCGCTGCTCGACGGTACCATTGATGCGATCTGTTCCGATCACACTCCGGTCGATGACGATGAAAAGCTGCTGCCGTTCGGCGAGGCATCGCCCGGTGCAACAGGTCTCGAACTGCTGTTGTCGCTGGCGCTCAAATGGGCCGAAGAGAGTGACGAGCCCAAGCATGCCGTTTCACGTGCAGTGGCCAAGGTTACCAGCGATGCGGCGCGCATCGTCGGTCTGTCGGCCGGACAACTTGCCGTGGGCAGCGTCGCCGACTTGTGCGTGTTCGATCCGGCAGTACGCTGGCAGGTTGCGCCTGCCGCACTCGCCAGTCAGGGTAAGCACACGCCTTTCCTGGGATATGAACTGGCCGGGCAAGTGAAGACGACCATCGTTGCCGGGCACATTGCCTTTCAGCGCTGATTAAGGTGATGTTGGTAATGGCATCGCGTTGTTTGGGCGGCCGCGCATGATGGCGTGGCCGTTTCTACGCGTGATTCTGCATCTGCTGCAGGGGTTGGCGACATGTGCGGTGATCTTTCCCTTTGCGAGTACGCAGCGAAAGGAAAGCCTTGTTCGCAACTGGTCTGCTGCTTTGCTGCGTATCTTGCGTGTATGCGTCGAGGTGAAGCTGATTGGTGCCACGCCTTCCACGCAACGTGCGCTCATCGTTGCCAATCACGTTTCCTGGCTAGATATTTTCGTCATCAATTCCTTGCAGCCTTGTCATTTCGTCGCCAAGGCGGATATTCGTAACTGGCCCTTGTTGGGTTGGTTATGCGAGCAAGCCGGTACGATTTTCATCGCGCGCGGCAAACGGCGTGAAACGCGACGTGTACAGGAAGGTCTGGTGACGGGTATTTTGCGTGATCAGCGGATTGCCTTCTTCCCGGAAGGCACCACCGCAGCGCAAGGCAATCTGCTGCCGTTTCATTCCAATCTTTTCGAGGCAGCGATTTCAGCCGGTGTGCCGGTCAAACCCTATGCCGTGCGCTATCTCGATGCGCAAGGCAATCTTAGCGAGCCGGCCAATTTCATCGGCGATACCACCTTCATCGACAGCATGATGCTGATCCTCAAGGCGCGCGGCATGCATGCAGAATTGACCGAACTGCCGCTCATCGACAGCAACGGACTTGATCGCCGTGCATTGTCGGCGCAAGCACATGCGGCGATTGCCGCTGCGCTGCAGGCAGAGAGCGCAGCGCATTCCCACGCATAGCAAAAACTGTAGTGAGTGGCTGCAGTTAATGCGCGCCACGACAGCATCGCCAGCTTGTCAGAAATTGCGTGCCATTCCTAGCGTTTGCCCGGTTGCTGATGCTGCGGGCAATCGACCTGGATGACCGAGCGGTCTTGCAGATTGACGGCAGTCAGCTTGCCGCCCCATACGCAGCCGGTATCTAGTGCGATCAGGTTGGGGCGCATGACCAGTCCCAGAGTGGACCAGTGGCCGAATACGATGGTGGTATCGCTGCTGCGACGCTCGGGCATATCGAACCAAGGCGTCAAACCATCCGGCGCATTGCCGACACCTTCCGACGTTTTTAAATCCATTGCGCCATCGTTATGGCAGAAACGAATACGCGTCAATGCATTGACGATGATCCGCAAGCGATCAGTGCCTTGCAAATTGTCGTCCCAGGCAGCCGGCGCGTTGCCGTACATGGTGCGCAGAAACGTGACCCAATCGTCGCTTTGCAATGCAGTTTCTACCTCACGTGCCAGAGACAAGGTCTGTGTACTCGTCCATTGCGGCAGTACACCGGCATGCACGAACAGAAAATCGTCTTCTGCAAAAGCCAGCGGTTGATGGCGCAGCCAGTCCACGAGTTCATCGCGGTCTTCGGCTTGCAGGATATCGTCGAGCGTATCGCTGGCGTGTGGTGTGCGCAGGCCGCATGCCACAGCCAGCAGATTGAGATCGTGATTGCCGAGCACCATGCGTGCTCGTGTACCCAGTGCGCGCACTTGCCGCAGTGTTGCCAGCGATGCCGGGCCGCGATTGACGATATCTCCAACGAAGATTAATCGCGCATCGGGTGATTGCGCATCGATTCTCTCCAGCAGGCAGCGTAATTGTCCGTGGCACCCTTGCAGGTCGCCAATTGCATAAGTTGTCATTGTTTAAATAAGAGCCGTTGAGAAAACGCTTCTGCTGACGTCCTTGCATCTCGCCATATTCAAGCATTTTCTACATGTTTCGTTGGTGGCAAGTTGCACGGTCAGGGCGTTTTTCGAATTTCTTGATGCTTCCGGATAAAAACCATTGTTGAAGATTGTAAGGGGAATGTCTGTCTGTTGCAGAAACAACGCGAGTCGATTGAAAAATAGAGAGGTTGGGAAGCTGAATTATTCAAAGCGGTATTTATTCGCCACGGCAAAATCCTGAATAAATCAGGTCGAGGAAATACGGAAGAAATATGAAGTTTAATTTCGATTCATTTTTAAGAATTCATGAATGAATTTGGGATGGGCGTTTTGATAAAGCAAGTGCTATGAAGAAAGTGCAGACATGCCCTTTGTCTTTGCTAGTGCTCTTCAAATAAAGAATAATTTATTGTAATTAATGAAACTATTTTTTATCTATGGCTGTCTGATTCACGATTCATCAATGAAAATCATTGGGCTGCCAAATAAAAATAGGCCGCAAATTGATTTGATGAACCTTCGTGATATTTAAATTAGGGAGCGGCAGAAAATATCTGAAAACTGGTAAAGTATTTCGTGCTGTTGTATTTCCCATTTTTTAATTTAAATATCGTTGAATTGGAGACCCTAATGGATTTGTCCGGATTGTCGCTGGCTGAATTGTCGGATTTGCAGGAAAAGATCAAACAGGAAGTAAAGCAGCGCCAAAAGCAGGAAGTGGTACGTGCGCGCGAACAGATTCTGGCGATTGCGCAAAGTGTTGGTGTGCCGCTGGATGAGCTGTTGAGCGTTTCTTCCAAAGCAGGAAAATCCGCCAAACCAAGAAAGCCTGTCGCCGTGCGCTATCGTCATCCCAAGGATGCATCGCTGCAATGGACCGGTCGCGGCCGTCAGCCGCAATGGGTCAAAGACTGGCTGGCAGGCGGCAATTCGCTGGATTCACTTGGGGTGTAATGACACTTTTACAGGATAGTGATTAAACATGGCGACGCTTACGCAGGGAATTTTCAAGGCTTATGACATTCGCGGCATTATTGGCAAGACGCTGGATGCCGGTATCGCACGCGACATCGGGCGTGCTTTCGGCGCTGCGGCACTTGCCAAGGGCGAAAAGACGGTTGTCATCGGTCGCGATGGCCGCTTGTCGGGGCCGGAATTGGCAAAGGCGCTGGCGGAGGGTTTGCAATCAGTCGGTGTCGATGTGATCGACCTCGGGGTTGTCGCTACTCCGATGCTGTATTTCGCGACGCATATGCTGGATACGCAATCCGGCATCATGGTCACGGGCAGCCACAATCCTCCCGATTACAACGGCTTCAAAATGGTGCTCGCCGGCGAAGCAATCTATGGCGATACAATTCAGGCTTTGTATAAGACCATCGTCGATGGCAAGTTCAAGGACGGTGCCGGCACGTATCGTACGCATGACATCGCTGCGGCTTATCAGAAGCGTATCGTAGATGACACCAGACTCGCACGTCCGATGAAGATCGTTGTCGATTGCGGCAACGGCGTAGCCGGTGCCTTCGCGGGCGATCTGTATCGCGCGCTTGGTTGCGAAGTGATCGAGCTGTTCTGCGAAGTCGATGGCAATTTCCCGAATCACCACCCCGATCCGGCACATCCTGAAAATCTGCAGGACGTGATTCGCGCTTTGCAGGAAACCGATGCTGAAATCGGTCTCGCTTTCGATGGCGACGGTGATCGTCTTGGACTGGTGACCAAAGATGGACAGATCATCTACCCTGATCGGCAGTTGATGCTGTTTGCCAAGGATGTGCTGACGCGTCATGCAGGTGGGCAAATTCTGTACGACGTCAAATGCACGCGTCATCTGGCACCTTGGATTAGTGCAAACGGTGGCGAGCCGCTGATGTGGAAAACTGGTCATTCGCTGGTCAAGGCCAAGATGCGTGAAACCGGCGCCCCGCTCGGTGGCGAGATGAGCGGCCATGTATTCTTCAAGGATCGCTGGTATGGCTTTGATGACGGCATGTATGCCGGTGCACGCATGCTGGAGCTGCTGAGCCGTGAAAAGGATCCGTCTGCCGTGCTGAATGCGCTGCCGCAATCGACCAGCACACCGGAACTGCAACTCAAGCTTGAGGAGGGCGAAAGTTTCCCGCTGATCGCGAAGTTGCAGGCTGAGGCGAAATTCCCTGGTGCCGATCAGATCATCGCTATTGATGGTTTGCGTGTCGAGTATCCGGATGGCTTCGGTCTGGCGCGTTCCTCGAATACCACGCCGGTCATCGTCATGCGTTTCGAGGCAGAGTCTGCTGAGGCGCTGGCGCGCATTCAGGGAGAATTCAAGCGGGTGATTACCCAAGCCAAACCGGATGCCGTGATGCCGTACTGATCTACAAATCATCTGATTCAAGGCTGTCCAGCATGGCAGTTCGTCGCAAGGCGGACTGCCATGCTTTTTTGTGATCCGGGCTGTCATCGGCGCGCTCTGCATCCGCGTGCCAATGTGTCTACGGCATAATACGGCTGATGCAGATTTTTCCTTATCTTTCTTTCCTCTTCCCATGCGTCTGATCTATTCGCTGGCTTGGTGGCTGGCGCTGCCACTGGTGTTATTGCGTTTGTGGGTGCGCGGCCGCAAGGAGCCAGGCTATCGTCAGCACATCGCCGAACGTCTTGGCTGTTATGCCAACACGTCACTTGCGCGCGATGCCAAGGTGCTGTGGGTCCATGCCGTATCCGTGGGCGAAACACGCGCAGCGCAGCCGCTAGTGGAAGCCCTGCTTACAGATTTTCCGGAACATGTCGTCCTGCTGACACACATGACACCAACCGGTCGTGCGACGGGGCGCGAATTGTTCGCGGCCCAGCCGCGTGTCGTACAGGCCTATTTGCCGTATGACACCAATTTCATGACCAGTCGTTTCCTGAAGCGGTTTCATCCGTGCTTGTGCGTGCTGATGGAGACGGAAGTCTGGCCGAATCTGATGCAGCAATGTCGTCGCCATGGTGTACCGGTTGCACTTGCCAATGCACGTTTGTCTGAACGTTCCTTGCGCAAGGCTTTGCGCTTTCCTTCGTTGTTTGTCGAAGCGGCGAAAGCCATGACACTGGTTGCCGCACAGACGGAAAGCGATGCGCAACGCATTCGCCAATTAGGTGCGACGAATGTACATGTGACGGGCAGTATCAAATTCGACATCGTGCCGCCCGAGTCCATGCTCATGCGTGGTGCGATCTTGCGTGAGCGGTTCGGCACACGACCTGTTCTGGTCTGCGCCAATACACGTGATGGCGAAGAAGCCATGCTGCTTGATGCATGGACGGAATTGCAGGTGCCGAATGTGCTGCTGGTGCTGGTGCCGCGCCATCCGCAACGATTCAATGAAGTAGCAGCGCTGGTTCGCTCACGCGGTTTGTCGCTGATGCGGCGTTCGGAATCTGGCGACGCCAACGTGCCGTCTGATGTACAGATATTTCTCGGCGATTCGATGGGTGAGATGTTTGCCTATTACGCCGCAGCCGATCTTGCCTGTGTATGCGGCAATCTGTTGCCGCTGGGCGGGCACAATCTGATCGAAGCCTGCGCGGTCGGCAAGCCGGTGCTGGTTGGGCCGCATACCTTCAATTTTGCCGATGCGGTCGATAACGCGATCGCATCAGGTGCTGCGTTGCGTGTTGCCGATGCGCCTGCGATGATGCGCGAGGCATCGCGTATCCTGTGCGATGCGCAATTGCGTGCCGAGATGGGCGACAACGCGCAGCGTTTTGCACGTCAGCATGGCGGCGCGACTGCACGGACCATGGCGTTACTGCAGCCGATCGTTGCCCTATCCAACTGAAAGAGCGGAATGAACCCGAATAACGATATCCAGAAAAATTCCGATGATCTTGGAAAGATCGTGGAGGAAGAAAAGGGCACAACGCCTGATACCGAACAGATGCGTTATGTGTCCTTGGAAGAGCGACGTGCGCCCCATGGCAGCGGGCCATGCCCATGCTGTGGGCCTTACAGCGAATAGTCAGAAATGAATAGAGCCGTTATCGGCTGTCATATCAGTTAAACGCATACGTTGTTATCACGTGCATATTCCATGCGCAGAGCGATCTGGTGATACCTGCGGTATTTCTTCTCAAGGATAGGGTTGTCGTCCCTGTAACAGTCTGTCGATTTCCCATTGCAGTTCATCGAGATCGCGATGCAGGCGTTCACGTTCGTCCGCATACAAAGTGCCGCTGGCAGCCAATTGCGCTTCGCGGCGACCGATATGATCCAGTCGTTGCTGCAGATAGCCGGCTTCGCCACGGTTGATGACGCCGCGTGCCAGTGACTGGTTGATTCGATCATTCAGTTGTGTTTGCCGCTGGTCGAGGCGCATCGTATTCCTATCCGGACCAGCCGGTGCGGCATAGCCGCGCTCCAGTTTTCGATCTACATCCATCCGCATGCGGTCGATATCGCGCCAGAGATCATCGCGCTCACGGGGCGAAGCATCCATATCGTAGCGATAGCGCATTTCACGAGTCTGAATATTCCGTTCACGCTGATAGAAACGGCGGGCCTCATCCGGCGTGATCAGCCCTTGCTCCAAACCATATTGAATGCGTGCGCGAATATCCTGTTGCGCTTGCGACATGGTGACGGTACTGATGCGCTCGGCATGTGCCAGCGAGCCGAAACCGAGTGTCGCAAATAGCAGCAGGGTAGCCAGTGTCTTTCTTGTGTCATGCATGATGCCCACCTTCAAAATACGAATGGTCGACCGGCGATGTCGCTTTCAGTCTGTCAGTAACGATAGTACGGATCGTAACGATCATAGCGACCCCGGTAATGGTCGTGGCGATGATGGTGATGGCGGTAGCGAGGACGAGGCGCTTCGCGGTAATAATACGGCGGCGCGACATAGACCGGGCGCGGTGGTGCAACGTAGACAGGCGGCGGTGGTGCTACGTAAACCGGACGTGGGGGTGGCGCGACATAGACGGGGCCGGGAAGTCCGATGCCAATGCCGACATCGACGCGAGCCATTGCCGGTGTGGCGGAAAGCAACAGCGTGCCGCCGGTCAGGATTGCTGCAGAAAAGCCGAGAAGTTTGTTCATGATCATCTCCTTGAGGGATGACCTCATTACATAGCAAGACCCCGACGAGAACTAGGCGTGAACTGGTAAGGGATGTGACGAGATGTTTCTGTCGACATGCCTTATGGCAAGAAGTCGCGCATCAGCGCGCCATACTCGCACTGCACTGCGTGCCGATCCATCGACCGCTGGTATTGGCTTGTTCATCCACTGTCACGCCATGCACCAATCCCTTGAACGCACTTTTTCCCGTGAAATGTTCGGCATCGGTCAGCGTAGCTTGCGTCCAGCCTTGTCCCTTTACCTGGTCGCCTTCGCAGTAAAGATCGGCCGTGTACTTATTGCCGTCGCGTCGGGCATTACGTGCCTCGCAACCAGATTGGCGATGATAGGCATTCGGCAAGACATTGCCGGCCGACATTTCTGGCGTCACGCAAATGCGCGAGGTGGCAGCTCCATCGCGAATATCGGGCATCACGAAGCCATACTGCTTGGCGATATTGCCGAGCTGGCGGCGTTGATCAGGCGGCACCTGTTCGACCAGTGACAGCAGATTGGAGCTGGCGGAAATTTCCCAGAGCCCGGGGCGAATGGCCGTTTCGGCTGCATGCGCAGACACGGTTGTGCCCAGCAAAATGGCGTAGGACAGGATTTGTTTCCAGACAGGCATGTTGACTCCAGTGAAATGCTGCAGATGCGATTTGGATAGTGTGTTCGCAAGGAGGTTCAGTTTGCGGTCAGACGTGCTATCTTAGCGTCCGATTTGTGCAAGGCGGCATCAACCGCCTGCATTGAATCACGATAAAAAAGCGACTGACAAAACTCTTCCGGTATCGCTCCGCATCTTGCGGCACATTGAGTGCGGTTCTGCGATACAGCGCCTGCCGGAAGCGCTTCACGGCGTTTAGTGAGCCGCTCTAAAGATATCCCATATGAATGGGATACGAAAAATATCAGGAGACGCCGACAATGTCGGCACAAAGGAGACTGCAGCACATGGCAATTGAATTACCCCCCAACGTTACCGCGCAACGCAAACCGATTTCCGCGACATCCTACGAATACATTTTCCGCCACAGTGAACTGGGCCAATTGGGCAAGGTGCTGCTGAGTGTCTGTACCTCGGGCACGTCGCGCCTTACCTGCCTCGTCAACGGTGATCCAGGCGCCAAGATTACCGAACAGCGTCGTGCGATTTTCGAACCGCTGGCACGGAAACTTGCCGAGCAGATGCGTCTGACGGCGATTTTCCTCAAGGGGCCGAGCGATAGTCCGGCAATGGCATAAAAGGATTTCATCAATAAAAAAGAGGCCCGTGGGCCTCTTTTTTATTGGTTTAGATAACCGTGTGTCGATTTCAACGTGTGGTTGTGGTCGACGTAGCAGTCGGTGCCGTCGCGGTCGCCGTGTTTTCAAGCAGTCCGCCGCCCAGCGAGCGATACAGATCGACGGCATTGGTAAGGCGCAACAGACGGGTTTGCACCAGATCCTGTTCGGCCGCAAACAGTTCGCGTTGGGCATCGAGGACGTCGAGCGAACTCGCGATACCGTTTTCGAAACGCTGGTCCGCCAGTTGCAAACGTTGTGCCTGTGCATCCTGCACGCGGCGTTGGGCCTCGACTTGCTGGTCGAGCAGACCGCGTGCGACAAGCGCATCTGCCACTTCGCGGAAGGCAACCTGGATCGTCTTCTCGTAGTTGGCAACTGCGATGTTCTTGCGTACTTCGGTCAGACGCAGATTGGCGATGTTGGCGCCGCCCTGGAAGATGGGCAAGACCAGTTGCGGTGCAAAGGTCCACGCGCGCGAACCACTCTCGAACAAACCATCCAGCGCATTGCTGGCACTACCTGCACTTGCCGTCAGCGAGATGCGCGGGAAGAAGGCAGCACGTGCTGCACCGATGTTGGCGTTGGCTGCCAGCAGCGATTGTTCGGCACTGCGGATGTCAGGCCGTTGCGTCAGCAGGTCGGAAGGCAGTCCAGCCGGTAGTTCGGTCACGATCTGCTGCGAAGACAGTGCTTGCGGTTGCGGCAGTTCGTTGTTGAGCGGTTGACCGACTAGCACCGTCAGTGCATTCCATGCCTGTGCACGTTGGCGCGCCACCGTGAGTTGCTGTACACGCGCCGTTTCCAGCAAGGCTTCGTTCTGGCGCAGGTCGAGCGAGGACGATGCACCGACTTCGAAACGCTGCTTGGCCAAGTCGTAAGCGCGGCTGCGGCTTTCCAGCGTGCGTTCGGCCAGTTCCTGCTGTTCGGTATAGGCGCGTTCAGCCAGATAAGCCTTGGCAACTTCTGCGATCAGACTCACATGGGCGGACTGACGTGCTTCTTCCGTCGCGAGATAGTTGGCCAGAGCGGCATCGCTGAGGCTCTTGACGCGTCCGAAGAAATCCAGCTCGAACGAAGCAAGACTGACACCAACCTGATAATTGCTGGTGATGATGCTGTTGCCCGTCGTATTCAACGACCCTGGGACGCGGGCGCGATTGCCGGTAGCCGTGCCGTTGATGTTGGGCACGCGATCAGCCGACTGGATGTTGTACAGCGCGCGTGCTTCTTCGATACGCAAGGCAGCAACGCGCAGATCGCGGTTGTTTTCGAGGGCCAGTCCGATCAATGCCTGCAGGCGTTGGTCGGGGTAGAAGTTGCGCCAGCCCATTTCGGCCACGTTTTGCTGCGGGTTTTCATTGGTGGCCGAGTTGACTGGATAGGTCGCGGCGATCGGGGCATCGGGGCGCGTGTATTTTGGCGCCATCGAGCAACCGCTCAGCACCCCGGCAGCGATCAGCGTCAGAGTGAGTTGCTTGATCATATTTCTTCATCCTCATTGCGTGGCTTGTTGGCCGCATACATGCGGCGTTGGCGTTCGCTACCCTTGAAGATATTGCGAACCACCACAAAGAACACCGGCACCAGGAACACAGCCAGTACAGTCGCCGTGATCATGCCGCCCATCACACCGGTACCGATGGCGCGCTGGCTGGCAGAACCTGCGCCAGAGGCAATCACCAGTGGCAACACGCCGAGGATGAAGGCCAGCGAGGTCATGATGATCGGACGGAAACGCAGATGTACTGCTTCCAGCGTTGCCTCGATCAATCCCTTGCCCTGCGCTTGCAGATCCTTGGCGAATTCAATAATCAGAATCGCGTTCTTCGCTGATAATCCGACCACTGTAATCATGCCGACCTTGAAGTACACGTCGTTCGGCATGCCGCGCAAGGTAACACCCAGCAGCGCACCCAGAATACCGAGTGGCACCACCAGCATCACAGCCAGCGGAATCGAGGTGCTTTCATAGAGTGCAGCCAGTACCAGGAATACCGCGATCAGCGACAGCGCGTACAGGGCCGGTGCCTGATCACCCGAGGTTTTTTCTTCGAGCGACTGGCCGGTCCATTCGAAGCCGAAGCCCGGTGGCAACTTGGTCATCAGCGATTCCATTTCTGCCATTGCATCACCCGTGCTGTAGCCAGGCTTGGTCGCGCCAGAAATCTTCATCGCCGGATAACCGTTGTAGCGAATCAGTTGCACTGGACCGGTGATCCATTTCGATGTTACGAAGGACGAGAAAGGCACCATGCTGCCCGACGTGCTACGGGCGTACAGGTTCTTCAAATCTTCCGGTTGCAGACGACGTGGCGAATCGGCTTGGACAATCACGCGTTGTTGACGACCCTGATTCGGGAAGTCATTGACGTAAGACGAGCCGAGCAAGGTTGACAGCGTCGTGTTGATGGCATCGAACGTTACGCCCAGTGAATTGGCTTTGTCGCGATCAATGTCGAGTTGCAACTGCGGCGCATCTTCCAGGCCTTCAGGACGTACGCCTGCCAGTACCGGACTTTGTGCTGCCAGCCCCAACAACTGATTGCGTGCAGCGACCAATGCTTCATGTCCCTGACCCGAACGGTCTTGCAGACGGAAGGTGAAGCCGGTGGCATTACCCAGTTCGCGAATCGGCGGCGGGTTCAGCGGGAACACGATCGCATCCTTGATCTGCGAGAACGCACCGAAAGCCTTGCCGGCAATTTCATCGGCCGACTCACCCTTGCCACGTTCCTTCCAGTCCTTGAATGGCGTAAAGACAATACCGGCGTTTTGACCGTTACCCGAGAAGCTGAAGCCCGTGATCGCAACCACATGCTCGACAGCCGGCTCGTTCAGATAGAAATTTTCGATCTGCTTGATTACCTCGAGCGTACGAGCCTGGCTGGCACCGGCAGGCAGTTCGACGTTGGTCACGATGTAGCCCTGATCCTCGTTCGGCAGGAACGAGGCCGGCAGACGTGCATACAACAACGCAACGCAAGCGATGATCAGGCCATACACCAGCATCCAGCGACCGGCTTTTGTCAGCATGCGAGCAACAAATCCCTGATAGCTGGTCGTCGTGCTGTTGAACTTGCGATTGAACCAGCCAAAGAAGCCACGCTTCTCGTGATGCTCGCCTTTGGGGATAGGCTTCAGGATCGTGGCGCACAGTGCAGGCGTCAATGTGAACGCCATCAGCACCGAGAACACCATCGATGCGGCGATCGCCAGAGAAAACTGACGATAGATCGCACCAACAGCACCACCGAAGAATGCCATCGGAATGAACACGGCAATCAGTACCAGTGTGATACCCACCAGCGCGCCCGAGATTTGTCCCATCGCCTTGCGGGTTGCATCGCGTGGCGAGAGTCCTTCCTCGGCCATGATACGTTCGACGTTCTCGACCACCACAATCGCATCATCGACCAGAATACCGATCGACAGCACCATGCCGAACATGGTCAGCACGTTAATCGAGAAGCCAAACAGCATCATGGTGGCGAACGTACCTGCCAAGGCCACTGGTACCACGATCGTCGGAATGATCGTGTAACGAATGTTTTGCAGGAACAAAAACATCACCAGGAATACTAGGACGATGGCTTCGATGAGGGTCTTGACGACTTCTTCGATCGAGATCTGCACGAACTTTGACGTATCGTAAGGAATCTCATACTTCACGCCTGCAGGGAAATATCGCGATAGTTCGTCCATCTTGGCATGGACCAGCTTGGCGGTTTCCAGCGCATTCGCTGTCGGCGACAACTGCACGCCGATAAACGAAGTCGGATTGCCGTTCAGGCGGCCCGATGTCGCATATTGCTGACCACCGATTTCGACACGCGCAACGTCGCGCAAGCGTACGGTCGAACCATCACGATTGGCGCGCAGCACAATCTTGCCGAATTCTTCCGGGCTGGTCATCTGACCATTGACGACCACCGTGGCCGCGTACTGCTGGGCGCTATCGCTTGGCAATTCACCCAGCGTACCGCCGGCAACCAGGGCATTTTGTGCACGGATGGCAGCGGTGACCTCGGCAGGAGTCAGATTCAATCCAACCAGCTTGTTCGGATCGACCCAGATACGCATGGCGCGTTCGGTGCCGAACAACTGGGCCTGACCTACGCCTTTGACGCGGCGGATTTCATTGAGCACATTACGCGACAGGTAATCGCCCAGTGCAATCGGATCGAGCGAATTGTCGGTGGACGACAAGCCGATGAACAGCAGGAAGTTGCTGCGCGACTTAGTGACTTGCACACCTTGTTGCGTGACGACCGAAGGCAGACGCGCCTCGACACGCTTCAGACGGTTCTGCACATCAACCGCGGCCAGATCGGGATTGGTTTCCGGGGTGAAGGTCACCGTGATCTGTACCTGACCGTTTGCCTGACTTTGCGATTCGACGTACATCAGGCCGTCGGCACCGTTCATTTCCTGTTCGATCAGACTGGTCACGCTGTCATCCAGCGTTTGCGCTGTCGCGCCAGGATAGTTCGCCGTAATGACAATGGCTGGCGGGGCGATGTTCGGATACTGCGACACCGGCAAGAACTTGATGGCCAAACCGCCGGCCAGCAAGATGAAGATCGCCAGTACCCAGGCGAATACCGGGCGATCGATGAAAAATTTACCCATTACGGTACTCCCTTACTTCGACTGGGGCTGATCTGCCTTCTGGCTGGCAGGCGCATTGGCGGCAGGTTGCTTGTTTT
>NZ_CAJYMD010000072.1 GCF_913776015.1 uncultured Oxalicibacterium sp. | reverse complement strand
GACCGCATTCACGGCGGCTGTCAGTCAGGATGTGCCGCCATTCGTGACGGCGGCCGGCAATCGCGCCGCGCCAGCCGGGATCAACAGTGAAGGTTTGAAGCGTCGTGGTTTCACGAGCGAACAGATTGCAGCCATCAAGCGTGGTTATCGCATTATCTATCGTTCGGGATTGCCGCTTGATGACGCCAAGCAAGCCTTGCAGCAGGAAGAAAGCAATTCTCCTGATGCCGCGGCTTATCTGAAGCTGTTGCGTGAATTCATCGAAGCCTCTCCTCGTGGCATCATCCGCTGAAGTGGCAGCACCGCTCTCGGTCGCCATGGTGGCGGGCGAGACGTCGGGTGATTTGCTGGCCAGTCGTCTGCTTTCCGGTTTGCGTCCACAGTTGCCCGATGCGCATATGCACGGCATTGGCGGCCCGCATATGGCGCAGTATGGCTTTGTCAGCGACTTCCCGATGGAAAAGCTGTCCGTGCGCGGTCTGTTCGAAGTGCTGGCGCATTATCGTGAGTTAAAAGGCATCCAGAACGGCTTGCGCGATCAACTGCTGCAGGAACGGCCAGCGGTGTTCGTCGGCGTCGATGCGCCTGATTTCAATCTCGGACTTGAGGCGCAGTTGAAGGATGCCGGTATTCCGACCGTGCATTTCATCGGCCCGTCGATCTGGGCGTGGCGCGGTGGGCGGATCAAGAAAATCCAGCGCTCGGTGTCGCATATGCTGGTGATCTTTCCGTTTGAAGAAGAAATCTATCGTGCAGCCGGTGTGCCGGCGACGTATGTCGGCCATCCGCTGGCCCAGATCATTCCCATGGCGCCGGACCGCGATGCCGCTTGCCGCGAACTGGGGCTCGATCCGACTCGGCATGTTGTGGCAATCCTGCCCGGCAGCCGCATGTCGGAGCTTAAGTACAACGCGGTAGCTTTCGTTGCTGCGGCCAAGTTGTTGCTGCAACGCGATCCGCACTTGCAGATCGTGGCACCGATGGCGGGTGAAACAAGACATCGCTATTTTCACGAACTGATCGCACAGGCCGGTTTGCAGGATGTGCCGATGCTGATTACTGATGGTCAATCGCATCGCGCCCTGGCTGCAG
The DNA here is from genome assembly GCF_913776015.1 of uncultured Oxalicibacterium sp. GTDB lineage: Bacteria > Pseudomonadota > Gammaproteobacteria > Burkholderiales > Burkholderiaceae_D > Oxalicibacterium. Next base: position 4,272 of record NZ_CAJYMD010000072.1, on the reverse strand, counting down.
CCGATGCCGTGATGGTGGCATCGGGAACGGCCTCGCTGGAGGTGGCACTGTTCAAGAAGCCGATGGTGATCGCCTACAAGATGATGCGTGCATCGTGGCATGTGCTGCGCCATATGGCGTATCAACCGTGGATCGGTTTGCCGAACATTCTCGCGCGCGAATTCCTGGTGCCGGAATTGTTGCAGGATGCGGCGACGCCACAGGCGTTGGCCGATGCCTTGTGGGGGCAACTGGAGGATCAGGCGCATCGCGAGCGGCTGCATCAGCGTTTTGTCGACATGCACCATACCTTGTTGCGTGACACGGCTGGCGAGAGTGCGCAGGCAGTGATGAATGTGATTGCCGCCGGCAAATCGAAGTCGAAATAATCAACCATGAAACAAAAGAACGAGCCGACGCTATCGTTGTTCACGCATTGCGATGACGATGTCATCTGCGGTGTGGATGAAGCCGGACGCGGCCCCTTGGCAGGCCCGGTATTTGCGGCGGCTGTCATTCTCGATCCGTCGCGTCCGATAGAAGGACTGCGCGATTCGAAGAAGCTGACGGAAGTGCGTCGTGACGAACTTGCAGTACAGATCAAGTCATCTGCATTGGCATGGGCGATTGCGCAATGCTCCGAACAGGAAATCGATACATACAATATTCTGCAAGCCAGCATGCTGGCGATGCGCCGTGCGGTGGAAGCATTGAAGGTGCAGCCGACACTTGCCCTCATTGATGGCAATCGCTGCCCGGTAATGGCAGTGCGTTCGGAAGCCATCGTCAAGGGCGACGATAAAGTACCGGCAATTTCTGCGGCTTCGATTCTCGCCAAGACCGCGCGCGATCAGGCGTTGCGCCTGCTGCATTTGCAATATCCACATTACGCCTTCGATCAGCACAAGGGCTATCCCACGCCCTTGCATCTCGAACGGTTGCGTTTACATGGCGTGTCACCGGTGCATCGTGCTTCGTATGCGCCAGTACGCAAGTTGATGACTGCCGCTATCCCGACGCCGGAAAAACTGCCATGAGTCGACGTCATCTGACATCGCGCGATAACGCGCATTACAAGGAATGGAAGCTACTGGCGACGAGCGCGCAGGCACGCCGCAAGGCCGGACAGTCCTTGCTCGATGGCGTGCATCTGTGTGTGACCTATCTCGAACAGCTGGGCCAGCCGTTGTGCTGTATCGTCGGTGAATCGGCACTGGCGAATCAGGAAGTGCAAGAGATTGTCGCGAGCTGCGAGCAGGGTGGAGCGGATGTGGTCAGCTTGCCGGACAATCTGTTCGCGCCCTTGAGCCAAGTCGAACACGGAATCGATGTGCTGTTTGTTGTGAATACACCGTCGCCGACTGTGCCAGCGCAACTGCGTTTGTCATCGGTATTGCTGGATCAGGTGCAGGATCCGGGCAACCTCGGTTCCGTCCTGCGCAGTGCGGCTGCAGCCGGCATTCGTCAGGTATATTGCGCGCCGGGGACGGCGCAGGCATGGTCGCCGAAGGTATTGCGTGCCGGCATGGGGGCACATTTCGTTGTCGATATTTTCGAGAATGTCGATCTTGCCAGCTTGATTGAATCGGCTGAAATCCCGGTGCTGGCAACCAGTTCGCATACCGCACAGGTGCTTTACGATCTGGATTTGACCAAGCCTGTTGCATGGCTATTCGGTCATGAAGGCAAAGGTGTCGATCCCGCCTTGCTGGCTGCCGCTTCTTCACGGGTGGCAATTCCGCACTTGGGCAACGTCGAATCGCTGAATGTCGCGGCCAGCGCGGCAGTCTGTTTCTTTGAGCAAGTGCGTCAGCAGACGCGCAGCCAACACTAAGTTACCTTAGCGTGCACGCGCTTCCATGCGGATTTCTTGCAGAATGGTCGCGGCGATTTCCTCGATGGATTTGGTGGTCGAGGACATCCAGCGAATGCCTTCCTTGCGCATCATGCGCTCTGCTTCATTGACTTCATAACGACAATTCAGTAGCGAAGCATACTTGCTGTCGGGCAGGCGTTCGTTGCGTATCTCTGCCAGTCGGTCCGGTGCAATCGACAGTCCAAACATCTTGTGCCGATACGGCAATAATCCACCGGGTAATTTACCGCGCTCGAAATCGTCCGGCGTGAGCGGATAGTTGGCGGCCTTGATGCCGTATTGCATGGCGAGGAACAAGGTCGTTGGCGTTTTACCCGAGCGCGATACGCCTACCAGAATTACGTCAGCCTCTTCAAGATTCTTGTTCGACTGGCCGTCATCGTGTGCAAGTGAAAAGTTGATCGCTTCGATCCGGTTCTTGTAGGCTGCCGAATCGGTACTGGTATGACTGCGGCCGATGGTATGCGTTGCCTTCAGGCTGAACTCCTGTTCCAGCGGGGCGATAAAGGCTTGGATCAAGTCCATGTAAAGCCCTTCCGATTTGCGCAGGATGACTGACAATTCCTCCTTCACCAAGGTGGAAAAGACAATCGCGCGACGACCTTCGGTACGGCACGTCTGGTTGATTGTGCGTACTGCATCTTCGGCCTTGTCGAGCGAATCTACAAAGGGCAGCCTGCGTTCCGATACGCGGATATCGAATTGACTCAGTACCGAATGACCGAATGTTTCAGCCGTAATGCCCGTGCCATCGGAAACGAAAAACACGGTGCGTGTGGCCGCAATAGAATTGTTTTGGCTCATGAAATGTAAGCTAAATGTAAGTAAATTTGCTTATCTCGCGGCGTTCTGCTGCGTTCAGGATTGGGTAGAATATTTTTCAACTGTTCGTTTGGTGTGCTGTAGCAGAATAGCGCAAACCGCTTGCTACAGCGCATGCATTGAAATTTCTTCTCACCCCTGAAAGAGGTTTGGTATGGCAAACGCACCACATTCGGAGAGCAGTGTATCGGCAGTATCTCCGGATTCCTATGTCGTTCCCTTCGAACAGTTGCGCATGACGGATGTCATGTCGGTCGGCGGCAAGAATGCATCGCTAGGCGAAATGATCAGTCAACTGTCAGGCGCCGGTGTGCGTGTGCCTGGCGGCTTTGCGACGACGGCGCAGGCTTTTCGTGATTTTCTTTCGCATGCCGACGCCGGTCCCAGCCTCGCTGCAAGGATTGCTTCGTGTCTGGAAGGGCTGGATGTGGAGGATGTGCGCGCCTTGGCAGAAGCCGGTCATGAAATCCGCCGCTGGATTGTCGAAACGCCGTTTCCGCCGCGTCTGCTGAAAGAGATTCAAACCGCGTACGCCACATTGACGGCGGATAGCGGCGATGGTGTCTCCTTCGCTGTTCGTTCTTCCGCCACGGCAGAAGATTTGCCGGATGCCTCGTTCGCCGGGCAGCAGGAAACCTTTCTGAATGTAGTCGGCATCGACAACGTGCTGGAAGCGATCAAGGAAGTCTTCGCTTCGCTCTACAACGATCGTGCCATTTCCTATCGCGTCCACAAAGGGTATGTGCATGCGGATGTCGCCCTGTCGGCTGGTGTGCAGCGCATGGTGCGTTCCGATCTCGGCGCAGCCGGCGTAATGTTCACGCTGGATACGGAGTCCGGTTTTAGCGATGTTGTCTTCATCACGTCCAGTTATGGTCTTGGCGAAACGGTAGTGCAGGGGGCAGTCAATCCCGATGAATTCTATGTACACAAGCCGATGCTGCTTCAAGGCAAGAAGCCCATCATTCGCCGCAATCTGGGTTCCAAACTGATCAAGATGGTATTCACGAGCGAAGCTCGGGCCGGTAAATCGGTGCAGACCGAGAACGTGGCAGACGAACAGCGCAATCGTTATTCGTTGAATGACGACGAGATCATTCAGCTTGCCGCTTATGCCGTTACCATCGAGCGCCATTATGGTCGTCCAATGGATATCGAATGGGGGCGCGACGGTCACGATGGCAAACTCTATATTCTGCAGGCACGGCCGGAGACGGTGAAGTCGCAGCAGGCGGCCAGCGATATTCAGCAACGTTTTCGCATGAAAGGCGATGGCAAGGTCTTGACGACCGGCCGTGCGATCGGCCAGAAGATCGGTTCCGGTGCGGTGCGTGTGATTCTCGATCCGGCCGATATGGAGCGTGTGCAGCCTGGCGATGTGCTGGTGGCAGACATGACCGACCCGAACTGGGAGCCTGTCATGAAACGCGCTGCGGCGATCGTGACCAATCGCGGTGGTCGCACCTGTCATGCCGCCATTATTGCGCGTGAGCTCGGAGTGCCGGCGGTGGTGGGCTGTGCTGACGCTACGGAAGTGTTGAAGGACGGCATGCAAGTCACGGTGTCATGTGCCGAAGGCGACGAAGGCAAGATTT
>NZ_CAJYMD010000071.1 GCF_913776015.1 uncultured Oxalicibacterium sp. | reverse complement strand
GACATGGCTTCGCCCAACATGAACCTGCGCGATCCAGCCATCTATCGTATTCGCCACGCGCATCACCATCGAACCGGCGACAAATGGTGCGTCTATCCGATGTACGACTTTGCCCATCCGCTGGAAGACGCGATCGAAAACATCACGCACTCCATCTGCACGCTCGAATTCCAGGATCACCGTCCGTTTTACGACTGGGTGCTGGCACGCTTGGCTGAAGGTGGCTTCTTCAAAACGCCGCTGCCGCATCAGTACGAATTTGCGCGCCTCAACCTCACCTACGCCATCACCAGCAAACGCAAACTGCTGCAACTGGTGGAAGAAAACATCGTCGATGGCTGGGACGATCCACGCATGCCAACGATTGTCGGCATCCGCCGTCGCGGCTACACGCCAGAAGCGATCCAACTTTTCGCCGAGCGCATCGGCGTATCGAAAGTCGATAGCTGGATCGACATGAGCACGCTCGAAGGCGCACTGCGTGACGACCTCGACGCCAAAGCACCACGCGCCGTCGCCGTACTGCGTCCGCTCAAACTCATCATCGACAACTTCCCCGAAGGCGAAGCTGTCGAATGCAGCGCCCCCGTACATCCGCATCACCCGGAACGCGGCGTCCGCACCTTCCCGATCAGCAAAGAACTGTGGATCGAGCAAGAGGACTACATGGAAGTACCAAGCAAAGGCTACTTCCGCCTCTTCCCCGGCAACAAGGTACGCCTGCGCTACGGCTACGTAATCGAATGCGTTGGTGCAGACAAAGACGCCGATGGCAACATCACCGCCGTCCACTGCACCTACTTCCCCGACAGCAAATCGGGTACGGAAGGCGCCAACAACTACAAAGTCAAAGGCAACATCCACTGGGTCAGCGCCGCACACGCGCTCGAAGCAGAAGTCCGTCTCTACGACCGCCTCTTCACCGATCCGCATCCCGATGCAGGCGGCAAGGATTTCAAACTTGCGTTGAATGCCAATTCGAAGGAAGTGATCACCGCCTATCTCGAACAAGGCATGTCATCGGCCAAGCCGGATGACAAGTTCCAGTTTGAGCGTCATGGGTACTTTGTTGCGGATCGTGTGGATAGCAAGGAAGGGAAACCGGTGTTTAACCGAGCTGTGACGTTGAAGGATGGTTGGGGAAAATAATTTCCCAACATAGTCACACAAGCTATAAAGCTATTTTGAGAAGCTCTACTGAAAACCCCATATTTTTTAGTTTCTGAGAGTACTGCTTGAAATTCACCTTGCTGAAAAATGGCATATGAAGGTCGCCACTTCGATGCTGCATTACAGCGAGAATTATCTTACTCGGTCGTGGATGTGCTGACGAATCGAACGCAAAACGTTTACTTTCTGGAAGGTGACCATTTATCTGCTCGATTAAATCCGGACTTTGAAGAAGTGATTCTGCGGATACGTAGGCTTGGGAAAACAAATGACTTAAAACACTCGAAGAAGAATATTTTTTTACATGAATTAAATGATCCTCTCGTGTTAATAGATCACAGAATTCTATGTTACTTGAAGCACCTTCTGGCCTAACAAACTTCTGATCCATTAAAAAGAAATTTTCATTATCTGCAACATCGTTTAGATAAGGCCCTTCATGCTTGCCATCGTAATTGGGTAGAATCAAATCTGAGCGAGGGAACTCATCAAAGTAACGATTTATTTGAGAACAAAAATTCATCTCTACTTGGTACCACTCTCCGTCACTCAGCACGAAAAGATCGTCATTCATCTGAATCTCACCATTCAGACAATGATATAGAGGCCATGTGGTCAATAATTGATCATTATCTCCATATAAAAATATCTGAGTCGATTTTGCACTTTCAACCTCCAGTGCGTCCATTCGCTTGTCTCGCAGGCACTGAGCTAAATCCAAATCTGGATAAGTTAATTGAGAGGACGAACGAGTATGCCTTCTTTTATAGCAAAATCCAGAAAAATTTTCATACTCAATCAGAGCCGGCGGGGCTAGCCAAGCGGACTCGAAATCACCCTCGTTGATCTTATTAATCAGCGTCAGATCTAGTTGTTCAACTAATACTCGATCTCTTACAGGAACAATGTAATCGATGCCAGGATATTTTTCTTTATAACTTTCGTCGTTTATTGCATTCAAAAGCCTATCCGCTAGTAAAGGCATAGTTTGCAATGACACGTCTGTAAATAAAGAAACAGAGTCTGATCCTGTCACAACTTCATAATCACTATCTTCATCCTGTACATCAACGATTCCAGTTAATGATTTCAATATCTCCCAATCAAATCTAAACTCGAACTGCGATATTGAAACGTATTTTGAAGATTGGCTTCTTGAGCGAAATGGGACTTTATCTATAGTAGATTTATCAATAGATTTAATTGCATCAGGATCACTCAAACTTAACGCAACCTTAAATCCGAAATAACGTTCTATAGCCAATGGATCAATTAGATGCCTAGCATGGCCGAATGTAAAACAAAAAATTCTTTCTTGTCTCTTAAAGACAAGCAAACCTTGCACTCCTCTAGTCCGCATTGATTCTGTATCAAAATTTTCTAGACCAGAAAATAGCTCTACCCACTTAGGTCTAGATTGAAAAATATTCCAATAGAAATCATAAGAAATATTATCGATTTCAAAAGTATGAGAAGACACATCCGCATCAACTGCCAATATAGCGTTTTGATCAACGCCATCTTTCATAAGGAATGCACTTACCTTTAATTTCATTTAATTTTGGTACGCAAGTGCGCCCATCCCTGTAGTTTTTGAATCTTTAGATTAACTTTTGTTTTTTCCATTCGGCATCCCATGTTTATGGGGTCAATTGATGTCTTAGAGCGTGATGATGAGGAGCATTTCAGAATCGACTAATCATCTATTCAAGTCGTGTGACAACGACTATTGCATAATGCGCTGGCAATGCTTTTAAAGAGGTAAACAATGAGCGCTTTTGCAGCTTTTTTGCACCACATATGTTTTCTGGCGATCATGCTAGTGCTAGCGTTTGAAATGCTAATGCTGAAGCAACCATTCACGTTGGAGACTGCCAAGAAAATCATCCGCTACGACGCCATCTACGGCATGGCAGCGGGTCTAATTTTGGTCATCGGTGGTTTGCGAGTGATGTATTTTGAAAAAGGCGCGTATTACTACATGCACAGCGCGCCTTTCTTCGCCAAGATGGCGCTCTTTATCCTGGTTGGCCTGATCTCGATTTATCCGACGATGACTTTTCTGAAGTGGAACAAGTCGATCAAACAAGGCATTCTGCCAACCGTCACCGAAGCACAAACCCGCACGCTGCGTCTGGTCATCCATGTCGAATTGACCTTGCTTGGCCTGATGATTTTGTGTGCGGTGTTGATGGCAAAAGGCATTGGCTACGTTGATGCCTAAGCGCCTCCCTGCTTTCCCATCGTCAGTTGAGAATGCGATTGAGATCATCCTGCTGGAACCCGGCGACCCGGCGGTGCTTGCCGACATGGATATGTCGCATAGCCCTAACCTGCGCGAAGATCAATGGCTCGGATACAACCTTCAGACAGGAAAATACATTGAACTCGTCTCAGTGCATCAAGGCGTGGGACGCCCGCTTGCGATGCTGGGCGATGGCGATGCTGCTCCCTCGATGTACCCCGTTTCTATCGGCCTCACCACAATCACTTGTGTGAAGTATGTCGATACAGCATCCGTCAAGTTGTTCGAGTATTGCTTGCGTGCGCAGCCGCTTGGCAAAGGCAAGAATCAACCAACCAGAATGTATATCCTGCGTCAATCCGAGGACGGCGCAACCCACCTGATCACACTGGCTTTGTACGATGCGATCGTGAGCCAAGTACAGGTTCAGCCACAGGCAAACAATCAGCCGATGGAGCAATTTGAATTGAATTTCACCGAGATCGCCTGGACCTCTTCTATGCAGACGCCCGCTCTGGATGTAAGCACTGAACGCGACCACTGATATTGGCAACGCCATTGGGCAATATTCGCCATGCAGTTGCTGGTCATTACCGCTTCTACTTCACGCTGATGTTCAATGTGTAGTCGGCAACCTCGCCCCGCCTTGCCGCATTGCGCATTAGGTACACGCTGACTATGTAGACACCTTTGGCAGAGATCACGCCTTCGTAAGTATTCCCGGAGACTGATCCAATGAATAGCGCCTCGCTTGCGTCACGCTCGGTGATGTTGAAATAGCTGGATGCATTGCTGGTTTGAAGATCGACCGTAAGGGTCTGCCCTGCGGCAACCTTAATGAGGTAATCCGCGGTTTCATCACCAGTGATCTTGCCCTTGATGGCTCTGACTGTTCCTTTTTGACTGACGTCCGCGGCTGCGCCAGTCACAGTGTCATTTGCGATGACGGGGGCGGCAATCAGCAAGGCTGCGCATAAGGCCAATAATTGTTTACGCATGTCTTCCTCACAAATGAGTTGGTTGGCAAAATCGGATGCCGGCTTGGCAAATCAGCCGCTGGCCATCCCCGCTCTGGTATCAGGCTACCAGCATGCCATGCCGCGCTTTAGTAGGTGAAGCCTTCCGCACGTGCCAGTGTTTCCATCGCGTCTTCCAGAATGAGGCGTGCCTGACCGGCCGTGCGTGCCAAATGCTGGTGTAACTGTTCATCCTCCGGACTACGCGAGGCGCATTTCGCGCTGTAGCGTTCAAAACTGCCAACCATGAGCAGTATCTCGGCCAGATGGCGCGGGCATTCGCAGTCGATACTGTTACCGGCCGTGGCAAAGCGACTGAGAGTATCGTCATCGAAACGCGGTGACGCAGCATCGGTCTGTGCCAACGGTTCATTCTGATGCCGGACCTCGGCACGCTGGCCTGTCAGAGCGGTGCGGCAAAGCAGGACCAGTTCGCCCATATCTGCCGGTACGCGCACGACCAGACAGTCTTGCATGCGCAAATGACGGATCGTGGCACTGGGGCAAAAGCGATACAGGACCACCACTGCAGTTGCACCAGCAGCCTCGCGCGCCTGCAGGATCATCGGCACGGCGGATTGATCTAGCTCGGATAGTTCGATCACCAGCACGTCGGCATGTACTTCTGGCAGGACTGGCAGCGCGTCGTCCAGTGTCTTGCTGTTGCTGCAGATGTCCAGTTGCCCACTAACGCGCCCGCTGGCATCCAGACGCTCGCGCAGGCGTGGACCGATCAGTGCGACACGAATCGGGCCGGCTCGGTGATTTTGCTGCGCTGCATTGGCGGTGCCCAGTTGCACCAACTGATCCATGGGCAAATCTGCCAGCGTGCCGATGGCATGCCCCTGATCGACCAGTCTTTTCAGCAGACGCAGACGGTTGACTTGTTCTTGCGTATACAGTCGCTGCCCCTTTTCCGATCGATGCACTTCCGACAGGTTGTAGCGTCGCTCCCAGACGCGCAGAGTTTCCACGGCCAATCCGGCCATGCGCGCTGCCACGCCGCTACGAAATGTGGAGGCGCCTGCCGATTGAGAGGGCGCCGGGGAGCTATTTGGCTTTTCCATGATTGAACCGATATTGAACCGTTTATGCATTGATTATAGCGGTTCATTGGCTAGACACGGAAAGCTTTTCTTCGTAGAGTGATTCAACGCCGAGACAAAACCGGTACACCACTCGTCGCTAAAACCATCACTTGATTGATCTTTAATTAATGACAACCCTGGAGATAATGATGAAAAAATTCTTGATCGGTACCGCATTCGCCATCGCTGCAGGCATGAGCCATGCAGCAGATATCGTCGACACAGCCAAATCGGCTGGCTCTTTCAACACATTGGTCACGGCCGTACAAGCTGCTGGGCTGGTGGATACGCTGAAAGGTCCGGGCCCATTCACCGTGTTTGCACCAACGGATGAAGCCTTCGCAAAAATTCCGAAAGCCAAGCTGGATGCGCTGCTGAAAGACAAGGCGGCACTGACCAAGGTTCTGACCTATCACGTGGTGCCAGGCAAAGTCATGGCAGCGGACGTCAAGCCGGGTAATGTAAAAACGGTGGAAGGCTCGAGCATCAAGGTGAGCGCCACCGGCGGCAAGGTCATGGTCGATAAGGCAAACGTCGTCAAGACCGATATTGCTGCAGACAATGGCGTGATTCACGTCATCGACACTGTGATCATGCCGAAGATGTAAATAGGCTTGGTAAGGTTACCTAGCTTCGATTAAGCAAAGCCTGCCCCATACCGGTCGTCAGCCGGTATTTCACCCCCGACAAGATCGGGGGTTTCTTTTAATGCTGCTGCCACTTCATCTCCTAGCAAGCAGCCATCAATCGTCAATCGATTTCCGATATACCACCTTGGCGCCTACAATAACGCCATGAAACTAGACCACGCTACACTTGCCACCCCTCATCTCAATACGGTCCGTGACTTTCTCTGCAACGTGGTAGGCCTGACGATCGGCCCACGCCCTGCATTCTCGTTCGATGGACTCTGGCTGTATCACGATGACAAGGCAGTCATTCATATCATCAAAACCAAAACGGATCTTCCACCTACGAAGCAATCATCCCGCATCGATCATCTTGCCTTTCGCGTCGAGACCGCAGCGCAATGGGATACGCTCGTCGCCAAGCTCGCTGAAAGCAAAATCGAACATCGCCTGACCGCGCTGCCAGATAACAGCGAGTTGCAATTGTTTACCATTCCGGTGCCGGGCATTGTGATCGAATTTGTGATCGTTAATACGACATCTGCATGATCTTACTCAAACTACTTTTCATTACCTGCCATGACTGTTTTCAAGACCGTTGTTCTCTACACCGATACAGATGGCTTTGCCAAGTTTCGTGAAGAAGACTTGCCGCTACCCGGCGGCACACCCAAGGCGTTGTTGTCCGATCTGATTCCGTCTAGTGGTTTTCAGGTACGCCAAAGTCCACCTGGCGTGAGCAGCGATTTCCATTGCACGACGACGGCGCAATGGCTGGTGGTCTTGAGTGGTGAGATGGAGATCGGTCTGCGCGATGGCACATCACGCATCTTCAAGGCTGGTGAACATTTTTTTTCGAACGACACGTTGCCAGATGGCGCAACGTTCGATCCCCATGTGCATGGGCATCGCAGCCGTGTCCTTGGTAATTCCCCCCTGACTACACTGTTCGTCCGTACCGCTTAGAAAACAGTAAAAACAGAGAATGGATCGCATCGATCAAACCAAAAAAGGTGGTCGGGGTGAGAGGATTCGAACCTCCGGCCTCTACGTCCCGAACGTAGCGCTCTACCGGACTAAGCTACACCCCGACGGCATATGCTGACTGTGTATTAGTCTAATCAATTTAGTTGATTTAGCGAGGAACGCCCTAGCGACTCGCTCTGCTATGTTTCTTCTGTACAGCCTAATTCAACACGTCAAAAAATCCAGAAAAAACAACAACGAGCCAAGCCACTGTCAGCGTAACGCAAGTCGTATTTGCTAGGCTAATCTTGCGAAGCAAAGCGGGTGTGCTTCTTGCCTGCTCAATCGCCAATATCTCGCCTTTACCGAGGCCAACACGCTGTTTTCAAATTCAACCAATTTGATGGAACGCCATGAATCTCACGACGCCAGCGCTGCTATTCCCAGCCATTTCCCTGTTACTGGTAGCCTTTACCAATCGCTTTCTCGTAACCGCACAACTGATTCGTCAGTTACATACAAAATATGAGACTGGAGCAAAGGATGTCGTGATTCGGCAAATATCCAATCTGCGACAACGCATCATCCTGATACGTCGCATGCAGGCATTGGGGGTATCTGCGTTCATCTTGTGTGCACTGTCGATGTTCTTGATTTTCATCGAAGTACACACCGTGGCCCAGATCGTGTTTGGGCTCAGCATTTTTCTGTTGGTAACTGCACTACTTTTTTCCCTTTACGAGATTTCGATCAGCACCAAAGCCATTGAGATTGAAATGGAAGATATGGAGCAGGCACTCGGTCTCGAACGCCAAAAATGAGAACCACGCCCATGATAAAGTGTGGGCTTGTGTCATTTGCGGCGCTAATACCCTAGCGCCGCATTCTCACCGCTACTTCGCGGCACATCGCTCATGAATGCATCACAATTCCCTATTGCCAGAAACGTCTTCGGCGAACCGCTCGTACCTTGTTCATTCGACCCGGTAACCGGCTTCTTTCGAGATGGCTGCTGCAAGACCTGCGACGATGACATTGGCAATCATGTCGTCTGCGCCGTTATGAATCCGACGTTTTTGATGTTCAGTGAAGCCTCAGGCAATGACCTAAGCTCGCCGAGGCCTGGCTTTGTCGGACTTAAACCGGGTGATCAATGGTGTTTGTGCGCCAGTCGCTGGGTAGAAGCATGGCGTGCCGGGATGGCACCTTTAGTTGTACTTGAGAGCACGAATCACGATGTTTTGGACGTCATTAGCCTGCAAGTACTGCAGCGCCATGCCTACAAACCCAAGGAAGAACAAGGTATGGAGTAAGGCTTCCACATAAGGAGCTTCGTAAGGGACCTTGCAAACAACGCCAAAACAATATTTAACAATGTAGATATCGGCCTTCCACTAAAATTGCTGTAACTGCATAACCCTTTCCCAAAACTGTCTCGTCAAGTCGGATCGGTAACATGGATGCCCCCACCGCCGGCATTGCGCTCATCGTCGTACAGTTTTGTATCGCACTGGTCATGGCCGGGGTCTATCTGACCGCTCGCGATGAAAAATGCACGCGCTACTGGTCAATGGCTGCCGTCATGCTGGCCATCGGCGTTTTCTGCGCCATACTCAATAAACGCGCTTATCACCCGGCGACAGTCATTTTCAGTGCAGGTGCCATCATGACGGGCCTAGTACTGCAATGGCATGGCATCAAGGCTTTTTATAAGCAACGCATTTCCTGGACTAGCTGGTTACTCGTAGCAGCCATACTGATTGCCATGAGTATCGGGCTTTTGCTCGGCGCCAACCTGCTGCATCGTTTTTCAATTGCCTTGCCGCTCCTAATGATTGGTGAAATAGGCAGTCTTTTGGCATTGTGGCGTGGTCAAGGCGGATTGCCACGTACATTCGTGCAAACACTGGCACCAGCAGCCCTGATCATCCTGCTGCTTAACAATGCAATTCGCATAGTGCTCTACAGCCTGCACTTTTCAGGCGTGCTGCAGATACAGGATTACGCCACGCTGGAAACCTTTTCGACCTTGATCGCTCCCATTGCTGGCGTGTTGCTTTACTCGATCGGCTTGCTTCTGCTTTACTTCGAACGCATGATCGAAGAAAACCATCATCTCGCCACCCATGATGAATTGAGCCGTCTTTTGAACAGACGTGCCATCGATGCTAATGGCGAACGTGAATTGGCGCTTGCCAACCGCCTCAAGCGTGATCTGGCGATCGCTTTCGTCGACATCGACAAGTTCAAGCACTTCAACGATCAGTTTGGTCATGCGTCGGGCGATATCGTCATTACCGACGTCGCCACCATTCTGCGCGAAACCTGCCGCAGCATCGATCTGGTCGGTCGCTATGGCGGTGAGGAATTTCTTTTGGTTCTGCCAGGAGTCGGTCATGAAGATGCAGAAACTGTCGGGCAACGCCTGGTAGATGCCATGCATCGCTATCGTTTTCTTGGCATACACCCTGTCACCATCAGCGTGGGGCTGGCAATTTTGCCCGCCAATGCCTGTTCCTGGGATCAATTGATCCGGCGTGCGGACGCCGCTTTGTATGAGGCCAAGAGTCTCGGACGCAATCGTTATTGCGTCTAATGCTGCCATACGTTGCAACGCGCTTTTTCTCGTAGAAAACATGGCTGGAAAGCGCACTGTTGCGGTGATAAGCTAGACCCAATACCACTCTTGTGAGCAAAAACCTTGACCATCATTCACAAGCAAGTCGCACTCGAAGAGGCGGAAGCCGGCATGGTGCTATCGGATAACGTGCTTGATGCACAGGGCCAGGTGCTGCTGTCAAAAGGTGTGGCATTGACCGAGCATACGATTGCGGCACTGGCACGCCACGACATCGCATGGTTGCGTATCGAGATGGGTGAAATGACAGCAGAAGAAGAGGCAGTTCAACGGGCCTACTATTCAGAGCGCATAGAACGCTTGTTTCGTAATCAGGACGACAGCCCTGCAACGGCCACACTTCATCGCTATATACGCAAATATCGACTGGGCGAGGAGGCACCATGACGTCCGCGACAAACGGCCACCTCCTGCATTTCGATCAGGTGCTGCGTCAGATCCGCGATTTGCCGGTGTTGCCACCGATCGTGCAGGATTTGATGAAAAGCATCACACGCGAAGACGTCGACATCCAGCTCATCACACGCAAGGTATCGCAGGATCAATCGTTGTCGGGCAAGACACTGCGCTTTGCAAACTCTTCTTTTTATGGCCTGCAGTCCCGAGTGACGACGATTCAACAAGCCGTTACGCTGATCGGTGTCGATGCCGTCAAACACGTGGTGACGACATCGGCACTCACCGGTTACTTCCCTGCAGGCCATGTCAATGGTTTGGATTTCACCGCACTGTGGCGACATTCGATCGCCACAGCGGTATGTGCGCGTGTACTTGCGCGCCATCTGCACGTCAATCAGGACTACGCTTTCACCGCGGGCCTGCTGCATGACATCGGGCGACTCGTTCTAGCCACTTACTTCCGGCGCGAATACGAAGCGGTCATCACCTATCGCGATGAGCATGATTGTCACTGGATTGAAGCCGAACAGGCCGTGCTGGGCGTAACCTATGTGACGGCGGGTGTAGCACTGGCGACGCACTGGAATTTTTCTGAATCAATCCGCAACGCAATCGCCGGGCATTACCGTCCCGAAAATCAGAAAGTGCATTCTCTGGCATCGATCGTGCATATCGCCAATGCGGTTGTACGCGCACTGGATCTTTCTCAGCAACCGGACGATAGAGTGCCCCCGGTATCCGCTACCGCCTGGGACGATCTCGGCTTGAGTGAGGAAACCTATATGCACGTGTTTCATGAAACCGAAATGATGTACGAAGAAGTCAGCCGTGTGCTGCTGAACGATGCCTGATCGGGAGCTGCAGTGGCGCACAATTCCATGCCGTTTTCCGCTTCCGGCCATACGCTCGAGGGCATTCACCTGTTCGACAACGTTACCAATGCACAGGTAACCACAATACTGGCCTCATCCGAAGTACGACATATCGTGCAAGGCCAAACTGTCAATGTCCCGCAAGACATGCAAAGTTGTCTGTACATCGTATTAAGTGGCGCCTTGGGCAGCACCGTGCTGGATGAAAGCGACGGTCCACGCCAAATTCGTACCGAAAAGATTTTGCCGGGTGAAAGCGTGGGCGAACAATCCGTCCTGGACGATACGGCATCGATTGGCAGTCTGACTGCATTGGAAGACAGCGTCGTTTTGATCATCGCCTCGAACACGCTGTGGCGTCTGATTGACGAAGCCGATGGCGTAGCGCGCAACCTATTGCGTCAGCTTTCCTTCAAGTTACGCGCCGCCAATGCACAGTTGCGGCGACGCGAAAAAGTCGGTGAATTCTATCGTCGGCTTTCAATGATCGATAGTCTGACGGGCTTGTACAATCGCGCCTGGCTCAATGCGGAGTTGCCAAATCTCGTTGCAGAGGCGCATACAAAAGATGAACCGCTGGCCCTTATCATGATCGATCTCGATCATTTCAAACGTTTCAATGACGATCATGGCCATCTAATCGGCGATAAGGCATTGCGCACTGCAGCCGATGTATTGAACAAAGCGCTACGCCCCAGCGACTTTGCCGTACGTTACGGCGGAGAGGAATTGACCGTGATTCTGCCGGACAGTACGCTGTCGGCTGGTCGTATGGTGGCCCAACGCTTGTGCGAACGCATGCGGGACGCCGTGATTTTCGACGACTCTGTCGTCTCGATGCCGCACATCACCGCATCCTTTGGTGTCACCATATTGCATAACGAGCAGCAGGCGGAGGCACTGATCGCCGCTGCTGATGCCGCGCTCTACCGCGCCAAACGTGCCGGTCGTGACCAAGTCGCCTGCTGACCGTCGTATTCCACAATTTCATACAAGCTGATTGATGTCCAACCACACCTTCCTCTGGCACGACTACGAAACCTTCGGCGCCCAGCCACGTCGTGATCGTCCGGCCCAGTTCGCGGCAATTCGTACCGATGCCGACCTGAATGAAGTCGGCGAACCCATCATGCTCTACTGCAAACCGGCCAACGATTTTCTACCAGACCCGCAATCCTGTCTGATTACCGGTATCACACCGCAGACATGCCTAGAACGTGGCATCGATGAGCACGCTTTCGCTGCTGAAATTGAACGCGCCCTGTCTGCCACCGGTACGATTGGCGTCGGCTACAACACGATTCGTTTCGACGATGAAGTGACACGCTTTCTTTTCTGGCGCAATTTGATCGATCCTTATGCACGCGAATGGCAAAACGGTTGCGGCCGCTGGGACCTTCTCGACGTTGTACGCACCACGTATGCATTACGCCCGGAAGGCATCGAATGGCCGCGCCATCCCGATGGCCGCCCAAGTTTTCGCCTGGAAGATTTGACCAAAGCCAATGGACTCGTTCACGAAGCGGCACATGATGCGTTGTCGGATGTACGTGCCACCATCGCCATCGCACGACTGATACGTGATCGCCAGCCGCGTCTTTTCGACTTTTGCTTCGGTTTGCACAAGAAAGATCGCGTCGCGAGCGAAATCGGTTTACCTATGTACAAGCCATTTCTGCACATCACCGGCATGTTCCCTGTTGAACGAGGCTGCATCGGTGTCGTCTGGCCACTCGCCGTGCACCCGACTAACCGCAATGAAGTCATCGTCTGGGATCTGGCAGAAGATCCTACATCGCTGTTTTCACTGGATGCCGACCAGATTCGGCTGCGCATGTTCAGCAAAAGCGACGCGCTGCCTGAAGGTACGACGCGCTTGCCAATCAAGACCGTCCATTTGAATAAGTCGCCAATCGTCATCAGTAACTTGAAAACGCTGAGCCCCGATCTTTGTGCGCGCTGGAATATCGATCTGAACGCCGCGTTGCGTCATGCAGATCTCGCTGCCAATGCACCCGACATGAGCGCAATCTGGCAAGAGGTCTTCCATCGCCCGCAAGAAGGTACGCCAGACGTGGACGAAGATCTTTACGGCGGCTTTATCGCAAACGGTGATCGCCGCCTGTTGCAGGAATTGCGCGCCCTCTCTCCAGAAGCCTTGGCAAAAGCTACACCGTCCTTTAGCGATCCACGTCTTGAAGAACTCGTCTGGCGCTACCGAGCACGCAATTTCCCGAACACCCTATCGGAAGAAGATGCGTCACGCTGGGAAGCACATCGTGCTGCGCGGTTGTTTGAAGGTGCTGGCGGCGCACGTACAATCGACGATCTGTTTGCCGATATCGAAACGCTTTCGCATGATGCAGACGAGCGTACCGAAAATATCTTGGGTGCACTCTACGATTACGCCGAGTCCATTGCGCCGCAAGCTGACTGAACGCTGGACTTGTCGTCCGCAAACAAAGGAGAACTGTCATGCCGATTGCCTACTGGTGCATATTGATTGCCGGATTACTGCCGATCATCACGGTCGGTATAGCCAAGGCAGGTTTACGCGGTTACGACAACCATGAACCACGACGCTGGCTGGAAAAGCAGGAAGGCTATCGACGTCGCGCCGACTTTGCACATCGCAACCATTTCGAAGCATTTCCCTTCTTTGCCGCCAGCGTACTCGCGGCTCAGCAACTGCACGTTGCCCAGGCGACGATCGATACGACAGCCGTGGTTTTCATCGTTGCACGCATCGCTTACACCTGTTTTTATCTCAGCGATCATGCGACACTGCGCTCTCTTACGTGGGCAATCGGCTACCTCAGCGTCCTTGCGCTATTCGTGCAGGCTATTCTGTAGCCCAACCTTTTATCGACGATCGAATCAATGCAACACGAAGTTACCCTTTCCGCGCTGCGTAATACATTGCAAGACCTGCGTCAGAAACGCATGTCGATTGCCACGCTCTGTCAGACGTGGCGTTCACAACAAGCCTTGCTCGCAGCATTGCCCCCGCAATACACCACCGTCATGGAAGACTTGCTGGGTCGTCTGGAAGCAGGCAGTCTCTTTACCGAAGAAAGCTGCTCCTTCAGTCAGATCGATCTGCTTGCAACACTCGATACCTGGCTCGACAAGGCTGGCACCACCCTTTCTCGCAACTGAAATTTCATCACCATGCAACGTCTTGAATTCATATTGAACGACGAATACGTCGAACTGAATCAACTACTCAAACTTGTCGGCGTATGCGAGAGCGGTGGCGCAGGAAAAGTGATCGTGGCCAGCGGCAACGTCAAGGTGGATGGTCAACAGGAGCTACGCAAAACCTGCAAGATTCGTGCAGGCCAGGTCGTGCAACTTGGTGATGTGCGCATCAGCATCAAGGCGGGATGACAGCAATATTGCTTTGCTAAATTTCTGCACCGTTCGGCAAACTGCCCTACATTCCCGATAACTCAGGAAAGATAGCGGCCGGCCGGAATATCAATGACCGCATCGGCGATAGCCGTCGCATCACGGGAAGCAAGATATAGCGCCAGCATGGCGACTTCATAAGCTTGCCCTCCCTCCAGCATCAGCACTTCATGCGAAGACGACGCAATGTGGTGGCCTTCTTCATCGTTTGATGCCAGATTGATGGCACGTATCGTGTTGATTCGCAGATTGCTAGAGGATGAACGGAACGGCGGCACGTCATGAGTGCTTTGCTCAACACGAATGATCTGTTCCAGATGCACGCATTGCTCAATGAGCATGTCGCCTAACGTCGCATTCGCATCGATGAAGATCGCCAGATCCGCCTTCTGCCAACGTGGAGGATCGATTTCTAGCACTTGCGCCGGTATCGCACTGGCAAATGCTTCTGCCGAAATCTCACAATCGCTCTCGTGCATTTTTCGTTGCCATAAATCGATCACTTGCGGGAGCGCCAAGGCCAGAAAGTGCACACGATATCCCCGTTCGCTGAAGCGAAAACAGATTGTCTCAGTGGTTGCGTTGAGCGGGCCCAGCACCAAAACACGTTTCTGCATTGTTTAACGCTCGACAGCCAGCGCCACGCCCATGCCACCGCCGATGCACAAACTGGCCAGGCCCCGTTTGACATCACGTCGTTGCATCTCATGCAGCAGAGTCACCAAAACTCGGCAGCCCGATGCGCCGATCGGATGACCAAGCGCGATCGCACCACCATTCACATTGATCTTGCTGACATCCCAACCCATATCGCGATTGACGGCAATAGCCTGCGCGGCAAAGGCTTCATTGATTTCCATCAGATCTACCTCGGCATGCGTCCAACCAGCCTTGGCGAGACAACGTTTGACTGCCGGCACCGGCCCCATGCCCATGAACGCCGGATCGACACCCGCCGAGGCCGTAGCCTTGATACGCGCAAGCGGCTGCAAGCCCATCGCTCGTGCCTTATCCGCCGACATGACGATGACAGCAGCCGCGCCGTCATTGATGCCTGATGCATTTCCTGCAGTGACGCTGCCATCTGGCATGAAGCTCGGCTTCAATGCAGCGAGTGTTGCGGCATTCGTGGCCGGACGAATGTACTCGTCACGCGCAAACGATTCCACATGCCGGCTATCGTTCACCTCAATCGGCACAATCTCCGCATCGAAGCGACCTTCCTGCTGTGCGATGGCCGCTTTGCGATGTGAAGCGACAGCGTAGGCATCCTGTTCTTCTCGCGTGATGCCGTATTTCCTCGCGATGTTCTCGGCAGTCACGCCCATGTGGTAATGGTGATATGCATCTTGCAAACCATCGACGAGCATGCTGTCCTGCATCACGATATCGCCGAGACGTTTCCCTGACCGACTCCCCGGCATCAGATGCGGAGCCAAACTCATGTTCTCCTGCCCACCCGCAATCACGATCTCTGCGTCGCCGCAAAGAATCGCCTGTGTCGCAAGTTGCACGGCTTTTAAGCCGCTACCGCATACCTTATTGATCGTGAAAGCAGGCACCATATCCGGTAAGCCGGCACGTATGGCCGCCTGGCGGGCAGCGTTTTGACCACATCCGGCTGTCAGCACCTGCCCCATGATGACTTCACTAATCTGCTCTGCTGGAATACGCGTTTGCTTGAGCAGATGGGCGATCACTGTGGCACCCAGTACAACGGCCGGTGTCTGTGACAAAGTACCGGCAAACTTGCCAATACCTGTTCGGCCTGCCGCGACGATGACGGCCTCCATATGCGCCCTTTCAAAAATGGATGATGTTTCTCAATCGTTATAGCAGAAAAGGGGATGTGCCCGCATTGCAGCACACCCCCTTTTCTTCTCTCCCGCCACTATTTCATAGGCGAGTCAATCACATCAGATCAGTTGTCGTACACGTTCCGCGATCGGAAAGCTTGGTATTGATACAACCAGGTTTCCGACAAGGTTTGATTCTTATGCCGCAAATACAATCGAATATCGACTGGTTCCGGCCCATCGACAGTCAAGTCGAATTGCGCACGCCAATGTCCCGGAACACCATTCGGTACCGCCTCGGTAAAAACATAGGAAAATTTTCCCCGCGATGCGGATAGCACAGCCTCGGGCTTTTCCCCAAACGCCAGCTTTTCGAGTGGTGCGCCTTTGAATTCCACCATGAACTTCCGCACATTCTGCGGACGGTTCTGACCAGGTTGACCGCCATTTCCCAAACGCGTAGCCACGCAGCGTGCCAATGGCGTTGGCATGGGTTCATCTTTAAGCCAATGCAAGCGATAACGCAGGCGGTAACTTTTCCCTGCAACAGCTTTCTCTTTCGGCACCCACATCGCAACGATGTTGTCATGAATTTCGTCGTCAGTTGGTATCTCGATCAACTGAATACTGCCTTCACCCCAACCATCGAGCGGTTCAACCCATAAACTAGGACGACGCTCATAATTGACACCATCCTGGTAATTATCGAAATCACGGTCGCGCTGCAAAAGACCAAAACCTTTCGGATTCCGATCACTAAAAGACGACGCAATCGTGAAGCGCGGATTATTCAATGGGCGCCAAATTCGCTCACCTTCACCGTTCCAGATTGCCAGTCCGTCAGAGTCATGCACTTCAGGACGCCAGTCAGCGCCCGTCCCTTTGACCGTCTCGGAGAACCAGTACATTGACGTCGCAGGCGCAATCCCCAGACGCTCGACATCTTTGCGCAAGAACAAAGCTGAGTCGATGTCCATGAGGACACCGGCATTGCGCTTCATCACGAATTTGTGGGCGCCCGTAATGCTAGGCCCGTCCAGCATCGCGTAAACAACGACAGTATCGCTGCCATCCGCGGGTGGCTCGAAATAGAAGTGCGTGAAATTAGGAAACTCCTCCGGCTTGTCTGGTTGCGCAACATCGATTGCCACACCACGCGCGGACAAACCGTATTGGTACAAATCGCCGATGGCGCGAAAATACGACGCCCCCAAAAATGCCACCCAGTCATTTTTTTTCCAGTCGAGCTTCTTTTGATCTCCTAATCGACTCTCTTGAAAACGAAATCCTGCAAAACCACTATTCTTGGGCAGCTCGCGCGCAGGACTGCTTTTCGGCATGTCGAAGTAACTTTCGTCGTACAGAATTTCTCGCGCGGATTGATTACCGCCGACGCTATCCAGCGCATACATATGCACGGGTGCCTGAAAGAAACGTCCTAGATGAAAGAACGTTGCAGGAAACTGGCCCGGTCCAGTTGCGTAAAGCGCATAGTCGGTATCGAATTTGATTTTACCGTGCTCTTCATAATCGATACGATCAAGAATGGAGGTGGGAGGTTTAGGTTGAGGCTTGTAAGCCTGTCCAGCTGCAACTTTCGCGCGTTCGATCAAAGATTCAAATGAAAACCGCGATGCAGCCCCCAATTTCAGACGCGCCGCAGCAAGTACATCTGCAGGCATACCAATAGCAGCCAACGCTGCAGCAATCGAAGCCGATTGCAGAAAATTACGACGATTGAGCATGATTGAAGTGATGAAAGAAACCGCGTGATGCAAAAAACACATTCAAGCATCACAACGGAATAGGTGAAAATATGTGCATCTCGATGTCTTTGTGACAACCTCTTCATTCTTTGGTTCAGCATGAATCCCAACACAAGATATGCGTTTCATCCATGCAAGATGTGTTCCGATAATGCCTGTCTGCCGATCTTTTAGCTTACTGTTATTTGCACTGAAAACTGAGCCACATATAGACAACAATCCTACTTACTAAAGTGAGGGGGAGATGTAATGATCGACGTGGCATTACTTCAGCATCATTCGACGCTACTACCTACGTTACCAGGCCACATTAAGAGAGCTTGCAGACAATTAAGGATCTCTTGCAACACCGTCAGACGCTATTTGGAAGCTGAAAACCGTAGCGCTCTCTTACGTTAGTAAACGATCCAGCACCTCGCTAGACATCTATGCACTCAAATTATTTTCTTGGTCGAAGAGCGAGGCAGCGAAGTCGCGCAAATAAAGAAGGTCGTTGAAACAGATACACATCAATCTGTGGGCACCGATCTATGAAGGGGTATACGATCGCGTCGCTAGCGTTTGCTAAGCGATGGAAAGTCGATCAGTTGGCGCGGGTCAATTCAGCTAGCAAATGTACAATTTTGCGTCACAGGCAGCGGAGGGGGCCCTCAAGCTGATCATCGACTCGCAACGCCTGAGCGCAAATCGCGAATTCAGAGCCGAATCGC
>NZ_CAJYMD010000070.1 GCF_913776015.1 uncultured Oxalicibacterium sp. | reverse complement strand
CCCGCATCGACTTGCTCCTGTACTTGCGAATGATCGCGCGTGAGCTGAACGAACGCACCCTCACGCAAGCGATAGCAACGCGAATCGCCTAGATGAGCTAACACTAGTTTGGAATCGCAAAACAGTGCGGCAACCAGCGTCGTACCCATGCCGTGCAAATGCGCCTCGCCCAAGGCAGCGGCGCGAATGTTGTCATTGGCTTTTGTGATCGCCCCAACAAGCAGTTGCCTCAAATCGCTGATTTTTGCCTGATCGTCAGCTTCTGCCATGCATTGCATGGCATCCCTCAGATAATTCACCACGCCATCTGCCGCCATCCGGCTGGCGACTTCACCGGCGTTGTAACCGCCCATGCCGTCGGCCAGTGCAATGATGCCGTGCGTCACATCAAGTGCAATCGCATCCTCATTATGCGCACGTACCAAACCGGTGTCGGTTTGCGCTGCGACATGAAGAACGAGGGATGACATCATGAAAAAATTGAACGTGGTGACGAGGATGCGTCCATTATCCACGGATTAACACTTCACCCAAAACGATGCAGCAAGTGATCCGATGTAGTCGGGTGAAGCTTCGGACAAAGCTTGCCCACTATAATGCGGGTAAATCGCGGCAGCTGCCTGTCCGGCATTGCCATCAATTATTCACATTGCATTCACAGAAGAAGATGCGCCCATGCGCATCGCACCATCATTCCATGACAACGCGTATTTATACCCACGAAGATTGCCTCGATCACCAACCGGGCTCCGGCCACCCCGAATCGCCGGAACGCCTGAAAGCCGTGCTGCGCGTATTACGCACACCGGCCTTCGATGCCGCCGAATGGCGCGATGCGCCGATGGGAACACGTGAGCAGGTTTTGCTGATCCATACTGAAGACCATGTAGCAGACGTCGAAGATGCTGCGCCAGTGCGCGGCACCATGCCGCTCGATGGCGGCGATACGGTCATGTCACCCGGCTCACTGGATGCCGTAATGCGTTGCGTAGGCGCAGCCTGCGCGGGTGTCGATGCGGTGCTGGATAACGAAGTCCACAATGTATTCTGCGCGACACGTCCTTGCGGCC
The DNA here is from genome assembly GCF_913776015.1 of uncultured Oxalicibacterium sp. Lineage (GTDB taxonomy): Bacteria > Pseudomonadota > Gammaproteobacteria > Burkholderiales > Burkholderiaceae_D > Oxalicibacterium. The sequence goes on along the minus strand of NZ_CAJYMD010000070.1, from coordinate 48,403 downwards.
ACCATGCAGAACCCAATAAGGCAATGGGCTTCTGCATTTACAACCAGGCGGCCATCGCCGCTGCGTACGCCTATGAAATGCACAAACTCGAACGTGTCGCAGTCATCGATTTCGATGTGCACCACGGCAATGGCACGCAGGCTGCGTTCTACGATCGGCCGGAACTGTTTTATGCGTCCAGCCACCAATCGCACTTCTACCCATACTCGGGCCTGGAATCCGAAACCGGTACTTCGCACAACATCGTCAATGTCCCGCTGCCACGCGGTTGTGACTCAGCCCTTTTCCGCGAACAGATCGCGGCCAAGATGCTGCCTGCGATTCGTGATTTCAATCCTGAACTGATCATCATCTCCGCCGGCTTCGATGCCCACCATCTCGATCCGCTAGCTGGTCTGAAATTGCAGGATGACGATTACGACTGGATCACGCGTGAACTCATGTGCATCGCCGACGATACCTGCGAAGGTCGCATCGTATCGATTCTCGAAGGCGGTTATAGCCTGGAAGGCTTGGCATCGGCCACAGCCGTACACGTCAAGGCACTGATGGACCACTGACTTAATGAACAGACAAATAAAAAGCGGACTTTGATCCGCTTTTTATTTTAATAACAAAATGAGGGATTTGTTGTCTTCACACGACAGCACAATATTTCTACAAAACCCTGCCTAATCCCGCAAGACCCAAGCCCAGCGACACTTCTCCGCCTTTTCCCGCGCCCCATATTCATGGGATCACATTGCCGCAATTCGCTTTCGAAAATATAATAAGAACGATTCGCATTTATTTAATCGAGTATTCTTTCGGCAGACTATTCGCATGCACTCATGCTGATTTCGGTAAAAGGGCTGGCGCTCAAAACCGCGGCATAAGCAAATCTGATACGCACACGACAAGCTGTTTTCTCATGACTACCGCCACCCATTCGGACATCGAAGCGCTCTATACAGCACATCATGGCTGGCTGCGTACTTGGCTGCACCGCAAGCTGGGCTGCTCGTTCGATGCCGCCGATCTGGCGCAGGATACGTTTGTACGCGTGATCAGCAGCGATCAACGCAAGGAGGCACTCTCTCTTTTGCGAGAACCTCGTGCCTATCTGAGCACCATCGCCAAAGGCTTGATGGTGGATATGTTTCGCCGTCGTTCACTCGAACAAGCCTGGCTCGAAGCACTTGCCACGCTCCCCGAAGAAACGGCAATTTCTCCCGAAGAACGATTCGTGATCCTGGAAGCATTGCAAAGGCTGGATGCCTTGCTCGATGCCCTCCCCGAAAAAGTACGCACGGTATTCCTCATGTCGCAACTGGATGGCATGACCTACGCCGATATCGCCTGCCGGATGAACCTGTCCCTGCGCACCGTCAAACGTTACATGCAGCAGGGATTCGTGCAATGCCTGACGCTGATGCTGTAATGCACATGGGTGCCAGCGTTCCTGTCGATCAGCGCATCATCGTCGATGCCGCTGGATGGCTCGTCAAAATACATGCGCATGACATGACGGCGACCGATCACGCTGCCCTGGCGCGCTGGCGTCAGATCAGTGAGGAACATGAACGTGCCTGGGCCGCAGCCAATGATCTGGCGCGCACCTTCGGCACAGTGCCCCCGGGACTCGGCAAAACGACGCTAGGCCGTCAACGATCACGCCGTACGGCACTCAAGACCTTGGCCATTCTGGCAACGGCCGCGCCAGTCAGTTGGTTCACCTGGCGTTCACTCACACGCGAGCGTTACCAGACCGCTTCGGGTGAGTGGCAAACTCACACACTGTCCGATGGCAGTACCGTACGACTTAACAGTGGCAGTACGGTGGATATCGCATTCAATGACCAGCGACGGCTTGTTCGCCTACAGGAAGGCGAAGTCCTGATCGAAACCGTGCACGATACGGCAGGAAAGAATCGTCCGTTTCTGGTTGAAACGAAGGAAGGTACGGTGCGTGCACTGGGTACCAGCTTCATCGTCCGACAACATGTCGGCAGCACACAGGTTTCCGTACTCGAACATGCTGTCGAAATCCTCACCGGCCGCAACCAGCGCCGCCTGCTCGAAGCGGGTGAAACAACCTATTTCACACGTCAGTCGATCTCGACAAACAACACCATCGACGTCGCAAGCACGGCATGGACACAAGGCATCCTGATCGCAGACAACCAGCGACTGGGCGATTTCATTCAGGAGCTTTCTCGCTATCGTCCCGGCATGCTGCACTGCGATCCGGCGGTCGCCGATCTGAAAATTTCGGGTGTGTTCCAACTGGCCGATACCGACCATGCCTTGAACATTCTGCAGGAAACCTTGCCCGTTGCACTTCACACACGCACACGTTACTGGATCACCGTCGCTGCGGCAGAGAAAAAGACAACAATGCGCAGCCGTTGAATCCGAACTTTTTTCAAAAAAATCGAAAAATCGTGGCCCCTTTTTGCAGATCGTTCGGCAAGTCAGTGAAGAAGCAATACAACTGACTACCAAGGAATGATCATGCATCTTGAATTACAAACGCGGGCCGGCAATCATGCACGCGCCCTTCATCCCACGCCACTTGCCCACGCCGTGGCGACCGCACTGCTCAGCATGGCACTGGGAGGTGCCGTACTGGCTCCTGCGTACGCACAAACCAACACCGCAACCAATAGTGCCGTCAAAAGCTACAACATCCCCGCTGGCCCTCTGAGTCAGGCTCTCTACAGCTTTGCAGGTAATGCCGGCATTACACTTTCTTTCGAACCTGGCTTGACAGAAGGTCTGCGCAGCAACGGCTTACATGGGAATTACTCCGTGCAACAAGGATTGGATGCCTTACTCGGCGCGCACAATCTTGAGGCAGTCGCCGGCAATGGCGGCTATCGCCTACGTCGCGTAGTACAAGATGCAAGCACACTGCCAGCCATCAATGTGGCAACAACCACCGTAACTGATTTATCTCCCGCCTATGCCGGCGGTCAAATTGCGCGCGGTGGCAGCCTGGGCCTGCTGGGCACCCAAAACGTGATGGATACCCCTTTCAGCACCAACAACTACACCGCTGAACTACTGGAAGACCAGCAGGTTCGCACTCTGGCAGATGTGGTCGTGAATGATGCTTCGGTGCGTATGACCACAGGCAGTACCGGGTTCGACGATACATTTCAGATTCGTGGTTTTGCAGTCAGCGCCACGGATGTGGGATTTAACGGGCTGTATGGCCTCATTTCGCAAAACAGAGTGCCAGCCCAACTTATTGAACGTGTTGAAGTACTAAAGGGGCCAGGCTCATTAATGAATGGCATTTCGCCGAATGGAAGCGTCGGCGGTGGGCTTAATATCGTGAGCAAACGTGCTAGTGACACGCCTCTTACAAGGCTGACCGCGCTCTACAGTGGCAAGGAGAATTTTGGTCTTGCAATTGATTTAGGCCGACGTTTCGGTGAGGACAATGCTTGGGGTCTCCGATTCAATGGCCTTTTACGGGATGGCGAAGCCACGATCGATGGAGGTAATCAGCAAACAGGCCTTGCAGCATTGGGGATCGACTATCGCAGCAGCCGTTTACGCTGGTCTCTTGACGCGATTACGCAAAGAGATGATACGGACAATTTCCGGCCACAGATCAGTCTAGATGCGGGATTATCATCAATTCCGGCGCCACCGGATGCACGCTCCAACTGGTATCCGGGAACAACGCTGGTACAAAAAGACTCAACACTTGCCACTCGTCTTGAGTACGACCTCACAGAGGTCGTCTCGGTCTACGCTGGAATTGGTTATAGAGATGGTACAAACGATCAGATTTTCCCTAGCACTTTGCGCACAGCTCCGGTTAATGCAGCAGGCAATTTCACGGTACAAAATAATTATTACGACTCATACACAAAAACAACGAGCGCAAATGCAGGTGTGCGCTGGCGTTTCAATACAGCCAGTGTTGGACATACGCTTACCGCTGCCGTGACAGAAATGCGGCAAGAGGCAGGCAATGCCTATATCACGGGAAATACTGCCGCTTCAAATATTTATAATCCATCGGCCTTACCTTCAATTACCTCTGCTCGCACTTCTCCCAATAAGGCCTCGGAAACGACATTGAGCAGTATCGCGATTGCGGATACGCTCTCTTTTGCAAATGATCGGTTGTTATTGACACTTGGCGTACGCGATCAAACCGTAGAGCTCAGAAGCTTTAATACATCCACTGGCATCGAAGGTACGCCTTACAAGGCAAGTACAGCTTCTCCGCTAGCTGCGATCGTATTCAAGCCTGTTGCCAATGTAGCTGTTTACGGGAATTACTCCGAAGGTCTTTCACGAGGTCAAATCGTCGGGGCTGGCTATGCAAACACCGGTGCGGTTCTCGCTCCATTTAAATCGAAACAGTATGAGGTTGGCGTAAAAATCGATTTTGGAGGAATAACTACGACTGCGGCTGTGTATGAATTACTCCGCCCCAACGCAATTCGGAATGACACCAATGCACTTGCTTATGATGGAGAACAACGTAACCGTGGATTGGAGCTTTCAGCTTATGGTGAATTAAAACGTGGGCTTCGCGGCATGGCTAGCATCGCGTTTGTGGACCCAAAACTGACCCGCACAGCCGGTGGTATAAATCAGGGGAATGATGCCGCAGGTGTCCCTGATACCACAGCGAGCGCAAGTCTGGACTGGGATGCACCTTGGTTAGCTGGCCTAGCATTCAATGGTCGTGTGATTTATACATCAGGTTCTTACCTGAATGCCAGCAACACCCAGAAATTTGACGGGTGGACACGGTACGACATCGGCGCACGTTACCGTACTGCCATTAATGGCAAACCGATTGTATTGCGGGCCAATATCGAAAACCTGTTAGACAAAAACTACTGGTTGACGACAGGCACATACGTGACGGTCGGCTCACCGCGCACATTGGTGCTTTCTGCTTCCATCGATTTCTAAAACAGTTGCATCTAATTTCAGCGCAAAAAACCTGCCCATGTGACAAAAGCCATTCCATAAACCGCGATCAAATCTTGCCGGCTAAAAAGGATCGCTGATGCATGTGCACCCCAAAAAAAGCCGTTGCGAAATCCTTCGCAACGGCTTTTCTACATTTTGTGGCTTGATAGAACGCGTTCGTCAGAACCACATCATCCTTTCTGCGCTATCGCTTCTGTCATCAGGAAACAGGATCATGTTCCCAGCAAACGCTTGTACCCCTCCACCAACCAATTATTCGTTCGCACCACATCTTCCGAAAATTCCGAAGCCTGCACACTGACACGCGGCACCGTCGCCAGATCGGTTTGTGCACCGATGCGCTCTGTCGAGGGAACGTAAAAGCCAGGTGGCAATGTGCAGCCGTCAACCACCGCGTTATGTCGAACCACGCAGCCTTCACCAATCGTGCAGTTGAACAAGACGCTATTGAAACCGATGAATACCTTGCTCCCCACGTTGCAGGGGCCGTGCACGATGGCACGGTGAGCGATCGAGGTATAGGCACCGATCGTGACGGCAGCGCCTGATTTCGAATGGATGACGACGCCATCCTGAATGTTCGAATGGGCACCGATGACAATGGGCTGCATTTCACCCGTGGCATCCACTTCATCGGCACGAATGACGGCATAGGGGCCGATGAAGACGTTTTCATGCACGATAACCTTCCCACACAGGATAGCGGTCGGATCGATAAAGGCACTCGGGTGAATGACCGGTTCATCGCCTTGCGGATTGGGGCGGATCGTTCCGAAAGGCTTTTGCTTCACCATGGGAATGGATCCTCCATCTGCATCCATGCTTCCGGTCCCGTCGCCATTTCGGCATCGGTCAGCAGGCAGGCATCGAATTGTTCCGTCAGTGCGGATTGGTCCAGATGCATGCCGATCAGCACCAGTTCCTGCCGCGCATCGCCGGTTTCAGGCGACCACTCGGCACGTATGCGTGCCACGCTTTCTGGATCCTCAGGCCAATTTTCCTGCGGCACGGCGGCCCACCATAAACCGGCGGCACCGTGCCGGCAAATACTTCCGGCTTGCGACCACGAGGCTGCATATGTCGGCCGACTGGCCAACCAGAAAAAGCCCTTGGAGCGCACAACCCCCGGCCATGCGCGTTGCGTCAATGCGTAGAAGCGTTGCGGATGAAAAGGCCGACGCGCACGATAGACAAAGCTGCCAATGCCGTAAGTTTCCGTTTCCGGCTGATGCGTGCCACGCAATTCCTGCAACCAGCCCGGCGCCTGCGATGCCTGCTCGAAGTCGAACAGGCCTGTATCGAGCACCTTGTCCAGCGGCACCTCACCAAAGCGTGATCGTTCGATACGCGCCCGCGGATTCAATCGTTGCAGGATGACCGTCAAACGCTGTAACTCGCCTTCACTGACCAAGTCGGTCTTGTTCAGAATCAGTACATCGCAAAACTCGACCTGCTCGACCAACAGATCGACTACCGTGCGCTCATCCTCATTCCCCATCGATTCGCCACGCTGACGCAGTTCGTCGTGGGATTCATAATCCTTGAGGAAATTGAACGCATCGATCACGGTCACCATCGTGTCCAGCCGCGCCATGTCGGACAGGCTTTTGCCTTTTTCATCGGTGAACGTGAAGGTTTCCGCCACCGGCAAGGGCTCGGAAATCCCGGTCGATTCAATGACCAGTTGATCGAAGCGCCCCGCCTGCGCCAGCTTGGTCACCTCTTCCAGCAAATCCTCGCGCAAGGTGCAACAAATGCAGCCGTTGCTCATCTCGACGAGTTTTTCGTCCGTGCGCGACAGGTCTGCCCCGCCGTCGCGCACCAGTGCGGCATCGATATTGACTTCCGACATATCGTTGACGATCACGGCAACACGCCGCCCCTCACGATTGGCGAGAATATGGTTCAGCAAAGTGGTCTTGCCAGCACCAAGAAAACCGGAAAGTACCGTAACAGGTAAGCGATTCATCTCATTCTTTCGAAACATCGATCAACATATTTGCAACTTTGTTGCATAATACATTAATGCAACAAAGTTGCAAATATGGGTCATCACGACGCTATGACAAATCAAAAATGGCGTTCGATTGACAATGAGCAAACTGCCAATACTGACTGTAAAAAGAATGTAAAAAGTTGTCAGGCAGGCGTTGTATTTGCGGCGTGAACCGGGAAACAGCGGGCAAACGCATCGACGCGACCAACTTCCATCGCTATACTGAAAATCGTTTCCATGTGGAAATGCAATTCTGTATCAAGGATGTCGATGAACACGCCACACCTCGTTAATACCCCCTCTACTCCCCTCGAATTTCTGGCATTTACCCTCGGCAACGAAGAGTACGGTATCAATATCCAGACGGTGCAGGAACTGCGCGGTTATGACGCCGTCACGCAAATCGCCAACGCACCGGATTACCTGAAGGGCGTTATCAACCTGCGCGGTACCATCGTCCCGATCATCGACATGCGCATCAAGTTCAGCCTGAGCGAACCTGTCTATGATCAGTTCACGGTTGTCATCATCCTGCAAATTGGGGGACGTACGATCGGCATGGTAGTCGATAGCGTGTCCGACGTACTTACACTGACTCCTGAACAAATCAAGCCCGCTCCCGAGATGGGCTCGACGGTGGCTACCGACTATCTGCTCGGTCTGGGCACCGTCAACGAACGTATGCTGATTCTGATCGACATCAGCCAACTCATGCAATCCAGCGAGATCGGTCTGATCGAAAAACTCGCCGCCTGATTTCTCTCTTTCTTGTAAAACCTGATCATGATGAAAAACATCTCAATCAAGCTGCGTCTTGTTTTAACCATGGGCTTTTTAGGCTGCATGCTGATTGTCGGCGGTGCCATGGGCGTACTTGGCCTGCAAGCAAGCAACAATGTCATCAAAGAAGCCATTACGGTTCGCATGCCATCGGCAGAAGCTGTGCAAAACATGATGGTTGCGCTGCTGCAGTCCCGCGCCACACTAAGCCGCGTCGCTCTCCGTCCTGATGCGCCCACTGCGAATACATCAATGGCACGCGCGCAGGAACTGAAAACGGAGTCTGACAAAGCATGGCAGAACTATCTTGATTTGCCGGCAACGGATGAAGAGAAGAAACTGTCTGATGCTGTGGTCCGCGATCGCGATGCTTATCTCAAGGTTGGGCATACAGCACTTATCGAAGCGATTAACAACAAGAACACCGCCGAGATAGAAGATATTCTTACCGTGAAGGTTTCGCCTGTCTTTCAGGCTCTTCGAAAGAGCTCAACGGCTTTGGCTGATTATCAGAAAAATCTGATCGCAGAGCAGTATGCGCAAAGTCAATCGACGTTTTCGGTTTTCCGCATCGTGGCCATTGGTGGCGTGTTGTTCGGTTTAATTATCGTAGCCATTTCGGCACTCTTTCTGATTCGCGCAATTACACGACCCTTGCAGGAAATGCTCGGACATTTTGAAGCCATTTCTGCAGGTGATCTGACGACACGCATCGAGGTCAAATCGAAAAACGAGATGGGTACGTTGATGGCTGGCCTGCAAAAGATGCAACAACGTTTGCGCGAAACAGTGACCAAGGTACGTGAAGGCAGCCTGACGATTGGTACCGCAACGACACAAATTGCCGCAGGCAATCTGGATTTGTCGAGCCGCACCGAACAACAGGCTGCGTCCCTTGAAGAAACTGCCTCGTCAATGGAAGAACTAACATCCACCGTCAAGCAGAACGCTGACAACGCACGCCAAGCCAATCAGTTGGCTGTCACGGCGTCAGCCGTTGCTGGCAAAGGCGGAGCCGTCGTCGCCGAGGTGGTAGATACGATGGGATCGATCGACGCGTCGGCACGCAAGATCGTGGACATCATCGCCGTTATCGATGGCATCGCTTTCCAGACGAATATTCTGGCATTGAATGCTGCAGTCGAAGCTGCTCGTGCCGGTGAGCAAGGACGTGGATTTGCCGTCGTGGCAGGCGAAGTGCGCAGCCTTGCGCAACGTTCGGCCGCTGCGGCCAAGGAAATCAAGACACTGATTGACGACTCCGTCAACAAAGTCGATCAGGGCAGCAAGCTGGTCGCGTCAGCCGGGACCACGATGAAGGAGGTCGTCGACAGCGTACGACACGTGACAGACATCATGAGTGAAATCCTCGCTGCCAGCCAGGAACAAAGCTCTGGTATCGAACAAGTCAATACTGCCATCAGTCAGATGGATCAGGTAACACAACAGAACGCGGCCTTGGTGGAAGAAGCCGCTGCCGCAGCGGCCTCCCTGAACGAACAGGCAGAGAAACTGACCGAAGCTGTCAGCGTGTTCAAGCTCAACAGTTTTGATAGCCAGACACAACAGGTTCAACCGAAAACGATGACGCGTTCGCTACCTGTCGCTCCTGCAAAAACCGCGGCGACGAAAAGCGCCACAGCGGCGGCACTGGCAGCACCTGCTGCGATGGCAGCCGCCAGCGGAACGAGCGAAGACGATTGGGAACAGTTTTAATTCCCCTGTATTTTTTACAAAAATCCGCCATTCGGCGGATTTTTTTGTGCGTTTTACAGGCACGGTCTTTCTTGTGAATCGAATGTGAAAAACCTGGATGGCAATTCGTGTTTCATCGCGGAATGTTGGTTTACACTCCCTCGTTTGACATGCTGCCCGGAAGACTGAAATGAGTGACGCTGCCATTGATCAGGAAGGTTTCAAACGCATCCTTACCCGTAACATCACCCTGCCTCTCGCGGCAGGTGTCATTAGTGCAGGCGTATTCATCGCTCTCATCGTCTATCTGCTGACCGTACTCGAATGGGTAGAGCATACGGATCGCGTGATTGCCAATGGCAACGAAGCTAGCAAGCTCGTCGTCGACATGGAATCCGGCATGCGCGGCTTCGTCATCACCGGCGATGAAACCTTCCTAGCACCTTACGAAATTGCCAAGGCAAAAGCGATTCCTGCGGTACGCCAACTGACCACACTGGTTCAGGACAACCCTGCCCAGGTCGATCGTCTGGCGCGAATCGAAGCACTGCACAACGAGTGGAATAACTATGCGCAGCGCATGATCAATTTGCGTCGTACCGACAAGGATGTCGTAGCAATTGCAGAGATTATTCGCAGCGGGCAAGGCAAGCTACAGTTCGATGAAATGCGCCGAGAATTCCGCAACTTTCTCGATCAGGAACATGAGTTGCGCCAAGAGCGTAGCGCCCAAGCAAAGACGATTACCTTCTTCGTCGTTGCCGGCTATCTGACATTGAGTCTGCTTTTGAGCTGCATCCTGGCGTTTCGCGGACGGCGCGAACTCGTCAGCCTTGCCAATACCTATAACGACGCGATCACAAGCCACCAGGAACATGCACACATGCTCGAACAGCAAGCATGGTTGCGCACTGGACAATCGCAACTCGCCGAACAAGGCATTGGGCAAATGCCTTTACCGCAATTAGGCGGCACCGTGCTGAGTTTCCTGGGTCAATACATTCAGTCCTCTGTCGCTGCACTCTATGTGCGGCAGGATGACGGTTCCTTGCGTCGCGTTGCCAGTTACGGCTTTAGCAAGGAAAGCGACTTGATGGAGCAGGTTATTCATAGCCAGGAAAGTCTGGTGGCACAAGCCGCGAAAACGCGAGAACTGATCCGCCTCGACAATGTGCCGGACAACTATCTAAAAATTACTTCCGGACTCGGTAACAGCAAACCACGTTTCGTCATCATGGTTCCAATTCATCATGACGGCAATGTCAACGGCGTCGTGGAACTCGGTTTCCTCCACGCACCGGTGGAACGCGATATCGACTTCCTGCAACTGATGTCCGCCAACCTTGGCACTGCCGTCGAGGCAGCGCTGTACCGATTGCGTCTACAAAATCTGCTGGAAGAAACGCAGCAGCTCAATGAAGAGCTGCAGGTTCAACAGGAAGAGTTACGCACGGCAAATGAAGAACTTGAAGAACAGTCGCGTGTTCTCGAAGAATCGCAAGCCAATCTGGAAAACCAGAAGGCCGAGCTCGAACAAACCAACGAACAACTGGCGGAACAGACACTGAGCCTGGATCAGAAAAATGTTGCGTTGATTGAAGCGCGACAGGCACTCGAAGAGCGTGCGCAGGAATTGCAACGCGCGAGCCGCTACAAATCCGAATTCCTCGCCAACATGTCCCACGAATTGCGGACACCGCTGAACAGCTCATTGATTCTTGCGAAGCTGCTTGCCGACAATACGAAAGGCAACCTGAACGAGGAACAGGTCAAATTCGCCAACACGATTTATTCTGCAGGCAACGACCTGCTGAATCTGATCAACGACATTCTGGACATTTCGAAAGTCGAAGCAGGCAAGCTTGAGCTGTCACCGGAAGATATTCCGCTGCATCGTATTGCGGAAAACTTGCAGATGATCTTCGAGCCGCTCGCAACGAGCAAGCAGCTCGACTTCGAAATTCGCATCGATCGCGATACACCACTGTCGATTCATACAGATAGTCAGCGTCTGGAGCAGATCGTCAAGAATCTGCTGTCCAATGCAATCAAGTTCACCGATGCCGGCAAGGTTTCCCTTGTGGTACGTGGCGATCAAAAAGGAAATATCGAATTCGTCGTCAGCGACTCGGGAATCGGCATCACGCCCGAAGAGCAGACACTCATCTTCGAGGCATTCCGACAAGCCGACGGCACCACCAGCCGCAAATATGGTGGGACAGGTTTGGGTCTCTCGATTTCGCGCGATTTGGCAGCATTGCTTGGCGGTGGCATCACGGTCGACAGCGTCGCTGGCCAGGGCAGCACCTTCACATTAAGTTTGCCGCCAGTTTTGCCATCGCACCCGCCGGAGATTGCGCAAACGACGACTGCTGTGACGACTGCACGCACCGCCCGCTCCACGCATGACGTCAACATGCGCCCTGCTTTGCCACCTGACATGTCGTCATCTGCATCGCCTGCACCATCCGCTCCGGCATTCCCTGATGACCGCGACAAGGACAGAGGCAATGCACGCATGGTGCTGATTATCGAAGACGACGTCACGTTCTCGCGCATCCTCTACGATCTCGCTCATGAAACCGGTTATCTCTGTACCGTGGCGCACGGTGCAAGCGATGGCCTGGAAGTTGCCAGCACCTTCTTGCCAGACGCCATTCTGCTCGACATGGGGCTTCCCGATGGTTCGGGCATGACCGTATTGCAGGCACTCAAAAGCAATCCTCACACGCGTCATATTCCCGTACATATTGTTTCGGCGTCGGATCGCAAGGAAATTGCATTGCAACTGGGTGCAGTAGGTTATGTGATCAAACCGGCAACGCGCGAACAACTCAGAGATGTCTTGCAAAAGCTGGAACTGAAATTTACGCAGACCAACAAGCATGTGCTGCTAGTAGAAGACGATGAACGTCAACGTGAGAGCGTCAAGCAACTGATCATGGATGATGACGTCAAGATCACGGCTGTCGCATCGGGTGAAGAAGCACTGGCTCTGCTACGCACAACCGTGTTCGATTGCATGATCATTGACCTCAAGCTGCCCGACATGCAAGGCGAGCAATTGCTCGAGCGCATGTCGTCTGAAGAAATTTGCTCGTTCCCGCCAGTGATTGTCTACACGGGCCGCAATCTGACACGCGATGAAGAAGCCGATCTGCTCAAGTATTCGCGCTCCATCATCATCAAGGGCGCGCGTTCGCCAGAACGTCTGCTCGATGAAGTCACGCTGTTCCTGCACAAGGTGGAAGCCGAACTGTCTGCAGAAAGGCAGAGCATGCTCCGTACCGTGCGTAGCCGTGATCGCGTATTCGAGGGACGTCGCATCCTGATCGTGGACGACGATGTACGCAACATCTTCGCGCTCACCAGCGCGCTCGAGCAGCGCGGCGCGCTGATCGAAGTGGCTCGTAACGGTTTCGAGGCCATCAACAAACTCGATACCGTTGCCGATATCGACATTGTTCTCATGGACGTGATGATGCCGGGCATGGACGGACTTGAAGCGACACGCCGGATTCGTGCCGATGCACGCTTCCAGAAACTGCCGATCATCACGATTACCGCAAAGGCAATGAAAGATGATCAGGAACAATGTCTGCGTGCGGGTGCATCGGATTACATGGCCAAGCCGATCGATCTGGATCGTCTGTATTCCCTATTGCGTGTGTGGATGCCAGGTCTGGAACGTCTCTGATGCCATCAACAAACAGTATTGATATCGAGCTGCGCCTGCTGATCGAAGCAATCTACCTCAAGTACAGCTACGATTTCCGCAATTACACCGGCGCTTCTCAAAAGCGCCGCGTCTTGCATGCTCTGCCCCATTTGCGATGCGCGACCATTTCGGAACTGCAGGCGCGCGTACTGCATGATCCGGAAGCATTCATGCAATTGCTACAGTTTCTGACGATCCCTGTCAGTGAGATGTTTCGTGATCCGCTGTATTTCCTCAGCCTGCGACAAAACGTCATTCCGTTTCTGCATACTTATCCATCGCTGAAGATCTGGATTGCCGGCTGCAGCACTGGGGAGGAAATCTATTCCATGGCGATCCTGCTCAAGGAAGAAGGCTTGCTTGACCGCAGCATCATTTACGCAACCGACATCAATCCGGTATCGCTTGAAAAAGCGCGCAAAGGTGTTTTCCCCTTGGAGAAAATGCGCAGCTACACCATCAACTATCAACAAGCTGGCGGCAAGGCATCTTTTTCCGACTATTACACTGCGGGGTATGAAGCGGCGTTGTTTGATCGCTCACTGTGCGAAAACATCAGCTTTGCCGATCACAGCCTCGCTACAGATGCTGTTTTTTCCGAGACCAATCTCGTTTGCTGTCGCAATGTACTGATCTATTTCAATCGTGAATTGCAAGAGCGTGCGCTCGGCCTGTTTCACGAATCGCTGTGTCACCGTGGTTTTCTCGGCTTGGGTAGCAAGGAAAGCATCGAATTTTCCAGCCATGCGACGCGCTTCGAAGCGCTCGACAAAGCGCAACGCATCTACCGGAAAATCTGATCATGACAACCATCCAGTCACTCAGAGCTGAGGCAGTCGATGCCATCGTGATCGGTGCTTCGGCTGGTGGTATCGATGCCTTATTGCAGCTATTCGATCAGCTCCCAGCAAGCTTTTCGTTGCCCATCGTGATCGTGTTGCATTTGCGGGACGATCGAGATAGCCGCCTCGCCGAACTATTCGCGCAACGCGTCGTCCTGCCAGTGCGCCAGGCACAGGACAAGGAACCCGTGACACCAGGTGTCATGTATTTTGCCGCGCCGGGCTATCATCTGTCGATCGAACAGGATCGTAGCTTTTCTTTCAGCAATGAAGATCCGGTACATTTTTCTCGGCCGGCCATCGATCATCTGATGACATCAGCCGCTGATGCGTATGGACCACGCCTTGCTGGCATTCTGCTTACCGGTGCCAATGAAGACGGTGCAAGCGGTATGCAGAGTATCAAGCAGGCTGGTGGCATAACCATCGTGCAAGACCCAAACGAAGCCCAAATTGCCGTGATGCCACAAGCGGCAATTGCTCTTTGTCCGCCCGACCATATCCTGCCGTTGAAAGATATTCGGCAATACTTAATCAGATTGGGACACGCCTGATGTCTACCCAGCACAACACCAAGCTTTTGATTGTCGACGATCTGCCCGAGAATCTTTTAGCACTGTCGGAAATCATCAAACAGGAAGACCGCACGATTTATCAGGCTACGTCCGGCGAAGAAGCACTCTTCCTTCTGCTTGAGCATGAGTTCGCGCTGGCGATTCTGGACGTCACGATGCCTGGGATGGATGGCTTCGAACTGGCCGAACTGATGCGCAGCACGGAGAAAACGCGCCATGTTCCGATTGTCTTCGTCAGCGCTGCCGGCAAGGAACTCAACTATGCATTCAAGGGCTACGAGACAGGGGCCGTCGATTTTCTGCACAAGCCGCTCGACATCGCTGCCGTCCGCAGCAAGGTGAATGTCTTCGTCGCGCTGTATCAGCAGCGCAACCAGGTACGTCATCAACTTGAAGCATTGGAAAAAAGCCAACAGGAATTGCACGCCACGCAGGTCGAATTGCAACGCTCGCTACGCATGCGCGACGAATTCATGTCGATGGTGGCACATGAATTGCGCACGCCGCTCAATACGCTGTTTCTGGAAACCCAGATGCGCAAGATGCAACTGGAAAAAGGCCATATCGACGCCTTCAATGAAGACAGTCTGCAGCGCATGGTCGCGCGTGACGAACGGCAGATAAAGAGCATGGTACGACTGATTGACGACATGGTCGATGTCTCGCGCATTCGTAGCGGCAAACTGTCGATACGGCCATCGAAGAGTGAATTGTCCTGTCTACTGCAACGCATCGTCAGCGATTTGTCCCATCAGGCGGCCAATGCCGGCTGCGAAGTGACGCTCTCCGCAGAAGCAAAGGCGCATGGCGTATGGGACGAGTTTCGGGTGGAGCAAATCATCGTAAATCTGCTAACGAATGCCTTCCGCTATGGTGGTGGCAAACCGGTCCATGTGACATTACGCACGAATCACCTTGACGCAGAAATCGCGGTGCGCGATCACGGCAATGGCATTACGCTGGCAGATCAGCATCGTATTTTTGAACCGTTTGAACGTGCCAATACGAAAATCGGTTCGGGGCTCGGGCTCGGTCTGTACATTGCCCGTCAACTAGCCGAAGCACATGACGGCACATTGGAAGTGGAAAGCGCTTATGGTGAAGGTGCCACCTTCAAATTGCGACTGCCATTTCGCAACGGACTCGAGCAGGAATAAACGCAAATATTATCTCGGCGACAAGAATAAGCTGGGTTTTTCATCCTATTCTCAAGCCGATTGCTATAATCGATCACGCCCCATCGCTTCGGCGCAATACGGTTTTCGTCATGACAATCACTTTACGTATTTTTCTTGCCCTGCTCACTCTGTCCGCTAGCACATTGGCAACCTCTGCAGAACCTGGTGAACATACGATACAGGGGCCGCAAATCGATGTGCGCCTTTCCGTCGCAGATCCTTGCCTCAACTCACGCTATGCAGACCTTTCTGCCTGCAAGGAACGTCTGACGCAACGAACCAGCGAAAAGTCCGAACTGATTCAGCTACATACCGACAACGGCGAAGTCGTACACTTCTCGCCCGGCACCTCCTACATCGTGCGCACAACCGATTTTTACTAGGACGTGTCTAGTCGTACGTCACTGTGACGGTCAACGTATCCTGATAAGTGCCAGGCACTAGTGTGTTCTGACCGGCAGCGATTCGTCCATACATGGTGGATGTGAGCGAAAGGGTTCCCAGTACGTTCAACACAATCGTCCCAGAGATCGTCGGCGCGCCAGACGTGCCATCTCCCCAAATGGTCGAGTAATTGCTGTTCGAATAAATGTTGTAGGCAAGATTGCGCGTGCCATTCTTCATGAGACGTCCGGTCATGGTGCCACTGCCAGCGTTGATTGCAATACTGTAAGGAATCAACAACCCGGCAGCCCCCGAACAGGAAAACGTCACGCTTCCATTGGCGTCCTGCAAAGCCCCGCCCAACGGATTGTAAGACCCGAACGCAATCGAGGTTGCCGAGACGCTGCAGGTACAGACGGGGGAGATGCACAGTGCCGCAGCCTGTGTGGCACCAACAGCAAGCAAACTGGCAACGATCCATTTTTTCATCATTCACTTTCCTCGCAAACAATCGTACCGAGTTCGTCCACGATTTCTGCTGCGCCCTGTAATTGCAAGTTGGCACGGCAGGTACGCGGCCCTTCTGATTGCAAATGCACCCGCAGGTCTGGACTACTGACGAAAACCTTCCCATCGAAACCGGTGATCGCATTTTTCCCCTGCCCTTGTACGCGCAGAACAGTCCCTGGCGGTAATGCCGTGCCGTCACGGTAGATCAGGCGGGCTGTGGCCGAAGCCATGCGTCGAACAGGAAAGTGAATGGCGATGCCACTGCGCATGGCTGGCGTGACGATCATATCCAGTTGATCAATTTCGGCATCGAATGGCAGATCTGCCTGATCGATGCTAAGACGATTACGCTGGTAACCACGCAATCCCGTCACGAAAGCATATCCCTGCCGCCCCGTCTTGGCGACCTGCTGATTTTCACGCAAAACATTGACATTGGCATAATCCCCAACCTTCACAACAGCAAAGCTGTCATCGATTTGCCTTGTGGGATAAAGCCCACCGTTCAACATCGCCACCGCGCCCGCGGCGCCGAGTCGGTAAGTGGTTGCGCCCTGTTCAGCGCCGGCTACACCGGCATTCAATCTGGCGTAAGCATTGTTGAGCGTACCTTGGGCACTGTAACGACGTGCGATGCCATCTTCGGCATTGATCTGATAACCATAACCAGGCCCTGCGGGACCATTGCGTTGCAGCTGTAGGGCGGTAAACGAGCGTTGGTTTTCCTTGCTGCGAATTGCCGATACGCTATCGCGTAATCCAAGTGCGTGGATAAAGCTCACCACAATCGATGTAGCACGCGCATCGCCCGATTGCCGCGTAGCGGCAATACTGATGAACGACTGCGCGCCGACACTGCGGCTATAACTCAACGTCACGATACGATTGTCCTGGTCCTGCCATGTCGTCTGCCGTGCATAACTGGCACCCAATCCGCCTCCCATAAAAGGCATACCAAACCCAAGCGCTGCCGATAGCCTGGTCGAACGACCTTCGATTTCGCCTAGTTGTCTGAAATCCCTAGTCGCATAGCGCGCCACAAGGTTACTACTGAAAGTCGGTGCCTGACGCTCGAGACTGAGACCCGAAGACCAGCCATTCGCCTGTGTGGTCCGACTACCCGCGGCCTGCAAGCCTATCGTACCGACCGTACCCAGTAACCAAGTACCACCAGCCGATAACATCTGCTGCGAACTCAGCAATTCGGCGCGCAATTCACGTGTAAAGCGCGGTGTGATACCCACTCGATCGGTTGCAGCGATAAAAGAACGTCCGTAGCGATTGCTGAAGAATCCATAGTCTTCACGAATGCTCCCAGCTTCTACCGAAAAGTCGTGCAAACCCGGTTTTAACAATGCCTGGCTTGCATAGTAGGGTTGCGTAATGATCTGCTCCCTACCCAACAGGTCACGCACCGCCATGCGTATTTCTCCTTGCCCGGTCACCAGCGGTACATTTGCCAAATCAAAAGGTCCGGCTGGTACACGGGCTTGCGATCCGTAATTGTTATTGATGTACAAATCAAGCGTGGATGGCAAAGCCGCTTCACCGCGAATCGTCGGTAGCGCCAGCGTCGAAAATCCTGGCGTCAAGCCAAAATTCGTACCCCAGCGTACCCCACCGAAACGTACTGCCCGCCCAAGCGTTCCACCATAACTGATGGCATCGCCAAGCCAGATTGACTGGCGCTTTTCAGGCATGTCGATGGTCCATGTTGTATCGAGCCGTACATTACGTTCGAATCCTTCAACCATATTGCTGCGATAAACCGAAGTGTAGGCACCTGTTCCCCACTCACCAAAGACCGAGAATCCATAGAAGCCGGAGTACGCATGCCTTCCATTGCTGTAATCGCTCTGGACGTCGTAGTTGAAAAACCCGCCGGGTGGCGATGGCGTAACGGCCGGCGACCGATCGCCAGTCAGCGCTACTTGATGAGAGACGAATGCATCGGCTCTGGCTTCGAGAATCAACGTTTGTGTGCGCGTATCGATACGCCAGCGAAGTTCAGGCAGATCGCGCAAACGAATATAAACATGCTCGTTGAAGCGCAATTCTTCGGCTGAAGAAACCGACAGATTCCATGTCAGCAAATCCGCTTTGGCAACGGCCAGATCGTTGTTTGGCAGTTGCAAGGCTTCGATCGTGTCGTCACGCAAAAGGCCATTAATTGATACGGCCAGAAAGACGATATCGACTTTCGCCATTTCCTGTCCTGCATTGGCGATACGACGGGATGGACTGCCGTTGACAATTGTTGTGAGTGTGGGCGAAGAAGATGCGGCAACGGGTTCCGTTTTTTCCGGTGACGGTGGCAACGTTATGTCATAGGCAAGCATAAGCCGCGATGGCTTTTTTTCAGGCACGGACGTCTCACTTACCGTCTGCGCGCACAGAAAAGACGATTGCAAAGACAAGATGAGCAGGCAGTGCCAGCGCATCTAGTCGCCTTTTTGCAATTCCGTCAGAATGGTTTGCGGTCCGCGATCGGTAAATACCTCCAGCGTAACCGGCATCTTCTTCAGCGGACGCGATTGCATCTGCTTGAGAGTGAATGTACGTGATTCACCAGGAAACAAGACTGCCCCCTCGGACGAACTGGCCAGCGGCACGTTGGTCGACTCTTTTGCATCATCCGCACGTACCTTGATACTACCTACCTTATAGTGCACATTGCCCCGGTTATACAAAGTCACCTGTAGGTTGTTGCGCGCATCGGATACGACTTGCCATTTTTCATCCTGCACGATCTTGTCCGGCGCAACATAGATTGGCAGACGCATTGCCACCAATACGCGAACACTGGTTCCCTGTGTCGGATCGCTCGCTACGGGTACTTCCCGCAATACAAGTCGATATGTTGCCTCCATCGATTGTTCGTTAGGCCGTCGCAAACCTACACGCACAATCTGCGTCTGCCCCGGTTCGATGGTGAACACGGCAGGGTTGACCATCACATCACTAGTCTCGCCATCCTGATCCACACCATCGATACGCTTCCATGCAATGGTTTCCGCCTGCATTGTGACAGCTTCAGGCCCGTTGTTGACGACACTGACCGTCGTGCGATTGATACTTCCACCCATCTGGATCGCAACCGGTGTAACGCCCAGATTCGCAGCCCACGACGGCGTACTAAGGAAAGCAAGGAAAATTGCCAGAATGCGCGCTGCCGTCATATCGCTGCCTTTCCTTCTCAATAAGTGATGGTGACTGTCACCGTATCGGTATAGCTACCAGGCACAGCACCCGTCAGCGAAGGCAGACGACCGTAGATGGTGAGCGATTGATTGCTGCCGGAACCGGTACCACTGACTTGACCGCTGCTGTTGCTACCGTTACCCCAGACCGTGCTACGGTTTGAATCCGAGTAGAGCTGATAGCCCAAAGTACTGGAACCATTCTGGATCGCCCGCGCGCTGAAGTTTGTCGCACCACCGGCATGGGTACCTGCATTCAGTGCCACCGTATACGGCGTGGTGTTGGTACAGGCAACGGTCAGCGTCGAAGTCGAATCCAGCGGAGTGGTCGCAGAAAAAGGATCGATGCTGTTACCGAAGTTCAATGTGGTACCCGACACGGTGCATGAACTGATCACTGTTGCCGTGACCTGAAACGTATTGTTCGCCGTTGCCGACCAGGACATACCGCTTGCAAGTGCTGCAGAGCACAGGACTGCCGCTTTCAACATGTTGGACATTGCATCCTCCTCGATTTACTGGTTACCGGGCTTGCCGGCGTCGACCAGCGACTTGATCCGGTTCAGCACGTTTTCAATACCGCTACTCTTGTCATAAAAGCCGTTGGCCCCCAGCAGCATGCTTTGCTTCCTGTACTGCTCATGCGTTTGGTTGGTCACGACAAATATTTCAGCGGTATTGCCTGAAGCACGCAGTTCCTTGAGTACGTTGAAGCCATTTCCCGGAGAGAGATTGACATCCAGGATCACAATATCCGGCTGTTTCGCGGGAATCACTTCAAGTGCGGATTGTTCGGATTCGGCTTCGCCGACCACTTCCACGCTTGACACCGACTCCAGCAAGGCAATCAGATGCTTGCGTATGACTGCAGAATCTTCGACTACGACGATTTTCATAAGGCACTCCCGATGAGTCTTCAGAATAAACATCGGAGCGCCTTTGTATAAGACGCGAACAACGACGGTGAATGACAGGTGTTTCCACCAAAAATCGTAAGGAAATCCCTACACCAATCACCTTAATTTTTTTCAGTCAGGCCGTGCTGCACACAATATTTGGTCATCTCGATCTTGTTCTTCCAACCGGTCTTTTGCAGAATGCGCGCCGTGTAGGTACTGACCGTTTTCGCAGATACGTGCATGGTTTCACCAATCTCATTGGCCCCCTTGCCCGCGGCCAGCAGCAGCATGACGCGATACTCTTGCGCAGATAGCTGCTCATGCGGCAATTGTTCCATCTGCTTGCCATCGAGGATATCGAGCAGACGATCAGCCATGCTTGGTGTGACGTAGCGTCTGCCAGCAAGAATGCGCTCGATGGCCGTCACCAATTCTTCAGCCGCCAAATCTTTGGGGACATAACCGGAAGCCCCCATCTGCAACACGCGCGCGGCATAGACGGATTCAGCGTTCAAGCTAAGAACAAGCAGCGGCACGCCTTTCGCTGCACGCAGCATGCGTGTTACGCCCTCTGTCCCGCTGACATCGGGCAAACTCAAATCAAGAACGATCAGATCGGGCCTGTCTTCTGCACAACGTTGGACGGCAGCAGTAATCGACTCGGCTTCATTGATGGTCGCATCAGGCCAGCGACCAAACAGCAACTGTTTGATACCCAGCCGCATGATGGGGTGATCGTCAACGACCAGATACTTCATTGGAACTCCTCGTCCAAGGTCAGATGGATGACGACTGTCGTTCCCTTGCTGGTGCCGGGACCAAACCGGAATGTGCCTCCGGCTAATGCAGAGCGTTCACGCATGTTGCGCACGCCGCTTGCATCGCTGCGTATGGGTTGCGGGCCGATACCATCGTCAGCAATGGAAAAACAATAGTGTTGATCCCCATCCCGGCGCCCTTCTACCTCAATGGATTCGGCATGGGCATGACGACGCACATTTGCAGCAGCTTCTTGCAGAATACGGAAAAGTTGATTGGCCTGAAGCGGAGAAAGCAACTGATCATCGCGCACAACCACGCGCATCTGCGGACCACCCTGCTTGTTGAACTGTTGCGCGTAATGCTGAAGCGCGGCAGCCAGACCGAAATCGTCAAGCAACGCAGGACGCAGCTCTGCTGAAATGCGACGTGACACATGAATACCTTCATCCAGTAGTTGCGCAAGTTCATCGAGCTTTTCTGCAGAAAAATCGGCTGCAGATTTCTTTGCGCCTAACAGCACAAGCTTGAGAGAAGTAAAAACCTGGCCCAACTGATCGTGGACCTCCCGAGCTAAACGCCTTCTTTCGGTTTCGATATTCTGGTCCTGCTCAAGAGCGAATGTCTGAATACGCTGCAACGCAGCCTGCAATTGTGCAGTCCGCTCGCCGATGCGTTCCTCGAGAGCGAGATTGGTTGTGCGCAGTTGCGTTTCGGCGATATCCCGACGGCGCTTCTCCCGTACGAGAAAAATACCGCTCAGCAAAAGCAAGAGGGCGGCACCGACACAGATTTGATAATTGAGGTTGAATGATCGACGCTGTACTTCGCGCGCCAGTTCGATATGCGCTTCACTGATGGCATTCTGATCGGCCTGCAGCAGGCTGATCTCTTGCCGAATTTCATCCATCATGCGTTTGCCTTCGACAAACAGCATGGTGTTCGCCAATAGCAATTCGCCGAGGATACGGCGTTGTTCGATCGTATAGCTCGCGTGCTCGATTCGCTCATGAACCAGTTTGTCCAGACGCTCGTGCGAGTACTTAATCGGGCGATCGTCGCTTTCCAGGACGTGGGTAAGCTTGCTGTACGTTTCGCCGAAACGCTTACGCGCTTCGTGATAAGGGGAAAGAAACGCTTCGTCACCCGTAATGATGAAACCACGCTGCCCGACCTCAACATCTTTAAGAAGCGATAAGGTCTCAGCGAGTAACGTCGTATTTTGCAAGGCGGCACTACGCGCCTCGTTATGCAGCCGTATTTGTTCGATGCTGTGCAACCCTTTTTGCGCGGTATAGATAAACGCGCATAGTCCGGCCACCAACAACAGTATTGCAATATTGGTATACGGCAGGTTTGCCACAGATCGGCCCCAACCTGCCATGGCGCCACGTAAATGAACGTGCATGTATGTCCCTTTTGTCGCCTTATATTCAGCTTCTGCGAACATCTGTAGAAGCGAATCGAGGCAGATGATCTGCCTCGAAGCACAAAAAATATTTTGGGGGGATTCCTTACCAACACCTATCCCATGTTCATGGGATATTTATCTATGAGCAACGAAGATGACACGGACGCCTACAGAAGATGGTCCAACATATCGGGACCAAATACCTCACGATGTATTTTTTGTGAAGGAACACCCGCAGTCAGCAATGCAGCCCGTTGTTCCTGCATGAATGGTAACGGACCACATAGATAAACATTCGTCACCTCCCTATTCCACTTCGGCAATCCGTTGATCTGCATGCGGCCCTGCCACGCTTGATCATCTGCTTTTACGTTTTCATAAAACACCACACTCTGCAGATTTGGCATGCGCTGCTTTGCCTTCTCTACATCGGCGCGATGCGCGTGATGTGCGGCTTCACCGGCTGCATGAGCGAAGATCACATGACGTTCGGGCTGGCGTGCCGCGATATGGTTCAACGTCGCAATCATCGGCGTAATGCCCACGCCCGCAGACAACAACACGATAGGCTCGTTGGAATCTACATCGGGGGCGAACTCACCAAACGGTTTGCTGATCGACAGCGTGCAACCGACCTCGACATTGTCATGCAACCAGTTGGAGATGGTGCCGGCCGGCGTCTCTTTTCCGGCAACCTCACGCTTGACCGAGATGCGCAAATAATCCTTGCCCGGCGCATCGGACAAGCTGTACTGACGCAATTGCTGCAAGCCACTCGGCAGCAACACACGTACACTCACATACTGGCCTGGCTGAAACGTCGGCAGCGCAGTACCGTCCGCCGATTTCAGGATGAAGGATTTGACCTGCTCGCTTTCCTCGATGATCTCTGCGACCCGCATATCAAACAGCTCACCCGGCTTGATCCCCACGCTCTCATAAAGTTTTTTCTCTGCATCGATCAATGCATCGGCCAGCAAACCATATGCTTCCGCCCATGCTGCCAACAATTCAGGCGTGGCAGCATCGCCGAGCACTTCCTTGATGGCCCCCAGCAAATGGTGACCGACGATTGGGTAATGCTCGGCCTTGATGCCAAGTGAGGCATGCTTGTGCACGATACGCGTAACCACCGGGGCCAGCGCGGCTGCATTGTCGATGTTGGCCGCATAGGCGAATACGGCCGAGGCCAGCGACTGCTGCTGCGAACCGTTGGCCTGATTACCGGAATTGAAAAGATTTTTCAGTTCAGGGTGCGCCGACAACATGTTGCGATAAAAAGTCTTGGTGATGATCAAGCCATGCTCACGCAAAACAGGAACGCTGGCGTCAATATACGGACGGGATGCTGCTGACAACATGATGACTCCTCAATTAATGCATTTTTTATGCAACATTTAAATTAACAAAAAAGCCCTTGCGGGCTTTTCCCTTTTTAAGCGGCTTCCAGTTTCTCAGCCAGGAATCGCTTGTGCATGCGCACGATCTGCTCACCGGTATTGCCAGATACCACTTCTGCCAGCGTGTAAGCATCTAGCGCCTTATAAAAGGCTTCAACCCCTTCGCGCAATACATGCCGCACGCGGCAATCGCCAGACAAACGACAACCGATACCGGCACAGTCGATCACTTCATCGTCGCCTTCCAGTACGCGCAAGATACTGCCGACACCCAAGACTGCCGGATCAGCGGCAAGCCTGATACCGCCATTACGGCCGCGCATGGCATCGATCCAGCCCATTTTGGCCAACGTACCGACGACTTTGACCAGATGGTTGTGCGGCACATCGAACTGCTGCGCCACTTCAGCCACTGTAACCGGAGAGGTGCGCGTATCCTTTGCCAGATACATCAGCACACGCAAGCCGATATCCGAAAATCTGGTCAGTCTCATTGGCCCGTCCTTTTTCGCATCACAATTTTATTTAATATGCATATTAAATGCAATATATTAGATTACCCGCCATCGCAGCCTAACAACGATGTCGCTATCACCGTTTTCCCATTTTGCGCAGTTTCCGGGCTATTATCCATGCATAAAAAAGGACAATCCTGTCCAACCCAAGGAGACCACCATGCTGCTCGGCCTGATCGGACTGTTCATCGTCTATGCCATTTCGCATTACCTGATCACCATTAACCGCCGCGATCTGTTCGCCACCATTCTGGTGATCGGGCTGCCTTTCGTCGGTCTTTACTATCTGGGCTGGATGTCTCTACTTTACTGCCTCGCTGGCGCCTACCTCGGTACCAAAGCCGGGCTCAAGAAACTGCAGCGCGACCGCCCGCTGCGCACATCGTTTTATCGCGACGACGAAGAACCGCAAAAATGATTGCTGCCGCTTGTGAGCAAACGCAATCGACTTTCATCTAGCAAGAATTCTGCCAGCAAAATGCATCAAAACGCAGGATTCTCTTCGCTCCTGCCGTTTTCTGCCGAGGCAAGACACAAACGGGTGGTGCAAGGACTGTCTATAATTGCACCATTCCGTTCTGATAGCGCCTATCCATGCCCGTTTCACTTGACCGCCTGCTCGTCGTGGGCATTTCTTCGCGCGCCCTGTTCGATCTTGAAGCGGAAGAGACAATCTTTCGCACGCAAGGACTGGAAGCTTACCGCAAACATCAGATCGAGCACGAAAATGCCATTCTGAAAGCCGGCGGAGGCTTCGCCTTGGTGCGTGCGCTGCTCAAGCTGAATGCGCTTGCACCGGATCAGCGCCTGGTCGAAGTGGTTGTCATGTCGCGCAACTCCACGGAAACCTCGCTGCGCATCTTCAACTCCATCAAGCATTATGACCTCGACATCACGCGCGCCGTCCTGTCGGGTGGCGCTTCGCTGACACCCTATCTTCGCGCCTTTAACGTCAGCCTCTTCCTTTCGCTGCATGAAGACGATGTGCAGGCGGCCATCGACTCGGGCACGGCGGCCGCCCTGCTCTACCAGAAACCCAGTAGCGCCTTCGAGGAGTTGGACCAGATTCGCATTGCATTCGACGGTGATGCAGTGATCTTTTCGGACGAATCCGAGCGCATCTATCAAACGCAGGGCATCGAGGCATTCGAGAATCATGAACGCGAGAATGCCCTCAAACCCTTGCCGGAAGGTCCATTCGCACGTTTGCTGAAGGCCATCTCCTTCATCCAGCACAACTTCCGTCAGGCTGGCGTGCAGAAGCCGCCGATTCGCACCGCGCTCGTCACTGCACGCTCATCGCCAGCGCACGAGCGTGTGATTCGTACCTTGCGCGCATGGAACATTTTGATCGACGAAACCTTTTTCATGGGCGGCGTCGCCAAATCCGATGTGCTGGCCGCCTTCAAACCGCATATGTTCTTCGACGATCAGCCCGGCCATTGCGATCGCGCTTCGACACTGGTGCAAACCGGCCGCGTACCGCTACGCGGCGAGATCAAGACCATCAAGGATCTGCCGACACCATGAAAAAAGCCGCTGTTCCCAGCGGCTTTTTTTTCACAACTTGCGTCAATCCTATTTTCAAGCGCCCTCGGTTCCCATTGCCTCCGCCACGCAAAGCGCCGTCATGTTGACGATGCGCCTTACCGTCGCCGATGGCGTCAGGATGTGCACAGGGCTCTTGCAACCGAGCAAAATCGGGCCAATCGCCACGTTGTTGCTGACCGTTGTCTTCAACAGGTTATAGGCAATGTTGGCCGAATCGATGTTCGGCAGGATCAGCAGATTGGCATCGCCCTTGAGCGGCGTATCGGGCATGACCTTTTTCAACTCGGCGTAATTCATGGCGATATCGCCGTGCATCTCGCCATCGACTTCCAGATCGGGCGACTGTTCTCGCACGAGAGCCAGCACATCACGCATCTTGCGTGCCGACTCAGAATTGAACGAACCGAAATTGGAATGCGACAGCAAGGCTGCACGCGGTGTCAGACCAAAGCGACGCATTTCTTGGGCAGCCAGCAATGTAATCTCTGCCAGTTGCTCGGCAGTCGGATTTTCATTGACGTGCGTATCGACCAGGAACAACTGTCGATCCGGCAGAATCAGGCAGTTCATCGCACCATAGACCTTGGTGCCCGGCCGTTTTCCAAGCACCTGCTCGATGTAATGCAAATGCAGGTTGTTGGTGCCGAACGTACCGCACACCATGCCATCGGCGTCGCCCTTGTGGATTGCCATTGCACCGATCAGCGTATGACGGCGACGCATTTCCAGACGCGCATATTGCTCGCTGACACCCTTGCGGCGCGTCATGTCGAGATAGGTTTCCCAGAAATCGCGATAACGCGTGTCGTACTCGGGATTGATAACGGCAAAATCGACATCGGGCTTGATACGCAAACCGTAACGTTCAATACGTTGCGCCAGCACTGCCGGGCGACCGATCAGGATCGGCTTGGCAAGGCGCTCGTCGACCACAACCTGCACGGCACGCAGCACACGCTCTTCTTCGCCTTCGGCAAAGACGATGCGCTTGCGTTCGGCAGGCGCTGCCTTCGCGATCTGGAAGATCGGCTTCATGAACGTGCCGCTGCGATAGACGAATTCCTGCAGACGATCCTGATACGCTTCCATATCCTTGATCGGGCGTGCCGCGACACCACATTCTTCGGCCGACTTGGCAACCGCCATTGCAATACGGATCATCAGGCGCGGATCAAATGGCATCGGGATGATGTAATCCGGACCGAAACTCAGGTTGGTGATGCCATAGGTGGTGGCAACGATGTCCGACTGTTCTTCCTGCGCCAGACCGGCGATCGCATGCACCGCCGCGATTTCCATTTCACGCGTAATGGTGGTGGCACCGCAATCGAGCGCGCCGCGGAAGATATAGGGGAAGCAAAGCGCATTGTTGACCTGATTCGGAAAATCCGAACGACCAGTCGCAATCACGGCGTCCGAACGCACGGCACGTACTTCGTCCGGCAGGATTTCCGGTGTTGGATTGGCCAGTGCCAAGATGACCGGTTTCGCTGCCATCGCCGCGACCATCGCCGGCTTGAGTACGCCACCCGCCGAAAGTCCGAGGAAAATGTCAGCACCGCCGATGACTTCGCCCAGCGTGCGCGCATTGGTTTTCTGGGCGAACTTCGCCTTGTCGGGATCCATCAGTTCGACACGGCCTTCATACACCACGCCACCCAGATCGGTGACGATGATGTTCTCGCGGCGGAATCCGATATCGACCAGCAATTCCAGACAAGCCAGCGCAGCTGCACCAGCACCGGAAGTCACCAACTTCGCCGTTGCTACATCCTTGCCGACCACTTTCAAGCCATTGAGAATGGCTGCAGCAACGATGATGGCGGTGCCATGCTGATCGTCATGAAACACCGGAATCTTCATGCGTTCGCGCAGATTGCGCTCAATCGCAAAACATTCCGGTGCCTTGATATCTTCAAGATTGATGCCGCCAAACGTCGGCTCCAGCGCGGCAATGATGTCGCACAACTTGTCAGGATCGGTTTCGTCGATCTCGATATCGAACACGTCGATACCGGCGAATTTCTTGAATAGTACGGCCTTGCCTTCCATCACCGGCTTGGCGGCTTGCGGGCCGATGTTGCCCAGCCCCAGCACAGCAGTGCCGTTGGTGATGACAGCAACCAGATTGCCGCGCCCCGTATAGCGGTAGGAATCTGCAGGATTGATCGCGATTTCTTCACACGCTGCCGCCACGCCCGGCGTATAAGCCAGCGCAAGATCATGCTGATTGGTGACCTGCTTGGTCGGCATCACCGCGATCTTTCCCGGCTTGGGGAATTCATGGTACTCGAGCGCCGCTTGTCTCAATTTCTGGCGCAGCTCTTCTTTCTTTTCCAGGTCCGACTCCATTGCACAACCTTTCCTGTCTTTGTAGTTATGAGAGATGAGGCAATTTGATTCTAGCAGGGTAAGCCCCTGTTTTTGCCAGCGGCCATCTTTCCACGCCATGCTTGCGCCTGCCTGACAAGATTACGTTAAATTAGATGCATATAATATGCATATTAAAAGAAGGCTTTGCTACACTCTCTGCATTAGAATGCTGCCCAAATTCGTTCTTTTCGCTCTTCATCATCTACTGCGTGCCATACGGCACACCCGGAGAATCCCGCATGAACCCCATCGTCATCATTGGCACCGGCATGGCCGGCTATACCGTCGCGCGCGAATTTCGCCGCCTGAACAAGGAAACACCACTAATGCTGATCACATCCGACAGTGGTGGCTCATATTCTAAGCCGATGCTGTCGAATGCCTTTGCACAGAAAAAGGACGCGGCCCAACTGATCATGCAAAGTGCTGAGCAAATGGCAACCCAACTCAATGCCGAGATCAAGACCGGCACGAGCGTCACGGCCATCGACACCGCCGCCAAGACCATCGACACGTCAACTGGCCCCATCAGCTATGACAAGCTCGTGCTGGCTGTCGGCGCCAAACCGATCCGCCTGGCGCTGGAAGGCGATGCTGCCGAGCGCGTACTGTCGGTCAACAATATCGATGACTATGAAGCCTTCCGTAAACAAACAGCCGCATCGCCATCGGTACGCATCGCCATCATCGGGGCTGGTCTGATCGGCTGCGAATTTGCCGACGATCTGGCTGGTGCCGGCCATGCCGTGTCAGTGATCGATCCCAACGATCGTCCGCTGGCGGCGCTGGCCGCACCAGCACTTTCCGAGGGATTGAAAGCGGCGCTGGAAAAACTCGGCGTCGCCTTCCATCTTGGCACCAGCGCGCAGAAAGTCACGCAAGGACAGAACGGTTTGCAGGTTCATCTGGCAAACGGCAGCGCCATCGAAGCCGATGTCGTGCTTTCTGCCGTCGGCTTGCGCCCCGACCTACAACTGGCACAACTGGCTGGACTCACGACCAAGCGCGGCATCGTCGTCGATACGCAGGGGCAAACCAGTGCGGCCGATGTCTATGCGCTTGGCGATTGCGCCGAATACACGTTTGCGGATGGCAGCGGCCACACCCTGCCTTACATCGCACCGATCATGACAGCTGGCCGTGCGATTGCCGCCACGCTCAATGGCGCACCAACCGGCATCGATATCAAACCCTCGCCCGTCCTGATCAAGACGCCAAGCTACCCACTGGCCCTGATCGCACCGGCACCGCACACGCTTGCCAACGGCCAGTGGACGATGGAAAACGTGGACAATCGCACCGTCTGTCGCTTCCACGATGCCGAAGGCGTGCTGACGGGCTTTGGCACGTCGCCACATGACAATGCCATTCGCCAGACGCTGCTCGGCGAACTCGGCAAGAAAAAAGAAGCGGCTTGATCCAACGTCACTCTCCCATTTATCTGTCATTGCCGAAGATTACTGAAATCGGCGGGCAGCATGGGAGATACGGTCCCCTACTGTCGAGTATTTTGCATCCATGTCAGTGCATCATCGCGGCATTGTTGAGTCCGGGTGCACCTCTACCGGCAAGCGAAAGGTAATCCGCCACCGGTAAAAGCATGGCGTGCTTCTGTACAATCACGCCATGCTTTCCGAATTCGATCTCATCGCCCGCTATTTCAAACGCCCATCCCATCGCCAGCACGCTGCACTTGGGATCGGCGACGATTGCGCGCTGCTGACGCAACATAACGGCATGCAGACCGCCGTCTCGACCGATATTCTGGTCGAAGGGCGTCATTTCTTTGCTGGCGCCGACCCGTGCATGCTCGGTCACAAATCGCTGGCCGTGAATTTGTCCGATCTGGCCGCAATGGGTGCAGAGCCGGTCGCTTTCACACTGGCATTTTCGCTGCCCGGCGTGGATGAACATTGGCTCGAACAATTTTCCGCCGGCATGTTTGCCTTGGCCGATGCGCAAGGTTGCGAACTGATCGGTGGCGACACAACCAAAGGGCCGCTCAATATTTGCATCACCGTCTTCGGCCGCGTACCGATTGGCGAGGCCTTGCAGCGCACGGCAGCAATGGAAGGCGACGATATCTGGGTTTCCGGCACGTTGGGCGATGCACGTCTGGCATTAGGTGCGCTATATGGCGACTACACGCTGGACGACTACACATTGGCTTGTGCCGCACCGCGCCTGCATATGCCGCAACCGCGCATTGCGCTCGGTCTGGCACTGCGCGGCATTGCCCATGCTGCACTCGACTTGTCGGACGGTCTGGTCGGCGATCTTGGCCACATTCTCAAGGCATCCAATGTCGGTGCAACGCTGAATGTCGATGCCCTGCCAGCCGGTCCCATGCTGGAAAAGCAGGATACCGATCGGCGTCGCCACTTCACGCTGTCCGGCGGCGACGACTACGAACTCTGCTTTACTGCACCGGCATCCCGCCGCGAAGCCGTGCTCGGTGCCGCAATGGCGGCTGGCACACCTGTCACGCGCATCGGCCGCATCGATGCCTCTCCGGGCCTGCGACTGACGGATGCCAACGAGGCACCACTGACCTTGCACGCTTCTTCCTTCGATCACTTCGCAGCACCATGACCGCTTCTCCGTCGTCAGATAAACGCTCGATTCACCCCACCTCCGTTTTCATGCGCGCCCATCCGGCACATTTGCTGGCGATGGGCTTCGGCAGTGGCTTGCCGCGCATCATGCCGGGCACCTTCGGCTCGCTGTTCGGCTGGCTGTCGTTCAATGTGCTGACATGGCGCTGGCCGGAAATCTTCACGCCGCTGACGTGGCTCGCGCTGATCAT
Organism: uncultured Oxalicibacterium sp.; assembly: GCF_913776015.1. GTDB lineage: Bacteria > Pseudomonadota > Gammaproteobacteria > Burkholderiales > Burkholderiaceae_D > Oxalicibacterium. The sequence continues at coordinate 16,864 of NZ_CAJYMD010000070.1, read as the reverse complement.
AATCGGCTTTTTCGTCGGCGTCTGGGCTTGCAATGTCACGGGCAAAAATCTGGGCGTTGCCGATCATGGCAGCATGGTATGGGACGAGATCATCGCGATCTGGCTGGTCATGCTGTTCGTCATGCCGGCCAGCACGGTGATGCAGTTGGCAGCATTCGTGATCTTCCGTTTTTTCGACATGCTCAAGCCGCCACCGATCAGACAGATCGAACGGCGCTTCAAGGGTGGTTTCGGCGTCATGATCGATGACATCGTTGCTGCCTTCCTGACCCTGCTGGTGATCGCAGTCTGGGTGCGCATCTGATCATCAAGACGCCTCCCTTTCCTATGCAGGATGCAAACTTTGAACGCATGCATGGCTGATACCGCAGTCGTTTCAACACAGGAGTACGTGATGTCTGTCATCGTGAAACTTGCAGCCGAAGTCGGCGAGGCATTGCAGCAACGTGCATGGATGCTGGCGACGGCCGAATCGTGTACCGGCGGCGGTGTGGCACAAGCGATTACCGAGATTGCCGGCTCTTCCGCATGGTTCGACTGCGGTTTTGTCACCTATTCCAACGAGGCCAAGATGCGCCTGCTTCAAGTGCCGGAACAAACACTTGCGCAACATGGCGCGGTCAGCGATCAAACCGCAGCGGCAATGTGTCTGGGCGCCATCGCCAACAGCCAGGCATCAGTCGCCATTTCCACCACCGGCATTGCCGGCCCCGATGGAGCCGTGCCGGGCAAACCCGTCGGCACCGTCTATTTCGGCTGGGCGATTGGCGATCAGGTACAGACCCAGCGCATGGAATTTGCCGGCGACCGCCAAGCCGTGCGCGAACAAAGCGTGATCCACGCGTTACAAACCCTGCTGACCTTGCTGCAACAGCAGCGCCCATGAAAAACGGCGGCCATCTTGTCGATGCCGCCGCTTTTGATTTCAGTTGCCCATCCGCTGATCTGACAAATTCAGCAGCACTTAGCTGCCCTATCCTGCGAGGTCACAGCGCTATCAGTTGCGATACTGATTGATCGCATCGCGCGTTTCCTGCGCCACGCGCCGCGCCGCCTGCGCGAAATCCTCGCCTTTTTCGGCATCCGGCTTTGCATACAGAATCGCGCGTGACGAATTGATCATCATGCCGCCGCCTGCAACCGTGCGGCCCGCTTCGACCGTCGCCTTGATATCGCCACCCTGCGCGCCAATGCCGGGAATCAACAGCGGCATGTCGCCGACGATGGCGCGTACCTGCGCCAGTTCATTCGGAAAAGTCGCCCCAACCACCAGTCCGCACTGGCCGTTCCTGTTCCACTTTTCGGCAACCATCTTCGCTACATGCTGATAAAGCGGTTTGCCGTCCACATTCAGGAACTGCAGATCGGAACCGCCCGCGTTCGAGGTACGACACAGGATGATGACGCCGCGATCTTTCCATTCCAGATAAGGCTCGACCGAATCGAAGCCCATGTAGGGATTTACCGTCACGGCATCGGCACCGTAACGCTCGTAGGCTTCGCGTGCGTACTGTTCGGCCGTCGCGCCGATATCGCCACGCTTGGCATCGAGCACGATCGGGATCGCCGGATAATTAGCGCGCAGGTAATTGCAGATTTCTTCGAGCTGTTCTTCCGCACGCAGGGCCGCAAAGTAGGCAATCTGCGGCTTGAAGGCGCAGGCAGTGGCTGCCGTGGCATCGATGATGGCCTTGCAGAACTGCACGATTGCATCCGGCTTGCTGTGCAGATGCTGCGGGAATTTGGCAGGATCGGGGTCCAGCCCAACGCACAATTGCGAATTGCTAGCGGCGGAAACGGCAGAAAGTTTTTCGATGAAGGTCTGGGACATGCTATTGGCAACGTTCGGATTTGGATGTCCGGTATTGTACCCAATGGGCACCTGCTTGCCCGCCACGAAAAGCGGCGCTGCGCTATGATGGATCGAAATCCGGTATGCCGATGTCATATGGCAGACTGCCGGATCGAACGAATTCTTGCCGAAGGAAAAACAAAAATGCAAAAACTCACCAAATGGCTCGCCATCGCACTTTTCGCCAGCATGCTCAGCGCCTGCGGCTATAACGACTTCCAGGCCAAGGACGAAGCTACCAAGGCGGCCTGGGGCGAAGTCGTGAACCAGTACCAGCGCCGTGCCGACCTGATTCCGAATCTGGTCAACACCGTCAAGGGTTATGCCTCGCACGAGCGCGAAACGCTGGAGGCCGTGACCAAGGCCCGTGCGGCTGCCACCAGCTTCCAGATCACGCCGGAAGTGCTGAACGATCCGCAGAGTCTGGCGAAATTCCAGCAATTGCAGGGTGAACTGTCTTCGGCCCTGTCGCGCCTGATGGCAATTTCGGAAAACTATCCGCAACTCAAAGCCGACACCAGTTTCCGCGATCTGCAATCGCAGCTCGAAGGTACGGAAAACCGCATCACCGTGGCACGCCAACGCTACATCGCTGCAGTGCAGGATTACAACGTGCTGGCACGCAGCTTCCCGACCAATCTGACGGCCAAGGTATTCGGTTATCCGGTCAAGCCATCGTTCACGGTAGAAAACGAAAAAGCGATTTCGGCTCCGCCGAAGGTCGAGTTCGGTAAGTAAGCAAAACCCTTACTCGCCATGAAACACCTGCGTTCCCTGCTGACCGGTCTGCTGCTGTGCCTGTGCCTTCCTGCTTGGGCGCAGCAGTTTCTCGCCGTGCCGCCATTAGAAGCGCGCGTGACCGATCAGATCGGCATGCTCAATATCGGCCAGCGCAACGCGCTGGAAAACGTGCTGGCCGAATACGAGCAGCGCACCGGTAACCAGATCGCGATTTTGCTCGTGCATTCGACTGAGCCGGAAACCATCGAGCAATACAGCATCCGCGTGACAGATGCGTGGAAGCTAGGGCGCAAGGGTGTTGATGACGGCGTGCTGCTGCTCGTCGCCAAAGGCAATTCGAACGCAGCAGGCCGCCTGCGTATCGAAACCGGGCGTGGCGTACAGGGCGTGCTGACCGATGCGCAATCCAAACGCGTGTTGCAGGATGTGATTGCACCGCACTTCCGGCAAAACGATTTCTACGGCGGTCTCGCTGCCGGCGTGACGGCCATCACCGGCCTGCTCGATCAGGAAACCTTCACCCCACCGCAAAACCAGCGTGGCGGGCAAGCCGCGGCGGCCGCAAGTTCCGGCTGGTTTGACACCCTGCTTCCCTTTGTCGTTTTCGGCTTCTTCATCATTGTGATTTTCATGCGGCATCGCGGTGGTGGCGGCCCGCGCCTGCGCACGCATCGCAGCGATGACTGGGGCCAGGCAGCTGGCGTGATCCTTGGCAGCACCATTGCCAATCGTCATTCTGGCGGTTTTGGCGGCAGCTTTGATGGTGGGGGGGGATTTTCCGGCGGAGGCGGTTTCTCGGGTGGCGGTGGCGGCTTCGATGGCGGCGGCGCCTCGGGAAATTGGTGAGGACGAACATGAAACGTCTTTTCCGTCACCTTTTCAGCACACAGGCTTCCGGCCGCAAGGCGTTTCCTTGTGCCACACTGCAAGCGATCAAGTCAGCCATTACGGAAGGCGAACGTACGCACCGAGCCGAACTGCGCGTGATCATCGAACCCGCCCTTCCCTTGAACGACATTCTGGAACGCCGCAGTGCACGCGACCGCGCGCATGAACTGTTCAGTCACTACCGAATTTGGGATACCGAAGAAAACTGCGGCATTCTGCTGTACATCAACCTGGCCGATCATCAGGTGGAAATCGTGGTCGATCGCGGCATTGCCTGCTGCATGCCGACGCAGGAGTGGCAGGCTGCCTGCCACCACATGACGCAGGCTTTCGCAAACGGGGAATATCACGATGGCGTGCTGGCAGGCATTCGGCATCTGAACAATGTGCTGGCCCGACACTTCCCCGAACGCCATGCCCTCGGCTACACGCCGCGCAACCAACTCTCCGACGCACCCATCATTCTTTGAAGGTCTGTGCACTCATTCAGAGTCGAATATAAGGACCGAGGCAGCCGTATCATGTGCTGACTGCCCGTGAGACAGACTTGCTAGCAGCGCATCTGACAAGCCTGCAAAGCAATTGCCGTGTGTACCAGCCAGTCTGAATCGAGCATTGACGCGTTCCAGATTGCGCTACAAATGCTCTGCCAAAACAAAACGCGATGTGTCGCTGCATGCGCACATCGCGTTTTTCATGAGAAAGCGTTCGATCAATCAGGCTTGCTGCTTGCTCAACCGTTTTCATAGACCCACTGCAGGAAGGCATCCTGCGCAGCCCGCCCTGCCTCGGCACGACTATCGTTGATGATGCAAACGACTGCATAGCGACGGCCTGAGATGGCTTGCACATAGCCAGCCACAGAACGCACACCATCGAGCGAACCGGTCTTGATATGCGCACGCCCTGCCACGTCGTCATTAACCAGACGACGACGCATGGTGCCATCCAGTCCCACGATCGGCATGGAGGCGATGAACTCGGCCATCACCGGTGATTGGTACGCTGCCACCAGCATGCGGCCCATTTCTTCCGGCGTGATCTGCTCGGTACGTGAAAGCCCCGAACCGTTTTCGATGACCAGCTTGTCGGTATCGATGCCTTTGCGGTTCAGCCACGCCCGCACCAGATTGACGCCGAACTGCGGTGTCGCCGGCACATTGCCGTGCTGTGCAGCGATTGTCAGCAACAAATGGCGCGCCATGACGTTGTTGCTGAACTTGTTGATATCACGCACGATTTCCGGCAAAGATGGCGATTGCCATTCCACGATCTGGCGCGCATCGGGCGGCGTGGTACCGTCCACGACATTACCGCTGAAGCTGCCGCCGACATCACGCCACAATTGGCGAAAAACCTGACCAAAGTAATCGTTGGGATTCAGACGGTAAGGATGGATGTACCAGATTTTTTCGCCGCACGAAGCCGGATAACCACCACTAAAACGGACGCCATCCGGCTGGAATTGCGGTTGTAGGTTGCCCTGCCAATCGCCACAGGCACCATTCGTCAGATTGGGCATGCGTGTCTGTGTCCATGCGACAGGCGGATCGAACTGCACCGTCGCCACACCGCGTACCGCATCCGGCATGAAGCGCATGGTGACGACGTTGTAGTTGAGCAGCAAGGCATCAGGACCCACGTTGTAAGGCTTCAGCGGCGAACCATCGAATGCGCCCGCATCGTAAGCCGTCGTCGCGAATTGGCTGCGATCGAGAATCAGATTGCCGCGAATCTCGCGCACGCCGGCAGCACGAATCTGTCGCAGGAACTGCCAGAAACGTTCTGTCACCAGTTTGGGATCTCCCTCGCCGCGAATGATCAGATCGCCTTGCAGCACACCATCGGACAAGGTTCCACGCAGGTAGGCACGGGTTTTCCAAACAAAGGCCGGGCCAAGCATTTCGAGCGCAGCGTCGGTCGTCACGAGCTTCATTGTCGAAGCCGGATTGAAACCGGCCTCTGCGTTCCATGCCACAGTAGGTTTGGGGCTGGATACTTCCTGCACGTAGGCCCCCACCGATTGCAGGGGAATGGCACTACGTGATAAGGCTTCGGCAACCACCGGTGGTAGGGGTTGCGCAGCATGCGCCGCAGCCGGAATCAAGCAAAGCAGACCGGAAAAGAGAGAGCAGGAAAAAACGAGGGAAGAGAGTCGGTAATTTGGCATGGCATCCGGCGTTGAAGTCAGATGCGATTATGGCATGGCAGCGGCAAGCGTTCAGCGCTCCCGCTGTTAATGATCAGGAAGTTAGCGTACCGCTATCGAGCGTCAGTCCGTGTCCGTCGCGCAGCATGCGCGTCATCTCCTGGGCCGTGACAGGCGGACTGAAGAAGTAGCCCTGCATTTGGTCGCAGCCGTTCTGGTGCAGATAAGCCAGTTGTTCGGCCGTTTCAACTCCTTCCGCAATCACCTGCAGACGCAAGCTGTGCGCCAACGAAATGATGGAGGTAACGATCGCGGCGTCGTCAGGATCGGTAGTAATGTCATTGACGAAGGAACGATCGATCTTGAGGACATCGATAGGGAAGCGCTTGAGGTAGCTAAGACTGGAATAGCCGGTACCGAAGTCATCAATGGAAAGCTGTACGCCCAAGGCCTTCATGTCGCGCAGGATGCCGATTGCGTGCTCCACATCGGCCATGACCAGACTTTCCGTGAGTTCGATTTCGAGGCAGGTTGGTGGTAAGTCAACCGCCTGCATGGCATCGCGAATCGATTGAACGAGATCATGCTGGGTAAACTGACGAGCCGATAGATTGACCGCGGTGCGCACTTCCGACAAGCCTGCTTCCAACCATGCCTTGCTCTGACGGCAGGCTTCACGAATAACCCAATTGCCAATCGGCACAATCAGCCCCATTTCCTCGGCCAGGCTGATGAAGCGGCCTGGTGGCACCATGCCTAGTTCCGGATGCTGCCAGCGAATCAGCGCTTCCACCCCGATGATGCGGCCGGTACACAAATCAACCTGCGGCTGATAGTAAAGCAGGAATTCGTTACGCTCGATGGCCAGACGCAGATCACCTTCGAGACGCAAACGTTCGAGCGCGCGCTCGTTCATTTCGGAGGTATAGAACTGGAAATTGTTGCGACCGATTTCCTTCGCGCGGTACATCGCGATATCGGCATGCTTAATCAGCGTTTCAGGGGTATCGCCATCCGCCGGATACACCGCGACACCGATACTGCTGCTGATGAAAAACTCATGCCCCTCGATGGTCAGCGGCTGCGCAATCGCTTCCATAATGCGCTGCACGATGCTGGTGGACAAGCCGGAATCCATGCGTTCAGGCAGCACAACAACGAATTCATCCCCGCCCATGCGCGAGATGGTATCGGTATCGCGCAGGGCGTCGCACATGCGCGTCGCGACAGCCTTCAGCAAGGCATCACCGGCTTGATGGCCCAGGGTGTCGTTGACGAACTTGAAGCGATCCAGATCGATGAACAATACCCAGATCGGATGGTTGTAACGATTGGCATAGGAAATGGCCTGCCCCAGACGATCGCGCAACAAGGTGCGATTGGCAAGACCGGTCAACGCATCTCGGTTGGTCTGGAATTCGAGTTCAGATTCGTAACGTTTGGTCGCGGTGATGTCGTAATGCGCGATCACGAAATGACTAATCTGGTCGAAATCATCGCGAACTGGCGCAACATACATATCGCTCCACAGCAGCGAGCCGTCCTTGCGATAGTTGCGCATCACAGCATGCCCTTCACGTTGTTCTTGCGCGCAGGCACGCAGCTCCTCGATACCGGGTTGCTCATCATCCTTGCGCCACAGGAACCCGATGTTACGTCCAAGGACTTCCGCTGCCGAATACCCCGTTATGCGCTCGAAGGCCGGATTGACATATTCGATGCCATATTTAGGCGCCACCGCACTCGTGATGATGATGGCATTCGCGCTGGCTTCAATGGCACGTTCGCGCAGTTGCAGCTCCTGCTCGGCATGACGACGTGCGGCGATATCGGCAACCAAATCCTGATTTACCGAACGCAGTTGCATGGTGCGCTCTTCAACCAGCGTCTGAATGCGGCGCGAACGCGTGACGATAGTCTGCATGTAGAACGCTGCGCACAAGGAGAACAAGATGCCCGTCAATAACGCCCAAAATGCATCGCTATTCCTGTCGGTGAACGACGTTGCCGGGGTCGATACCACGACGCTCCACGTTTCGCCTGCGACATCGAATGCGCGGACATAAGGCTCCGGTTGATCGTAAATCAACCATTTCGGCAAGACCGGCAAGGACGGCGCCTCGTTGGACAGCAGGCCGTTGCCGAACACGAGATGTTGTGAATCAATGTTGGCGGAAGCATACACACTGATGTTGATGTCTTCCTGATGATCGGACGCGATCAGATAGTTGTCTGCCAGCAGAGATTTCAGGATCAGATCGCTAGCGGAGAACACGGCAGCAGTGTCGCCAATCACGGCAGCGCGACGCGAGGCCACGTTGGGCAATGCCGCACCTGGTCGGTAGATAGGCATTAAGACAATAAAGCCTCGTTCAGAACCGGATTTTTGTACCAACGGCAGCAACGTCGTGGCAGACGGCTTGCCAGTATCGATGGCGCGTTGCATGGCCGCAGATTGAAAAGAGGAGTTTCCTGCATCGAAACCCAGCGCCTGCTCATTGCCCACCATAGGCTCCACATAATCAACAACACGATATTCCGGTCGTCGCGACGAAGTCTCCAAGCCATCACCCTTGCGATCACGAATCGCAAAATCCGGATACTGTTTGCGCATTTCATCTTCATACGACTCACGCTCGGCATCTGAAAGGATGCGATGGTAATTCAGGGCCTGAATATAAGGATGCCGCTGCAGCAGGGGGGCAGAAAAGATCTTGAACTGCTCGCGACTAACGTCGCCAAATGTCACGAAAAGCTGATTGATATCTTTCAGCACATCCAGTGAGCCTTCGAAGCCATCCTGAATTGCGGCCACACGCACTTTCGCACGCTGCTGGAACTCCAGCTCGACCGTGTCATGTTCCAGTCTGCGCAACGCGGCAAACAGAATGGCACTGATCAGCAAACCGATTATCAGGGTCAGCAAGGCTGCGATCGACAGAGGTGAATGACTACGTCGCATCAGTGGGTGTTAGAGCCGTTTCCGCAATGGAAAGCGTGGTAGGAGAAACCGTAGTCGTGGACAAGCAAGAAAAAATTATTGCCGTAGGGTAACTTATTTGCTGTCTTTTGATAAGTAAATGATGCTTACCGCGTCTTCGGTAAACATCAAAAACAACAATGCTGCACGAAGCAAGACACGGCGGAGAGAGCCGACGACTCAGCCCAGCCATTTAGCAATCGACAACAACAATACCAATGCCATCCACAGCAGCAAGGCGCGCCAGACAAGCCCGACTGTGCTCTGCAATGCTCTTGCCGATGCCTCTTCACCTACTAAGGCTTCGGGTTCGATATTGAGCGAATCGGCTGTCGCCGCATCAGGAGGAATCACCTCCGCTACATTCTCTGCCGGTGCGCCAAGACGGATACCCATAGCACCACCACCGGAAGACAGAATGATGCCGATCGCCTCGTCCTGCCAGCGTGCGGCAAAATTGCGCCAGGCATAAACGGCATCCTCGAAGTTGCCTACGATGGCGAAAGCCGTTGCCGTCAGACGCACCGGAATCCAGTCAATCCAGTAAAACGCTCTGGCAGCAAAACGACCGAACTCTTCACGCTCGGCACTGACACCCGGCTCATTCCAAATGCGCGCCAGATATTCAGCAATACGATAGATGACGGCACCAATCGGCCCGAGCGGCGTCAGCATCCAGAAAAAGACACCAAAAACATTGCGATGCGTGGTGACGAGCGCGGTTTCCACCGCGATACGCGCCACTTCGTTGGCTTCCATGCCAGCCGTATCGCGACGTGTCCATTCGGCCAGCAAGGTACGCGCAGTCGCTTCATCGCCATTGTTCAGCGCCAGTTGAATCGAAGTGAAAAAATGGCTGTAATGGCGAAAACCCAGCGTCAGGTAGACCACCAGCACATTAAGCAACAGCACGGCCAGGATACCGAGCTTGATGGCCACCCAATAAAGCAAGGCTACTGGTACCGCGAATGCGGCAATCATGAGCAACCAGGCAATGCGACCGTGCTGCGCCTGCCCGGCATTGAAAGAGCGTTCGATGTGGGCTGCCAGTGACCGCGCACCGGCATAGACCGGATTGTCCGCACGCAGCGGTTTCAACTGTTCGATCAGCAGTGCAAAAAGAATGGAAAAGAAAGTCATTGGATGCCCTGTTTATCGGTCAGGCCATAAGATAGCGCACGCCAAGAGTGGAATCAAATCAACTTGGCTCATCGACTCATTAGCGATCAGGCACGCAGCAAGTGAAACAGGTTGCGCAACATGCCTGCCGTGGCTCCCCAAATGAAGAAGCGCTCGTAGGGCATGACATAAAAGGTTCGACGTCCCGTTTGAAATTCGGCCGTACGACGCTCGTGATGCGTACCGTCCATCAAGTAGGCCAATGGCACTTCAAATACTTCCGCCACTTCAAATGGTTCCGGACGCAGTTCAAAAGGCGGCTGCACAATGCCAACCACAGGAGTCACGCGAAAACCGGTGCCGGTATGATATTCGGGCAATGTCCCCAGCACATCAATATGGCTGCGGTCCAGTCCCACCTCTTCTTCGGTTTCTCGTAACGCCGTATCAATCGGCGAACCATCGAAGGACTCCATGCGCCCGCCGGGAAAACTGATTTGGCCGGCATGATCGTTCAAGTGTGCGGTTCGTAAGGTCAGCATCAATGTCGGCCCTGTCTCGCGCAACACGATCGGCACCAGCACCGCAGCTTCGGTCAAGGGACCGCTCATCGGACGAACCAACCGCTCGACCGTGATTTCAGGCGACCACTGCGGCGGATGCAAAAAGCGATTGCGCAGAAATTCGACCGCCAGACGGTCGGCCGATACGGGCTCTTCTCCACCTAGCGAATCAACAGGCAACAATTCCGGATCGAAATGCAGTCTAGCCAAGATAATTCTTTCGCGAGCAAAGGCTTTGGTCGGTATTGGATAAAGGAAACATGAATAAGTTGAAGGCATGCATCAGTATGAAAGCATATTGCATTGACGCACGAACAGCCAAATTGTCACATTCTCCGGCATTCAGGATACAAGAAACGAAACATTTTGTTTCGGACGTAACGTTACACGTAACACGCAAGGCAGCAGTTTTTCTTTATCCAGCAGTGCAGCCTCAAGTGGGATTTACGCACTAAGTAGTTGATTTAGATAAATAAAAAGTTCCAACAAAAAATTCTCCAAGACAACAAAGTCCGTTGGCACAGCGTTTGCCATAGACGGACATAGCCCTTCCTTTTAAGTTGTCATCAGGAGAACAAACATGAACATCCCTAGCATCTATTCCCGCAGCATTCTCGTGATTAGTATTGCCGCTCTTGTAGGTTGCGCAAGTGGCAGAGGCTCCGGCAGCGTATCCAGCGGCGGCGGCGGCGATGACGGCGGCGGCACCGTCACCACATTTGCCACGCCAACTGGTCAGGTCGTCGAACGCAAAGCGAACGTCATTTCCGCAACCGGCACAGCCATATCCGACACAGGCACAACGCTCGGCGAAATGAATTTGCCATTGGTGTCGGCGCAGACCAGCGGCGATGTCGCCACCGTTGTAGAAAACACGGGCGGTATCGTCACGACGCTGGGCGATGGCATTGCCGATGGACTGGGTCAAATGGGATTAATCGAGAATCCTGTTGGTACAACCGTTAATGTCGTCGATAACGTCATCGCTCAGACAGGCGTAACCGTAGAAAGCGTGGGTACACTCGTGTCGAATTTGGGTACGGACCAGCTGAGCGTGCTGGCACCCGTGACAACGCCGGTTGGCAGCCTGGTTTCCAACGTGGGCAGTGCAGTTGTCGACCTGTCGACCAAATTGCCATCAGTGATCGAGTCGACTCCCATTGAGCAGATTACCCAATCGTTGAGCAGCAGTATCGTGCCGCTCACCAGTACCGTAACATCGCTCACTCACCAGATCGGAGGCACGACAGGATTGGGCCGACCCGTGAACAATCTGCTGGAAACGATTGGCGGCAATGTTGCTGGCCTGGGAATTGGCATTACCGATAGCAACACACCGGTCGTAAGCAATCTGGGTGGTGTTGTGACGGCTACCGGTGACACCGTCTCCATTCTTGGCATCCTGTTGCAACCTGAAAATGATGTGGGCACCAATCAAGGCCTTGCTTCGTTGCTCAGCCCAATCACTGGCATCCTTGGCGGAAAAATCGGCGCGATCGGTAACGGCAGCAACGATGGATTGCTGGCACCTGTCACGTCGCTTGTTAGCGGCCTCACCGGCAATCAAGGTGCCGGCGTACTCGCTCCTGTTACCGATGTACTTGGCGGTCTGAATGGCGGCGGTAACGGAGAATTGCTGGCTCCGGTCACGGGACTTGTAGGTGGTTTGACAGGCGGTAGCACCGGTCATGTAACCGCCCCTGTCACAAATCTGGTTGGCGGCCTGACCGGCAATCAGACGGGCAGCATCCTGACGCCGGTTGTCGTAACCGTACAGACAGTCGTCGGCGGTGTTGTTCCCACCACGGGTAGCGGCGCGGGTACCAACCAATCCCTTCTATCCCCAGTGACCAATCTGCTGGGCGGCGTAGTCGCCACGAATCGCTAATTCCCAAAAGCAACAAGCGGGCTCTGATAGCGGAGCCCGCTTGTTTTTTTGCAGACTTCCTCAAGAAAATCAGAAATACCATAAATATGGTATGTGCACTCGCCTTTCCGAAAGGCATGATTTATCACGTTCTTTTAACAATTCGTGTTCGCCTGCCAGAGTAAAAGAATGATTCGATTGCAAGCAAACAAATTTTCGCTTATCGGCATTTCTGTCGCGCTTTGCCATGTCGGGCTATTACCCGAGGCATTGGCAGAAGTACGTAGCCCTGGCCAGGGGAATCCCTTGGACTCGCTACCGAAGGTTGATACACAACCAGCCCAGCCCGTCACTGTCGACATTCAATCGCCGCCACCAAACGCAGCGTTGCAGCGCCTTTTGGCTTCACGAATCAAGCCTTCGAAATTTCAAATCGCAGGCGTTAAATCCATCCCTTTTGAACAAGTCTCCGCCGAGTTCGTTCCACTGACGAATCGGGAAATTACCGTGGCCGAATTGCTGCAGGCAGCCAATAACGTCACGCGTCTTTATCAGGAAAAAGGTTATCCCCTTTCTTTTGCTTTTGTGCCCGACCAAAGTTTCAAGGACAACGTCGTTGTCATCAGCGTGGTGGAAGGCTATGTAGCGAAAGTTCGTATCGAAGGTTCGCCTGGCGCCTCGGAAGAGCGCCTGCGTCATATCGCAGAACAGTTGACGAACGATCGCCCGCTAAGCAAATCGCAATTCGAACGTATTACCAGTATCTTGGGCCTACAACCAGGCATGCGTATCAAGGCGACCGTGACGCCACCAACAACCACCGATGGTGCGGCGGAAATGGTCCTTGATGTCAATCGCAAGCCATTCAACGCTTCATTAGGACTCGATACGGCGCACTCAAGTCCGCGTGGTGTCTTAAGTGCGAGCCTCAACGGCATCAGCCCGCTGGGCGAACAGCTTACTGTCAGCACACTGGTACCCAAAGGACCGTCCAAAGAAGAGTATTACGCCGTCAATTACGCCCAGCCCATCCGCTGGCAAGGCATGCTGTTGAACGTCAACCTTTCGCGCTACAGCGCAGAACCGGAAAATCGTGCCCTAGTGGATCGCCAGTTCGAAGCGCGCTACCAAACACGCACCGAACGCGCCAGCATCAACCTCAGCTACCCCTTGGTGCTGACAGCCAGCCGCAACCTCACATTAAGCGGCGGTGTTTATGCGGCACGCAACAATGCACGTTACACACGTTCGGTACCAACCGTACCAACTGGTGTTGAAATCGAATCCGACATCCGTGCGGTGTCGCTTGAAATAAATAGCATCGAAGTCACACCCAAGAGCAGCACGCAGTACTCGCTTGGCATTTACCAAGGCATCGATGGCGCCGGTGCCAGCCGTTTCAACAGCAATGTTGATCTCGACTTTCTACGGCTACGCGGTAGCTTCACGCAATCCAACACATTTACCAACGGCTATGGCGTTGTCATCCGCGGCAGCGGTCAATACAGCGGCGACATCCTGCCACTGTCCGAACAGATCAGTTTTGGCGCACGCCACTTCGGTCTTGCCTACCCTGCTGGCGAAACCGCAGGCGACAAAGGCTGGGGGCTTGCACTCGAATTCAATCGTGCCTTTGAACGCGATGGGAAGTATGTCAAGCAAGTGCAACCGTATGTCCTGGGCGATACCGCACGCACCTACTTGAATGGTTTTGATATTGCGGGCGGCGATTTGGCATCGCTGGGTTTTGGTGTGCGGCTTTCGGACAAAAAGCATTATTCACTCGACCTGTCCGTCGCACAGCCTGTCGGCGACATTCCCATTAATGCAAACAAGCGCTCACCGCGTTTCAATCTTTCGTATGCATACCAGTTCGAATGACGGCACAGCGCTCCGTGCATGTCATGTATCAAGCAGCAAAAGCATGAGGAACAGTCATTCATAGAAATGACATGACATACAAACCAGGAGTGCATTTCTTAAATAGGAGAAGCAAATGAAAACGCAAATCATCAAGTTCTTAAAAGATGAAGAAGGTGCAACGGCAATCGAGTATGGGCTGATTGCGGGAATTATTGCAGTGGCAATCATTGCTTCTTTAGGCAACGTTCGTACTGAGCTAGATAACTTATTCGGGCGAATTGTAACGGCCTTAAAAAATGCAGGATCTACTGGCGGAACAGGCACGAATTAATCAGTGCTTCTTCTGATAGTAATTTTTTGCGGATTCATCATTTCATCAGACCTGCTATTTCGTCGTGTACCGAACCAAGTTCTTCTTGCAGCTCTGATTGCAAATGTGACCTGGTTTGTTATGAATGGAAGAGGCTTTGGAAGTATTACTGTTCAAGACTCTTTTATAGGAGGTCTGATCGCTTTTGCTTTATTAATACCGTTATACGCACTACGTGCAATGGGTGCCGGCGACGTAAAGTTTTTTGCCACACTAGGATTCATCATGGGGCCATCGTATCTGGTTCCCCTATGGTTAATTGGCAGCGTCCTCGCCGGCATGCATGCATTACTTTGGTATCTATCCAACACATCCTTGGCCAGGGCATCGGCTACCTGGATGCGTATTCGGAATGCTGTAATCAGCAGTTCGCTGTACGAGAAAATTTTGGAAAAACGCGCAGGAAGACGCGGCATTCCTTATGCAGCCTATCTGGCAATTGGGGCCATCGCGATTGCCATTGCTTGATGCACGTTTCGCTGGAGACAAGAAGCCATGATCGCGAAATGTCATAACAAAAAAAGCGGTTTTTTTGTAACGTTCACTTCTCTATCTCAGCGAGAAGTGATGACGTCACCCCTATTGCGGATCGCCATCAAAAAGAAAAATCAAAAAGGTGCATCTGCCATCGAATTCGCATTGGTATTTCCCCTTTTCTTCCTGATTTTTTACGCCATCATCAGCTACGGCATGATTTTTGTGGCACAGCAATCGTTGACGATGGCCGCGGCCGAAGGAGCGCGGGCCGCTCTAAGACACGTAGAAAATTCATCTGAAAACACTATTGAACAAGCTCGCGAAAATAACGCGCGGCAAGCCGCTGTTGGCCCTCAAAGTGTTGCTGCATGGCTGGGTACAGTCAATCTGACTTTCCAACCAGAACCTGAACCTTGCGTGTACGACACAGCCCCTAATCCTGCGGACCGTGCGCAATGCTATCGCGTCACCGTCAGCTACCCATACGCGCAGCGCCCCCTCGTTCCTGTTCTGCTCGGCCCGCTAATGGGGTTCGCGATTCCGCAAACATTAAGCAGCACGGCGGTCATACAACTCAACTGATCGGAAACGGATAACAACAAGAATGAACAAGCTCACCCGAATCCTCGCAGCTTTTCTCATCGCTCTGGCAGTGGTACTGGCCGGCATTGCCTGGTGGATGGGCAGCCGCCCTCCCGAACCGGCACCGGTTGCAGCGGCAGAACCTGCACCATTCCATACGTTGGTCATCACAGCGGTACCAATCGAAAAAGGCAAACGCATTGATAGCAAGGACTTGAAAACGATCGACTCGCCGCGGCCGGTTCCGGGTTCCTATCACGCCATCTCCCATGTCGCTGGACGCATTGCAGCCAGCGACATTCCTGCTGAAAAGCTACTAACAGAAGGCAATCTCGTACAAGGCATTGCGCTGCAACTTGCCGACGGCGAACGCGCGCTCGCGCTGCCGGTCGATGAAGTTATCGGTGTGGGGCACAAGCTCGATCCGGGTGATTTTGTCGATGTTTTCGTGACGTTGAAACCCAGCACGCCAATAGAGAAAGGACATGCACGCCTGATTGCATCACGCCTGCGTGTCTTGGCCTATGGAACTGAAGTGATCGGTACGATCGATGCAACCGATGCGACGACCTTGCGTAAGCCGCAAGGATCCTCTTCTGCGCAGCCACGCACTGCCGTTCTCGCAACCCCCGTCGAAGAAGTGAACTCCCTGCTGCTTGCGGTACAACACGGCAAGCTCGCCTTGGCCCTGCGTCATCCCGGTGATGCGGGCATTGCCAACCATGCACTCTTCCCGGACTCGGGTATCGCTTTGTTGCCGCGCGCAGGATTATCCACTGAAGAAAAACAGCACCTTCTTGCACCGGATAACCGTGCCTTCGCCGGGCTGGAAACAACAAGCTGGGCGGGCGACAAATCGAAAAAGACTACGCCCGCAAAGCCGTCGCATGCCGTTACACCCTCGAACAATTCACCGCGCACGCTGGAAGTCATCAAAGGTGCACAACGTGAACAAGTTCGTTTCTGATTTTTATCCGACGCTTGATTGCGACCAAGTAAAACGCCCGATCTCATGAAAAACATTCAAACCATCACACTGGCGATCCTGCTTCTTGTGCCCGCGCTTTCTGTCATGGCCAAGGAAATCGAATTGCTCATCAACGTCAAGGAACAGCGCACCTTACCTGTTCCTGCCGATCTCGAACGCATCGCCGTGGCCGATCCCGATATTGCCGATGTTGTTGTACTCTCCGGCAATCGCAATCGGCCGGGTTCGATTCTGCTAGTCGGCAAAAAACCCGGGACAACCACTGTATCGGCCTGGTCTCGCAATCGCATCGAAACCGTTTGGCAAGTACGCGTGCAAAGTCAGTTGCTTGGACAGATACCCGCTACGGATGCAGAAATACGTACAGGTAACGGCAGCACACTGATTCGTGGTGAATCACCGTCCGTTGTTTCTCACGCAGTGAC
>NZ_CAJYMD010000069.1 GCF_913776015.1 uncultured Oxalicibacterium sp. | reverse complement strand
GATTAACGCTTCGAGAACTGCTTGGCGCGGCGTGCTTTGCGCAGACCGACCTTTTTACGTTCAACTTCACGTGCATCACGCGTCACGAAACCGGCTTTCGACAGTTCCGATTTCAGCGTGGCGTCGTAATCGATCAGAGCGCGGGTGATGCCATGACGAACAGCACCTGCCTGGCCCGATTCACCACCACCGTGGACGTTGACCATGATGTCGAAAGTTTCGACGTTGTTGGTCAGTTCCAGAGGTTGACGAATGACCATCAGGCCGGTTTCGCGCGAGAAGTATTCAGCGGCTGGTTTGCCGTTGACGACAATCTGGCCCGAACCCGATTTGATGAAGACGCGAGCAACTGCGCTCTTGCGACGGCCGGTGCCGTAATTGTAATTACCGATCATGGCCGTTCCTTAGAAATCGAGTGCTTTAGGTTGCTGAGCGGCGTGCGGGTGCGAACCTTCTGCATACACTTTCAGCTTCTTGATCATCGCGTAACCGAGCGGGCCTTTTGGCAGCATGCCTTTGACGGCTTTCTCGAGTGCGCGACCTGGAAAACGCTGTTGCATTTTCAGGAAATTGGTTTCGTAGATACCGCCTGGGTAACCGCTGTGGCGATAGTAGGTCTTTTCAGTTGCCTTGGTACCGGTCACGCGCAGTTTGCCTGCGTTGATGACGACGATGAAATCGCCCGTGTCGACGTGAGGGGTAAATTCTGGCTTGTGCTTGCCGCGCAGTCGGCGTGCCACTTCGCTGGCAACACGTCCGAGGACTTTGTCCGTCGCGTCAATCACGAACCAATCGCGCTGGACTTCGTGTCCTTTTGCGGAAAAAGTTTTCATGATGACTTTCCAAATAAATGATTTGCTCAAATATGGCGGTTACGCAAACAGCACGTACACATCCTTGTTATCTCTTCCTGAGCAAACGGAAGAACCGCAAATTATAGTCTTTTCAAAGACTTGGCGTCAAACCAAGGCATTGATCCAGCCTCGCCATATCCGGCATACGTCGCATCCTGACGACAAAACCACGTATCAAGTAGGTAATGATCGTCCTGCTCGCCACAGCGCAACCCTGCCAGTCATGCGATCCGCAGTTACAATGTCACAACTTTATTCGTTACTGATGAGAATCTGACAATGGAATGCACTGTACGCTGGACCGGCCTTGCTGCCGGCATGACTTTTCTGGCTGAAACCGGCTCGGGCCACGTCGTGGCCATGGATGGCGCCCCGGAGGGTGGCGGCCGCAATCTCGCACCACGCCCGATGGAAGTCGTGCTGCTGGGCACGGGCGGCTGCACCGCATACGATGTCGTCGTGATCCTGCGCAAGAGTGGTCAGGATGTGCGCGGCTGCGATGTCTCGCTGAAATCGGAACGTGCCGACACCGATCCGAAAGTCTTTACCAAGGTGCATTTCCACTTCACCGTCACCGGCCGCAATCTGAAGCCGAATGTGGTCGAACGCGCCATCAAACTGTCGCACGACAAATACTGCTCGGCCTCGATCATGATGGAGAAGACTGCCGAGATCACGCATTCCTACGAAATCATTGACGATACCGCGACAGCCTGAGTTTCAGCAGATCGTCACGAACAAAGGGAGCCAATGGCTCCCTTTGTTATTTTGGATGACGGCCTCAGCGACCGAATGCCCTAAATTGCAGAGCCTCCATCTGGAGGCTCTGCAATTGCATGCTCTATATATAGTATGCCGTCGTCGTCATCACCTTTGCCATGGCGCGCATGACCTGTCGCGCAGGTAACGGTACTTCTTTGGCGCCCAGCTCTTTCGCCGCGCTACCGTGCTCGGCCTCATCGACACTCATCTGCGAGACGATTGCCAACGACTTCATATCCTGCGCCGGCAGACGACTCATGTGATCGTTGAGGTGCGCTTCGACCTGACGCTCGGTTTCGACCACAAACCCCAGACTGCGCGCATCGCCCAACTTGGCAGCCACCGCCCCCAATACGTAAGCACCGGTATACCAAAGCGGATTCAGCAGACTGACGCGCGAGCCAAGTTCGTTCAGACGTTGCGCCGTCCAGGCCAGATGATCTTCTTCTTCGCGCCCGGCATGCTGCAGTTGCTTGCGCACCACGTCATCACGCGCGAAACGCGACTGCGCCTGATACAAAGCCTGCGCGCACACCTCGCCAACGTGGTTCACCCGCATCAGACCGGCGCTTTGCCGACGCGCAGCCGCATCCATCGGTGCCTCGTCGATACCGTTCGCAGGATTTGCCCTGCTGGCAACCGAAACGCCACTCATCACGCGCAACGCGCTATCGACCTGCCCAATCAAACGATCCGCAAATAACATCCCTGCAACTCCGATTTGAGAAACAACGTCCGCATCGCAGGGACGCAAACGTAAAAGACTGTGTCATTTTTCAAAATACTAACCGATATCAAACATTTTTTTGGCGCAGCCATTTAATCTTCTGCCGCCGTTCCGTAACCAAACGCATGCCCGTGCGGCAATCCCATCAAGTCGCATTGTCGACAGCTTATATGGCCGCTGGCCTTTGACGATGAAAAAAATACTCGCTTGCCTCGCCCTGCTTTCCCTGTGGTCGTTCCAGATCCATGCCCAACCTGTCACCATGACGATTTACGGCACGTTCGACAACGAAGCACCGAAAGGGCAAGCTCCCAAAGTCATCGAATCGACGAACGACTCCATCAGCATCTACGGCACCATTGATGCCGGCGTGCGCCATGTGACGAATACCAATGCCCGCGGTGGCGATCTGTGGACAGTGGGCTCGAACGGCCACTATTACAACAATCGCATCGGCGTAAAAGGCACAGAAGATCTCGGCGGCGGACTCAACGCGCACTTTCACTTTGAAACCGGCTTCAACTCGGGCACCGGCGCGCTGGACAACAATCAGAATCGTCTTTTCAACCGCATTTCATCCGTCGGTGTCGCCGGCGACTTCGGCTCGCTTGATTTAGGCCGCCAACCCTCGGTCGCCTGCAAGGTCGTACACGCCTACGATCCCTTCTCATACCGGTTCGTGCAGTTGATCCCACTCGCCGGGGCTGTTGCTGGCAACGCCGATCCCGACAATCCATTTGGAAAACTCGGTGGTACGCGCTTCAGCAATGCGGCGCAATACATCGGCAAATTCGGCGGCTTCACCGGCATGGCCGAGTATTCGTTCGGCGAAGAAGCCGGCTCAAATAGCGACGGCAGTGCCAAAGCGATCGGTTTCGTTTATCGCTTTGCTGAACACGCCATCGGCGCGGCCTACACAAGGCAACGTCCGAACGTCGCTGCCGCCAACGCAGCGCCTGTTTTCGCCGATCAGGATCAGTTGACCATTGGTGGCAGTTGGAAAAGCGGACCATTGCGCATTGCTGGTGGCTATATTGGTGCCAGCTCCGACACCACACGTCCCGCCACGCTCCGTACTGCACGCAACATCTGGCTAGGCGGTAGCTATGATGTCAATCCGCTCGTCAGCCTCACCACCGGTTACTACAGAAGCAACATCGAATCCACCAGCGGCGCCAAGGCACAACGCGACCTCACCTTGATCGGCGCCACCTATGCGCTCTCGAAACGCACGAATCTCTATGCCAACATCGATCGCGTCAAATTGGGTGGCTTCATTTCCGTCGTCGCAGGACGAGAAACCATGCAGACCGGGATATCAGTCGGCATCAACCATATGTTCTAGATAAAGCTTGGAGGCCGCGAGCGTCACGGAAGCCCCACAATTCTTCAGAAACAACTTGAAATAAACATCGCAAGTAGAAGAAATTCAGCCTCGGACGCCCCTTTTTGATACCAAAACGCACCGCCCTGTTGCAAATAAACGTCAAACTCCCCGCTTTCTTCCATGCCCTTTTGATATTTTGGTTGTCACCCAAGGGTTAATTTGTTTCAATCAATCCGTCGTCTTACCTTGCAAAAGGCGAGACAGGCAGCTCCGCAATGGACATCGTGTCCACTTGCAGGACAAGTGGAACACCTCCTACAACAACATTTGAGGAACATCTAAATGAAAAAATCGCTTCTGGCTCTGGCCGTTCTGGGCGCTTTCGCAGGTGCTGCATCGGCACAATCGTCGGTTACCGTCTACGGTATCGTTGATCTGGGCTTCACCAGCATCGACAACGGCAACGCAGCTGGCCGTGTTAACGGCATCAGCTCGGGCGGCCAATCGGCAAGCCGTATCGGTTTCAAAGGCACGGAAGATTTGGGTGGCGGTTTGGCTGCTAACTTCCAATTGGAAGGCACGATCGCTGCTGATACCGGCGCAGCATTCCAAACCAGCGCTACCGGTGGTAGCAACGGCGGCTTCAACCGTATCGCAACGGTTGGCCTAAGCGGCGCATTCGGTAAAGTTGATCTGGGTCGCCAAACTTCGGCAATCAAAGATGCATACGACCAAATCGATCCGTTCGGCGATGGTGGCGTGATTGCTCCAATCAGCGCAGTATTCTTCAACGGCGCCCTGTCTAGCGACAACGGCCGTATCAACAATGCTGTTAAATACTCAACGCCTTCTTTCGGTGGCTTCAAAGCAACCGCAGCTTACGGCTTTGGTGAAACCGCTGGCGATACTGGCGCAAACAGCAACTACGGCATCGGCTTGGGCTATGCAAATGGCCCTCTGAATGTTCAGTTTGCTTATCATAACCAAGACGTTTCGACGTACGCCAATCCATCGGCACAAACTGGTGA
The DNA here is from genome assembly GCF_913776015.1 of uncultured Oxalicibacterium sp. GTDB lineage: Bacteria > Pseudomonadota > Gammaproteobacteria > Burkholderiales > Burkholderiaceae_D > Oxalicibacterium. Next base: position 25,951 of record NZ_CAJYMD010000069.1, on the reverse strand, counting down.
AAACAAACTGGCATTCATTGGTGCTACATATAACTTCGGTGCATTCAAACTGCACGGCGCATATGCTGATACCAAATTCGAAACCGGCCTGAACGCCACCGCAGCCCAAACCAAATACCGTAACGGCATGGTCGGCGTCAGCCTGCCACTGGGTCCTGGCAGCCTGTTCGTGAACTACGCTATCAACGATAACCGTACGACCAACAATGCTGACTCGAAAAAAGCAGCTGTAATGTACTCGTACGATCTGTCGAAGCGTACCAACCTGTACGTCGGTTATTCGCGCACGTCTAACGACCAATTGGCGACGGTTGGCACTGGCAGCATCACCAGCGTTGGTGGTGCAGGCGCAACTTCGACCGCTATCACTGGCGTAGCTGGCGAAAACACCTCGGCATTCGCTGTTGGTATCCGCCACAAGTTCTAATTTCTCGCAGGCTTTGCCTGCTTGAAGTTAAGCTTCATGAAAAGGCACCTTCGGGTGCCTTTTTTACGTCTGATCGCAGAAGATTGCATGGCATGCGATACTTGCGTACCCAACTGGCAATCATGCAAAAGGCAGTGTCGAAGTGAATCCCGGCAGAAACGATCCTTGCCCTTGTGGCAGCGGCAACAAGTACAAGAAATGCTGCGGCAAGGTAGCGCAAATCATCCCCGTCAAACCTGTTCGCACCAGTAGCGCGCTGCGCGAATGCGGCGACTGCACGGCATGTTGCGATGGCTGGCTGAAATCGACGATTTACGGACACGAGATGCGCCCCGGTGTGCGTTGCCATTTCGTGCGAGATGGCGGTTGCACGATTTACGAAACACGTCCCGAATCGCCTTGTCGTCAATTCGAGTGTGGCTGGGTTGATGCTGACAGCCCATTCCCCGAGGAATTCAAGCCGACCAAGCTCGGCGTGATCATCGTCAAGACCACGTGGCGCGGTTTGCCTGCGTATCGGCTGGCGCATGCCGGCCGCGATCTGAATGAGGCAGAACTTGCCTGGTTCATGCGTTTTGCCGAACAAACGAGCCGTCCATTCTTTTACGAGCAAAATGGCGAGACAACCGGCTACGGTCCACAGGCCTTCGTGGAAGACATGCAAATGAAACTGCGCAAGGGGTTGCCGCTGTTTGAATCGCACGCGGCGAGTAGTTGATTTCACCGCAGTCGTTTTACCTTTACAAGCCCCCCCACATCACTTCGCCAGCGCATTTTCAGCAAATACATGTGGCTGACAGCGACCTTGCCCGCCAACCCAAACGGCCCCACTCCACTAAGTACTAACAAGCCTTTCTGGCAGCGATCAACAAATAGCGTCGCCTCTCAACATTTGACATCCGCTCTCTACGGCATAGCGTCGTGCCCGAAGCACATCACTGTGCTTTGGTCGCACTAAATGCAGTATTACGACCCTCCTCTTGCACACGCTTTGCAACACCGAATTTCCAATGCGCCATGACTCCTCTACAATGGCTCGCATCATCCCATCGCCCACATTGCCACGCTCATGCCACGCTGCCTCATCATCGAAGATGATTTGCATAACGCCCGCTATCTGGCCAAGGGGCTCAACGAGATCGGCTATGGCGCGGAGGTGTGCACGGATAGCGAGGAAGCCTTGTCGCGTGCGACCAGCGAATCGTGGGATGTGATCATCCTCGACCGCATGCTGGCGAACGGTGTGGACGGCTTGTCCATCCTTGCCGCCTTGCGCGATCTGGGCAAGCGCACGCCCGTTCTGATCCTGAGTGCGCTATCGGCCATCGATGAGCGTGTGCGCGGCCTGCAGGCAGGTTGCAACGATTACCTGACCAAGCCGTTTGCATTTCAGGAATTATCGGCACGCGTGGAAGCGCTGATTCGCTGGTCGCAACCGCAACCTGCGGCCGAGGTGCGCGAACTGCACATGGCAGACCTGAAAATCAATCTGCTGACGCGCAGCGCCGAACGTGCCGGGCAACCTTTGGCATTGCAGCCGCGCGAATTTCGCCTGCTGGCGTACCTGATGACACATGCCGAACAAATTCTGACGCGCACCATGCTGCTGGAAGCCGTGTGGGATTATCAATTCGATCCGCAAACCAATGTAATCGATGCCCACATCAGCCGCCTGCGCAACAAGGTGGACAAGGGCTTCTCGCCACCACTGATCCATACGCGCCGCAATGTCGGCTACATCATGTCGGCACGCCTCATGCAGGACAAGGCGCCTGCCGGCATGTCAGATGAACCGGCATCGCCCACATGAAGCTGGCATTCGGCCCTTGGCGCTCGGTTGCCTTCCGCATGGCATTCCACTACAGCGCCTTGCTCGTGTTGTCCCTGCTCGTGCTGTTTGCGATTTTCTATCTGCAAACGGTCACCGTGCTGCAACATCGCATCGACAAGCAAATTCTGGCCAACGCGCATCGACTGCAGGAAGACTTTCTGCACGAAGGTCAACGCGGGCTGATCCAGCAAATCCAGCATATCTTCCGCGACGACATCTATTCGGACACGGAAATCTATTTGCTGACCGATGCCGACGGTCACAAGCTGATTGGCAACATCCCAGCAATTCCCTCCTCCGTCGCGATCCGTAAAGGCTTGGCGGATGCACGTGTGATCCGCAATGGCCGCGAAACCTACGGCCGCATGATGGTCGAAACCCTGTCCGATGGTAGCCAACTGCTGGTCGGCAGCGACATCAACCATCAACTAGAAATCGAGGCATTGTTCAATCGTGCCGGCCTGATTGCCGGTGTACTCGGCATTCTGATGTCGATCGGCGCTGCCTTGCTGTTTCGTCGCGAACTGCGCATCCGTATCAGCAGCATTCATCAGTTGGTCACGCATGTGAAGCAAGGCGATTTGAGCAAGCGTATTCCCCTGACTTCCGAAGGCGATGAATTCTCGCGCCTCAATGCCGACATCAACGACATGCTGGATCAGCAACAACGATTGATGGCGGGCGTACGCCATGTCTCCAACACGATAGCCCACAATTTGCGTACCCCACTGACGCGTATCCTCCTCAGGTTGCGAAAAAGCGACAATCTCGATGCTGCATCACGCGAGCAAGCGTTACGTTTCACCTCACGCGAAATCGAAGAGTTGGGTGTCATGTTTGACAAGCTTCTCAACATTGCCGAGGTCGAAGCCGGCACACGCCGCCAGGCTTTTGTACCGGTCGTATTGAATGACCTGGTCGCCGATGTCATCGACCTTTACGAACCCGTGGCGGAAGAAAATGGCAGCACATTGACAGCCCGCATCGACGGCAATCCGGTGATTCTGGGCGACCGTGATTTGCTGGGGAGCGCCATCGCCAATCTCGTCGATAACGCGCTGAAATACGCAGGTGCACACGCAGTGGTCGAGATCGGTACGGCACTACAGGACACGGAAGCCGTCATCACGGTATGCGATAACGGACCGGGCATCGATGAAGCCCTTTTACCCAACATCGGCCGTCATTTTTTCCGTGGCGACCGACAACGCCCCGGTCATGGTTTGGGGGTTGCCAGCATCTTTGCGATCGTGCAATTGCATGGGGGACAAATCCGTTTTACCAACGCCGAACCCGGCCTGACCGTCAGCATGCGCTTCAATGCACATGACATTACCGAATCGTAATCTGCCAGCCATTCCCGTCTTTACTTCCCCGCATTACCATCGTTCAGAGACCGCAGATTCGTCTGAATCCTGAGCGGCGCACACTCGAAATATGCGAAGGAAGAGACGGATGTTTTACCCAAACAAAGCAGCGGGCAGCTTGCTGGTTGCCTGCTGCCTGACCGCCGGTCTGACGGCATGCAGCAAGCCGGACCCGGTCAAACCCAGTCCCGCAGCACCGGTTCACTCTCAAGTTCCCGGCCAACTGAAGATCCAGCCCGCTTCGATGAAGATGCTGGACATCCAGACCGTCAAAGACATGCAGGACACACAAACCGCGTGGGCACCTGCGCATATCGCCTTTCGTGACGATCAGGTAACGGCGGTCAACGCCCAAGTTTCAGCGCGCGTCGTCGAAATTCATGCCAACGTCGGCGATGTCGTCAAACAGGGCAGCCCTCTGGTCACACTCGCCAGCCCGGAAGCCGTGCGCATTCGCTACGAGTTGAGCAAGGCGGAAGTCGGCTATCAGGTTGCGCTGACCGAAACCAAGCGCCAGCAAGCAATGTACGAAAAAAATGTCGGCACACAAGTCGACAAGCTGGCAGCCGAAGCACGCTTGCGTGAAGCCGAGCAGGAAATGGAACGCGCACGTCGCACGGTCGGCTTGATGGGGCAAGGCAAGAACGATCGCATCGTCATCAGTGCGCCACGCACTGGCGTGATTGCGTCGCGTAATGCGACCATCGGTGCCACTGTAGAGCCGACCGGCGATCCGTTGTTCGTGATTGGCGACCCCAAGGCTGTCTGGGTTGTCGCGGAAGTTTTCGAGAATGATCTGACCGGCATGCGCGTCGGCGCACCGGCACAGATCGAACTGTCGTCCATGTCGTCGCTGGTCTCCGGCAAGATTCAGCGCATCGGTGCCGTATTGAGCGCCGAAACGCGCCGCGCGCCGGTGTTTGTCACGCTCGATAGCGACAAGCCTTTGCCCGAACTGCGTCCTGGCATGCTGGCGCGTGTTGGCCTGCAAGTACCTAGCCAACCCGGCATGGTTATTCCTTTAAGCGCCGTCCTCATCAAAGATGAGCGCCGCTCGATTGTCTACGTGCAAACCGGCGAGAACACCTTCGAAGCGCGCGACGTCACGCTGGGCGCACCGTCCCGCGGCAACATCGCGGTCATTTCCGGCCTCAAGCCGGGTGATCGTGTAGTCGTGCGTGGCGGTCTGCTGCTTGATGGCGCTGCCAGCCAGTTGCTGTAGGAGTCGTCATGCTGAAAGCCTTTCTCTCCTTCGTCGTCCATCGACGACTGGTTGCTCTCGTCTTCACGGCGGCAGTTGCCGTCTATGGCGTCTATTCCTATCTGCACACGGCAATCGAAGCCTACCCGGACGTAACCAATGTGCAGGTCGGCATCATTGCACAAGCACCGGGTCTGGCGCCGGAAGAAGTCGAACGCCAGATCACGCTGCCACTGGAACGTGTACTCAACGGCACGCCCGGCCTGATTTCGCTACGCTCAGAAAGCTACTTCGGCCTATCGATGATCTCGATGGTGTTCGATGACAACACACGCAGCTTCCGCGCCCGTTCCGAAGTTACACAGCGCCTACCCCAAGCCGATTTACCCGATGGCATCACCCCCGAAATGGCGCCCGACTATACGCCACTCGGCAAGATCTACTATTACCGACTCAACAGCGATCGACATACCCTGGCTGAGTTGCGCAGTACGCAGGAATGGACGGTCACACGGGTTTTGAAACAGGTGCAAGGCGTGGCGGATGTCGTCAGCATCGGTGGCTTCGTGAAGGAATTCCATATCGAAGTCAGTCCCGCCAAACTCGCCGGCCTGGGTCTGACGCTTGGCGATGTGACGACCGCCCTATCAAAATCGAACAAGAACATCGGTGGCGGCCTGCTGCGACGTGGCGAGCAATCCCTGATCATCCGCGGCATCGGCTTGCTGCGCACGCCGGAAGATATCGCCGCTGTGGTGGTGCGCGCAGATCGCGGTTCGCCGATCACCGTCGGCGATGTCGCACGCGTGATGCAATCGCATACGCCGCGCCAGGGTTCGGTCGGCATGGACGATCAGGACAACATCGTGCAAGGCGTGGTGTTGCTCAAGCGTGATGAAAATCCATCCAAAGTGCTTGAACAAATTCACAAGAAGGTCGAAGCGCTCAACGATGGCATCCTGCCGCAAGGCATGCGCATGGAGCCAAGCTACGATCGTTCGGAACTGGTTTCGCACACGCTCGGTACGGTGCAACACAACCTGCTGTTCGGCGCCACGCTGATCATCGGCGTACTCTGGCTTTTCCTGCGCAGCATACGCGGCTCGCTGATCGTGGCGACCGTGATTCCGCTGTCTCTGCTGGTCGCCTTCATCGGCCTACATCTGCTCGGCATGCCGGCCAACCTGATTTCGATGGGTGCCATCGACTTCGGCATCATCGTCGATGGCGCGGTGGTGCTGACGGAAAACATCATACGCAACGCGCGACTGCGACATCCGAAAACCCGCGCGGACATGTATTCGATCATCATCGATTCCGCGGTTGCCGTCGCCCGTCCGACCTTGTTTGCGATGGCGATCGTGATTGCGGCGCTGATCCCGGTGTTCTCGCTCGAAAGCGTGGAAGGCCGCATCTTCCGACCTCTGGCCATGACCTACACCTTCGCCTTGCTAGGCGCATTGGTGTTCGCCTTGATGCTGGTACCGGCGCTATGTGCCTTCCTGCTCAAGCCCAAGCACGTCAACATTGCCGAGCCGAAGATCTTTGATCGCATGCACCAAGTCTACCAGCACCATCTGGGCAACATCGTGCAGCATGTGCAAAAGCGCCGTCTGATATTGGTTGGCGCGAGCACAGCGTTGGTCTTGGCGCTCGCGTCATCGATCTATCTGGGGACCGAATTCCTGCCCGAGCTTGATGAAGGCGATGCCTACGTGCTGGTGCAGATGGCACCGTCGATCTCGCTCGAGAAAGGCCAGGAAATTCTGCGTGACGTGCGTGCGCGTTTGCGTGCTTTCCCCGAAGCCAACAGCGTGACGAGCGAACAAGGCCGACCTGAATCCGGTACCGATAACGAAACCCTGAATCTGGCCAAGGTGCTGGTACGCCTCAAACCACGTACCGAGTGGCGAGCCGGGTTAACCAAACCCGCACTGATCAAGGAAATGCGTGCCTCGCTCAGCGAAATTCCCGGTGTGGCATTCAACTTCGCTCAACCGATTCGCGACAGCGTCGAGGAAGCAACGTCAGGCGCACGCGGCCATGTGGTGCTAAAACTGTATGGCCCGGATATCCCAACGCTGCGCGCAATACTGCAACAGACCAAGGCCGCCGTGCAACCGATTGCGGGTGTCGTCGATCTGGGTCTGTATCGCGATGCGCCTGCCCCGCAATTGCATATCGAGTTCGACCGTCTGGCGCTGGCACGTCACGGCATTTCGATGGAGGAGGCCGAAACCGCTGTCGAGATCGCGCTCGCAGGCCAGGTTGTCACCACGCTATGGGAGGGCGAACACGGCGTGCCGGTCCGCGTACGCCTGCCGTATGCCGACCGCATGGACGAAGCGCGCATACGTGAAATCGTGGTGCCGGCTTCGAACGGCAAGACCGTGCCTCTGCATGCGATTGCCAAGATCGGCTTCAAGATCGGCAATTCATCTATCTTCCGTGAAGGCAATGCACGCTACATGGCGCTCAAATTCAACGTCGAAGGGCGTGATATCGGCTCGGTCGTGAAAGATGCGCTGGCCGCCTTCAAGAGCACGGTGAAACTGCCCGAAGGCTATATCGCTCAATGGGGCGGTGAATGGGAAAACCAGCAACGCGCTGCGGCTCGTTTGAAGATCGTGATTCCGCTGTCGCTGGTCATCGTGTTTGCCCTGCTGTACGGCGCACTCGGCAATGCACGCAGCGCCGGCATCATTCTGCTGACCGCCCCCTTTGCCATGATCGGTGGCATTCTCGCGCTGCATCTGACCGGTATCGCGCTGTCGATCAGTGCCGCCATCGGCTTCATTGCACTGCTCGGTCAGGTGGCACTGGTTGGCCTGCTGGTGCTCAGTGCCGTGGAAGATTTGCGGCGCCAGAACATGCCGATGCTGCAAGCACTGATCGAAGGCACGGCTGAACGCATGCGTTCGGTGTTGCTGGTCACGCTGCTGGCGCTGCTCGGCCTGCTGCCGATGGCCTTGTCCACCGGTGTCGGCAGCGAAACGCAACGTCCATTCGCGTCCGTGATCGTCGGCGGCATGGCGATCCTGCCGCTGGTCACGCTCTTCCTGCTACCGATTCTCTACTACTTCTTCGGCCCGCGAAACATGATGACTTCGGAGGAACGCGATGCGTTGGCTCAACAAAAATAAGCACATTTGCGGCGTCGTGCTGATGCTGTTGAGCAGCGGCACGACAACTCTGGCAGTTGCTGATGCCTTGCCTGAACGCATCGCCTTGCCTGAATTCCTGCAGCTGGTGCAGCAACGCAATCCCGATCTGCAGGCAGACCGCATGCAGATCGATGCCGCACAAGCCGATCTGCAAACCGCTTCGGCCATCCCGAATCCCGTAGTTGGTTACACACGCAAACCCGGCGAGAAGGAAATGGCGATCGAGCAGCCCATTCCCATCTTCGGTCAACGCGGCAAACGCATGGAAGGCGCGCAACTCGGCATCGAAGCAGCCAGCACACGTGTCGATGCTGCACGGGCAGATCGCCTGCGCGACGCGGCACGCGACTTCATCACGCTGCTGATTGCACAGGAAAAGTATGCGCAACGGCAGAAAGCCGAAACACAGATGGATGCAGCGCGTCGCATCGTCAACGGTCAGGTTGAAGCCGGCGCACGCAGCCGTTATGACAAGACGCGTATCGATCTCGAACGCGCCAATGCACAGATGCAGGTCGCCCAGGCACAGGCTGCACTGTCGGATGCGCGTGCGCGCGTTGCTGCCGCCATCGCCGTCCCGCAATGGCGGCCCGTGGCAGTCGGTGTCATGCAACCATCATCGCAGGCACCGGCATTCAGCACCTTGTGGGAAGATGCGCAGAATCGCATTCCGGCTGTGCGTGCCGCCATCGCCGAGCAGGCACGCGCCGACAAGATGATCGAAGTCGAACAACGCGAAGCATGGCCAACGCCATCGATCGGTGTCGGCAAGCTGCGCGATAGCGAAGGACGACATTCGGTGCTTGGCGTGTCGGTGGAGATTCCGTTATTCAATCGTCGTCAGGGTGAAATTGCCAAGGCGCAGGCGCAAGCCCGCGAGGCGATGCTGCGCCGCGAAGCGGTGATCCGTAATGCGCAAAACGAACTGCAACGGGCCACCGATCTGCTGGCGCAGCGCCTGATGCTGACCAACCGCTTCCGCGATGAAGGGTTGGCGATGCTGCCTGCGCTCAATCAGATGGCGCAGGATGCCTATACCTATGGCCAAGGTACCGTGCTTGAGTTGCTTGATTCGATCCAGTCGGTTGCGGAAAAGCAGATGACGTATCTCGACCTGATGGAGTCTGTGTTGCAGGCCGAACTCGATGTACGTTTTGCTGCAGGCGACATTCCTTCGGGGCTGGCCGTCAAACCTTGACGGTCGCTCGCAAGCGGGGTGGGCGGAAAACACCCTGATCCGCGTAAAACGCAGCATCCTGCCCTTGCCACCAATCTGGTACGCCCAGTACCGGCAAGGGCGAAAAATCAGCTGTACTCACGCCATGCGCAATCTGTTGCGCGACATGGCAATCCACTGCCGCCATCGCCGCTTGATCTGAACTGACCTCGCCATCCATCAGCACGGCCCAAACATGCCCCGTGATCGCCTTGTAGGGCTTAATCAGCTTTTCCATCAGCGCGTGACCGAACAGACTAATGCGGGACTGCCGCATCAGGACATCACGTTGCATTACGAACAATTCCTGCCAGCGATGCTGGCGCAGCATCTCCACGAATAGCGGCTCACTGGTCACAAACAGCACAGCGTTTTCATCGAAGATGGTAGCGGCATCGCGCACCTTGCCGCGCGGCGCATGACCGATGCCGGCAGGCATCGATAACTGCTGCGCAATTTCCTTCGCCTGCAAGGCGTTCAGTTGCACCTTGATGCACGGATAGTGCAACCACACCAGTGCATTGAAAAAATCATGCAGATTGTCACGCGTCGGCACACCGCCGGTTTCGCTGATGAAGTGCTCGTAGGCCGTACCGACAGGCAGATCGGCCTGCGGCACGAAATGAACGAGCATGCCGCGATGATTGCAAACCCCGCGTTCTGCAATCGCACGATTGAGGGCATCACGCCAATCGGGAGCAGTGGCAATTGCCTGTCCCACTTCGCGTACATGCGCCAGCCACGGGCTTGACCAGTCGATGTCTTGCAGGAATGACGCTTGCATGGAAAAGTCGAAGGAAGCGTGCTCAGGCAGTTACTTTCCAACCCATCTTCTGGCCACCATCGAGCGGCACGACCGTGGTATTCCCCATCGGTAGTTCGCTCGGGATTTTCCACTCTTCACGCACCAGCGTCATGGTGCCGCTGTTGCGTGGAAGGCTGTAGAAATCGGGGCCGTTGAACGAAGCAAATTGCTCCAGCTTGTCGAGTGCGCCGGCACGATCGAAGGCTTCCGTGTACAGCTCCATCGCATGCAAGGCGGTGTAGCAGCCAGCGCAACCGCATGCATGCTCTTTCATGCCTTTGGGATGCGGTGCCGAATCGGTGCCGAGAAAGAATTTCTTGCTGCCCGATACCGCCGCGGCGACCAGCGCCTGACGGTGCAGTTCGCGCTTGAGGACCGGCAGACAGTAATAGTGCGGACGAATACCGCCCTTGAAGATTTCATTGCGGTTGTACAGCAGGTGATGCGCGGTGATGGTGGCGGCAATCGGACCTTCTGCGTCCATCACGTAGTCGGCCGCGTCCTTGGTGGTGATGTGTTCGAACACCACTTTCAATTCAGGCATGTCACGACGCAGCGGCTTCATGATGGTGTCGATGAAGACGGCTTCACGATCGAAGATATCAATGCTCTGGTCGGTGACTTCACCATGCACCAGTAAGGGCATGCCGACTTTCTGCATCATCTCCAATGTCTTGCTGCATTTGGCAAGACTGGTGACACCGGCATCGGAATTGGTCGTCGCACCGGCCGGATACAGTTTCACACCATGCACGATGCCGCTATCGCGCGCACGTTGAATTTCTTCGGGCGGCGTATTGTCGGTCAGATACAGCGTCATCAGCGGCTCGAACTGCATGCCTTGCGGCAGTGCCGCAAGAATGCGCTCGCGATAGGCTTGCGCCTGCGCTGTCGTCGTGACGGGCGGCTTGAGATTCGGCATGATGATGGCACGCGCGAACTGACGTGCCGTATCCGGCAGCACCGACGCCAGCGTGGCACCGTCGCGCAAATGCAGGTGCCAGTCGTCTGGGCGGGTAATGGTCAGGCGGGACGTGGTCGAATGCTGGGACGAGTTCTGGATGGTCATGATCGGGATTCCTTGAATCCCGCCATTTTACCTGTTCGTGCAACGGCACTGCCCTGTGCATGCCGACAAGGGCCGCCACCGTATACGCAATCCTCAGTGAATGATCTTCGCTAGGAAATCCTGTGCACGCTCCGAACGGGCTGAACCGAAGAATTCCTCCTTGCTGCAATCCTCAATGATCGTGCCCTTGTCCATGAAAATCACACGATTGGCGACCTTCTTCGCAAAGCCCATTTCGTGTGTGACGACCATCATCGTCATGCCTTCCTGCGCGAGACCAACCATCACATCCAGCACTTCATTGATCATTTCCGGATCGAGGGCGGAAGTCGGTTCATCGAACAACATGGCGACCGGGTCCATCGACAACGCGCGCGCAATCGCGACACGCTGCTGCTGGCCACCCGACAACTGACCGGGGAATTTATCCTTGTGCGCGAGCAGACCAACGCGCTCCAGATACTTGAGACCGCGTTCGGTCGCCTCCTCTTCACTGCGGCCCAGCACCTTGACCTGACCCAACGTCAGATTCTGTCGAATCGACAAATGTGGAAACAGTTCGAAATTCTGGAACACCATGCCGATATGCGAGCGCAGTTTCGACATATCCGTGCCCTTCTCGCCGACGGCCATGCCATTGACGATGATGCGTCCTTTCTGAAACGGCTCCAGGCCGTTGACGGTTTTGATCAGTGTCGATTTGCCCGACCCCGACGGGCCACACACGACCACTACATCACCCTTGCTCACACTGGTCGTGCAATCAGTCAACACCTGAAAGCTGCCATACCATTTGCTGACGTTATCGATCTCGATCATGAATGCATCCTCCGATGGAATTCTTTTGCGGTACTACGTGTTAGCGAATGATGGCCGTGCGTTTGTGAATCTGCTTGACGATCAGCGACAAGCCCAGACTCATGAAGAAATACACGACGGCGATGAACAGATACATCTCGACCACGCGACTGTCACGCTGCGCGATCTTGACAGCGGCACCGACGAAGTCGGTGACATTCAGCAGCGATACTAGCGACACGTCCTGGAACAGAATGATGGTCTGCGTCAGCAGCAACGGCAGCACATTGCGCCATGCCTGCGGCAAGACGATCAGGCGCATCGACTGTCCGTAGTTCAAGCCCAGCGCATAACCGGCATTCACCTGCCCGCGCGGCACGCTCTGAATACCGGCGCGCATGATTTCGCAGAAGTAGGCAGCCTCGAACAGAATGAAGGTGATATAGGCCGAACGATCAGCACCAATTGCCATCGGCCATTCCGAGCCGGTGACCCATTGCAAACCCAGCGGCAACAGGAAGTAGAACCAAAAGATAACCAGCAGCAGCGGCACCGAACGCATGACGTTGACGTAGCCGGCAGCCGTCATCGACAGTACCTTGTTGTTCGACAATCGCGCCATTGCCAGCAAGGTCCCGAGCACGACACCACCGATGGTGGCAATCACGGTCAGTTGCAGGGTGTACTGAATACCGATCAGCAGCAACGGCCAGCTATCGGTAATGACCGCATAATCAAAATCAAACATGGCGACCTCCCTGTCCTGGAATGGCCAGACGTCGCTCGACGAATGCCATCAGACGATTGGCGGCCAGCGCGATCAGCAGGTACATCAACGTGGCGGCGGCAAATGCCTCGAAATAACGGAAGGTCATCTCACCCATTTCTCGCGTGCGGAAGAACAGTTCGACCAGACCGATCGAATAGGCAACGGCCGTGTTCTTGATGAGGTTCATCATTTCGGACGTCATCGGCGGAATGATCATCCGGTATGCCATCGGCAACAGCACATAACGATAGGTTTGCAATTGCGTCAGCCCCAATGCATAACCGGCATTGCGTTGACCTCGCGGCAAGGCCTGGATACCGGAGCGTACCTGCTCCGCAATCCGTGCTGCCGTAAAGAAGCCCAGACAAATCACGGCCGTGGCGAATTGCTGCTGGATCGGATCGAACTGAATCACAAAGGATTTGACCGCCGGAATCAAACCCGGCACGACGAAATACCAAACGAAGAATTGCACCAGCAAGGGAATGTTGCGGAACAGTTCGACATAAGCGCCACCAAGTATCACCAGCCAGCGCTTGTCCGTGGTACGCGCAATGCCCACCAGCGATCCAATGATGAAAGCCATGATCCAGGCCAGCACTGCAACTGCCATCGTCCAGCCCAATCCCGACAGCAGCATGGCGCCCCATGTCGGATCGCCCGGGGCCATCGGCTCCAAGAATATGCTCAGGTCCATCCTGCACCTACCTTCATGTCAGTCAATGAAATTACCCTGTTTCTCGTGTTGCACATCTATGTTCATACGCCGTCATCATTGGGGTGCCGGAATACCTCGCGCAGCGCATCCTTCAACGGGAAATTCAAATTCAATCGACGCGGTGGAATAGGTTGCATGAACCACTTGTCGTACATGGTCAGGATCTCGCCCGAGCGCATGACATCGCCAACCGCCTTGTCTACCAGCGCCTTGAATTGCGGATCATCCTTGCGCAGCATCATGCTGTAAGGCTCCTGCCGCAGCGATTCCGGCAGAATCTTGTAGAGCTCGGGCTTTTTCGCATTAGCGATTTGCCCTGCCAGCAGAATATCGTCCATCAGAAAGGCAACGGCACGATCTTCCGTCATCAGCAGGAACGACTCTGCATGATCCTTGCCGTAGATTTCCTTGACACGCACTTCCTTGCCGCGTTGATAGGCTCGCAGCAATGGCACCGATGTCGTACCCGACGTGGTGGAAATCGTGCGGCCATCGAGTTGCGCAATGCTATCGATACCGGATGTCTTTTTCACGGCGGCAGAAATATTGATCAGAAAATAGGTCGGTCCGAAGGCAACCTGTTTCTGTCTGGTCTTGGAATTGGTCGTCGAACCACATTCGAGATCGATCGTGCCGTTCTTGAGCAAGGGAATGCGATTGCTGGATGTCACAGGCTGCATGTGCAGCTTGAGATCAGGCATGTTCAGTTCTGCTTTTACTGCATCGACGATCTTCATGCACAAATCGATTGCGTAACCGATCGGCTGGGCGCGGTTATCAAGATAGGAAAACGGAATCGACGATTCGCGGTAGCCGATGGAGAGGGTGCCGGTTGCCTTGATCTTCTTCAGCGTGCCAGTCAGTTCCTCCGCCTGTACCTGCAAGGCGACGGATAGCATCATTCCGCCTGCGACGATACCGCACCATTTTTTCCAGCCCATGTTCCCCCCTCATGAAAAGACAGTGGCCCCGCGACTTCTCGTTTGCAATTTTCACGCCATGCACATCCTTTTTCTGGATGCGGCAGGAAGCGGGTACCGTATGCATAGAATGCATTTCCCGCATTCGGTTCCTTGCATCCGGCAACGGCCCTAGCGTAGCGCAGAATCGCCCGGTGCTGCCAGTATGTCGAGCAAATCGTCTTCCTCCGCATTCACGGCAACGATTTTCTGCTGAATCTGCTGATGCCACATACGCGCATACGCGCCCTGCTGCGCCAACAATGCCGCATGCGTCCCGCGCTCGATGATGCGCCCCTTTTCGAGCACCAGAATCTGTGCCGCATCGACAATCGTGGAAAGGCGATGGGCGATAACCAGTGTGGTGCGCTCGCGTGCAATTTCCTTCAACTGCGATTGAATGGCTTGCTCGGCATGCGTATCGAGTGCCGACGTCGCCTCATCGAAAATCAGGATGGCGGGTTGTTTGAGCAGGGTGCGCGCAATGGCAACGCGTTGCTTCTCGCCGCCGGACAATTTCAATCCGCGTTCGCCCACCATGGTGTCGTAACCGGCTGGCAGCGATTCGATGAAGTCATGAATGTAAGCCGACTTGGCCGCCTCGATGATTTCACTGCGCGTTGCACCTGGACGACCGTAGGCAATGTTGTATTCGATCGTATCGTTGAACAGTACGGTGTCCTGCGGGACGATGCCGATGGCTTGCCGCAGCGATTGTTGCGACACCTGCCGCACATCCTGTCCATCAATCGTGATCGCCCCCGAATTGACATCGTAAAAACGGAACAGCAGGCGCGACAGCGTGGACTTGCCAGAGCCACTATGGCCGACCACCGCCGTCGTCGTTCCCGCCGCAATCGTGAAATCTACATCAAACAGAATTTGCCGATTGGCTTCGTAGCTAAAATCCACATGGGAAAAGCGCACCTCGGCACCGGCTACCTGCAAGGGCGATGCCTGCTGTTGATCGGCAATTTCGCGATTCTCGTCCAGCAAGGAAAACAGGCGCTCCATATCGGCCATACTTTGCTTGATCTCACGGTAGATCACGCCGAGGAAATTGAGCGGAATGTAGAGCTGGATCATGAAGGCATTGACCAGTACCAGATCGCCCAGCGTCATCCTTCCTGCGACCACTTCCGTCGTTGCCAGCCACAGGATGGCCGTCACGGCAATGGCAATGATGGCCGACTGTCCCGTATTCAGCAGTGACAATGAAGTCTGTGACTTGACGGCCGCAGCTTCGTAACGCTGCAAGCCTTCGTCATAGCGCTTTGCCTCGTAATCCTCATTGCCGAAATATTTGACCGTCTCATAATTGAGTAGCGAGTCAATGGCTCTGGTGCTGGCACGCGAGTCAAGATCGTTCATCGTGCGGCGGAAATGTGTACGCCACTCCGTCACGATCACGGTGAACGCGATGTAGGCAAGCAGGGCCACCAGCGTGATGAGCGTAAACCAAATGTGGTAATGCAATGCCAGATAACCGAGCACCAGCACGATCTCGACCAACGTGGGCAGGATGCTGAACAGCGTGTACGACACCAGCGAGGAAATGCCACGCGTTCCACGTTCGATATCACGTGTCATGCCGCCGGTCTGGCGATTCAAGTGAAAGCGCAACGACAGTGCATGCAAATGCCGAAAAACCTTGAGCGCGATTGTTCGCACTGCACGTTGCGTCACGCGCGCGAACAGATATTCACGCAACTCCGTGAATAAGGTGGTCGACAAGCGCAACGCACCATATGCCAGTAACAGGCCAAGCGGCAATACCAACATGGCTTGCACGCTGCCAGCGGGCAAGGTCAGGCTGTCGATCAAGTGCTTGAGCACCAGCGGTACACCCACATTCGCCATCTTGGCGGCCACCAGACAAAGGAGGGCAAAGCCGACACGCCACTTATAGGTCCAGAGATAAGGCAGCAGCGTGGACAATGCGGCCCAATCGTCGCGCCCTTCGCGCGGTGGCAATGATGGTTCGGAAGAGGGAGTGCGACGCATACGCGAAAATGAAGGATGGTTTATGCTGGGCAGGCAGGATTGTAGCGCCTAGCGATACCTTTCACCGGAGCCAGCATGTCCCAACCTAGTGAACACAACACCAACCTGCCAGTCGGCAAAGTGCCGCAAATGCGCGTCGTCGCGATGCCGGATGATGCCAACATGCATGGCGATGTATTCGGCGGCTGGATCATGTCGCAAGTCGATCTGGCTGGTTCTGTGTGTGCCACACGCCGCGCGAACGGACGTGTTGTCACCGTGGCCGTCAATTCTTTCCTATTCAAGCAGCCTGTCTTCGTCGGCGATCTGCTATCGATCTATGCAGACATCGTACGCGTGGGCACGACATCGGTGACCGTCAACGTCGAGTGCTATGCCGAACGCAATCGCTTGGACATCGATATCGTCAAGGTTACGGAAGCCACGCTGACTTATGTCGCGACTGACGATCAGCGCCGGCCACGCCCGCTGCCAGTCATCGACTGAGACAGGAACTCGGCAGATTGATCAAGCCTTCTGCTCTTCACGCAATTCGCGCCGCAGAATCTTGCCGACGTTAGATTTCGGCAGATCGGTACGGAATTCGATGTGCTTGGGTTTCTTGTAACCGGTGAATTGTTCGCGGCAGTATTGCAGCAGCATGTCTTCGGTCAATGCCGGATCGCGCTTGACGACGAATAGCTTGACGGCTTCACCCGTATGTTCGTCAGGCACGCCGATACAGGCGCATTCCAGTACACCGGGATGCGCTGCCACAACACCTTCGATTTCGCTCGGATAGACGTTGAAGCCGGACACCAGAATCATGTCTTTCTTACGATCGACGATCTTGATATAACCGCGCGCATCCATGATGCCGATATCGCCCGACTTGAAAAAGCCATCGGCCGTCATCGACTGCGCCGTTTCCAGCGGATTGTTCCAGTAACCCGCCATCACTTGCGGGCCGCGAATCGCGATTTCGCCAGGCTGCCCCAGTGGAACATCGCTATCGTTGCTGTCGATGATGCGAATCTCGGTAGAAGAAACCGGCAAGCCAATCATGCCGGAAAACGCCGTGGCATCGACCGGATTGGCCGTCACCACCGGCGAGGTTTCCGACAGTCCATAGCCCTCGATGATGGTCTTGCCGGTCAGTGCCTGCCAGCGCTCGCTCACCACCTGTTGCATCATCATGCCGCCGCCGTTGCAAAGCAGCAGGCTCGAAAAATCCACGGTCTTGATGTCAGGGTGATTGAGCAAACCGTTGTACAAGGTATTGACCGCAGGTAGCAGATGGAAAGGGTATTTCTTGAGCTCCTTGATCAACCCTGCGATATCGCGCGGATTGGGAATCAGCACATTCATGGCACCGAGACGCAAACCCGTCACGCAACTGACCGTCAGCGCATAGATGTGATACAGCGGCAATGCGCAAATGAATGTCATCGCCTTGTCGGCAGGCTGCTTGCACACCACTGGCATGATCCACGCTTCGTTCTGCAATACATTGGCGATGATATTGGCATGCGTGAGCACTGCGCCCTTGGCCGTACCCGTCGTGCCGCCCGTGTATTGCAGGAAGGCGATATCGGTGCGATGCAACTCCGGCTTTTGCATTCTTTGGCCTGCACCCTGCGCCAGCGCCTGCTTGAAGGGCACGGCAGCAGGCAGAGAAAATGCCGGCACCATTTTCTTCACATGGCGCACCACCAGATTAACGATGCTGCCCTTGATGCCACCGAGCATGTCACCCATGCTGGCAACGACCACATGCTTGACCTGCGTGTTGCCAATCACCTTTTCCAAAGTGGCGGCAAAATTTTCGAGGATGATGATCGCTTCGGCACCCGAATCGATCAATTGATGCTGCAGCTCGCGCGGCTTGTACAGCGGATTGACATTCACCACGACATAGCCGGCACGCAAGACGGCCGCAATGGCGATCGGATATTGCAGTACGTTCGGCATCATGAGCGCGACGCGCGCACCTTGCGGCAAGCCCGTTCCCTGCAACCAGGCTGCCAGGACTTCAGAATAACGATCGACCTCGCGATAGGTGAGGAACTTGTCCATGCAGACATAGGCTTGCCGGTCCGCATATTTATCGAACGCTTCTTCCAGCAACTGCACCAGCGAACCGTACTGGGTAAAGTCGATATCGGCGGGCACGCCCTGCGGATAAGACTGCAACCATAACTTGTTCATCTCCACCTCATATCAGTCGTTATTATTCGGGGCTGGCAAACGATGCCGCGGACGCTACATCCATACACAGATGCTATCGATGCAACTGCCGCAGTGCAAGCATTTTGCCATGCCCGCTGCAGGGCCTTTCCAAGCGCTTGGCGCCTCGTACGTTTTGCATTTTGGCGTACCATAGAGGACGACATCGCGCCTTCGCCATTTCTGCGTGGAAGTATCATTCTCGCAAGCGACGGCATGATCATGACGGAGACAAGCATGCATCTGATCGATCCCATCGTGCAATTCCAGACCGAGTTGCAATCCATACGTCGTGCGATTCACGCACATCCCGAACTGTGTTTCGAAGAACACGATACGGCTGAGCTGGTAGCGCAAAAACTGACCGAATGGGGCATTCCCATCGTGCGCGGGCTCGGCGTGACCGGCGTGGTGGGCATCATCAAGAATGGCACGAGCGAACGTGCCATCGGCTTGCGCGCCGACATGGATGCCCTGCCAATGCAAGAAATCAATACCTTCGCGCACGCCTCGAAGAACAACGGCAAGATGCACGCCTGCGGTCATGACGGGCATACTGCCATGCTGCTGGGTGCGGCACATTATCTAGCAACACATCGCAACTTCGATGGCACGGTTTATCTGATCTTCCAGCCCGCCGAAGAAGGCGGTGGCGGTGCCAAGCGCATGATGGAAGATGGCTTGTTCGAACGCTTCAAGATGGATGCGGTATTCGGCATGCATAACTGGCCCGGCATTCCGGTCGGTCAGTTCGGTGTGACGGCGGGCGCCATGATGGCGTCGAGCAATGAATTTGAAGTCGTTGTCCGCGGCAAGGGTTGCCACGCCGCACAACCGCACAAAGGCATCGATCCCGTGATGGTGGCAGTACAGATCGCGCAGAGCTGGCAAACCATCATTACACGCAATCGCAATCCGCTGCACTCTGCCGTGCTATCGATCACGCAGATTCATGCCGGCAGCGCCACCAACGTCATTCCAGACGATGCCCGGCTGGTGGGCACAGTCCGCACTTTCGATGCTGCCACACTGGACCTGATCGAACAGCGCATGCAAGCCGTCGCAGAGCATACGGCTGCCGCGTTCGATGCCGAGATCGACTTCCATTTCAAGCGTAATTATCCGGCGCTCATCAATCACGCTGCAGAAACAGCTTTTGCAGTACAGGTCATGCAGGATGTGGTCGGTGCGGACAAGGTCAACAGCAGCGTCGAGCCGACCATGGGTGCCGAGGACTTTGCCTTCATGCTGGAAGAAAAGGCCGGCTGCTATGTCTTCATCGGCAATGGTGAAGGCGACCACCGGATGGCTGGCCACGGATTGGGGCCATGCAACCTGCACAACCCCAGTTACGACTTCAATGACGATCTGTTGCCGATCGGTGCAACCTACTGGGTTCGTCTGGCGGAAACGTGGCTTGCCGCGAGATAACAGGTTCAGGCTAGGCTGAAATACAAAAAGGCACGAATCGATCGTGCCTTTTATTTTTACATCAGGACAATACGACGACCATCTGCCCGCCATAAGCAATCAGATAACCGCCATGTTCGCGCTGCCATTGCCGTGCAGTTTCCGCATCGGCAAACCAGTTCAATGGATAATCATCGAACATGCCGAGATCGATACGATAGCGATCGAGTACATGGTCTGGTTGTTGATTGATCGCCTGCTTGCAGTTTTCCCAGGCGGGGAATCCGAGTTCACGCGCGATCATATGCAAAATGTGCTTGAGCTGCATCGATACACGGATGGCGTGCAATTCGCTCAATCGTATTTCATGCGTCACTTTCTGTGCAATCAATCTGCGTAAAACCGGTAAGGCACGTGCTTGCTCTCTGCCGCGCACATCACGCAATAGCCGCCGTGCGTAACGACGCAGAAAAGTCAGATGATCGAGATGGCTGCCGAGGGGGTGACGACCTTCGGCAATAGAGGGGGCATGGGTAGGCCACATAAACGTTTCCTTTCGCAAACGTCGCTCTCGCTACGACAAAAGGAGGTGTTGTGGTTGTGTGTGTACAACAGTACCACGCGACAGGTGCATCGGCTTTTGCGAGAACGGGCTTCCTGTCCTGCCCGCCTCGTCATTCTAACGCAAAGAGCAACCTAAGGAGGTTAGGGAAGCTGATCGGGCGCATCGCCCAGACGCAATCCTGCATTGCCTTTTTCCAGCGCAAGCAACACGGCCGACTGGTCGGCACGCGGTGTCTCATTCATCAGCGACTGGTAATGCGCCGTTACGAGTTCGGTTACCGGCAACTTGAGGCCGGCATTGCTTGCGGCGATCAACACATTTTCCAGATCCTTGTGCTGACTCATGACCTGCCCGCCCGGCATGAAGTTGCGTTCCAGCATGCGCTGTCCATGTACTTCCAGAACCCGGCTCTCGGCGAATCCGCCACGAATGGCTGTACGCACCGCGGCAGGATCGGCGCCACCGGCCTGCGCCAGCAACAAGGCTTCTGCCACGATATTGAGCGTGCCGCCGACAATCAGTTGATTGCACAATTTTGCGATCTGCCCGCAGCCAGCCGGACCGACCAGTGTCGGACGTCCCATGATGCTCAACACAGGCTCTGCTTCGGCAAAATCCCGCGCATCGCCGCCAGCCATGATTGCAAGCGTTCCGGCTTGTGCGCCGACCACGCCGCCGGATACCGGCGCATCGATAAAGCGCACACCATGTTCCGCCAACCTGGCGTACAAGTCCTGCGCTTCGGATTGGCGCGTCGAGCTCATGTCGACCACCAGTGCGCCGCTGCGCAAACCGGGCAACGCCGCCGCGATCACTTGCAACACGATAGGCCCGGCTTCCAGCATGGTGATGACGATATCCGCCTCGGCTACCGCCTCTGCTGCCGTCTCCTGCACGACCGCACCAAAGGACACCAGTTCCTCCGATTTTGCACGCGTGCGATTCCACACAGTGACGGCATAACCTGCCTGCAATAATCGGGTTGCCATGGGCTTGCCCATCAGGCCGATACCAAGAAAGGCAATACGTGGCGTCGCGGGGGACTGCTTCACTTCGAACTCCTTGAATGCTATAGAACGGTTATAGGACGATATTTTGCCTGCATAATGGGCATTCCACTTTGAAAAGGCAAATCTGATGACGGAAAACTGGCAGCCGGCACTGAACCTGCAAATGCAACTGGGCGAATGCCCTTTGTGGCACCCGCATGAGGGTGTCTTGTATTGGGTGGATATTGACGGTCACGCGGTGCACCGTCTTACACCAGGCACCGGCAACCATACAAGCTGGCCCATGCCCACCGAACCCGGCTGCATCGCCTTGCATGAGGCGGGCGGCTTGCTGGTAGCACTGCGCTCCGGTCTGGCCCGCCTGGACACCGAAAGCGGCAAACTTTCCATGCTACAAGACGCACCGTACGATCAGCAAACCACACGCTTCAACGACGGCCGTTGCGACGTTGCCGGAAGATTGTGGGTCGGCACCATCTATGAACCACGCGATCAACCAGCCGCTGCGCTCTACAGCGTCGATCACAACAGTTTGACCGATAGCGGCAAGCGCGCAACCGTCTCGAACGGCCTTGCCTTCAGTATCGACCATCGCACCATGTACCACAGTGATACCAGTGCGCATCGCATCTTTGCCTACGATTACGATCTGGCCTCCGGCACCATCACTGGCGAACGCGTCTTTCACACTTTTGATAACGATCGCAAGGATCCACGCTACGGCGGCCGCCCGGATGGCGGCGCCGTCGATAGCGAAGGCGCATACTGGGCTGCAATGTTCGAAGGCAGTCGTCTGGTGCGGCTTTCGCCCGAAGGCGAGATCCTGCAGGAAGTCGCCCTGCCCGTACGCTGCCCGACCATGATGGCGTTCGGGGATGATGATCTGCGCACACTCTATATCACTAGCGCCAGCAAGAATCGATCGGCGGAAGAATTGGCGGCACATCCGCTTTCAGGCCATCTGCTGAAGATGCGTGTTGACGTGCCGGGACTGGCTGAATCGTTCTATCGCGGTTAACTTCCATTTCTCTCATGCGTCGCTACATTCTCGCCCTCGATCAGGGAACGACCAGTTCGCGCGCCATCCTGTTTGATCGTGCCGGCCAAATTCATGGACTGGCGCAGCAGGATTTCCCGCAAATCTTTCCTCAGCCCGGCTGGGTCGAGCACGATGCCAATGCCATCTGGCAATCGCAACTGAAGGTAGCGCGTGACGTCATGCAGCAACATCACGTTTCCGCGCAGGATATCGCTGCCATTGGCATCGCCAACCAGCGCGAAACCACCGTGCTGTGGGATCGTCAAACAGGCGAACCGTTGTCCAATGCAATCGTCTGGCAGGATCGTCGTACCGCCGGCATATGCGAAGAATTGAAAGAAGCGGGCCTGGAATGGCTATTTAGCGAGAAAACAGGTTTGCTGCTGGATGCCTACTTTTCCGGCACTAAACTCAAATGGCTGCTGGACCATATTCCGGATGCACGCTGGAGAGCCGAGCGCGGAGAACTCGCCTT
This sequence comes from uncultured Oxalicibacterium sp., assembly GCF_913776015.1. GTDB lineage: Bacteria > Pseudomonadota > Gammaproteobacteria > Burkholderiales > Burkholderiaceae_D > Oxalicibacterium. The sequence goes on along the minus strand of NZ_CAJYMD010000069.1, from coordinate 2,919 downwards.
TGGCACCGTCGATGCATGGCTGCTCTATAAACTTGGCGGGCGTCATTGCACGGACGTCAGCAACGCATCCCGTACCTTGCTGTTCAATATTCATACACTCGCATGGGATGACGAATTACTGGCAGCGCTTGAAATTCCACGCCAACTCTTGCCGGAGATCGTTGCCAGCAGCGGCCATGTCGCTCTTACGCAGCCCGAACATTTTGGCAGCCCTATCCCCATTTGTGGTGTTGCAGGCGATCAGCAAGCCGCCACATTCGGTCAGAGTTGTTTCAAATCAGGCATGGCAAAAAACACGTATGGCACGGGCTGCTTCATGCTGCTCAATACCGGGAACACACCGAAGCCGTCACACAATCAATTATTGACTACGGTAGGGTGGCACTGCGACGCGCCGCAACACGCGGTCAGCTACATGCTCGAAGGCAGTGTCTTCATGGCCGGCGCCATCGTTCAATGGCTACGCGACGCGCTTGGATTGATCGCACGCTCGGATGATATTGAAGCACTCGCCGCATCAGCGCAGGATTCGGACGGCGTGTTATTTATCCCCGCCTTCAATGGACTAGGTGCGCCCTACTGGGATCCTTATGCGCGAGGCACTATCCTCGGGCTGACGCGCGGCACAGGCAAGGCACATATTGCACGCGCCGTCCTCGAAAGCATCGCCTACCAAACCGCCGATTTGATGGATGCCATGCAAAAGGACGCTGCCACACCGCTTAGCGAGTTGCGTGTTGATGGCGGTGCCGCACGCAACAATCTGCTGATGCAATTTCAAGCTGACATTCTTGGCACACCTGTCATTCGTCCGAAAATCACAGAGACCACGGCACTTGGCGCTGCCTATCTCGCTGGCTTGGCTGTCGGCTTTTGGCAATCGTGCGAAGAAATTGCGCAACAGTGGCAGATCGAACGCCGCTTTGAACCCGCTATGTCGCTCGATGAACGCACAACACGCCTGACAACCTGGCATCGCGCCATTGCACGCTCACGCGATTGGGCCAGCCCTGATGCATGAGGTGTCTGCAACAAAACAAAAGAGCTGCCCGCAGGCAGCCCGAAAGTTTGGCTTAAAACGTTAGGTTATAAAGTTTTCACTCCACCGCCAGCCACAGGAAAGTCAATCCGATACCGACTGGAATACCAAAACGTTCCATCCTGCTTGCCTTGCCGGATGCAATCACTTCCACTGGCACGTCCGTGCGCTCCATTACCTTACTAACAATCGACCCCTGAAAAAATCGTAGCAATGCATTCTTTTTTGTCGCGCCCATCACAATCCGCTCAACGTTGGCAGCAGCGGCATGCTGCGCGATTTGTTCGGCGGCATCCCCTTTATGCACGCGCACGTCATACGAAATATTGGATGCAGCCAGTTTATCCACGGCTTCTTTCATTGCCATGGTTGCTCGCTCTTCCTGCAACTGCCTGACCGCTGACGCTGTCGCAAAACGCGTGATATGACGAGGCAATCTTGGCTGCACATTCAATAAGGTGATGTGCAACTCTTCTGGATGCAAAGCACGCTGCCGCACAACATGATCAAGTGCGTGCAAGGCGGTTTTCGAACCATCTACGGGAATCATCACCTTACGCATGACAGCCTCCTTTATATTTTTTTGTCGAGAAATATCTCAACTGGTCTACCGACGAACCATACGTAGTCTTTACGTTTTAAACATAGGCAAAGCGCGCAGGAAGATCAATGCGTTTCTCAATTTTTCGTAAAGAACACTCTTCGAACTGGTCAATTTATATGTAAATTGACAGGCAACTGCCAAAAGATCGTTTCGAGAGATTGCTTAATGCAGTTGGATGGATATCACAACCACATATTGAAGACAGGTATCGATGCGTGAAAGCATGCCTAAAAAGACAAAGGGCTAGCCAAAGCTAACCCTTTGATACGACTGGTGCTGATGAGAGGAATCGAACCACCGACCTACTGATTACGAATCAGTTGCTCTACCAACTGAGCTACATCAGCGCGGTCAGAATTGTATCCGATTTTTTGTTTCCGTGCCTGCTCTTCTTGCGCAAGCGTTTTTAACATCTCATCTCCGCTTATCCCGGCCTCTTCTGCAATCATCAGCGCTGTTGTGTAGTCCGGCAAGCGCTCACCTTTGCTGTAGCGGTCAAGAGTTTTCTGCGGAACATTCCAGTCCCTGGAAGCCGCGTACACGCTGCGCCCTTTCAGTGCCTTCCGTACAACTTCCAAGTAACTCATAAAAATTCCCCATTGCAATTAATGTCCGAACGGACTATATTCCGCACAAGTCCGAACGGACACTAGTCCGTTTGGTCCGGTTAACGATACCACACCTCCGCAAAAGGTAAACCGATGAAGCAGACCGCAGACGTCTACACCGTCGATGCATTCACAAAGCCAGGGCGCGGTCGCCCTCGCAAGCCTGACGCTAAATCCAACGCACAGCGGCAACGCGAATTCCGTCAGCGTCGCAAATTCAATTTCCTTGCCCAGGGCGATGACGGAATTTCCGTTACGCGTAACGGAAAATGAAAACCTTCTACGAAATCCATTGCCGATCCGGCGTCATCTGCTCGGGTGGCTCCGACGACTTCCTGGCTTGCATCCTCCTGGCACGCCAGGCAAAGGCCCGCTTCCAGCTCGAACTGCCGAACAGCCAGTTCCGCGTCCAGCTCCGGTATCCGAATGGCTACCGTGTCGCCGCTGTGGACGTCAAATCGGCCCTCCGCGCCCTGGAAAATCCAGCGGTAAAAGCCTTCGTGACGAAACGCATGGAAGTGGCTGCGACGCGCAGCGGCGTGGCCGCTGCCGATGCGGTTTCGGCAGTCGCCGAAGGCGACGGTTTTAGTCAGGCGGGCGTGGTAGCACCGCCTGACAGTCTCACGGGTGAGACTCGGCCCATTCGGTTAAAGGGTAAATCCGCGGGC
>NZ_CAJYMD010000068.1 GCF_913776015.1 uncultured Oxalicibacterium sp. | reverse complement strand
TGGCACCCCACAGATTCGAGTGGCCTTCTACGTCCTCATCGCCATCGTCCTCAGCCAGCAGTTGCACGCCGATGTAGAACAGGGCGGCGGCGCCGATCAGCTTCAGGTAAGGCAAGGTCAGCAGTTGCAGGGCGAAAATCGTCAGAACGATACGCAGGATGATGGCAGCGGCACTGCCGTAGAGTACGGCCATTTTCTTCTGCTTGGGTGGCAGCGATTTGGCAGCAAGCGCGATCACGACTGCGTTATCGCCGGACAGTACGATGTTGATCAGGATAATGTTGCCGAGGGCGGCCCAAAATCCTGCAGATGTCAGTAATTCCATGTCTTCCTCGTGTTGACTTCCCTCCGATACGCTCAGAGGTAATGTTAAAAACCGGCGTGGCAGCCGTCTTTGCGACTGTGCAGTGGCATCCGGGATGCGATGCCTGCCACGCGCGCTACAGATGTCAGAATGACTCGCCGATGTTTCGACGAATCGACGCCATGGGAATGGCCTCGAGTGGAATCAGATTAACGTTAGGAAAATCAAATTAACGTCAGTTATTTGTTAGATGTGCGTTAATTTGCGACGGGGAAGTGAATGCGGAAAATGCTGCCGCGTGCGGGTTGGTCGTCGATTTCCAGGCGGGCGCCCAGATGCTCGCAAATACGCACGACCAGTGCCAGCCCGAGCCCCGAGCCAGCCGAGCCGACCAAAGGGGTGCCATTGGCATGATTGCTCAGGCGTGCGCGAATGACATCGGGAATGCCGGGGCCGGTATCTTCCACGACGACCGTGCGGTCGAATGTACGTACGATCACGCTACCTTCGTCGGTGTACTGGCAGGCATTGCGTACCAGATTGCCGATGGCGGAAGTCAGTAATTCCTGCCGCGCGAAGACCGTGAAATCGCCTTGTTCATCGTAAGAAAGCGTTACGGGCTTGTCCCGCACCAATTGGCGGCAACGATCAACTTCGGCGTGGATGACTTCAGCGACGGAAGTTTCAGGGCGTTCGAGACTGTCTGGTTTGCGTGCAAGCAGTAACAGTGTACTGACGCATTCGGTGGCGTCTTGTGCCGCGTGCAGAATGCGTTTTGCGGCAGCGTGAGCGGCGGGGCGATCGGCAGTCTGTTCGATCAGCAGTTCCGCCGCACCGATGATAATGGTCAGTGGCGTGCGTAGCTCGTGGCTGACATCACCGGTAAAGAAACGCTCGCGCGCAAGAAACTGTTTGAGTTCGGCGGTATGTGCATCGAAAGCGCGCGCCAGTACGCCGAGTTCATCTTCATTGTCTAGCAAGGGCAGCGTGCTCGATTTCTGGCTTTTTACCGATTCTGCAAGGCGACCGATCGGATCAACGAAGCCGCGTGCGATGAAGGTGCCGAGAAAAACCGAAAAGGCGACGAAGCCCAGCAAGCCAATGGTAATGGCCAGATAGATGACGCGTTCAATACTCTTGAATTCGCTGGCCTTGTCGACCACGGCATAGCGGCCCACATGGTCTTCACCAATCAGCACATGGACTTGCGCATCTTCGAACGTCGCGCGGCCAATGCCCAGCGGCATGTGGCGAAACTCTTCAGGAATCGCTTCGCCATGGTAGAAGGCAAGCCCCGAAGGCATGTCTACCGGCTGGCCGGAGGAAAAGCGCGGCGAAGCCCATTCCGCGGTGCTTTGCAGGTGTTCATCGACCAGCAGGTCTTCTACACCATGCACGGCGAAAGAGGCGACCAGACCGAAGAAAAGACAGATCGCCAGCGCAAAGTAGAGATAGGCGGTAATGATCCGCCGACGCAGCGTCTTAGCCTTGGTCATCCGACTCTACCAGCCGATAACCGATGCCTTGCACGGTACGCAGCATGGGGAAAGGGTGGGATTTGTCGAGTGCCTGGCGCAAGGCGTGAATGTGGGTACGCAGCGCATCGCTATCTGGCGGATGGTCGCCCCAGACTTCGAGTTCCAGCGTTTCACGCGAGACGACTTTGGGTGCTTCCTTCATCAGGCAGGTCAGAATCTTGAAGCCGGTCTTGGTCAGCGTGATCGGAATGCCGTTGCGGCTGACTTCGTACGTCGATGTATCAAATACCAGATCGCCGACGCTGAGGAAGTTCGTGCCCTGATTCTTGCCGCGTGCGCGACGGATCAGCGCTTTCAGTCGCACTTCGACTTCCAGTAGCGAGAATGGCTTGACGAGGTAATCGTCGGCACCGCTGTCAAAGCCGGCCACCTTGTCATCCAGTGTGTCGCGCGCCGTCAGCATCAGGACTGGCGTGTCTTTCTTCAGTTCGTCACGCAGTTTGCGGCAGACGGCAAGACCGTCGATGCCTGGGACTTTGATGTCGAGAATGATCGCATCGTATTCATGCTGGGCGGCCAGTGCAAAGCCGGCGTAGCCGTTGGCCGCAGAATCCAGCACATAACCACGTGGTTCCAGAAAGGCATACAGGTTGGCGACGATATCGGCGTTATCTTCAATGATCAGAATACGCATGGTGTGAGGGCGGTTAGGGGCAGACATGTAATCTTTAATTGTTTTGGGCCAAGGGCCGAAGACTCTGTGAAGCGTATGCCGACAGGTTAATGCGTGCACATCCTAGCACTTCAATGTGAAGACAGCGTGAAGATGCCGGCTTTCCTTGCTGCGAATCATCGCTCAGGTTTTTTGTGCGAGGGCGCGTTCGATTTCCGTCAGCAGAGCCTTGTCGTCAGGTTTAACGCGCGATGGGTAGCTTTGGATGACCTTGCCGTGACGATCAAGCAATATTTTGTGAAAATTCCATTGCGGTGTGGTCGCACCAGCCTTGATCAGCCCTTGATAAAACGGATTGGCATTCGCGCCCACGACCGAGCTTTTGGCAAACATCGGGAATTTCACGCCGAACGTGTTGTGGCAAAACGCGGCGATTTCCTGGTTGCTGCCCGGTTCCTGCTGCCCAAAGTCGTTCGAGGCGAAGCCTAGCACCACCAGTCCCTTGTCACGGTAGTTCGCGTAGAGCTTTTCCAAACCTTCATATTGGCTGGTGAAGCCGCAATAGCTCGCGGTATTGACGACAAGGACAACCTTGCCGGCATATTGGCAAAGATTCTGCGGCTTTTCATCCTGCAGGCGATCCATCTTGTAGTTGAGCGTAGCCGGGCAACTGGCATTGTTGTCTTGGGCCAAGGCTGGCAAGGCCGCGCCAAAACAGAAAATGGGAAGGCAGAGTCGCAGCAGAGAATGTCCGAAGAATAAGGGGCGCATGGGTATGTTCCGCTAAGAAGGTGAGCCATCTTGCAGCAAGAAATGTCGATTGTCATCTGGCCTTACTGCTCAAGTACAATTTCTTTTGCTATTCGATTAATAAAAACGAGACTTTTTTTGCAAATGAGGCATGCAGTCACGATCTAACGAGAAATGAGCGAATTTTCTTAACGAAATCCTGATGCGAGGCACGATGCGTGTTTTGCCCAAGTTTGACCAGTTCGCCGACAGAGTCTTGCGAGAGAAAACCTTCAATTGCATAGGGTTTGGCTACGTGATGAGCGAATTTCTTGATAGAATCAAGCACTTAACTCATTTTTAAGGTGCTTATGCTGTACCCCGAATTGTTTAAATCGCTTGAGCAGGTCCGCTGGAATTTGGAGCACGATATTCCATGGGATCAGTTCGACGGTTCCAAGCTCAGCGACGAGCAGGCGCAAACCATTCGCATGAATGCGATTACCGAATGGTCTGCTTTGCCTGCGACCGAAATGTTCTTGCGCGACAATCGCGGTGATAGCGATTTCTGCGCCTTCATGTCCGTATGGTTTTTCGAAGAGCAGAAACATTCGCTGGTGCTGATGGAATACCTACGCCGTTTCCGCCCTGAGTTGGTGCCAACCGAAGAAGAACTGCACAACGTGCGTTTCGAATTCGATCCCGCGCCTGCGCTGGAAACGCTGATGATGCATTTCTGTGGCGAGATTCGTCTCAACCATTGGTACCGTTGCGCTGCCGACTGGCATTCCGAACCGGTGATCAAGCAAATCTACAAGATCATCAGCCAGGATGAAGCCCGTCACGGCGGTGCTTACCTGCGCTACATGAAGAAAGCGCTGGTAGAAGTCGGCGACAGTGCGCGTGTGGCGTTTGCGAAAATCGGTGTCCTGATGGCTGCGGCGCGTCGTACCGAGAAACCATTGCATCCGACCAATCTGCACGTCAATCAATCGTTGTTCCCGAACGATACGGTGCAATCGCGTCTGCCCGATCCGGAATGGCTGGAGCGCTGGCTCGATCAACAGATCAAGTTCGATAGCGAATGGGAAAAGAAAGTCGTCGATCGCATTTTGCATAACATGTCGCTGCTGTTCGAGCGTACGTTTGCAACCGTGCAGGAACTCAACCGTTATCGCAAGGAAGTCGTCACGCGCATGGCTGTAACGGAAGTGCAACCTGCCTGATTTCACGATCACCATGCAGATGAGCAAAAAGGGCCGCATGTATTGCGGCCCTTTTTGTCAGCAATCGAAAGGAGAACACATGCAACGACGTCGTATTCTGCAGGCAATGGCTGCCACCATCCTGCTGCCGGGTATCGGTCTTGCGAAGGCGAAGCCGGTGATCGAGGTATACAAGAGCGCCACATGTGGCTGCTGTACCGAATGGGTCAAGCATCTGGAAGCGAACGGTTTTCACGTCAATGCGCGCAATGTTCCCAATACGGCAGCTTATCGTCAGCGTTATCATGTGCCGGATTCGCTTGGCAGTTGTCACACCGCGACGGTGGGTGGTTACGCCTTGGAAGGGCATGTGCCGGCCGAGGATATCAAGCGCTTGCTGAAGGAAAAGCCCAAGGCTGCCGGTCTGACGGTGCCGGGTATGCCGATGGGCTCGCCGGGAATGGAGGTCGAAGGGCAGAAGGCCGATGCCTACGACGTGCTGCTGTTTCGCAAGGATGGATCACATACCGTTTATCGGCATGTCGCGGCGCAGTAACTAACATAGCTTGGCATCATGTAAAAAGCCCAGTCGAAACAATGTAAAAGAAAAGGACGCCATGGCGTCCTTTTCTTTGATTGGCAAGATTGGCTGGCAAATCAGTGTTTGTGATGCTCGCCATGTTTGCCGTTGTCGGCAGTTGCCTTGCCATCCCTGACTTCCAGCAGGGTCTCCTGCTTGCCGGCTTTTTCGAATTGCAGTGTCAGCGGCACCTTGTCGCCAGCCTTCAGAGGTGCTTTCAGGCCCATCAGCATGATGTGGTATCCCTTGCTTGGCGCCATCGAGACTTTTTCGCCGGCAGCGAGGTCGATGCGGTTGACTTCACGCATGCGCATGACATCGCCTTCCATTTTCATCGTGTGCAATTCCACGGATTGGGCTGTAGAGGATTGGGCCGATAACAGTGCATCGGCGTGCTTGCCTTTGTTCTCCAGCGTTAAATAAGCGCCGCCACTGGTTTGGCCCGGTACGGTGGCACGCGCATAGCCTTGATCGACCACGATACCTTGCGCAGTTTGTGCATAGCTCAGTGGGGCGAACAGCGAAGCGGCGAATGCGAGGGTGAGCAGACGTGATTTCATGAAATCCTTTCTGAGAGTCGACAGGCAAGCTGTACTTGGGAGAAAAGTATGCGTCGCCATGCTACTGCAAAACAGTTACTGAGCGTCGTGCAATGCGCGCTAATTGCCGCCGGCATAACCGTTCTGACGCCATGCTTCATAGACGACGACAGCCACCGTGTTGGACAGATTCAAGCTGCGGTTGCCTGGGCGCATCGGCAGACGGATACGTTGCGAGGTCGGGAACGATTCGCGGCGTTCGGGTGACAGGCCGCGCGTCTCGGAACCGAACACGAAGACATCGCCTTCCTTGAATTGCAGATTCGCGAAGGGGGTTGAGCCATGGGTGGTCATGGCGAACATGCGCTGCAGATCGAGCGGTTGGTCTACCGGAAACGATGCCAGGAAGGTATTCCAATCGCTGTGCACCTTCATGTTGGCGTAGTCGTGATAGTCGAGGCCGGCACGACGCATCTTGGCATCGTCGAGAGGAAAACCGAGAGGTTCGATCAAATGCAGTTGTGCCCCCGTGTTGGCGCACAGACGAATGATGTTGCCGGTATTCGGCGGAATTTCCGGTTCGACCAGAACGACATGAAACAAGTGCTTCTCCCTAAGACCGGCCCGCGTCGCACATCAGGCCGGATTGACGAAAGCGCACATCATAAAGGAGAAATGCCATGCTCATTCAGCGTGCCGGTGTACGAGCCACGACCAGATTGGTCACACGCTGTGCACCATGGCGCTTGAGGACGCCGGCAATGGCGTTCAGGGTACTGCCTGTTGTCAGCACATCATCCAGTACGGCGATATGCCTGCCACGTATCCTTTCGACAGATCGTGCGTCTGGTACAAAGGCGTGTCGCATGTTGCGCTGTCGTTCTGCCAGCGGCAGGCTGGTTTGCATCGCGGTATCGCGTGTGCGCTGTAACAGGTGGGTATCGAGTAGCATGCCGGTTGCGCGCGCTAGTGGGCGTGCAATTTCGAGAGACTGGTTGAAGCCGCGCTCTGCGAGGCGTTGCGGACTGAGTGGTACCGCGATGAGCACATCCGGTAAAGCCAGGTTTGGTGTGCGCAGCAGAGCATCGTGCAACAGTCTTGCCAGGAGCGGTGCGATGGCAAGGCGATGCCCGAATTTCAATGCCAGGATTGCCTGATCGATCGGCGCAACATAGTCCGTGGCGACGATGGTGGCATCGTAGTCAGGCAAGGTTTTCAGACAGTGACCGCAAGCCCGATGCTGATCGGCTGCGTTCGTTTGCAAGCCGCATTGCGGACAGCGCGGGCAAGGTTGCGTGAAGAAGCGCTGTTCGCAGGCGGTACAGAGTAGATTGCATCCCTCGCTGCTGCACAAGGCGCAGGTGGAGGGAATCAGTTGCGGCAAACGGCAAACAATCGGCCAGACATCGGCGAGAAATCGATACGGCATTGCGCAACCTCTTCCTCATGCGTGTAGACTGCGCAAATTATCTCATTGCCAGATTTGCCTGTGTCTTCCGATTTTTCCCAACCCGATCATCACGATAAGCACCTCAGCGCTCCCATCGATTTGGGCCGCGTGCGGGCGCTGTTCAGCAAACCATCTGTCGTTGCCGACTCGGCTTTCCTGCGTCGCGAGATCGCCAGCCGCATGCATGAACGGCTGGCTGTTATCAAACTCGAGCCGAAGCAGGTGCTTGATGCCGGCTGCGGTGAAGGGGCGGATCTGAGTACGCTGCAAAAGCGTTTCGCACAAGCCACCATTCTGGGAATCGATGCCTCGTATCCCATGCTGCAAGAGGCGCAAGTCGTACAGAACGATGGCTTGTCTGCGGTCAATCGGCTTCTGCAGCAATGGTTGCCGGCACGCATGGGGTTCGGCCAGGATTCGCTTGCCAGTTTGGCATGCGGTAACTTTGCGCAATTGCCACTGGCCGGCAATGCGGTAGATATGGTCTGGTCCAACCTGGCGCTGCACTGGCATCCGCAGCCAGATGCCGTGTTTGCCGAATGGCGTCGCGTGTTGCGTCAGGATGGCCTGCTGATGTTCTCGTGCTTTGGGCCGGATACCTTCAAGGAGCTGCGTACAGCCTTCTCCCATGATGGCGATCGTCATGTATTGCCATTCGTGGACATGCATGATTTTGGCGATATGCTGGTCAATGCGGGTTTCTCGACGCCGGTGATGGATATGGAGTTGTTGACCATCACCTACGGCACGGTCGAAAAGTTACTGGCAGATGTACGCGCCATGGGCGGTAATCCGCTGGATACGCGTTTGCGCGGCCTGCAGGGACGCTATGCGTGGCAGCGCGTGCGCGACCATCTGGAGAGTTTGCGACGTCAGGAGGATGGCAAGATTCCCCTGAGCGTGGAAGTCATCTATGGGCATGCCTTCCGGCCGGCTCCGCGCGTCACGGCCAAAGGCGAGTCCATCATTCGCTTCGATTTGCCCCGAAAATAGCGTCGCTTGTAGCAAGGTGTGGCATATTTATGCTCGCCTGTTTGCAAAAAGTCGTTCAGAATCAACCAAGCCGTTGCATTTGCATTGCGTCACCGATGCTTTTCCGTGATCCTTTTCCGGAGGTTTCTGCGCCATGTTTTTATGCTTGATCACTCTTGAGTTTCAGACTTATACTGCGACGGTTTTGCGTGTAGAGGGGTGGGCTGGCGCGCCGTAGTCCGGCGAACGGCAGTGGTCCACCGCGAATGGTTATGTAAGCGTAATTGCTCGATATCTCCGCAGCAGCTGGTACGGTTTTTTGGGTTATTGTGCGCGGTATCTCTGGCAATTTCCGTCTTTCTCATCATCCGCGGCACTTGGACTTTCCCGGGCGTTTCGAGTCCGGCGCAGCTTGCAGTCGCAGTCGTTTCCGTCGTTGCTTTCATTGTTGCGTGCGTCACGCGAGAGATCGCGGACACGTTCTTCTGCAAGGTTGATCTTTTATTGATCGATTGCATGCAGACAAGGCAAGTCAGTTAGGTCAACTGCCGTGTTGGCTGGGAACATCCGGTTCATGGCAAATGTGTTTGATTCGTTTGAAGTTTGCTGGCACTTGAGTTGATGTGGGGCGATTCACGAGACAAGACAAGAAGCGTAGTGTCATGCGCACGCTGTTTCGGGAAGTGAGGATGACGATACGCCCGGTAACTAGAATGAATTCTTAACGTGGGCTTTTGGGGAAATCCATGAAAGATGCGAAGCGCCTTCACTCCTTGATGTCCGGTGCGTTTCTCCTGCTGTCGGGTATGCCGCTGGCTGCACTGGCCGACAATACGGGCGGTCCCACCGTTCGACAGCTCAATCTGCATCCACCCGTCACCAAGATTGCCGAAGAGATCTACTCTCTTCACAACCTCATGCTCATCATCTGCTTGGCAATTTTCATTGCCGTGTTCGCGGTGATGTTCTATTCCATCATCAAGCATCGCAAATCGGTCGGGCATCAGGCCGCCAAGTTTCACGAGAGTACGACCGTCGAAATCGCCTGGACCATCGTCCCGTTTCTGATCGTGATCGGCATGGCGCTGCCTGCCACCAAAACCGTGGTGGCGATGAAAGACACGTCGAACGCCGACATCACCATCAAGGCGACCGGCATGCAGTGGAAATGGGGCTATACCTACTTGGCCGGTGAGGGCGAGGGTATCAATTTTCTCTCCAATCTTTCCACGCCGCGGCAACAGATCGTCAATGCGGAAGCCAAGGGCGAGCATTACCTGATGGAGGTCGATAACCCGGTTGTCGTCCCCGTCAACAAGAAGATTCGTGTCGTATTGACCGCCAACGATGTGATTCACTCGTGGATGATCCCGTCGTTCGGCGTCAAGCAGGATGCGATTCCCGGCTTTGTCCGCGATACCTGGTTCAAGGCCGAGAAGATCGGCACCTATCGCGGCCAGTGCGTCGAACTGTGCGGCAAGGATCACGCCTTCATGCCGATCGTGGTCAACGTCGTGAGCGAGGAAGATTACAAGGCATGGGTTGATGGCAAGAAGAAGGAAATGGCCGCCAATGTGGACGATCCGAACAAGGTCTGGACCATCGATGAACTCGTGCAGCGTGGCGAGAAAGTCTACACATCGAACTGCATTGCCTGTCATCAGGCCAACGGCAAGGGCGTGCCCGGCAGCTTTCCTGCACTCGACGGTTCGGCCATCGTGACGGGTCCGAAGAAAGCCAACATCGACATTGTTTTGCATGGCAAGGCGGCCATGCCTGCCTGGCAATCCGTCCTGTCGGAAACCGAGATTGCGGCAGTGATTACCTATACGAGAAATCACTGGTCGAACAAGGCTTCGGAAAATATCGTCCAACCGGCTGACGTTCTGGCTGCGAAGTAAAACGAATCGGATCAGGAGATGGAGATGAGTACAACCGCAGTCGATCACGGACATAACCATTCTCACCCGCACGATCATGCACATGGCGACGACCATGCCCATGATCATCCGCACGGCTGGCGTCGCTGGGTCTATGCGACCAACCACAAGGATATCGGCACGCTGTATCTGTGGTTCTCTTTCATCATGCTGCTGTCGGGCGGCTTCCTGGCGATGCTGATCCGCGCCGAACTGTTCCAGCCCGGACTGCAACTGATGCAGCCCGAGTTCTTCAATCAGTTGACCACCATGCACGGTCTGATCATGGTGTTCGGTGCGATCATGCCGGCCTTCGTCGGCTTTGCGAACTGGATGGTGCCGCTGCAAATTGGTGCGTCCGACATGGCATTCGCACGCATGAACAACTTCTCGTTCTGGCTGCTGCCGCCTGCAGCGATTCTGCTGGTCGGCTCGTTTGCCGTACCCGGCGGTGCCACCGCGGCTGGCTGGACACTCTACGCACCACTGTCAACGCAGATGGGGCCGGGGATGGACATGGCGATTTTCGCCATGCACATCATGGGCGCATCATCGATCATGGGTTCGATCAATATCATTGTCACCATCCTCAACATGCGTGCGCCCGGCATGACGCTGATGAAGATGCCGATGTTTTGCTGGACGTGGCTGATCACGGCTTATCTGCTGATCGCCGTCATGCCGGTTCTCGCAGGTGCGATCACAATGACGCTGACCGATCGTCACTTCGGTACGTCGTTCTTCAATGCGGCTGGCGGCGGTGATCCGGTGATGTATCAACACATCTTCTGGTTCTTCGGCCATCCCGAGGTCTACATCATGATTCTGCCGGCGTTCGGCATCATCTCGCATATCGTGCCGGCGTTTGCGCGCAAGCAGTTGTTCGGCTATGCGTCGATGGTGTACGCGACTGCGTCGATCGCGATCCTGTCGTTCATGGTGTGGGCGCACCATATGTTTACAACCGGCATGCCGGTCACGGCGCAATTGTTCTTCATGTACGCGACGATGCTGATTGCGGTACCGACCGGCGTGAAAATCTTTAACTGGGTCGCCACCATGTGGCGTGGCTCGATGACGTTTGAGACACCGATGCTGTTTGCGATCGGGTTCATCTTCGTGTTCACGATGGGCGGCTTTACGGGCCTGATCCTCGCGGTCACCCCGATCGATATCCAGTTGCAGGATACCTATTACGTGGTGGCGCACTTCCACTATGTGCTGGTGGCCGGTTCGCTGTTCGCGCTGTTTGCCGGTTTCTATTACTGGGGACCGAAGTGGACCGGTTTCATGTACAACGAAACCCGCGGCAAGATTCATTTCTGGGGTTCGCTGATCCTGTTCAACATCACGTTCTTCCCGATGCACTTCCTGGGTCTG
>NZ_CAJYMD010000067.1 GCF_913776015.1 uncultured Oxalicibacterium sp. | reverse complement strand
AAGACCCGGTACGCATGGCACATGCCATGAAGCTCGGCATCGACGCTGGCCGCAATGCCTTCCTCGCCGGTCGTATTCCACGAAAGTTTGCTGCTTCGCCATCGTCGCCGATGGCTGGGCGCGTGGTTTGATTTTGAATTCGGTTGTTGGGTCGGAAAGATTTCCGGGCAAGGTGCCAACGTTTGACGGCAGTGCCGCAAGGCGCGAATAAGGCGCATGTCTGCAAAACGTAGCGTTATGGCATATCCTTTGCAGCTTCAAAGTCAGTCATAAGGATTTCTCATGCGCGCAATCGAAATTACGCAGCCAGGTCCGCCGGATGTTCTCAAGTTATGCGAGCGTCCGATGCCGGTGCCCAAGGAAGGCGAACTTTTGATCAAGGTTCATGCGGCCGGCATCAATCGTCCCGATGTCTTGCAGCGCACGGGCAACTACCCGGTGCCGAAAGGCGCCTCCGATTTGCCGGGGCTGGAAGTTGCCGGCGAAGTCGTCGGAGGGGATTTTGAAGGCACGCATTTCAAACTTGGCGACATGGTGTGTGGCCTCGCGCAAGGCGGTGGTTATGCCGAGTACTGCACGGTTCCTGCTGCGCAATGTTTGCCGATTCCCGAGGGCTTGAGTGCTGTCGAAGCGGCATCGCTGCCGGAAACGTTCTTTACCGTCTGGAGTAATGTCTTTGATCGTTGCCATTTGTCCGAGGGCGAAACCTTTCTCGTGCAAGGCGGTACGTCGGGCATTGGTGTGACAGCGATTCAGATTGCGGCGGCACTGGGGCATCGCGTGTTTGCCACGGCGGGTAGCGACGAGAAGGTGAAGGCGTGTGAAGAGTTGGGTGCCGAACGTGGTATCAACTACAAGACGGAAGACTTCGGCCAGGTCGTCAAGGATGCAACGAACGGCAAAGGCGTCGATGTCATTCTCGATATGGTCGGTGGCGAATATACGGATCGCGAA
The DNA here is from genome assembly GCF_913776015.1 of uncultured Oxalicibacterium sp. Taxonomy (GTDB): domain Bacteria; phylum Pseudomonadota; class Gammaproteobacteria; order Burkholderiales; family Burkholderiaceae_D; genus Oxalicibacterium. The sequence continues at coordinate 157,263 of NZ_CAJYMD010000067.1, read as the reverse complement.
TTGCGTTGCCTGGCGGATGACGGTCGTTTGGTATTCATTGCCCTACTTGGCGGCAACAAGGCGAATGTCAGTCTTGGACAAATCCTGTTGCGACGTTTGACAGTCACCGGCTCCACGCTGCGTCCGCGATCTGTCGCCTTCAAGGCAGCCATCGCGCAGCAACTGCATGAACGCGTCTGGCCCTTGATCGAGGCGGGCAAGATCAAGCCGGTTATCTACCAGACTTTTTCACTCGAAGAGGCGGCCAAGGCGCATGAGCTGATGGAAAGCAGCACGCATATCGGCAAGATCGTGTTGAAGGTCGTTTGATGCATCACCCGTAAAAAAGCCCGGCTCGTGCCGGGTTTTTTTATTGCCCCTGCCGCTTCTTGGCGCGCTTGACGGGCAGGTTGCTGAGTTGTCGCCCCGGGCGCGGGTTGTAGCGCACGATGCGTTCGATCTGCGTCGGACCTTCTTCCAGCAGGAAGTTCTTGAAGGCCTGGGCGACGGGTGGCAGACGCTTGTTCTTGCGATGCACGACATACCAGTTGAGCATGACGGGAAAACCTTCGACGTCGAGAACGGCCAGACTGCCAGCCTGTAATTCCAGACTGATGGTGTGTGCGGAAAGAAACGCCAGTCCCATGCCTGCAATCACGGCCTGCTTGATGGTTTCGGTACTGCGAATCTCCATGGCGATATTGAGATTGCTCAATTGCCCACCGAAGCCTTCTTCCATCGAATTCCAGGTATCTGAACCTTTTTCGCGGACGACAAAGGGTTCACGTATCAGTGTCTGCAACGGAATGTTTTTCTGCGTCACCAAATGATGGTCGGGTGGGGCGACGATGACGTAAGGATGCGGTGCGAACGCTTCCACATGCGTGTCGACGTCAAGTGGTGGCCGCACCATGATCGCGATGTCGGTCAGATTGTTGGCGAGCTGGTTCAACAAGCCTTCGCGATTGTGTACCGAGAGATTCAGCGTCACGCCTTGATGACTGCGTGCGAATTCGACCAGCAGGCGGGGAAAGAAGTAATCGCCGGCGCTGATCACGGCGACATTCAGCTTGCCGCCGGTAATGCCCTTGAAGTGCGTCATGGCATCTTCGGCTTCCTGGAACAACTGGATGATATCGCGGCAGTAATGCAGCAATTCGGCGCCGCCCGGCGTCAAGTAAATCTTTTTCCCCAATTGTTCAAACAGCGGCAAGCCGGCGTGGTCTTCGAGCTTTTTGATTTGCGTGGAGACTGCCGGTTGTGTCAGATGCAGCTCCTCGGCCGCACGTGAAAAGCTGAGATGGCGGGCAACCGTTTCAAAGACCTTCAACTGGCGCAGGGTGGCATTTTTCATAATGAGCTCGGCAATCCATAACTTATTAAGAATACATATTATTAAATACTTTAACTATGCGTAATCATATTTTTTTCTTAAGATGGCCCTCGATCCGGTTTTACCCGGAATCGCGGAATCTTTAAGGAAGTCATCATGTTCAAGTTCTCGCCCGCTCATGCCGCCGCCGACGTTGCCGATCTGCATCGCAACGCCTATAACGCTGCGTTCTATGAATTGGGGTTGCGCTGGCATTGGGACACGGATACCGACCACGATCTTTCCGACGCGACGGCAGGCACACAACGCTTGCGTCACTTTCTGGAAAACGATCAGTCGCATCTGCTCAAGGTCTACGAGGCTGACTTCCTGATCGATGCCATTCAAAGCGCCAAGGCGCGTTGCTACGAAGCCATGAAGGTTGCCGGTGTACGCAAGTCGGCAGTCAATTGGGCGGAATTTCAGCACGCACAGATTGGCGTCTAATGATTGCTCTTTGCCGTTAACGTCATGATCTGACGCGATGCGGTTGGGCAATGGTCTCAAGCATGCACACGCCTATCGGCCTGTGGTGTTCCGAAGAGTCGAGTTCTCCCTTGTCAGCTCAAGACGCGGCAATCGGAAGCAGGTCACTTCCTTTTTGTTTCTCGCATGATTTGTTGCGCTGCCGCATGCATGATTTGCACGGTAGCGTGAAAAAATCTTAACCGAGGTCAAGGCATCCGGTTCGGGCTTCTCGGACAATCGCGGCACCGTTTGAATTCGAGTCAAGAATTGCTAAGATAGCAGTCTTTTTGCTGGAAGAGGCACAGAAGAGGCACTCACGGTTTTTGCGTGGATTCAATGCAAAAAAATATTCGTAGCGAATCGCTGCCAGAAAAAATTGGTTTTCAATAAGGACGATCATGAATATCCACGAGTATCAAGGAAAAGAAATACTGCGCAAGTACGGTGTCACGACACCAAAAGGCGTTCCATGTTTTTCCGTAGACGAAGCTGTCAAGGCTGCTGAAACACTGGGCGGCAAAGTTTGGGTTGTTAAAGCCCAGATCCACGCTGGCGGTCGCGGTAAAGGCGGCGGCGTTAAAGTTGCCAAGTCGCTCGACGAAGTACGCAAGTACGCTGACGACATCCTCGGCATGACGCTGGTCACGCATCAAACCGGCCCTGAAGGTCGTCTGGTCAAGCGTCTGCTGATCGAAGAAGGCGCAGATATCAAGAAAGAACTGTACGTGGGTATGGTCGTTGATCGCGGTAGCCAACGCGTTGCGTTGATGGCCTCGAGCGAAGGCGGCATGGATATCGAGCACGTCGCAGAACATACTCCTGAGAAAATCCACACGGTATTCATCGATCCAACCAAAGGTTTGCTCGATAGCGAAGCAGACGACATCGCACGCAAAATCGGCGTGCCTGAAGGTTCGATCGGTCAAGCACGTGCATTCATGCAAGGCTTGTACAAAGCATTCGACGAATCCGATGCATCGCTGGCAGAAATCAATCCGCTGATCGTCACTGGCGACGACCGCATCGTTGCTCTCGACGCGAAATTCAACTTCGACTCCAACGCACTGTATCGCCACCCTGAAATCCAGGAAATGCGCGATCTGGACGAAGAAGATGCAGCAGAAATCGAAGCATCGAAATTCGACCTGACCTACATCTCGCTCGACGGCAACATCGGCTGCCTGGTGAACGGCGCCGGTCTGGCAATGGCAACGATGGACGTCATCAAGCTGTACGGCGGCGAACCAGCCAACTTCCTCGACGTCGGTGGCGGTGCCACGACCGAGAAAGTGACCGAAGCATTCAAGATCATGTTGAAGAATCCGGACATCAAAGCGATTCTGGTCAACATCTTCGGCGGCATCATGCGTTGCGACGTGATCGCAAACGGCGTGATCGCAGCAGCGAAACAAGTTGATCTGAAAGTGCCACTGGTTGTTCGTATGGCAGGTACCAACGAAGAACTGGGCAAGAAGATTCTTGCTGAATCCGGTCTCCCGATCATCACGGCTAACAACATGGCTGAAGCGGCAGAAAAAGTCGTCAACGCAGCACAGGGGAAATAATCAATGTCTATCCTGATCAATAAAGACACCAAGGTCATCACCCAAGGTATCACCGGTAAAACCGGTCAGTTCCACACCAAAATGTGCCTCGAGTACGCGAACGGTAAAAACTGCTTCGTTGCTGGTGTGAACCCGAAGAAACCAGGCGAATCGTTTGAAGGCGTACCAATCTACGCCTCGGTTGCCGAAGCAAAAGCAGAAACGGGCGCAACCGTTTCCGTGATCTACGTTCCGCCTCCATTCGCTGCTGCTGCGATCGACGAAGCGGTTGACGCTGGCGTTGATCTGGTGATCTGCATCACCGAAGGTATTCCTGTGCGCGACATGATCCGCACCAAGCAACGTCTGGAAAATTCCAAGACTTTGCTTTTGGGACCAAACTGCCCAGGTCTGATTACGCCTGACGAAATCAAGATCGGCATCATGCCAGGCCATATCCACAAGAAAGGTCGCATCGGCGTCGTTTCGCGTTCGGGTACCTTGACCTATGAAGCAGCGGGTCAATTGGCTGAATTCGGTCTGGGTCAATCGACCGTGGTCGGTATCGGTGGTGATCCGGTTTCGGGTCTGAAACACATCGACGTGTTGAAGATGTTCAACGACGATCCAGACACCGATGCAGTCATCATGGTTGGTGAAATCGGCGGTGAAGCAGAAGAAACCTGCGCACGCTGGATCAAAGACAACATGAAGAAACCAGTCGTTGGCTTTATCGCTGGCGTTACGGCACCTGCAGGTAAGCGTATGGGCCACGCTGGCGCGATCATCTCGGGCGGCAAAGGTACGGCGCAAGAGAAGCTGGCTGTCATGGAAGCATGCGGTATCAAAGTAACGAAAAACCCAGCTGAAATGGGTCGCCTGCTGAAGTCGGTTCTGTAATTAAGTAGTTTTGACACTCCCCTGCATTGGGGGAGTGTTATCCCTACAGGAAATACGCGGTGTTTTCTGTAGAGATAGTTACAAATGCAAAAAGGCAGTGCGCCAAAGTGCACGCCGGGATCTGATTGCGATGAGCGGGTGTTCTCGTAATCCCTTGCGTAACAGTACAAGTTTCGAAATCTGGAGGAAGCAAAAATGTCTACACGTTGGGTACGTTTCAGTCACGCAGGCAATGAGCAGTTCGGTACGCTCGAAGGCGACAACATTCAGGTTTACACCGGCGACATGTTTGCCAACCCTGTCAAGGGCGACACGGTTGTGAACGTCAATGACGTCAAATTGCTGATGCCATGCCAGCCAACCAAAGTCATCGCCATGTGGAACAACTTCCACGCCTTGGCTGCAAAACTCAATCTCGCAGATCCGGCTGAGCCGCTGTATCTGATCAAGGCACCAAACTCGTATCTGAATCCAGGGGAAACGATCGAGAAGCCACCAACCGACGACAAGATCGTCTTCGAAGGTGAACTCGGTATCGTTATCGGCAAGAAAGCCAAGAACGTGTCGGAAGCCGATGCGCTCGACTACGTGTTTGGTTACACCGCAGCAAACGACGTCACTGTTGCCAACATCCTTAATCGCGATGAATCCTTCGCGCAGTGGGTGCGTGCAAAAGGTTTCGACACGTTCTGCCCATTTGGTCCTGCGATTGCAACCGATCTGGACCCGACCACACTGGTCGTCAAAACCATTCTTAACGGTGATGTCCGTCAGGATTACCCAATCAGCGACATGCGCTTCTCGACCCAAAAGCTGGTCAGCATGATTTCGCAGGAACTGACGCTGTTCCCTGGTGACATCATCCTCTGCGGTACCTCCGTCGGTGTTGGCTCGATGAAGCCAAACAGCGTTGTCGAGGTCGAGATTGCCGGCATCGGTAAGCTCACGAACGATTTCAAATAAAAAATCAGAGGAAAGCTATGAAAATTGCAGTTATCGGAGCAGGCGCAATCGGCGGTTACGTCGGCGTCAAACTGGCATTGGCAGGTGAAGACGTTACCTTCATCGTGCGTGGTGCCAATCTGGAAGCCATTCGCAAGAACGGCGCCAAGCTGATCATGCATGATGGTTCCGAGCACGTTGCATCCAACGTCAAGGCAACCAACAACTACGATGAAGCTGGTCATCAAGACATCATCGTGTTGGCAATGAAGGCGCACCAATTGGAAGCGATCGCTGACGATCTGCCAAAATTGATCGGTCCAGATACTGTCATCGTTACGATGCAAAACGGTATTCCATTCTGGTATTTCCACAAGCACGGCGGTGACCTGGCAGGTACCTGCGTCAAGAGCGTGGATCCAACCGGCAAGATTACGGCCAAGATCCCTGCTGATCGCGTGTTGGGTTGCGTGGTGTATCCAGCATCCGAACTGATCGCGCCAGGCGTCATCAAGCACATCGAAGGCGATCGTTTCCCAATCGGTGAGCTCGATGGTTCGGTCAGCGAACGCGCTACCCGCGTTTCGGAATGCTTCACAAACGCTGGCTTCAAGGCACCTGTGCTGGATAACATCCGCGCAGAAATGTGGCTCAAGCTGTGGGGTAACCTCACGTTTAACCCAATCAGCGCGCTGTCGCACTCGACCTTGGTAGATATCTGCCAGTACCCACTGAGCCGCGAACTGGCTGCTGCCATGATGACCGAAGCGCAGACCGTCGCGAACAAGCTGGGCATCGAATTCCGTGTGCCACTCGAAAAGCGTATCGCTGGCGCAGAGAAGGTCGGCAAGCACAAGACCTCCATGCTGCAGGACGTCGAAGCTGGTCGTGATCCTGAAATCGACGCGCTGGTGGGTTCGGTTGCCGAGCTCGGTCGTTTGACCAACACGCCAACACCGCACATCGATACCGTATATGCACTGGTCAAATTGCTGGCCAAGACCATGTCTGAAGAATCGGGTATGGTGAAAATGCAGCAAGCGGCTTGATCATAGATTGCTGATGTTTAAAAAGGCCTGCGAAAGCAGGCCTTTTTCTTTTCTAAAAGAAGAAAGGTGCGGCGATTAAACGTTTCTTCGAGATAAAAATTCAATGGTACGTATAAATACGTATTGTGAATGTGTTCGAGGATCGTTAAAGATGTGTAAAACTTGACCGGAGTCAATGAAGGCTTGTAAGCCTTCTCCCAGAATCCGGGCAGTTAGTGAAAGGATTGTGAGGAAAGCGTAAAAAAGTTTCCCCCCATCCAAGCCAAAGATGGCACACTGACGCAAAGCAATATTGATAAGAATCAGGAAGCAGTGCTGGCTGATTCAAGAGCAGGATAGGACGAGCCGCAAGACGGATTGCCATCTTGAAATTGAATCGGGTTTGCAGACAAGGTTAAAGGAGGCCGTGTCAGCATACCGTTGGAAGTCAGCATGCCGCCTAAGCAGTTGGTGATGTGGCCGCGTTGTTTTTAGACAGATGACGTTGGCGAAAGGACGCATCGCCTGAAATGATCACAACAAGATTATTTCAATCAGCATCGGCGCCGCACGATGCGGGAGCCCAAAAGGCATCCAGACCAGTGGCATGTAGCAAAGCAGTGAAAAAATTATTATTCCAAGGAGACAGTAATGATCAAGAAATTGCTTTCCAAGAGTGGTGTAGCCAAAGCAACGGCAGGCGCAATTGCCGCTCTCGCACTTACAGCCGCTCCCGCCTTTGCAGCATGGGAGCCAACCAAGCCAGTCGAATTCGTCGTTCCAGCCGGTACCGGTGGTGGCGCTGATCAAATGGCGCGCTTCATTCAGGGTGTGATCATCAAGCACAAACTGATGAAAGAGCCACTCATCATCGTCAATAAATCCGGTGGTGCCGGTGCCGAGGGTTTCCTGGGCATCAAGAATGAAAAAGGTGATCCGCACAAGATCATCATCACCCTTTCCAACCTGTTCACCACGCCAATGGCAACTGGTGTGCCTTTCAACTGGCGCGACATGACGCCGGTTGCAATGCTGGCGCTGGATCAGTTCGTTCTCTGGACGAATGCTGACCAACCATACAAGACTGCAAAAGAGTACATCGATGCGGTAAAAGCGGCCGGTCCGAACAAGTTCAAGATGGGCGGTACGGGCTCTAAGCAGGAAGATCAGATCATTACTGTCGGCCTTGAAAAAGCAACCGGTGCCAAATTCATCTACATCCCATTCAAAGGCGGTGGCGAGGTTGCTGTTCAGCTCGTGGGTGGTCACGTTCAATCGACTGTGAACAACCCGATCGAAGCTGTTTCGCAATGGCGTGCTGGCAAGCTGAAGGCGCAATGCGTGTTCGATCACGAGCGTATGCCGTACAAGGCCAAGGTGACTGACACCCAATCCTGGAACGACATCCCAACCTGCCAGGAAGCCGGTATTCCAACCGATTACACCATGCTGCGTGGCATCTTCATGCCAGCTGGCGTGACGGCGGACCAGTTGGCCTTCTATGTGAATCTCTTCAAGAAACTGCGTGAAACGTCTGACTGGAAAGAGTACATGGAAAAAGGTGCGTTCAATACCACATTCAAGACCGGCGACGACTTCAAAAAATGGCTTGAAACCGCAGAGAAGCAACACGAAACTCTGATGCGTGAAGCAGGTTTCCTGGCTAAGAAGTAATCTCCGCTACCTGCAGAGAATCCATACGAACGGAATGACGACGCTACCGAGAAATCGGTAGTGTCGCCGAAGTTCGTCTGTACAAATCATATAAATAATTTTCAGGAGCATTCCCCATGGATCAGCATTCAGAATCCAATGGCGGCGTTCGCACAGGCGTAGCCCATTACGTCGTGGAGGCGGCGGTCGCCGGACTTTTACTCTTGCTCGGCATCGTCGTCGCCATTAGTAGCTGGGAGCTTGGCGCTGGCTGGACAAGCGACGGGCCGGGCTCGGGTTACTTCCCGTTCTATATCGGCCTTGTGATCTGCATATCGGGAGCCGGTACGCTTTTTCAAGCCTTGTTTGGCAAGGAAAAAAATACTGAAATCTTCGTCGATAGCGAGCAGTTGAAACGCATTTTCCAGGTCTTGATACCTGCAGCCATCTACGTCGGCGCGATTCAGCTAATCGGTATCTACGTCGCCTCTGCGATTTACATTGCACTGTTCATGATCTTCCTCGGCAAATTCGCGCCATGGAAAGCGATCGTTGCAGCACTGGGTGTCAATACGCTGTTCTTCATGATGTTTGAAGTGTGGTTCAAAGTCCCACTCTACAAAGGCGCTGTCAATCTCTTGAGCTTCATCGGTTACTAGTGTGTTGACCAAATCAATCACGGAAATCGAACAAGCTTGAATTAAAGGAGTTACGAAAATGGATGAAGTTAGCGCATTATTTCACGGCTTTGCCGTGATTTTGACGCCAATGAACTTGCTGCTGATGGTCGTCGGCATTGTTCTTGGTGTTTTGATCGGCGTTTTGCCGGGGCTCGGGGGGGCGAATGGCGTGGCAATCTTGTTGCCGCTGACATTCACGATGTCGCCGACGTCGGCAATCATCATGTTGACATGTATTTACTGGGGAGCATTGTTCGGCGGTGCAATTACGTCGATTCTGTTCAATATTCCAGGTGAGCCTTGGTCTGTTGCGACAACCTTTGACGGTTATCCACTGGCCCAAAAAGGTGAGGCAGGCGCATCGTTGACCAGTGCTTTCACGTCTTCGTTCGTCGGTGCATTCCTGGCCGTGATCATGATCACGTTTATGGCGCCGCTGGTTGCGAAATTTGCGCTGCGTTTTGGTCCGCCAGAGTTCTTTGCGGTGTATCTCCTGACCTTCTGTAGCTTTGTGGGTATGGGTAAAGGCTCGCCGTTCAAAGTGCTGGGTTCGATGGCGCTGGGTTTTGCTCTGGCTTCGGTTGGCATGGACACCGTGACCGGTCAGTTGCGCTTGACCTTTGGTTTTGAAGAGTTCATGCGCGGCTTCGACTTCCTGATCGCTGTTATCGGCTTGTTCGGTATTGGTGAGATCCTGCTGTCAATGGAAGAAGGTCTGGCTTTCAAAGGCAAGTCTGCAAAAATCGATCCAAAAGTCGTGCTGCAAACCTGGAAAAGACTGCCTGCCTACTGGGCAACGTCGCTGCGCAGTGCGGTGGTCGGTATGTGGATGGGCGTGACGCCTGGTGGTGCAACGCCGGCATCGTTCATGGCTTATGGTCTGGCCAAGAAAATGTCGAAAGACGGCAAGAACTTCGGCAAAGGTGAGATCGAAGGTATCGTCGCCCCAGAAACCGCAGCGCATGCTGCAGGTACCGCTGCGATGCTGCCGATGCTGGCGCTGGGTATTCCAGGTTCGCCAACTGCTGCGGTTCTGCTGGGTGGTCTGTTGATCTGGGGTCTGCAGCCTGGTCCTCTATTGTTCGTTGAGCAGAAAGACTTCGTCTGGGGCCTGATCGCCAGTATGTATCTGGGTAACCTGGTTGGCCTGGCGATTGTTCTGACCACAGTGCCAGTGTTTGCTTCGATCTTGCGCATTCCGTTCTCGATCATCGCACCAGTCATCATCGTCATCTGTGCAATCGGTGCCTACACCGTGCACAACGCGATGTTCGATATCTGGCTGATGATTGTGTTCGGTGTGATCGGTTATCTGTTCAAGAAGCTGGACTATCCGCTTGCACCAATGGTGCTGGCACTGGTTCTCGGCGACAAGGCAGAAGATTCGTTCCGCCAGGCGATGCTGGTTTCGCAAGGTGACGTATCGATCATGTTCTCGAACCCACTGGTTGGCACCATCACTGGTCTGGCACTGTTAATGTTGTTCTGGCCGCTGATCTCGAAAGTGATCGCTTTGGTCAAGCCACCGAAGAAAGACGAGTTCGCGGACGAACGTCCAGTCGATTAATCTCATGCGGTGACGTGCTGTCAAACGCACGTAATAAAAACCCTGCAAGCTTGCTTGCAGGGTTTTTTTGTTTGGGAAGTTTACGGTGCATGTGCCGACAATCTGTTTTACCAAAGCCGGTAGCGCGGATATTGCTGATGGGAGCGTCAGGCAGCAGTGTCAACTAAACGCGTTTGCTATTGCGGTGCGTCTTGCTAAACAAGGTCAGATTTTGCCTTGGTGTTTAAGGCGGCTCAGTGTTTCGGGAGAAAGGTTGAGATAGGAAGCAAGCTCTTTCTTGGGAATCCGATCGAACAAGGCAGGATGCTTGCGCACGAAGCGCTGTACGCGTCCCGGCGCATCCAGCAAATGCAGTGTGATGGTATGCGCCATGATGTCGCTCATGAGTTGCATCACATCAAGTTCGAATGCCTGTTTGATATGTTCGTGCTTGTCGAGGAAGGCGATCCATTGAAGCAATGGCAACTTCACGATGCGCGCTTTGGTAACGCAGATAATGCTGTAAGGTGTCGGTGTTTTAAGGCGCCAGGCAGCGTAACTGGTTTCCATGCTGCGTTCATCGGCAAAGCGTAGAATCATTTCCTTGGCTTGCTGGTTAGTGACGACGCGTTTGAGGATGCCATCGAGAATGAAGTATTGCTCCATCTCGTGCACGCCCTGATGCAGCAGGAAATCGCCCTTGGGACAATCAACGACTTGCAGATGTTGTTCCAGCTCTGCCCATTCCTGCTCCGTCATGTCTTTCAAGACATGATTTTGCTTCAATTGAACGCGTATAACATTGCGGTCAGGATGGTTATCGACTGTCGGCATTTGCGATCAGGAAACAGGGCGGAAAAGTGGTAGAGCAGGGGCAGATATCATGCGATGAAAATTGACCGGGGTCAATGATAGAAGCGCAACCCGATCGATATGATACGCCCACTTGGATAAGGATGCGTATTAACGCATGTTTAAAGGGTGTCTCTAAAAATCTGCCGATCGGATTTTTAGAGGTGCCTTGCAAGTAAGGATGACCGTCAAAGAGCGGTATGAACATGGCACTGAGCAACCTTGCTCAACCTTTACGAAAGAGATCTCATCATGAGTAACGCACCTGCTGTAGTACCTGAAGGCGTAGAACTGACCGACGGCTTCCATCTGTTGATGGATGCACTGGAGCTGAACGGTATCACCAACATCTACGGTCTGCTCGGTATCCCAGTAACCGAAATCGGCCGTATGTGGCAAGCTCGTGGCAACAAGTTCTACAGCTTCCGTAACGAACAAAATGCTGGTTACGCTGCATCGGTTGCCGGCTACCTGACCAAGAAACCTGGCGTTTGCGTGACTGTTTCCGCACCAGGCTTCCTGAACGGTTTGACTGCATTGGCTAACGCCACCACCAACTGCTTCCCAATGATCCTGATCTCGGGTTCGTCCGAGCGTGAAATCGTTGACCTGCAGCAAGGTGACTACGAAGAGATGGATCAGCTGAACATCGCTCGCCCACACTGCAAGGCTTCGTACCGTATCAACCGTCCTGAAGACATCGGCGTTGCTGTTGTTCGCGCTGTGCGTACCGCTCTGTCGGGTCGCCCAGGTGGTGTGTATCTGGACATCCCAGCACGTCTGTTCAGCACCGTCATGGCTGCTGACGAAGGCAAAAAATCGCTGTGGGCACCAGTTGATCCAGCTCCTGCACAAATCCCAGCACCATCGGCTGTTCAACGCGCTGCTGAACTGATCAAGAACGCTAAGAAGCCTCTGATCTTGTTCGGTAAAGGTGCTGCTTACGCTCAGTGCGACGCTGACATCCTGGCATTCGTTGAAGAAACCGGTATTCCTTTCACGCCAATGTCGATGGCAAAAGGTCTGGTTTCCGATCTGCACCCACAATGCGCTGCTGCAGCACGTTCGCTGGTTCTGCAAGAGTCCGACGTCGTCATCCTGGTTGGTGCACGTCTGAACTGGCTGCTGGCTCACGGCAAAGGCAAAACCTGGGGTGTCGCTCCGAAGAAATTCGTTCAAATCGATATCCAGGCAAACGAGATCGACAGCAACGTCAAGATCGAAGCGCCTCTGGTTGGTGACGTCCAATCGTGTATCAACGCACTGCGCGCTGAACTGAAAGGCTACAAATCGGCTGACCAAGCTGCTTGGGCTTCCTCTGTTGCCGAGAAGCACAACAGCACCCGTGCCAAACTGGCAAGCAAGCTGTCGACGGCTACGCCAGTCATGAACTACCACAACTCGCTCGGCGCGATCCGTGACGTTCTGAAAAACTACCCAGACATCTGCCTGGTCAACGAAGGCGCAAACGCACTCGACAACGCACGTATGGTCATCGACCAATACCTGCCACGTAAGCGTGTGGATACGGGTACCTGGGGTGTGATGGGTATCGGTATGGGTTCGGCTGCTGCTGCTGCTGTTGAAACCGGCAAGCCTGTCGTCGCCATCTGCGGTGACTCGGCATTCGGCTTCAGCGCAATGGAATATGAAACCCTGACCCGCTACAATCTGCCAGTAACCGTGATCGTCATGAACAACGGCGGTATCTATCGCGGTGACGAAGCCAGCCCTGATCACCAGTTCTCGTGCATGCTGTTCAACCCGAACACCCGCTACGACCAACTGAGTATCGCTCTGGGTGGTGAAGGCGTTCGCGTCAACACCCCAGAAGAACTGGCTAAGGCACTGGAAGATTCGATCAAGTCGGGTAAAACCACCATCATCGACGCGATCATCGACCCGGCAGCTGGTGTTGAATCGGGCCGTATCGGTAACCTGAACATCGTTTCGACGATCGGCAAGAAGTAATCTTTGTGCATGGCGCAAGCCATGTACAAACGAAGTAACTTGTTTTATCGTTACAGAGTTGGCGCGTCACGGGTGACCGGACGCGCCATTATCCCAAAAGCCGTCCTGGCTCTCGGGCTGTAAAAAATACTCATTCCAGTGTTGAAATTTCCGCAAGGGTCCACATCTGGTTTGAATATGAATAAGTCGGCTACAAAAAGCCGTCCCCATTCCGCGTAAGGTCTCGTGGGATTTCCATTTTCTGGGATGCATTGCTGTCGGATGTATTTTCAGGAAGCAAGTTAAACAATTAACAAGGAAGCTATCAATATGAGCAAGCCATTAGAAGGGATCAAGATCATCGACTTCACGCACGTGCAAGCAGGTCCTGCATGTACGCAGCTGCTGGCATGGTTCGGCGCTGATGTGATCAAGGTTGAGCGTCCAGGCGCTGGTGACGTAACGCGTTCGCAATTGCGCGACATCCCAGGCAAAGACGCCCTGTACTTCACGATGCTCAACAGCAACAAACGTTCGCTGACCCTGGACACCAAGACCCCACAAGGTAAGGAAGTTCTGGAAAAGCTGATCAAGGAATCGGACGTTCTGGTTGAAAACTTCGGTCCTGGCGCACTGGATCGTATGGGCTTCTCGTGGGCACGTATTCAGGAACTGAACCCAGGCCTGATCATGGCATCGGTCAAGGGCTTCTCCGAAGGTCACCACTACGAAGACCTGAAAGTCTACGAAAACGTCGCACAATGTGCTGGCGGCGCTGCTTCGACCACTGGTTTCTGGGATGGTCCACCAACCGTCTCGGCAGCTGCTCTGGGTGACTCGAACACCGGTATGCACTTGGCAATCGGTATTCTGACCGCTCTGATGGGTCGTCAAAAAACCGGCAAAGGTCAAAAAGTTGCCGTTTCGATGCAAGATGCTGTTCTGAACCTGTGCCGCGTCAAACTGCGCGATCAACAACGTCTGGACAAGATCGGTTACCTGGAAGAGTACCCACAGTACCCACACGGCAAATTCACCGATGTGGTTCCACGCGGCGGTAACGCAGGCGGTGGCGGTCAACCAGGTTGGGTTCTGAAATGTAAAGGTTGGGAAACCGATCCTAACGCCTACATCTACTTCACGATCCAAGGCCACGCATGGGCACCAATCTGTAAAGCATTGGGTAAAGAAGAGTGGATCGAAGATCCAGCGTACAACACGCCACAAGCTCGTCAAGACAAGATTTTTGACATCTTCGCATTCATCGAAGACTTTATCAAAGACAAGACCAAGTTCGAAGCTGTCGACATTTTCCGCAAATTCGACATCCCTTGCGCACCAGTTCTGTCGATGAAAGAAATCGCAGCAGACGAGTCCCTGCGTAAGAGTGGTTCGGTTGTTGAAGTCGAGCACGCAGATCGTGGCGAGAAATACCTGACCGTTGGTAGCCCGATCAAATTCTCGGATCTGACCCCAGAAATCACGGCTTCCCCATTGCTGGGCGAGCACACCGATGAAGTTCTGGCTCAACTGGGTTACACCAAAGAGCAGATCGCTGAATTGCACGCAACCAAATCGGTTTAATATCCGCTTCGGCAGATATGCGAAAAAAGCGCCTTCGGGCGCTTTTTTTTATTTGGGCAACAAAAAGAACGGAATGGAATACGACAGTTTTGGTGTTCTGGAGACTTTGCTCTACAATGCCACGCGCAAGTGTCGTGTAAGGTTTGCATGCATTGGAAAATTGACCGCGATCAATGCTGGCGGGATAGCCGCATCGCTATGATACGGCCACCCCCGATTAAGATGGATTGGCGTGTGCCCAATTCCATCCTGCTGGCATCCGGCAACTACCCCCGCCGGCAGCATGACTGCCATGCACCGCAAGCAACGCACACGAATTCGCCACCGAGAAAACATCTGGATCGAGCCTGCATCGATTTGTCAGATGCGGTGGCTCGATGCGCACAGACAGAATTTTTATTGAGTTGAACGCAGCGCGAAGCGGACTCATGTTCGCTCGCGCTTTTTTGTAAAACAAAGGAGTAGTGATGAGTAAGGCATTAAGCGGTTACCGCATTCTTGATTTCACGCACGTGCAATCCGGCCCAGCCTGCACGCAGTTGCTGGCATGGTTTGGTGCAGACGTCATCAAGGTGGAGCGCGCAGGTGAAGGCGACGTAACACGTAGCCAGTTGCGCGATATTCCGGAAGCGGACAGCTTGTACTTCACGATGCTGAACAGCAACAAGCGTTCGATCACGCTCGATACCAAAAACCCAAAGGGTAAAGCTGTTCTTGAAAAGCTGATCAAGGAGTGCGACGTTCTGGTTGAAAACTTTGCTCCTGGCGCGCTGGATCGTATGGGCTTCTCGTGGGAGCGCATTCAGGAACTGAACCCGAAGATGATTATGGCTTCGGTCAAAGGCTTCGGTCCTGGTCCTTACGAAAACTGCAAAGTGTATGAAAACGTCGCGCAATGCGCAGGCGGTGCTGCATCGACCACCGGTTTCGACGATGGTCCTCCACTCGTGACCGGTGCACAGATCGGTGATACCGGTACCGGTATGCACCTGGCACTGGGTATCATGGCTGCGCTGATTCAGCGTCAAACGACGGGCCGTGGTCAGCGCGTTCTGGCTGCCATGCAGGATGCTGTTCTGAATCTGTGCCGCGTCAAGCTGCGCGATCAGCAACGTCTGGAGCGCACCGGCGTCATGAAGGAATATCCACAGTATCCAGGTACCGAGTTCGGCGATGCCGTGCCGCGTGCTGGTAACGCATCGGGTGGTGGTCAGCCTGGTTCGATTCTGAAGTGCAAAGGTTGGGAAACCGATCCGAACGCCTACATCTACTTCATCACCCAGGCACCAGTCTGGGAGCAGATCTGCAAGGTGATCGGCAAGGAAGAATGGCTGACCGATCCAGAGTACGCAACGCCAGCAACGCGTCTGCCGCACTTGAAAAACATCTTCGCTACGGTTGAAGAGTGGACCAAGACCAAGACCAAATTTGAAGCGATGGATATCCTGAATCAATACGATATTCCTTGCGGTCCGGTTCTGTCGATGAAGGAAATCGCCGAAGAACAGGCACTGCGCGATACCGGTACGATCGTTGAAGTCGATCACCCAGTTCGCGGCAAGTATCTGACGGTTGGTAACCCGATCAAACTGTCGGACAGTCCGACTGACATCGTGCGTTCGCCTCTGCTGGGTGAGCATAACGAAGAAGTGCTGTCGCAGCTCGGTTACTCGAAAGCGGAAATCGAAGATCTGCGCGCTGATCGCGTGATTTCGTAATCCTTGGCGATTGCCTACGAAAAGCCCCTCGAAAGAGGGGCTTTTTTTTGCCTTTGCAAAATGGTGTCTCAAAAAAGGCTTGCCCGAATAACGACGTAGTGGCTTTGCGAGGTATTGCTTGCTTGCACGATTGTAGTCAGGCAATCTTCAGCATCGTCCACAGGGCCAAGGGATTACAGCGCACATCAAGATGCGTCCTGTCTGGCGGACACAAAGTCTGAAGAAAAGAGGAGGAGTGATGCGTTTCATATGGAAAACGACCATCGCGGCCATGCTGCTGGTTTCAGCGCAATGCGCCATGGCTGAAGAGGGAATAAGCGACAGCACGATCCTGATCGGGCAAAGTATTGGAGTGACCGGGCCGATTGCCGACACGGTCAAGGAAATGAACGATGGTGCGCGTGCGTATCTGGCGCATATCAACAAGCAAGGTGGCGTCAATGGCCGGCGCATCGAACTGCGTACGCTGGACGATCAGTACCAGCCAGAGAAAGCGGCAGCCAATGCCAGAACGCTGATCGACAACGAACATGTGTTCGCCCTGTTCCAGAGCCGTGGTACGCCGCAGACGCTAGCGGTCGTGCCCGAGCTGAGCAAGCACAAGGTCGCATTGATTGCTCCCAGTACAGGCGCTGAAAGTCTGCATATGCCGGTACAGCGCATGGTGTTCAACGTGCGTGCAAAGTATCAGGATGAGGTCTTCAAGGGCATCGAGCATTTCCATACGCTGGGAATGAAGAATATTGCGCTGCTCACGTACGAAAAAGACGACCCCTTGGGATTGGATGGCCTCAATGGTTTCAACAAGGGGATGGCGCATTTCAAACTCACGCCGGCCGTCATCGAAATTTTTTCGCGTCACAAGCCGAATGTGCAGGAGACGGCCAGAAAACTGATCGCCGCCAATCCTGATGCACTGATCATCGTCAGTTCCGGTGTGAATACGGTGGAAATCATCAAGGCGATTCGTGCGCAGGGCAGTCGCATGCAGTTGATGACGCTATCGAATAATTCCTCACAGGATTTCATTCAAGATCTGGGCAAGGACGGCGTGGGTGTGGTGGTCACCCAGATCACGCCGCCGCCGACATCATCGGTCAGTGGACTGGGCAAAGAGTTCCAGGCGATCGCCAAGGCCGCGAATGTCACAGTCTCCTATGCCGCGATGGAGGGATTCATGTCGGCCAAGGTACTGGTGGAAGGTTTGCGTCGCGCTGGACGTAACCCGACGCGCGAAGGCTTGATCAAGGCGATGGAATCCATGCAGCGCGTCGATATCGGCGGTGTGCTGATCAGCTATAGCGAGCGTGATCATAGCGGCAGCGATTTCGTCGAGCTAACCCTGATTGGTAAGGACGGTCGTTACGTACGCTGATCGCCAGATGCGGTGAAGGTATCAGAAGTGGATGTCGCAAGCTGAACGGCGCGGGCCGGCATGCCGCTAAAACGGAAGTTCACATCGGGAATCTTGCCGGAGACGATGTCTGCGATCGCCTTGCCGGAACCGCAACCCATGGTCCAGCCCAGCGAACCGTGTCCGGTGTTGAGATACAGGTTGGCAATTTTCGTTTTGCCAATGTACGGCACATTGGATGGTGTCAACGGCCGCAAGCCCGCCCAGTAGGTCGGTGCATCGTAGTCGCAGGCGGTCGGAAACAATTCCTTGGTGCGGCGTGTAATCGCTTCGCAACGCGTCGGATTCAATTCGCGCGAATAGCCATTGAATTCGCAGGTACCGGCAACGCGCAATTGATCGCCGAGGCGCGACACCACCAGCTTGTAACCATCGTCGATAAGCGAGATTGTGGGTGCGGCTGCCGGGGCCAGAATCGGGTAGGTCGCCGAATAGCCCTTGCCTGGATAAATCATCAAGGGAATGCCGAGCGGCTTCAGCATGGCGACCGAAAAACTACCCATTGCCATCACGAAAGCATCGGCCTGCAAGGTGCGATGTCTGCCTTCGGCATCAATCACTTCAACGCCTGTAACACGAGTAGCAGCGCCGCTGCCTTGCGTGATCAGACGTGTCACCGTGTGATTGAAGTGGAATTGGACCCCTTGCTCGGCTGCCTTGGCAGCCAGGCCGCTGGTGAAGCGATGAATGTCGCCCGATTCGTCTGTCGGCGTGAAGTCGGCGCCAACCAATTGCGTACGTATCGATGCCAGCGCGGGTTCCAGGCGAATGGCTTCTTCGACCGCCAAGGGATCACGCGCGCAACCCAGTTCACGCATGAGGGCGGCCGATGCCAGCGAATTGTCAAATTCGCGCTGATCCGTATAGAAATGCAGGATGCCACGCGTCAGGCAGTGATAGTCGATGCCGGTTTCAGCGCGCACAGCTTGCAAGGTCTGCCGGCTGTATTCGGCAATCGCGACGATCTGGCGGATGTTATAGGCGGTGCGCGATGGCAGGCATTCGCGCAGAAAATGAGCGCCCCATTGCCATTGCAGCCATTCGGGACGGAAACGATACAGAAGCGGCGCATCCTCACGGCCCAGCGATTTCAGAATGGTCAGTGGTGCGGTCTTGTTGGCCCACGGCGTGGCATGCGATACCGAGATCTGGCAACCGTTGGCAAAGCTGGTTTCCTGAGCCGGACCGGGTTGCCGATCCACGACGGAGACATCATGTCCGGCCTTGTTGAGGAACCAGGCGGAAGCGGTACCGATAATGCCGGAACCGAGGACGATGACTTTCATGATGAAGACCGTGAAAACATGGATGAGCGAACTGCAACTGGTAGAGACGTTAAAGCAAGAACGAAGGCTACCGTGATTCGTGCAATTCGCCTATGACGGGTGTCAAGAAAGCTGGCGGCGAGGCAATGCCTCGCGAACTAGTTATAAATAATAGGTAATGGTACACATTAAATACTTTAACTATACGTAATCGTTTGCGGCGATTACGATGCTCTCAAAGGTCGGCTAAACATGCAGACCATTCCTAGTCCGCGTGCAGCACATCAGGCTGCGAGGAGAGCAAACATGACGACTACCGTACTCGAACAATGCCCGATTGGTCCGGCTGTGACGTGTCATCTGGCCGCATACAATGCCGCTTTCTACGAGCTTGGCCTCAGTTGGCACTGGGACGATGAAACTTTCCACAATCTGCAAAGCCTGCCTTGCGAGCGTGAGTGGATCAAGGCGTACATGAAGACGCATCAATCGCATCTGTTGTCGGCCTATGATCCTGACTTCCTCATCGATGCCATTCAAACCACCAAGGCACGTTGCTTCGAAACGATGACCGATGGCGGTGTGAGAAAAGCCGCGCAGGTGAACTGGGCAGCTTTCCGCGAGGCGGAAGTCGGCGTCTGAGTCGGCGTCTTATTTCCCGCTTCTGTTGTCGCTAGCTGGCGTAAAACAAGCAATCCATTAAAAAACCCGCCTAGGCGGGTTTTTTGTTTTTTGGCACGCGCCAACTCAATCGCCCGGATGCCAGATGTAATCGAATGCCTCTACATGCGTCATCCAAACAATACCGTCGCCGATGTGGCGTGTGGAACCAAGTTGACGGATCGTTTCGTAAAGCGTTCTGGCATGGTCGTCTTCGGCCACGATATCGATACGAATCTTCGGCGAGTAGTCGAGTAATTCTTCGTCGATATTTTGCGGCTGGTGCCGTATAGGTGCGCTACGTCCCTTGACCTCGGTGACCGTCATGCCGGGAAAGCCGGGCATGTTGCGTAGTGCCTGGCTGATTTCATCGAGTCGTTCGGGGCGGATGATGGCCTTGATTTCTTTCATCTGCGGTACTCCTTGTGCGGATCAGAAGAGGATGCCGCGCGCAGCATCCTGTTAAGTGAGGCAATACGCGATTACGCTTCGCCCGGATTGTCATCGAACCAGCGGTACAGCACTGGCAGCACAAGCAAGGTCAATGCGGTACATGTGATGAGGCCACCGATCACAACGACTGCCAACGGCTTCTGCACTTCTGAGCCGGGACCGCTGGCAAACAGGAAAGGTACGAGGCCCAGCATCGCGACGGTGGCTGTCATCATCACCGGACGGAAACGCATGGTGGCGCCTTTCACGACCGCTTCGGCCAATTCCATGCCATCAGTGCGCAGTTTTCTGATGTACGACACCATCACCACGCCGTTCAACACCGCAATACCCCATAGTGCGATGAAGCCGACCGATGCCGGCACCGACAGATACTCGCCGGTGACGAACAGGCCGATGATGCCGCCGATCGATGCGAATGGCAGCACGGTGATAATCAAGGTGGCGTATCGAACCGAATTGAACAGCAGGAACAGCAGGAAGAAAATTGCTGCAACCGTGGCCGGTACGATGATAGCCAGATGGCCGAGTGCGCGTTCCATGTTCTGGAACTGCCCACCCCACTCGAAGTAGTAACCCGAAGGCAGTTTCACCTTGCTGGTAACGACCTGCTGGAGTTCGGCCACGAAACCGCCCAGATCCCGATTCTCTACGTTAATGGCAACGACCACGCGACGTTTACCGCCTTCACGGCTGACTTGCGCCGGTCCGTCGCGCACTTCGATCTTGGCGAGACTATCGAGCGGGACACGAATGCCATGCGGTGTGGTCAGCAGAATCTGGCGAATCGCCTGTACATCGCCACGGAAACTTTCGGGCAAGCGCACTGCGGCCGAGAAGCGACGTTCGCCTTCGTAGATTTCGGTCGCTGTCTTGCCGGCGATTGCGACCTCAATGACGTCATGCACATCCGATACATTCAGACCGTAACGGGCAATCGCCTGTCGATCGATGTTGATCGACAGATATTGCTGGCCGCTGACGCGATCGACACGAATGTCACGCGCGCCTTGCACCGTACCGGCCACGCGTGCGATTTCATGTGCTTTCTGCAGCAGCCGGTCGAGGTCTTCACCGAAGATCTTCACGGCGACATCGGAACGCACGCCCGTGACCATTTCATCGACGCGATCCGAAATCGGTTGAGCCATCACGATTTGTGCACTCGGAATCACGGCAAGGCGTTTTTGAATTTCTGCCGTGATGGTGTCTTGCGTCCAGCCTTCAGGCCACTCCTTCTTCGGTTTCAGACTCACAATCGGTGTCGATTCGTTTTGCGCTTGCGGATCTGCCGGACTTTCACCGCGGCCGACGCCAGAGATCGCAGATTTCACACCGGGTACTTCCATGATGATGCCCATGGCTTGTTTCTCTAGCGCGATCGATTCTTCCAGCGAAATGTTCGGCACCCGGTTGATCCCGGGAACGATGGAACCTTCCTTCATTTCGGGAATGAAGGCAGTTCCCAGCAGCGGCAGAATTGCCACTGACGCGGCGAACGCGCCAACCGCGAGAATCAGCGTCTTCTTGGCATTGTTCAGCACCCAATCCAGCATGCGCAGATAGTGACGCTTCATGAAGGCGATGACGCGCGTATCGTGTTCAGCGCCACCCTTGAGCAGATAGAAGGACAGCACGGGCGACAGCGTCATCGATAGCAGCAGCGAGATCGCGAGGGCAATCGCAATGGTGTAGGCAAGCGGCGCAAACATCTTGCCCTCCATGCCTTGCAGTGTCATCAGCGGCAGGAAGACGAGAATGATGATGCCGATGCCGAACACGACCGGTGTCGCCACTTCCAGTACTGCATTGAGGATGATCTGAATCTTCCGCTTGCCGTACTTGTTCGGTCTGCCCAGATGTTCGAACGCGTTTTCCACCACCACCACCGAGCCGTCCACCATCAGACCGATTGCCACTGCCAAGCCGCCAAGCGACATCAGGTTGGCCGATATGCCAAGCTGGTTCATGAAGAAGAACGTCAGCAAGGGGGTCAGCACCAGCGTTGCAACGACAATCAATGAAGACCGGACATCGCCGAGGAATATGAACAGCACGATCACCACCAGTGCGACACCTTCGAGCAGCACTTTGGCAACCGTCCACAACGCCGCATCCACGAGCTCGCTGCGGTCGTAATACGGCACGATCTGCAAGCCGTCAGGCAGCATGCCCTGACTGTTGATTTCCTCCACGCGATCCTTGATGCGCGACACGACTTCCTTTGCATTGCCGCCTCGCATCATCATCACGATGCCGCCGACCGATTCGGTCACACCATTCTTGACCACGGCTCCGTAGCGGACTTCGTGACCCATCGTGACCTGCGCCACATCGCGTATGTACACAGGGGTGCCGTTGGATTCGGACAGCACGATGTTGCTGATGTCCTCCAGATTTTCGATCAGGCCCACACCGCGAATCAGGTATTGCTCGGCATAGTGCGGCAGGATACCGCCACCCGAGTTGGCATTGTTGCGGGCCAGTCCTTCGTACACTTGCTTGAGCGAGATGCCGTAGTGATTCATGCGCTCGGGATTGACCTGCACCTGATACTGCTTGACGTAGCCACCTTGCGAATTGATCTCGGCAACTTGCGGGATGGAACGCAGCAGCGGACGCACAATCCAGTCCTGCACGATACGACGTTCGGTCAACTCCTTCTGCGTGAGTTCGCGGTTGCCGTCGTCGGGTTTGTCGAGTGTGTACTGATACACCTCGCCGAGTCCTGTGGATACCGGCCCTAGTACGGGTGTCACGCCATTCGGCATGCGCGAACCGATCTCGATCAGGCGCTCCATCACGAGTTGCCGCGCAAAATACACATCGGTGGCATCGGTGAACACGAGCGTGATCAGCGACAGACCGGGTTTGTTGAGCGAGCGCATTTCTTCCAGGCCGGGCAGGCCGGTCATGGCGATCTCGATCGGGACGGTGACGAAGCGTTCGACTTCTTCAGGCGAGCGACCGGTTGCATCGGTGGCAATCTGCACCTGTACATTGGTCACATCGGGGAAAGCATCGACCGATAGCTTGCGCATGGCGTCCACGCCCACCACAAGGGCGATCACGGCCAGGACGACAATGATCAGCCGCTGCTGCAGGGCAGTGCGGATTGTCTGTTGTAGCATGGCTTTACTCCTGGGCGATACCGGTACGCTGGTTATTCAGATGGAAGGCGCCATCGGTCACGATGCGGTCACCCGCTTTCAAGCCCGAAACGATGGTGCGTATCCCGTTATGCGATTGCCCCAGTTGCACCTGCGTGGCGCGATACTGGTTCTCCTTGGTTTCGACAAAAACCAGATCCTCGTTTTCGAAACGCACGACGGCGGAAGCCGGAATGACCAGTTGCTCGGTGGGACGGCTGGTGATCAGCATGGTGGCCAGCATCGCCGGTTTGAGACGGCCGTCCTGATTGTCGAGTGCCGTGCGGACCTTGACGGTACGAGTGGCGGGATCGACGATCTGTCCGACCTGAATCAATTCGCCGGCAATCTTGCGGTTGCCCAATGCCGGAATTTCAATATCGACCAACTGCCCGACAGCGACCAGATCGGCTTGCTGTTCCGGCACGTCTGCTACCGCCCATACGCGAGACAGATCAGCCACCGTGAACAGGGTGTCTGTCGGTTGCACAACCTGGCCGGGCGCGACCTTGAATTCCACCAACGCACCGCGCAGCGTGGAAACGATCGGGAGTGTCGAATTAATCTCGCCGTTCTTGCTCATTTGCGCGATGCTGCCTGCCGACATGCCGAGTACGCGCAACTGATCCGATGCGCCACGTGCTTCGGCAGCGGCAATCGCGTATTCGTTTTCGCGTCGTTGCAATTCGGCCTTACCGATGACGTCGGCAGCAAACAGCAAGCGCGCACGCTCCTGATTTTCCGCTTGCAGTTGCGATTGCGCACGCGCCTTCAGGAACGCAAGTTGTGCGCTACCCAGTTCTGTACTGTGCAGGCGTGCCAGTACATCGCCCGGTTTAACGGCCTGTCCGATGGTGGCAGAAATATCGGTGACGCGACCGGTGACCGGTGCGCTCAGGCGTGCCATACGCTGCTGATCGAAATCGATCAGGCCGGGTACGCGCAGTACTTCGCTGAACGGTGCCAGTTCGACGACGCCGATCTTCAGACGGCTACGCATGGCTTCATCGGCGATGACGAGATTGGGGTCGGTTTTCTGTGCCGGCTCGGCGGTTTCGGTTGGTTTCTTGTCGCCGCAGGCAACCAGGGAAAAGCAAAGCGTCATCAACGCGGCAAGAGGGAGAATGCGGGGCATCATGGTGTGTTACCTGTAGTAGGGTTGGCCAACAGTCGTTCGATTTCGATGACGGCGATTTGTAGATCAAATTGGGCGGCGATCAGATCGTTGCGGGCGACGCGCAGTACACGCTGGGCATCGAGATAGTCGATGATGCCGCGCTCGCCGTAGCGATAAGCCGCTTCCGCCACGCGCAAGGCACTTTCAGCTTGGCGCACGATGCCGGATTCCAAGGCTTCCACCTGCGAGGCGGCAATCTGATATTGCTGGTAAGCGGTGTCCAGATGCTGTGCCAGTTCGAATTCGCGTGCTTCCAGTTCATAACGCAGACGCATTGCATTGGCGGAAGCTTCGTTGATGGGACCGCGATTCTGATCCCACAACGGCACGCTCATCACCACGCCGAACTGGGTATTTCGGTTCTCGGGGTCGCTGCTGGAAGTGGCTCTCAGTGCCAGCGAAGGCATGCGTAAAGAACGCTGATAATCGACGGCAATGCCGGCACGCTGCAATTGCAGGCGCGATTGTCGCAGCTCGGGATTCTTGTCCAGCATCTGCTGGCGCAATTGCTCAAGAGGCGCCAGCGGTGGAATCTCGTTCATCTTGCCTGCGACCGAAAAGGTCGGCGGCAGGTCGCGGCCAACATATTGACGCAAGGTAGATTTGGCCTGGTTGGCACGTAACAGCGTGCTCTGGCTGTTCTTTTGCGCGTTCAGCAATTCAGCCGCCACGCGGATCGATTCGTACTTGGGCGCTTCACCGACTTCGACACGCACTTGCGCACGGTCATAAAGTTGCTGTGTCAATTGCATGTCTTCCAGCGCAGCTTGAAATTCTGCTTCGCGACGCAGCGTTTCATAGTAGCCATGCTTGACCTTAGCGATCAGTTCCGCCGCAAACTGCGTCTGTCCAGCCGTGCTGACATCCAGCGTGCGGCGTGCCATTTCCTGACGCAGATAGCGCTGGTTCGGCAGATCCACACGCTGTGTCAGGGAAATGGTCTGACCATTGCCGGTCATGACACCGGGTACGCGTGCGCCCACGCGACCGGCTGTGTACTCGATTTCAGGATTGGGATAGGCGCCGGCCGAGGTAACGCCGGCGCGTGCGGCCTCGACTTGTGCCGCACTAGCAGCGACGCCCCGGTTGCCTTGCAATGCAAGGGAGAGCAATTGGTCCAGTGTGTACGACTGGGCAGAAGCCTGCGAGCAAGCTACTGCCAGACACACTGCCGTGATAAGTGTGATGGGCTTCATGATTTCCGTGAAAAAGACCTGCCGTGCGCCAAGCGCGCAGCAGAAGGGGGACGATCAGCGACCGTCCGTGCAGCGAAGAAAGACGATCAGATCGTCAGTGTCGGGGGGCGATAAGTCGCGAAAACGGGGGCGGCAGGCGGCGCCTGCAGGGCAGCGGCAAAGGAGGCATTGCCGTGTTCCGATTCATGGAAGGTCAGCACGAGTGGCACATCGTATTCCTGCGGATCGGGCAATTGCACCGTCGAGGCAGATGCATCCTTCGAAGCGCGACAGGGATGTTGCTCCATATCGGCATGTGCGGAGACTTGGGAGACGATGCCATGCTTGCCATCGACTTCGAATTCCCACCATTGCAATTCCAGCAAGACGACCGGATTGTTGAACGGGACGGGAACAGGAAAAGCCGTTTTTTCATCTGCCGAGGCGAGCAGAGAAAGTTCGTTGACGACGGCTTCCGGTGGAATGGTGCCGCTCATCTGCAGAAAGGAGCCGGGTACGGCGTAGCTTGGCGCAGGCATTTCTGTCCGGCACGAAGTTGTGTTGCCCCAGGCCCATTGCAAGGGCAGCAGGAGCATAACAAGAAGCACGTAAAGTCGAGGCATTGCCGGCATTGTAAGGATCGATGGGGTTTTGCGCAATCCGCGCCGCTGGAGGGGCGGCGGCAAATGTTTTCCTTCATGCAAGCTTTGTGCCCGCAAACGGGGAAGCTTCAGGAACGCTGGCCGAACATCATCTGTTGCGCGAGCAACTTTTTGGCCGGGCGAATGCCGTCGATCATGCCCAGCGACAAACCGAGCAGGCTTTGCGGGACCTTGCCTGCCGTCTGTCCGGCAAAAATACGGGCCATCAGATCGGTGAGGTGAATGGTGAGACTGCGATCGTTTTTTCTGGTGGCAGAGAAGCTCGCCAATGCATCGACCGGTGTTTGCTCGCGCAGCAGACGCGACAGCGTGTGCGCATCGCGCAATCCGAGGTTGAGTCCCTGCCCGGCAACCGGATGCAGGGTCTGAGCGGCATTGCCAATCGCGATGCTGCGTGGACGATCCTTAACCTGGGCGTTGAGGCCAAGCGGGAAGGCATGACGTGCCGACGTTTGGATGAAGCGGCCGAGCCGAGTGCCAAAGGCTTCTTCCAGTTCAGCCAGAAACTTGGCGTCTTCCAGCGTCAGTAGATAGCTGGCGCGCTGCGGGCTGACGCACCATACCAGCGCGTAACCGTCATCCTGCGGTAGCAAGGCCAGCGGTCCCTCGTCGCAAAAGCGTTCGAAAGCGCGATGTGCGACCGGCTCATCCACCTTGATGTGAGCAACCACTGCGCTCTGATGGTAATCGCGGTGCAGAGTTTTCTTTTCTTGCTGGCCAAAAATGCCGCCTTCGGCTTGAATGACGATGCGTGTGTTGATGGCGGGCTGGTCGGCCAGCTCGATGCTGGCACCGTCGCCGGTTTCCGTCATGCCGATCACCGAAGCGGGGCGGACGACATGCAGCGCGCTACCCGCCAGCCGGTTTTCCAGTGTTTCGACAATGCTGCCGTAGCGCAGCACATATCCCAGTGCCGGTAAGCCGTAATCGGCACGATCGATCATGGTGCGGCCGAAATGACCGCGCCGCGAGACGTGAATCTGTTCGATGGCCGTCGCGGCAGCGGGCCAGGCCGCGATCTGTTCCAGAATCTGGCGGCTGCCCCATGATAGCGCGATCGAGCGCGGATCACGCATGGCTTGCGCCGCCGGGCGCGCATCGATCAGTGCCATACCTTCGGCACGCTGTCCCTGCTGAATTAGCAGGGCGGCAAGTGCCAGTCCGACCGGGCCGGCACCACAAATGGCAATGTCGAAGGTTTGCGGAGCGTTACGCATTGTTCATCAACGCTTCGATGTCGGCGACCGTCTTGGGTGCGGCCGCGCTCAGGATGTGCATGCCGTTCGCGGTGACAAGGACATCGTCTTCGATGCGAATGCCGATGTCCCAATACTGTTCGGGTACACCCTCGGCAGGCCGTACGTAAATGCCTGGCTCGACAGTGACGACCATGCCCGCCTGCAGCGTGCGCCATGGACGATCGACACCCGGCGCGGCGGCATCGCGATAATCGCCTACGTCATGGACATCCATGCCCAGCCAATGGCCGGTGCGATGCATGTAGAACTGGCGGTAGTCGCCTTTTTCGATCACATCGTCGAGTGTGCCAACCTTTTTCTTGTCCAGCAGGCCGGTATCCAGCATGCCTTGCGCGAGAATGCGTACGGCGGCATCGTGGGCATCCATGAAGCGTTTGCCGGGTCGTGTTTCTGCGATGGCGGCATCTTGGGCCGCAAGCACGAGTTCATACAGTTCCTTTTGCGGACCGCTGAATGTGCCATTGGCCGGGAATGTGCGTGTGATGTCGGAAGCATAGCTATCGAGTTCGCAGCCGGCATCGATCAGTATCAAATCGCCATTCTTGAGCTCGGTATCGCTGGCGCGGTAGTGCAGCACACAGGCATTGGCACCCGTGGCGACGATCGAGCCGTAGGCGGGGAACTGCGAACCGCTGCGACGGAATTCATGCAGAATTTCTGCTTCCAGATGATATTCACGCAAGCCCGGACGCGCGATTTGCATGGCGCGACGATGTGCCGCGGCGGCAATATCGGCCGAACGCTGCATGAGGTCGATCTCGCTCGCATCCTTGATCAGGCGCATCTCGTCGAGCATGATCTGGACGTCGTACGCGGCGGACGGTGGCGTCACACCGGCACGCGCTTGCGTGCGTACCGATTGCAGCCAGCGCTGGACTTGTGCGTCGAGTTTGCTGTCGCTGCCCAGCGCGTAGTACAGCGCCTGCGCATTCGCCATCAGCTTTGGGAGTTCCGTGTCGATGGTATCGATCGCGTAGGCGGCATCGAAGCCGAATGCGGCACGTGCAGCCTCGGGGCCGTAGCGGAAGCCGTCCCAGATTTCGCGTTCCAGATTCTTTTCGCGGCAGAACAGGATGCTTTGCGGCTTTGCGCCGGCGACCAGCACGATCACGGCTTCCGGTTCGGTGAAGCCGGAAAGATAGTAGAAGTAGCTGTCATGGCGATACGGATATTCGGCATCGCGGTTGCGCATGACTTCTGGGGCGGTCGGAATGATGGCAATACCGCCGCCTTTTGCCTGCATCTGCGCGATCAGGCGGGCACGACGTGTGACGAATGGCGTGATGTTGATGCTCATGGACGGTTTCCTCCGGGCGGCAAATTCAGTTCTTCCAGTTGTTCGATGGTGCCGACGTTATGCCACTGGCCGCGATAGATATCGCCGCCGATCTGTCCGCGCGCCGCATATTCGCGCAGCAGCGAACCGAGTTTGGCGTGTTCGCCCGGCGTAATGCCATCGAACATTTGCGGACGATAGATGCCGATGTTGGCAAACGTCAGCTTTTCCTCGCCTTCATTTGCCAGCGAAAAATTGTGCAGGGCGAAATCGCCATGCGGATGGAAGGGCGGGTTCTTGACCAGATACAGCCATGCCACATCGCGTTGATCCGTCGGCAGCGGATTGCCCCACAAATCGTTATCTTCGAGTGCACTGATGAGTTCTGTGTAATCGAAGTGTGGCGTATAGATATCGCCCGAGACCGCGATGAAAGGTTCCTCGCCCAGCAGATGGCGAGCGTTTGCAATGCCGCCAGCGGTCTCCAGCGCCTGTGCCTCCGGCGAATAAAGAATCCGCGCACCAAACTGCTCGCCCGTTCCCAGCGCTTGCTCGATCATGTGGCCAAGATGAGCGTGATTGATGACGATGTCGGTAATCCCGGCTCGTACCAGATTGAGAATCTGCCAGACGATGAGCGGGCGGCCGCGTACTTTCAGCAGTGGCTTGGGGCAGGTGTCGGTCAGGGGGCGCATGCGTTCGCCACGCCCCGCGGCAAGAATCATTGCCTTCATGCGAGTGATGCTCCGTGCGGCGTTTCCGTCGCGAGTATTGTTGCAGGATGGGAGTCAGAAAGTGTAGCCGACGGCCGGTGCCTTGTTTTCAAGTTCGTCGAGCAGGCGGCTCAGCGGTGCCAGTTCCTTGTAACGGTAAACGACCTTGCGTGTGTATTCCATCACGAGCGGCAAATCTTTCAGGTAGCCATCCTTGCCATCACGATGGTAAAGGCGCGCAAAAATGCCGAGTACTTTCAGATGGCGCTGCAGGCCCATGAATTCGAAGTCGCGGTAAAAATGGTCGATATCGGGGTCGACTGGTAGGCCGGCGCGACGCGCCCTTTCCCAGTAACGGATGACCCAGTCGAGCACGAGTTCTTCATCCCACTGGATATAGGCATCGCGCAGCAGCGAAGCCAGATCGTAGGTGATCGGACCGAACACGGCGTCCTGAAAATCCAGAATGCCCGGATTGCCTTGTGACAGCACCATCAGATTGCGCGAATGATAGTCGCGATGCACATAAACCTGCGGTTGCGCCAGATTATTGGCCAGTAGCAGATCGAACATGCTGTTCAGCGTGGCTTGCTGTTTCTCGTTCAGCGTCAGGCCGAGATGCTTGCCGATATACCACTCGGGGAACAGATTCATCTCGCGTAGCAGCATGGCACGATCGTATTCGGGCAACGCATCGGGACGACTTTGCGTTTGCAGCAGGAGCAGCGTGTCGATGGCATCCATGTACAGCTTGTGGGCCGTATCCGGCGCCAGTTGCTGCAGATAGGTGGTGTTGCCGAGATCGCTCAGCAGCAGAAAGCCGTTGTCGATATCTTCCGCCATGATGGCCGGTACGGAAACGCCGGTTTCGCCGAACAGTTTGGCGACGTGCAG
Source organism: uncultured Oxalicibacterium sp. (assembly GCF_913776015.1). Classification (GTDB taxonomy): domain Bacteria; phylum Pseudomonadota; class Gammaproteobacteria; order Burkholderiales; family Burkholderiaceae_D; genus Oxalicibacterium. The sequence continues at coordinate 126,950 of NZ_CAJYMD010000067.1, read as the reverse complement.
GAAAGGACGCACGTCCTCCTGTGGCGGCGGGGCATCCATGACAATATAGCTGCTGCCGTTGCTGCCATCGACGCGGAAATAGCGTCGAAAGCTGGCGTCGGCGGAGGCAGGGCGAATCGACTCGACTTGCAAGGAAGGCGAAGCGAGTGAGGAAAGCCAGGTTTTGATGGCTTGCAGACGCGCATCGGAAGCGCGATCCGGCTGGGGATGAGAGGACATTGAAGCTTGCCTGGTAATACGGTTGATGGGCGGTGAGTTCCCATATAATAAGGGATTAATTTCCAAAAGACGCCAGCGATGGGTCTCCAACTCTACTTTTCATGACCTGGCTTTCACCACTTCTTCCCGGACGACGGTCCATGATGGCGATGACGGCCATGGCAGCAGCCATTTCGGCGTTGCCCTTCGCGTCCCATGCGCAGACAACCGTTTCTTCAGCACAAAGCGATGCCAATGCCCCCACCAACGTCAGTGCCGAGCAGATGACCGGCAGACCGGACCGTGAACTAGTTCTGGAGCGCGATGTGGAAATCGTGCGCGGCGGCACCACGATGACGTCGGACAAGGCCACCTACTGGATTGCCGAAGATGAAATCGAAGCTGTCGGTAATGTGAAAATGACGCGTTTCGGTGATCGTTATACCGGTGACAAGCTGCGCTACAAGATGGATGCCGGCACCGGCTTTGCCGATAACCCGACTTTTCACATCAAGGCTAACAACGGCCAGGGCGGTGCTGAGCGCATTGACTTTTTGGGCGAAGATCGTGCCCGTATTACCGAAGGCACGTACAGTACCTGTGAAGGTCCGGATCCTGACTGGTATCTACGTGCCAATACGATGACGCTGGACAAAGGGCGTGATGCCGGTACGGCAGGTACCACACTCGTCTACTTTAAGGGCGTACCCATCGTGGGAACGCCCTATATGTCGTTTCCACTTTCGGACGCGCGTAAATCTGGCGTCTTACCACCTACGATGGGGACGACCTCCCGTGGCGGCTTCGAGGTCATGGTGCCGTACTATTTCAATATTGCGCCAAACCGCGATTTCACGTTTTCGCCGCGTTTTATCGCCAAGCGCGGTCTACAGCTCGGCGGCGAGGCCCGTTATCTGGGACAGAACTACGCGGGTGAAACGCGTTTCGAATATCTGGCAAATGATCGCGAAACCAAGACCGATCGTTACTCACTATCGACTTTGCACACACAGCGTCTGAGTCCGCAGGCAACGTTTGGCTGGAACATCAATTCGGCTTCCGATAACGACTATCCGCGTGACTTCTCGCGTAACCTAGCGACGAGCACCAACCGCTTGCTATTGCGTGATATCTACTTCAATTATGCGGGCGATTACTGGAATGCCACTGCGCGGGCTTCCAGCTATCAGGTGCTGCAAGACGTGTTATCGCCGATTACGCGTCCTTACGATCGTTTGCCGCAATTGAGCTTCACGTCCGCGCGTTATGACGTCGGTGGTTTCGACTGGACAGCGAATGCGGAGGCGACCAGCTTCTACCACCCGACCCTGGTGCGCGGCCAGCGCTATGTGGTCAATCCCAGCCTGTCATATCCCATTGTTCGTCCCGGATATTTCATCACGCCGAAGGTCTCGCTGCATGCATCGAGTTACAGCGTGGAGGATCCAACCACCAACGCACAGTCGAGTTACAACCGCACCTTGCCGACCATGTCGCTCGATTCCGGTCTGATCTTTGAACGTCCTGCTAGCTTTCTCGGCCAGAGCATGACGCAGACTTTCGAGCCGCGGTTGTTCTATGTGAAAACGCCTTATCGCGATCAAAGCAATATTCCGATCTTCGATTCTGCACTGGCGGATTTGAGCTTCGCGCAGATTTTCGCGGAGAACCGTTTCATCGGCAACGATCGCATCAGCGATGCCAATCAGTTGACGGTGGCAGCGACCACGCGCTTCATCGAGGACAATGGTGTGGAGCGACTGCGTCTCGCTTTGGGACAACGCTTCTATTTCACTGATTCGCAAGTGACCTTGCCCAACCAAGTGGCAACCACAGACAAGAAATCCGATATTCTGGCTTCGGGTATGTTGAAGCTGTCGGATACCTTGAGTACGGAAGGCAATCTGCAATACAGCGCAACGCAAAAAACGCTGAGCCGGGCCAATTACGGCCTGAGTTGGCGTCCTGCAGATAAAAAAGTCTTGAACCTGACCTATCGTCGCGACAAGGCGAACGAATTGAGCCAGATCGACGTCTCAGGTCAGTGGCCGCTGTCCACACGCTGGTATGGCGTCGGTCGTATCAACTATTCGCTGTCCGATGGCACGCAAACAGTCAGTACAAACAACCGTATTGCAGAAGGCTTGCTCGGTCTGGAATACAAAGCGGATTGCTGGATTTTCCGAATTGTTGCTCAGCGCCTGCCAACCGGTACAAGCCAAGCCAATACCAGCCTGTTCTTCCAGCTTGAGTTGAGCGGATTGACCAGGCTCGGTTCCGACCCATTGACGGCAATTCGCAGGAATGTGCCGGGCTATCAAATGATCAATAATCAACCATCCAACGTTAGTGGCATGTAATCATGAAGAAATCCGTTTCAATATCGGCACTGCACCACGGGATGTCGCGTAGCAAAAAACTCGCGCTGTTGTCGGCGCTCGGCATCAGCCTCTGTGTCGGTTCGACCGTGCATGCGCAGCGCGTGGCGGCACCGGTCAAGGATGGCGCGACCAAAAGTGCGCAGCAGCAACCGCGTCTGGCCGATGCGATTTTGGTTGTCGTCAATAGTGATGTCATTACGCGCTATGAATTCTTGCAGCGTCTAGAAATGGTCGAGCAGCGCCTCAAGAGTCAAGGTGGCCAGATGCCGCCGGGCGATCAATTGCAGCGCCAATTGCTGGAACGCATGATCGTCGAGAAAGCGCAGATGCAGATGGCCAAGGAACGTAGTATCAAGGTCGACGATACGATGCTTGATCGCGCCGTGGCACGCATTGCCGAGCAAAACAATATGGGTCTGGCGGATTTCCGTCGTCGCCTGGAGCAGGATGGCATTTCCTATTCGGCCTTCCGCGAAGACATTCGCAAGGAAATCACCATGCAGCGTTTGCGTGAAGTCGAGGTCGATAACAAGATTCAGATTTCCGATGCCGAAATCGACGCCTATCTCGCTGCTCACACTGGTGCTGTCGATGCACCGCAGCAGGAATTGAACATCGCGCAAATCCTGATCCGCGTACCGGAAAATCCGACGCAACAGCAACTGGCCGAAAGCAAGAAGCGCGCGGACGATGTACTGGCGCGCCTGCAAGCCGGTGGCGATTTTGCCAAGCTGGCAGCAGCTTATTCGGATTCGCCAGATGGTTTGGCCGGTGGCGATCTTGGCTGGCGTCCCAAGGATCGCTTGCCGCAACTGTTCATCGATGCCACGGCCAATCTACAACCGGGACAAGTTTCGCAACTGGTGCGCAGCGGTAACGGCTTTCATATTCTCAAACTCGTTGGCAAACGTGCGCAAAGCGTGATGCGTGGTGGTAACGATAATGCCTCGCAGCCGGCGATGCCGAGTGTGCAGCAGACGCACGCGTATCACATCCTCATAAAGGTCAACAAGGTGGTGACGGCGGCCGAGGCACGTCGCAAGCTGCAGGAACTCAAGCAGCGTCTGGATAACAAGGCTGCGACCTTCGAAGAATTGGCGCGCCTGTATTCCAACGACCTGTCGGCATCCAAGGGCGGTGATCTTGGCTGGATTTACCCGGGCGATACCGTACCGGAATTCGAACGTGCGATGAATGAGCTGGCAGTCGGCCAGGTCAGCGAGCCGATCGAATCGCCATTCGGCTATCACCTGATTCTGGTCAAGGAACGCAAGGTCGATGACGTATCGCAAGAGCGCCAGCGCATGGCTGCACGCCAGGCGTTGCGTGAACAGAAACTCGAAGAAGCCACGCAGGATTGGCTGCGTCAGGTGCGCGATCAGGCGTACGTCGAATATCGCATCAACGAACTCTAAGGTATGCACCAGCGCCCGACGATTGCCGTTACTTGCGGTGAGCCGGCCGGTATCGGTCCGGAAATCTCGGTGCGCGCCGCCTGTGAGCTGCGTGCCGATGTACGCAGTGTATTGATTGGCGATGCCGCGTTGCTGTCTTCGATCGCTGCGGCAATCAATCCGGCCATCGAACTGGTGAAGCTGGCTTCGATGGCGCAGTTGCAGCAAGCATCCGTTATGCATGCACGTGATCAATTGCTGGTGCTGGATTGTCCGTTGCCGGTACCTGTGGTGGCGGGTCGTCTGGATGCGCGCAACGGATTGTCGGTGCTGCATACGCTCGACCTGGCGATCGATGCTGCGTTGCAGTCGCAGGTCGATGCCATCGTTACCGCACCACTGCAAAAATCCACCATCAACGATGCCGGCGTTGCCTTTACCGGTCATACCGAATATCTGGCCGAACGCACGCAGACGGCACAGGTTGTCATGATGCTTGCCACCAATGCGACGCCGCAGCCCTTGCGAGTGGCGCTGGCGACTACACATCTGCCGCTGAAGGATGTTGCGGCGGCTATCACCTTTGACCGGCTGGCATCCATCATCGATATCGTGCATGACGATCTGCAACGCAAATTCGGGATCGCGCGTCCACGCATAATCGTAACGGGATTGAATCCGCATGCAGGTGAAGATGGTTATCTGGGGCGCGAAGAAATCGATGTGATCACGCCCGTGTTGCGGGCCGCAGTCGCCAAGGGGCAGGATGTAAAAGGCCCGTATCCAGCCGATACGCTGTTCCAGCAACGGCATTTGGCAAACGCCGATTGCGTGCTTGCGATGTATCACGATCAGGGTTTGCCAGTACTCAAGTACGCCAGCTTCGGGCTAGGGGTGAATATCACCTTGGGCTTGCCCATCATTCGTACTTCGGTCGATCACGGTACGGCGCTCGATCTGGCAGCGCAAGGTCTAGGCGCAGCCGATTACGGCAGCATGATGGAAGCCATTCGCGTGGCAGCGCAGATGGCACGCGCGTCACGCACCATCGATCCTTCTTAATTTTACGAACGGTTATTCCGTTCCTTCACGGCATTCATGAATCACATTCCACGCAAGCGTTTCGGCCAGAATTTTCTCAAGGACGACGCCGTCCTGCACGGCATCATCCGTGCGATCGATCCGCAACCGCATGACACCATGGTCGAGATCGGCCCGGGCCTTGCCGCCATGACGCGTCTGTTGGTCGATGAAGTGGCGACCATGCATGTTGTCGAACTGGATCGCGATCTGGTGGTGTATCTGAAGAAGAATTTCGGCGCAGAGCGGTTGACAGTGCATTCCGCCGATGCGCTGCAGTTCGATTTCTCGACGATTCCGGTTCCGGCGGACCGCAAGCTGCGCGTGGTGGGCAATCTGCCCTACAACATTTCAAGCCCCTTGCTGTTCCATCTGGCGACGATTGCACCGCATGTGCAGGACCAGCATTTCATGCTGCAGAAGGAAGTCGTCGAACGCATGGTGGCGGAGCCTGGCAGTAAAACCTTCGGGCGTCTGTCTGTCATGCTGCAATGGCGTTACCACATGGAGTCGATGTTCGTGGTGCCGCCAGAAGCCTTCGATCCACCGCCGCGCGTCGATTCCGCCATCGTGCGCATGATCCCGCGCGCGCAACCGTTGCCTTGCAATGGCGAGCGTCTGGAGCAGGTCGTGCAAAAAGCGTTTTCGCAGCGCCGCAAGGTGATTCGTAATTGCCTGTCCGGCATGGCCGACGAGCAGCAATTGCGTGCGGCGGGTATCGATCCGCAATTGCGTCCCGAAGCAGTGGCGATGGAGCAGTACGTCGCACTGACAAATCTGCTGTATCCCTGAGCCACGCCTTCAGATATAGCAAACGGCTTCTTCGGCGGCATCGTCCGGCAGGAAAAGCGCGCACGCCTTACAATCGCGTTCTCGAATAACCCTGCTTACCGGAGGACTATCATGCGCATTCTGCATACGATGCTGCGCGTTGGCGACCTGCAACGCTCGATCGATTTCTATACCAATGTGCTGGGCATGACGCTGTTGCGCAAGACCGACAATCCCGAATACCAATACACGCTGGCCTTTGTCGGTTACGGCAAGAATCCCGATCATGCGGAGCTTGAGCTGACCTACAACTATGGCGTCGATCAGTACGAGATGGGTTCTGCCTACGGTCATATTGCGATTGCCGTACCGGATGCCTACAAGGCATGCGAACAGGTCAAGGCAGCGGGTGGCAATGTCACGCGCGAAGCCGGCCCAGTCAAGGGCGGTACGACCGTGATCGCCTTCGTGACCGATCCTGACGGCTACAAGGTCGAACTGATCGAGCGCAAGGAATGGGAAACCATGGAAAAGTTGTGAGCACGATAACGTGCAGTGCTGAAACACCTTGATGTGTTTCAGCGCACACGCTGGTGATGCAGCATGCCTGCGCCGCAGCAAAAGCGTACGCTCTAATCAGAAGATCGGTAGTGTTTCCGGTGCGTGATCGCGCAAGGCTTTTTTTGCGGCGGCGAATTCGGGGAAGATGGATTGCACGGTCGCCCAGAATTGCGGGCTGTGATTCATCTCGCGCAAGTGCGCAAGTTCGTGCGCGATCACGTAATCGATCAGCGGCAGAGAGAAATGCACGAGGCGCCAGTTCAGACGAATGCGTCCGTCGGCCGTGCATGATCCCCATTGCGTGGTGGCGGATGACAACGCAAATGACTGATAGCTGACGCCTAGTTTTTCTGCATAAATCGGCAGACGTTCGCCGAACAGGCGCTTGGCTTCCAGTTGCAGCCAACCCTGCACGCGATCCTTCAATTGCTGCTCGGCGGCGTCTTGCGGCAGCGCTACCGTCAATTCCCTTTTCTCTGCGTCGTAGGCGATGCCGGTCGCCGAACCGGGGTGCAGGCGCAGCGTGATATCGTCACCCAGATACGGCAGAATGCCGCCATCGCACCAGCGCATTTGCGGTTGCAGGCGACGTGCCGAGCGTTCGCGACGTTCATTGAGCTTGTTGAAAATCCAGCGCTGCTTTTCGTGGATCGCACTGTCGATCTCGCTCAGCGTGACCCATTTGGGCGCCGTGATGCGCAAGCCGTCGTCATCGATCATGAAACCGATCGAACGGCGCTTGGAACGCACGAGCACGTAGTCCAGAACATGTTCGCCGATCTGGATGCGCCGCTTGCCTTGCTGTACGGGACGCGACACTTCGGGCACAGCCGCCACGGGCGCGTGTGGTGCCGACGGCGCCGGAGCCGGTTGATCCACGCTCGGTTGCGTTGAAAAATCGCCCGCGAAAAAATCCAGCTGCAACGCGAGCTGCTGCGGATCGGGAGCGGTATGGCGGAGCAGTTTCAAGGATGGTGTGTTTGCTTATCGGGCTTCGGAAACCGCAACCTCGCCGGCTGGTGCCTGAGTATAGACATCTGGCGAGATCACGCGCATTTCCGATTCTATCCAATTTTCGACTTCGGCCATCAGATCGACCGGATTGCGGCCTTCTGCAGCAATCGGCTTGCCGATGGAAACCGTGATCACACCCGGTTTCTTGATGAAGGAATTACGCGGCCAGCATTCGCCCGCATTGAGTGCAATCGGCACCACTGGCGTATTGGTTTCCACTGCCAGACGCGCACCGCCACCTTTGTAGCGGCCCTGGCTGCCAACCGGCGTGCGGGTGCCTTCAGGGAACATGATGATCCACTGGCCGTTTGCCAGACGCTGCTTGCCGATACGGGCGACGGCAGCAAAGGCATCCTTGCCATTGCTGCGGTCGATCGGGATCATGCGCAGCAGCGCGAGCGCCCAGCCGAACAGCGGGATGTACAGCAGTTCCTTTTTCAGCACGTATACCAGCGGTCGCGGCATGCTGTAGAAAAGAAAGATGGTTTCCCATGCCGATTGGTGTTTCGCCAGCAGGATGACCGGATAGTCGGGCAGGTTTTCACGACCGATCACGCGGTAATCAATCCCGCACACGACCTTGCCGAGCCAGACGATAAAAACGTTCCAGCGCGAGGTGACGTAGTAGCGTTTTTCGTAAGTCAGCGGCAGAGCCGCAAAGCAAACGAAGGCCCACAGCACAGTTGCGAAAAACATGCCGATCGCAAAAACCAGTGAGCGCAGGAAAAGAACGGGGCGGGACATCGGAACTCCAGAAAGGCGCGCTTCCCTTAGCGGGCAGGCGGTGCGGAAGGCAGGGAAAGAAGATGATCGACCACGTCTGCGAGATCGACGAAGATTTTGGTGCCTGGCGGCAGGCCGCCCTTGGCTTGCGTCATTTGTCCCTTGCCGGTGGATACCAGGCAAGGAGTGCAACCCGCAACGAAGGCCGCCTGCAGGTCGCGCAGCGAATCGCCGACATGCGGCATGCCTTTCAGACTGATCTCGAAACGCTGGGCAATCGCCTGCAGCATGCCCGGCTGCGGTTTGCGGCAATCGCAATGATCGTCGGCCGCATGCGGACAAAAGAACACGGCGTCGATCTCGGCACCGACTGCCTGCGCAAATTCATGCATCTTCTGATGAATGGCATTGAGCATCATGATGTCGAGCATGCCGCGCGCAATGCCGGACTGATTGGTGGCGACCACCACGCGATACCCGGCCTGATTCAGGCGTGCAATCGCTTCCAGTGAGCCCGGAATCGGCACCCATTCATCCGGCGAGCGGATCGGTTGTGCGGCATCCAGATTGATGACGCCATCACGATCAAGAATGATGAGCTTCATGGGCTCGCCTTTCGCGCGGGTTTCGCCGGGCATGATGTCAGGCCGCCAGACGGGAAATGTCGGCAACCTGATTCATCGCCGCATGCAGGGTTGCCAGTAAGCCTTGTCGATTGGCGCGCAGGGCAGCATCATCGGCATTGACCATGACATTGTCGAAGAAGGCATCGACCGGCGTTTTTAATGCAGCCAGTGCCTGCAGCGAAGCCGTGTAGTCGCCCTTGGCAAAGGCCGCATCGGCAGTCGGCTTGACCTTGGCGAGTGTGGCGTTGAGGGCCACTTCGGCGTCTTCCTTCAGCAGTGCCGTATTGACGTTGGCCGGAACATCGCCTTCGATCTTCTTGAGGATATTGCCCACACGTTTGTTGGCGGCTGCCAGGCTGGCGGCTTCCGGCAGTGCGGCGAAGGCACGCACGGCGGCAAGACGGCTGGTGACATCGGCCAGACGTTGCGGTTGCAATGCCAGCACGGCATCGATTTCCTGCGCGCTGTAGCCTTGTTCACGCAGGGCGTTGGCAAGACGGTCGAAGAAAAAGGTCAGCAAGGCCGTGCGGTGTTCTGCGCTCAAGCCGTCAAACGGTGCGGCGGCCGCATCGATCAGTTCATCGATGCCAATCGCGAGCTTGCCTTCGGTCAACATGCGGATGATGCCCAGCGCATGACGACGCAACGCAAACGGATCCTTGTCGCCGCTCGGGACTTGCCCAATGCTGAAGAGACCGACCAGCGTTTCGAGTTTATCGGCCAGTGCCGCGACCGTGCCGACGGCATTGCGTGGTAGTTCATCACCGGCGAAACGAGGCTTGTAGTGATCCTCGATGGCATCGGCAACGTCGGCCGGCAGGCCATCGTGTTGCGCGTAGTAGCGGCCCATGATGCCTTGCAACTCGGGGAATTCGCCCACCATGTCGGTCAGCAGATCGGTCTTGGCCAGACGCGTGGCGGTTTCCACCTGCGTAGCATCGACACCGAGTTTGTCGGCAATGGCAGCAGCGATCTGTTGCACACGCTGGACGCGTTCACCCTGCGTGCCCAGCTTGTTGTGATAGACCACCTTGTCGAGGCCGGGCAGGCGCGATTCCAGGGACTTCTTGCGATCCTGATCGAAGAAGAACTTGGCATCGGCCAGACGTGGACGCACCACGCGCTCGTTGCCGCCAATGACGAGGCTGGCATCGGTCGGGCGAATGTTGGAGACGATCAGGAACTTGTTGCTCAGGTTGCCACTGGCATCGAGCAACGGGAAGTATTTCTGATTGGCCTTCATCGTCAGGATCAGGCATTCCTGCGGCACGTCGAGGAAGGCTTCTTCGAATTGACCGATTAGCACATTCGGACGTTCGACCAGACCAGTCACTTCATCCAGCAAGGCTTCGTCTTCGATCGGCTTCAGATTGTCGCCCGCCTTGGCGGCGGCTTCGGTCAACTGACGTGCAATCTCGGCACGGCGTGCTTCGAAAGAAGGAATAACTGCGCCTTCGTTCGACAACTGCTGCTCGTAGCTGTCGGCATCGCGAATGTAGAGCGGATCGAGACCGGCTTCAAAGCGATGACCATGCGTGGTGTTGCGCGATTGCAGGCCGAGTACGGAAACGTTCAATACATCTGCGCCGTGCAGGACAACCAGACCATGTGCCGGACGCACGAAATTGACCGACTCCCAGCCATCGGCCAGTTGATAGGTCATGACTTTCGGAATCGGCAGTTTTGCCAGCGTGTCGTCGAGTGCTTTTTGCACGCCTTCAGCCAGCGTGGCGCCCGTCACGACACTGTTGAAGAACAGAACTTCGGCCTTGCCATCGTTTTCACGCTTGAGCGAAGCGACTGCCGACTCGTCAGCACCCAGTGCATTCAGCTTTTTCAGCAGTGCAGGCGTGGCCTTGCCATCCGCTGTCAGGCCGACGGCAACCGGCATCAGTTTTTGTGCAATCTGTTTGTCGTCTGCCTGCTCGACGACATCGGTCAGGTGAATGCCGAGACGACGCGGCGAGGCAAAGGCCGTCAGCGTGCTATTGGTGCCGAGCAGCGCTTGCGCTTTCAGTGACGCCAGCAATCCTTGTGCAAAGGCGTCGCCGATTTTTTTCAAGGCCTTGGGTGGCAGTTCTTCGACGAACAGTTCGATGAGGAGATTCTTGTTGCTCATGCCGCTTCCTTCTCGATCTGGGCCAGCACTTCGGCGGCATGTTCAGGGGGGGCCATCGGGAAGCCGAGGCGCGCACGGCTGTCCAAGTAGCTCTTGGCGACGCTGCGTGCGAGATTGCGAATACGACCGATGTAGGCCGCGCGTTCGGTGACCGAAATGGCGCCGCGCGCATCCAGCAGGTTGAACGTATGTGCAGCCTTCAGTACTTGTTCGTAGGCCGGTAGCGCCAACTGGTTTTCCATCAGATTCAGCGCCTGCTTTTCATGCGCACCGAACGCGGTGAACAGGAAATCGACATCGCTGTGCTCGAAGTTGTAGGTCGACTGCTCGACTTCATTCTGCTTGTAGACATCGCCGTAGCTGATCTTCTTGCCATTGGCTTCGGTCCAGACGAGATCGTAGACGTTGTCCACGCCCTGCAAATACATCGCCAGACGTTCCAGGCCGTAGGTGATTTCGCCGGTAATCGGTTTGCAGTTGATGCCGCCAACCTGCTGGAAGTAGGTGAACTGCGTGACTTCCATGCCGTTGAGCCAGACTTCCCAGCCGAGGCCCCAGGCGCCCAGCGTCGGATTTTCCCAGTCATCCTCGACGAAACGGATATCGTTTTGGCGCAAATCGAAACCGAGTGCTTCGAGCGAGCCCAGATACAGTTCCAGGATGTTGGCCGGTGCCGGTTTCAGTACGACTTGGAATTGGTAGTAATGCTGGAGACGGTTCGGGTTTTCGCCATAGCGGCCATCTTTCGGACGGCGCGAAGGTTGCACATAGGCGGCTCGCCAAGGTTCAGGGCCAATCGCACGCAGGAAGGTTGCGGTGTGCGAAGTGCCGGCGCCGACTTCCATGTCGTAGGGCTGCAGCAGGGCGCAGCCTTGCGCGTCCCAGTAGGACTGCAGCTTCAGGATGATTTGTTGAAATGTGAGCATCGTGGTGGTTTTTTGTTGTTCGTCCGGGAGGACGAGCGGCAAGCGTTGCCGAAACCCTGAATTTTAACGGGTTTTGGCTGCTTTCAGTACGGGAAAAGGTGCCGTGACCCATGCGTGTAGCCGGGCCTGATGAATCAGTGATGCTTTGCGCGGCGGCCGATCAACACGGCAGAGACCAGCGCCAGCAGGGCAAGCAGAACAATCGCTGCATTGCCAAGCAGGATGTAGGGCGTGGTACCGCGATAACCTTGTACCGATGCCGTTAGCGTATCCAGAGTGAAAGGCGCGAGTAGTGCAGCGACCTTGCCGTGCGGATCGATGACGGCCGTTGCGCCCGTGTTGGTGGCGCGCATCATGGGGCGCCCGGTTTCCAATGCGCGCAATTGCGAGATTTGCAGATGTTGCGGTAGCGCGATTGAATCGCCAAACCACGCGATGTTGGAAACGTTGAGCAGCATACTGGCTTCTGGCGTGCCATCAGCGCGGGCCGCACGTAACTGGCCGGCGATTTCTTCGCCGAACAGATCTTCGTAGCAGATATTAGGCAAGACCCATTGATCCTTGACGGCGAACGGCCAAGGTTTGTCGCTGCCGCGTGTGAAATCGCCGAGCGGGATGTGCATCATGTTGACGAACCAGCGGAAACCGAAGGGGATGAATTCGCCGAAAGGCACCAGATGATGCTTGTCGTAACGGTAGAGCTTCGGCGATCCGGTTTCTGCAGGCGCGATGCCGATCACGCTGTTGGCATAGGCTTGCGAACTGTCGCTGACGGGCACGCCGATAGCGAGGTGGCTGCCGGTCGCTGTCGCAAATTCGGCCAGGCGAGGCAGATAGTCCTCAGGCAACTGATGCAACAGCAGGGGCAGCGCGGTTTCCGGCGTGGCGATCAGATCGGCGGGTGCGGCGCGCATCAGGTCTTCGTACTGACGCAAGGTCAGGTTGGCCTGATCGACATCGAACTTGATTTCCTGCGGCACATTGCCTTGCAGCAGACGCACCGAAATCGGCGTGCCGTGCGGTTGCGTCCACAGAAAAGTCTGCAAACCCATGCCGCCGGCCAGCACGACAACCGGCAATGCGATCCATGCCTTGCGTTCGCGCACCAACAGCAGAGTGCCGGCGATCAGCGCGGCCAACCAGCCAATGCCATAGACACCGATCAGCGAAGCGTAGCCGGCCAACGGCGCATTGCTGTGTGCATAGCCGGAGGCAATCCAGGGAAAGCCCGTGAAAATCCAGCCGCGTGTCCATTCGGAGAGCGCCCACATGGCGGGCAGGACGAGCAACAGAAAAGCCGCGTGCGGCAAGGTGCAGCGTGTTCGCATCCATGCAGCAAAGGCAAAAGCGCCGGCAGGCAGCAGACTCAGAAATCCTGACAGCAGCAAGACGGCCAAGCCCGCCATTGGTGCCGGCATGCCGCCGTATTGATGCATGCTGATGAACAACCAGTACACGCCTGCTGCCAGCCAACCGGTGCCGAAAGCCCAGCCGATCAGAAAGCTTGTGCGTATCGAGGATGTCTGTGCCAGCAGATGGAGCAACAGAGCCAGCGTGGCATATTGCAAGGGCCACCAGCCGAATGGTGCAAAGCTGAAGACGGACAGGCCTCCGCCCAGCAATGCCAGCAGGATGGCATGCAAGGTCTTCGTCCGGGAAAAGGGAGGCGGCATGTTCACGCTGGCGAACCAATCAGTCCATGCTGATTGGTTGCGCGACGATCATTCCGCAACTGCTTGCTCGCTGGCCGGCAGTTTTTCCACCAGCAGCATGTGGATGTGACGGGCATCGGCACGTACCACGCGGAAGCGCAAGTCGTCGATGACGATCTCTTCGTCTTTCTGCGGCACACGCGCCAGATGATCAGTGATGAAGCCGCCAATCGTTTCGACATTCGGGTTGACTAGGGTCGTGCCGACTTCTTCGTTGAACTGGGCGATTTCGGTCAGTGCACGCACGCGCCAGCGTGGACCATCCTTGCCGGCGGCAATGGCGAGGATGTTGTCTTCTTCCTCGTCGAAATCGTATTCGTCCTCGATATCGCCGACGATCTGTTCCAGTACGTCCTCGATCGTGATCAGACCCGCGACGCCACCGTATTCATCCACCACGATCGCCATGTGATTGTGCTTGGAGCGGAAATCCGTCAGCAGTACATTCAGCCGTTTCGATTCGGGAATGAAGACGGCTTTGCGCAGCGATTGGCGTACGTCAAACGATTCTTCGGCGTAATAGCGCAGCAAGTCCTTAGCCAAAAGAATGCCGACGACGTTGTCACGCTCGCCATCGACGGCCGGGAAACGCGAATGCGCCGTTTCCAGCACCATCGGCAACCATTCCTCGATCGGCTTGCTGACATCGACCACATCCATCTGTGCACGCGGCACCATGATGTCGCGCGCGGACAGTTCGGAAACCTCGAACACGCCTTCGATCATCGACATGGCGTCGGCGTCGATCAGCTTGCGTTCGTGGGCGTCCTGCAGGATGGCGAGGAGTTCGGTACGGCTTTCGGGTTCCGGCGCGACCAGCGCCGTCAGACGTTCGAAGAGAGAGCGATGCGGCTTGGCATCGGCCGGCTTTTCAGATGGAGAGTTGTCTTGCATAAGGCGTAATGCCGGGTGCGGAGCGGTAGTTCAAGGACGATCAGGATACAACAAAACAACGCCGAGGCTCAAAAGTGCCGCTTCGAACGCCATGTTGAAACTTGCCGGTCAGGTCTGCTGGCAGAAAGATTAAATGTCATCTTCCTTTTGCGGCTGCTGGGCGCGGGCCTGATCGCGAAACTCCAGGAAAAGGTGCAATCCCCAGAAAACCCAAAGTGGCAGAGCGAAAACACAGAGAGCATAAAGCAGCGCGTTCATGGTGACCTCGGCATCAACTGTCGTTTTGATACGGATTGGAAAAACCAAGAGTTGCCAGAATTTCTACTTCCAGAGCTTCCATTTCATCGGCTTCTTCATCCGATTCATGATCGTAACCCTGAGCATGAAGCATGCCATGAATTACCAGGTGTGCGGCATGCGCTTCCAAAGTTTTTTTCTGTTCTTCCGCCTCGCGCACCAGTACGTCGGAACAGAAGATGATGTCGGCCTGCGTCTCGTCTTCCTCGTTTTCGGTATAGGCGAACGTCAGCACATTGGTCGCGTAATCCTTGCCGCGATAAGCTTGATTAAGCGCTCGGCCTTCTTCTGCATCGACGAAACGCAACGTGATTTGCGCCGGTGCGAACAGCGCCGCCTTGGCCCAGCGCCGCAGCAAGGGGCGCGTCAGGGTTTGTTGCAGGCTGGAATCGGCGTATTGCACCGACAGGGTGAGTTTGTTGGCTTGTTGCATGATCGCTTCTTGTGCGTCGATGTTCAGGTACGGGTGGCGCGGGGGCTGCGAGATTTTGCGGTAGTTGCGGCGGTTTTCGCAGCAGGCTTTTTTGCCTGATCATAGGCATCGACGATGCGTGCCACCAAAGGATGGCGCACCACGTCGGCGCTGGAAAACTGCGTGAATGCCAGTCCGCGTACCTTGCCGAGGACATCCATCGCTTCGACTAGGCCGCTGCGCTGGTTTTGCTGCAAATCGATCTGCGTAATGTCGCCCGTGATGACAGCCTTGCTGCCGAAACCGATGCGCGTCAGGAACATCTTCATCTGCTCGGGCGTGGTGTTCTGTGCTTCATCGAGAATCACGAAAGCATGATTCAGCGTGCGACCGCGCATGTACGCCAGCGGCGCAATTTCGATGGCTTGCTTTTCAAACATCTTTTGCGTGCGATCGAATCCCAGCAGGTCGTAGAGCGCGTCATACAGCGGGCGCAGGTAGGGATCGATCTTCTGTGACAGATCGCCGGGCAGAAAGCCCAGGCGTTCACCGGCTTCGACTGCGGGGCGGGTCAGGATAATGCGCTTGACTGCATCACGCTCCAGTGCATCGACCGCACAGGCGACGGCCAGATAGGTCTTGCCGGTACCGGCGGGCCCGATGCCGAAGGTGATGTCATGCTCCATGATCGCCTTCAGGTATTGCACCTGATGCGGCGTGCGGCCGCGCAAATCATGCTTGCGCGTCTTCAGCGTGATAGGTGTTTCCGTGACCGACTCGGTCGTTTTTTTCTTGCTGCCGCTTTTTGCGGGTGCGGTGATGATCAGGTCGGGTTCGGCCAGTTCGGCGCGTTGCTCAACCAGTGCCAGTTGCACTTCTTCCAGCGGAATGACGCGATCGGCCTCGTCGTAGAAGTGTTCGAGGATGGCGACGGCGCGTGCGGCATTGCTGCCGCTGACGATGAATTTCTCGCCGCGACGAAAGACGGTGACGTCGAGCGCAGCCGAAATCTGGCGCAGGTTCTCGTCCATCGGCCCGCACAGATGGGCAAGGCGCTTGTTGTCGAGCGGCTCGGGAATGAAATATGAAGGCTGGACGGCGGTTTTTGTTTTCAAGATAGGTCAGGAAAAGTGACTTACTGTTTGACAACGATTTCGCCGCGCAGCGTATAGCCGTGCGACTGCGTGATATTCAGATCGACCATCTGGCCGATCAGACGTTCCGCATGCGGGCCGCCGGCAAAGTTGACCACGCGATTGTTTTCGGTACGGCCTTGCAGGTCGTCGGCTTCCTTCTTCGATACGCTTTCTACCAGGACGCGCTGGATCGTGCTCACCATCTGGTCGCTGTAGCGGCGCGTATTAGCATCGATCACGGCTTGCAGGCGTTGCAGGCGGGCGAGCTTCACCTCATGCGGCGTATCGTCTTCCAGATTCGCGGCGGGCGTGCCGGGGCGTGGACTGAAGATGAAGCTGAAGCTGTTGTCGTAACCGATATCGGTGATCAGCTTCATCATCGCTTCGAAATCTTCGTCGGTTTCACCCGGGAAACCGACGATGAAATCGGACGAGATCGAAATGTTCGGGCGAATCGCGCGCAGTTTGCGCAAAACGGACTTGTATTCGAGCGAGGTGTAACCGCGCTTCATCGCTGCTAGGATGCGATCCGAACCGTGCTGTGCCGGCAGATACAAATGATCGACGAGCTTCGGCACCTTGGCATAGGTATCGATCAGGCGTTGCGTGAATTCCTTGGGATGGCTGGTCACGAAGCGAATGCGTTCGATGCCCGGCAGTTCGGCGATGTATTCGATCAGCAGCGCAAAGTCGGCAATCTCGCCATCCTCCATCTTGCCGCGATAGGCATTGACGTTCTGGCCCAGCAGCGTGATTTCCTTTACGCCTTGCGCTTCAAGCCCGGCGACTTCAGCCAGTACATCCTCGAAACGGCGCGAGACTTCTTCGCCGCGCGTGTAGGGCACCACGCAATAGCTGCAATACTTGCTGCAGCCTTCCATGATGGAAACGAAGGCGGTTGGTCCTTCGACGCGCGCCGGCGGCATGTGATCGAACTTTTCGATTTCGGGGAAGCTGATATCGACTTGTGAACGACCGCTGGTGCGGCGCTGCTTGAGCATCTCTGGCAGGCGGTGCAGGGTTTGCGGGCCGAACACGACATCCACATACGGCGCGCGCTTGACGATGGCATCGCCTTCCTGCGACGCCACGCAACCGCCGACGCCGATCAGCAGGTCGGGATTGTTACGCTTTAGTTCGCGCAGGCGGCCCAGATCCGAAAACACTTTTTCCTGCGCCTTTTCGCGCACCGAGCAGGTGTTGAGCAGGATGACGTCGGCTTCCTCGGGCTTGTCGGTCTTGATCAAGCCTTCCGATGCATTGAGGACATCGGCCATCTTGTCCGAGTCGTACTCGTTCATTTGGCAACCGAACGTCTTGATGTATATCTTTTTCTGCATGATTGCTACTTAATTGCTGCGTGGGTTGGTGTGTCACTCGTCACAGGGAGCGCAAATGGCGTGCCGTGCCGGTGACAGTCATTGACTGTTGCTATTCCGTCGTCTCAGTCGCGGGTTTCGGCGCCGGCTTCTTGATCTCTTCGTCGGTCAGAATCCACACGCGATCGATATTGCCTTCTATATCTTCCGTGTAGTGGACCGTCATCTGCGTGCTCGGCAGGCTGGCCGGCATCTGGATCAGGTTGTCGCGATTCCAGATGCGCGAACCGGCTGACAATCGGCGTGCCTTGCTGTCGAGCGTGATCTCGGGGTACATGCCCGGCGTCATGACACCGCGCTTGGCGCTTGGCGGAAACGGCCGCTCGAAGGCGTGTGCGCTCCATGTGGCAAAGGCTAGTGCGCAACAGATGACAAGACGAAACAGCGGCATGAGCGGCATGAAATGATGGTGTTCAGAAGAGACTGGCCCGCATGGGCACGCCGCGCAACCGGTTCGAAAGCGCACGGACTGTGCGAAACAAGACATGCCATACTGCATCGAATCGCCTGTTTTCGCGAACCCGCATGATATCACGCAGCCCTGCCGCTTACCGCCTGCATGTCGGCCGTTTCAATACATCCGCGAGGCTTGTGCTTGTATCAAGAAAATTCAGTATGATCATGATTCCACTTTGATGGGGACTACCACTATGGCAACCAAGAAAACCAATCCAACCAAGATCGATATCGGTATTTCCGAAAAAGACCGCGCCAAGATCGCCGAGGGACTGTCGGGCTTTCTGGCCGACAGCTACACGCTGTACCTGATGACGCATAACTTCCATTGGAACGTGACGGGCCCGATGTTCACCAGCCTGCACACCATGTTCATGACGCAGTACACCGAACAATGGGCCGCGCTCGATGAAATCGCCGAACGCATTCGCGCACTCGGTTATGCTGCGCCGGGCACCTATGCCCAATTTGCCAAACTGGCTACAGTCAAGGAAGTCGCCGGTGTGCCCAAAGCCATGGATATGGTGGCGTATTTGGTGGCAGCGCATGAAGCGACTGCACGTACTGGCCGAAACATTTTCCCCATCGTCGACAAGGCGAACGACCAACCAACGGCCGATCTGCTGACGCGTCGTCTGGAAGTGCACGAGAAAACGGCGTGGATGCTGCGCAGCCTGCTGGAAGAGTAAGCGCGACCGACACCTGCGGCTTTTACGCAGGCTGTCTTGAATCAAGCCGTGATCGCACAAGCTTTCACGGCTTTTTTTGTTGGCTGCGGCGCGGTGCCACCCTGTGCGGCAACGCTCCTGTTCTTATCAATGCAGTTGTGCGCCGCGTTGTGAACCGAACGTATCATCTTGGGGGCGTGTGGCAAGCAATACCCCAAGCGCTTCTACCGAAGCGGGTTTCGTCAAGTGGTGATGAAAGCCCACTTGCTTTGCCTGCACGATATCGGCCTCCGATCCCCAGCCGGTTAGCGCCACGAAAAGCGTGTTGTGCAAATCAGGCAGCTTTTGGAGCTGTTCAAGCACTTCATAGCCCGTCATGTCGGGTAAGCCGATATCGAGAAACACCATTTGCGGCTTGAAAGTCATGCTCGCTAGCAGCGCCTCCCGGCCACGATGGACTGCTCTTGTCTGATGCCCATAATGCGTCATGATTTCTGCCAGGCTGGATGCAGCATCCTCATTGTCGTCCACCACGAGGATGCGCAACGATGCCGGATTTCCGGTTTCTGGTTTTTCTACCGCCTGAGGCGCTTGTTCAGGAATGCTTTGGCGTAGCGGCAGCGTGACGATAAAGTTGCTGCCAAGACCACTGCCAGCGCTTTCCACGCGAACGTCGCCATCGTGTAATTCCACCAGTCGCTTGACCAGATACAGCCCGATTCCCAGGCCGCCCTGAGCGCGTTCAATATGGTTTGGTATCTGCGTGAACATGCCGAATACTGTTGCCAGAGCATCCGTCGGAATGCCGACACCGTCGTCCCTGACGCTGATCACAACCTGTTTTGCATTCTGCGTAACCGATAGATGGATGTTGCCACCTGCAGGCGTGTACTTGGCAGCGTTGTTAAGAAGATTGCTGACGACTTGTGCAATGCGGTGACGATCAATGGCGAGATGCAGGTTGCGATCGGCATTGTCTACCGTCAGACGGTGACGGCTGGCCTCGATCAGCGGCATGCTAATCTCGATTGCATCCCCTAGCACTTCGTTGAGTGAGGTGTCAGCTTTCTTGAGGTTGATCTTGCCACGCGTGATACGCGCCGTATCCAGCAGATCATCGACCAAATGGGTCAGATGACCAACTTGACGTTCAATCATGCGCTGTACGTTTGCCGCGTTTTTGAGCTTGCCTTCGCTCATGCGCAACAGTTCGAGGCCGTTGCGAATGGGTGCTAGCGGATTGCGCAGCTCATGCGCCAGCGTGACGAGAAACTCGCTTTGGCGGCGATTGCTTTCCGATAGATCGTCGGCGAGTACCTTGGTGTCATGAATATCCACCAGCGTTCCAACATGACCGATGAAATTGTTGTGTTCATCGAAATAGGGGGAGCCTGCATCGACGACCCAGCGATATTCGCCGTCGCGACGCAACAGGCGATAGTCAAAACTGAAGCGCGTTCGATCTGCAACGGCTTGCGCAAACTGCGCGCCAATCGCGGCGGCATCTGCTGGGTGAATTGCTTCCTGCCAGCCCGTGCCAAGATCGTCTTTGGCATTGCGTCCGGTGTAGTCTTGCCAGCGACGGCTCAGATAGGTACACATGCCTTTATCGTCGGTCAGCCAGAGAATGGCTGGCGACGAATCGACCAAGGACTGGAAGTAGCGCACGTTTTCTTCCAGAACATGACGACTCGCCTTGCGTTGCCGGCTGATGTGGATCTGACGTTGCGCCTGCGCCTGTAATTCCTTGGCCGAAAAAGGTTTGACCAGATAGTCATCTGCGCCTGCCTGCAGGCCTTCCAGCCGTGCCTCTTCGCCAGCGCGCGCCGAAAGCAGGATGATCGGCACATCGTGTATCTCGGGCGTATTGCGTATCTTGTGAATCAGACCGAAACCATCGAGACGCGGCATCATGACATCGCTCAGCAACAGATCAGGTGGTGAACGCAAGATGGCTTCATAGGCTTCTTCGCC
This sequence comes from uncultured Oxalicibacterium sp., assembly GCF_913776015.1. Taxonomy (GTDB): domain Bacteria; phylum Pseudomonadota; class Gammaproteobacteria; order Burkholderiales; family Burkholderiaceae_D; genus Oxalicibacterium. Next base: position 106,229 of record NZ_CAJYMD010000067.1, on the reverse strand, counting down.
GTCGGCACAGGTTTCGACAATGGCCTGTTTTTCAAACAGATGGCGAATGTAGCTACGCATGTCGCTGTTGTCGTCGGCGATCAGGATGCGCGCCGGTTGCGTGAGCAGGGTCTCGGCAGTTGTTTCTGCCGTCTGTGCGAGCGCGACGGTTTTCGTCGCAGCGTCGGGCAGCCAGCTCAATGCTTCCTGCAAAAAGGCAGCACCTTTGTGTGATGCATTTGGCTCGCTATCGGTATGACTGACGTTCTCGGCGGGCAGGTGTTCGTGGCCCAGCGGCAGGGTGACATGGAATGTCGTGCCGACATCGAGCGTGCTTTCTGCATCGATACTGCCACCGTGCAGCTTTACCAATTCCTGCACCAGCGCTAGGCCGATGCCCGAGCCTTCATAGGTGCGGCCTTGTGCTGTTTCAATGCGATGAAAACGTTCGAACAGTCGTGGCAACTCATGCGCCGGCACGCCTGTGCCGGTATCGTGAACCGACAAGCGCACCGTATCGTCTTCTTGCGCCAGATGGACGTTCACGCTGCCTTGCAGCGTGAATTTGAAAGCATTCGACAGCAGATTGAAGACAATCTTCTCCCACATGTCGCGATCGACATAGACATCTTCTGTCGTTGGCGCAACGCTGACGCGATAGTCGAGTCCGGCCTTTTCCATTGCTGAACGGAATACACTGGCCAGGTCTTCGGTCAGTCGTGCGAGATCGGTTTTGACATAGTGTGCCTGGATGCGTCCGGCTTCGATACGCGAAAAATCCAGCAAGCCATTGACTAGTTTCAGCAAGCGCTGGGCATTGCGATGCGTGACATCCAGTCGTTCGCGCTGCGTCTCGCTGAGCACTTCTTCGGTATCGGCCAGCGCATCTTCGAGCGGCCCCAGCATCAGTGTCAGTGGCGTGCGGAATTCATGCGACACATTGGAAAAGAAAACCGTCTTGGCGCGATCGATGGCAGCCAGTGCCTCGGCGCGTTTCTGTTCCTGCTCGTAGGCGACGATGTTGCCGACGGCCGTGTTGAAGGCATTCATCAGCAATTCGTAAAAACTTTCGTAATCCTTGTCGAGTGCGCGGCGCGCACTCACGCCAGCGACCACGAAACCGAACGGTTTCTCCTGCCCTGCAACCGTGATGGGTAAGAGCACCGCCGTGTGTGGCGCTTCCGGATAGGGTTCGCACACGAAATCGCCAAAGCGTGCAGCCAGATCGGACAACACCGTCAGCGTGCCGTTCTCGATCGTCTGCCCGAATGGCCAAGTCGATGCCTGATCGATGGCAACCTTGTCGATGGTCAGCGGGCAACCCACAGGCAAGCCGGCATGGCCGCCCAACTGCAAGGTCGTGCCATCGTCGTCGAAGGTATAGATCAGTAGAAATGGCAGATCGAGTTGCAATGCCGGATGCTGTTCCGCCGTCACCGTGCAGAGTTCTGTGACAGTCCGTGACTTGGCGATGTGCGCCGTCAGTTCGCGCAAGCCTTGTGTCCGGCGCGCTGCGAGAACCTTGTCCGTGCTTTCTGAAATCGGGTGGAAGACGCCGCCGACATTGCCGGATTCGACACGGATCGGCGAAAACGAAAACGTCATGAACGCTTCTTCCAGATAGCCGTAGCGATCGAGGAACATGCGCTGATCGCGAATGTAAGTGCCTTCACCCTCATGCGCACGATCAAAGGCATCGCCGACGACCGGCAGGGCCGAAGCCCAGCAGATCTTGAAGTTCTGTCCCATCGATGCAGGATGCAGATCGCCGCAGATGGGGCGATAGGCATCGTTGTAGATCTGGATATCTTCCGGCCCCCATGCTACCAAGATCGGAAAAGTGGAAGAAAGGCAAAGGCTGACCGAGGTGCGAAGGCTTTGGGGCCAGGTCTCGACCGGGCCGAGTGCCGTTTGCGACCAGTCCATCGAGCGGATCAGTTTGCCCATGTCGCCGCCGCCGGACAGCCAGCTCAGATCGGTAGAGGATGGTTCCATATTCCTGAAGAAAGTGTGGTGGACTCAGACCGAAGAAGCTTGGCCGGGAAGGGTGATGCGCAGTTGTAGACACAGGTTCCTACAAATCGTGCGCTTCGGAAAGCAATTTCTGCGAATGAAAACAAAAAACCCGTTCCAGCCGAAGCGTGAAACGGGTTTTAGGACGTTCCGAAGAACATGTCTTGGTGGTGATAGGTGGATTTGAACCACCGACCCCAGCATTATGAGTGCTGTGCTCTAACCAACTGAGCTATATCACCAGATAGCCCGCGATTATGGGTGTTTTCAGAAGGCTTGTCAACCATCGTCTCGTGGTTGTGTGTCCGTCAAGATGCGGGCGTATCAGGATGACAAACGGGACAAACTGCGCTGTATGGTTTGCAAAATGATAGTTGGGGCATTGGTGCTCAGACAATCCACGACGATGCGGTCCGGCATGGCGCGCAGCCACGTGATTTGCCGTTTGGCGAGCTGGCGCGTGGCAACGATGCCTTTTTCACGCAATTCGGCCATGCCGTAATAGCCATCCAGATAATCCCAGGTCTGGCGATAGCCAACACAGCGGATGGAAGGCAGGCCCGGATGCAAATCGCCGCGTTTGCGCAAGGCTTGGACTTCATCGATCAGAGCGTCATTGCGCAGCATCGCATCGAAACGCTGTGCAATGCGACGATGCAGCACACTGCGATCCGACGGTTCGAGTGCAATCGGCAAGAGATCGAAAGGCAATTCCTCTTTCGGTGCGCGTGCCAGCAGGGAAGACATGGGCTGGCCGGTGAGCTGATGGATTTCCAGCGCGCGCTGGATGCGTTGCGAATCGTTGGGTTTGAGTCGTGCTGCCGTGACAGGATCGACGAGGGCAAGTCGTGCATGCATGGCGGGCGTACCGTGCTTTGCTTCTTCGGCATCGAGTGCGGCACGAATCGCGGGATCTGCTTGCGGCAGATCGTCGAGACCGTCACGCAAGCCTTTGAAGTACAGCATGGTGCCGCCGACCAGTAGCGGTAATTTGCCACGCGACTGGATGTCGGCGACCAGCCGAATCGCATCGTTGCGAAACTGCATGACCGAATAGGCATCGAGCGGATCGAGAATGTCGATCAGGTGATGCGGGGCCTGTGCGCGCTCTTCGATGGTCGGCTTGGCCGTACCGATATCCATGCCGCGATAGACCAGTGCGGAATCGACCGAAATGATTTCGCTCGGCAGATGATGTGCGATCTTGAGTGCGGCGGCAGTCTTGCCCGACGCTGTCGGGCCCATGATGGCAACAGCCAACGGTTTGTGCGCGGAGATGTTCATGCGACTACGCGATTCACTGGCCGCGCAGGAACAGTTTGTCCAGGTCGGACAGACCCAGTTGTACCCAAGTCGGACGGCCATGATTGCATTGGTCTGCTCGTTCGGTAATTTCCATCTGGCGCAACAGCGCATTCATTTCGGGGATGGTCAGGCTGCGATTGGCGCGCACGGCGGTATGGCAGGCCAGTGTGCCGAGCATTTCATTACGTCGCTCTACCAGTATCCGTGAACCGCCGAATTCGCGTACGTCGCGCAGGACATCGCGCGCCAGCGATTGCGCATCGGCATTCTTCAACAATGCCGGTACGGCGCGTACCGCAAGTGTGGTTGGCGACAGTGGCGTGATGTCGAATCCCAGAGAGCGCAGGATGTCCTGGCTTTCGGTAGCGGTGCCGACTTCGACTTCATCTGCATAGAAAGTCACGGGGATCAGCAGCGGTTGCACTTGCATGGCATCGCTGTCGAGCGCGTTCTTCAATTGCTCGTAGAGGATACGTTCATGAGCGGCGTGCATGTCGACCAGCACCAAGCCCTTGCGGTTTTGTGCGAGCACGAAGATGCCGTGCAGCTGCGCCAGCGCGAAGCCTAGCGGATGTTCTTCCTCATCCGACATCGTGCTGTTCGATGGCAAGCCAATGGTATCGACAGGCGAGCCAGTTACGGTGTCGGTAAAAGTAGCTGAGAACGCAGGTCTGTCGGTTTGCGAAGTCGAGAACAGTGCGCCGTAATTCGCGGTTGTTTGCGCGACACCAAAACCACCACTACCGGCGAATTGACTGCTGAACGATGTCTGTTGCTGTTCGCGCAGCCATGGCAACACCGAGGACGAAGCGGGTGTCGGTGCCGGCGCGACACCGTGCGCCGTAGCCGAGGTTTGCGCCAGTGCACGCTGTACTGCATGGAACACGAATTGGTGCACGGCACGACTGTCACGGAAGCGCACTTCGATCTTGGACGGATGCACGTTCACATCGACCAGCGCCGGATCGAGATCGAGGCTGATCGCATAGGACGGATAGCGGTCGCCATGCAGCACATCCTGATAAGCCGAGCGCACCGCATGGGTGAGCAGCTTGTCGCGCACGAAGCGGCCATTGACATAGAAATACTGCGCATCGGCGCGTGCCTTGGCGGCAGTCGGCAAACCGATGAAGCCCGACAACGTGAGCGGACCGGCTTGCGCTTCGATCGGCAGGCGGGCACCGGCGAAGTCATTGCCGAGAACGTGTGCACTGCGCTTGGCAATGTCGGTCACATTCCAGTGATCGACCGTCTTGCCGTTGTGCGTGAGCGAGAAAGCGACGTCAGGGCGCGACAATGCAATGCGTCGCAGGACTTCGGCGCAATGGCCGAACTCGGTCTGTTCGGTTTTCAGAAACTTGCGGCGCGCCGGCGTATTGAAATAAAGGTCCTGCACATCAATGGTGGTACCGACTGCACCGGACGATGGTGCTACCTGCGCATTGTGATTGCCGACGATTTCCCATGCATGCGGGGCATCGGCAGTGCGCGAGGTCAGCGTCAATTGCGCGACCGAGGCGATCGAAGCCAGCGCTTCGCCACGAAAACCCAGTGTGGCGACGTTTTCGAGTTCATTCAGCGAGGCGATCTTGGAGGTTGCGTGACGCGCCAGTGCCAGTGGCATCTGCTCGGGCGGGATGCCGCGGCCGTTGTCCGTGATGGCAATGCGCTTGACGCCGCCTTGTTCGAGCCGCACCGTGATTTGCGTGGCACCGGCGTCGAGCGCGTTTTCGAGCAGTTCCTTGACGACTGCGGAAGGACGTTCGACCACTTCGCCGGCGGCGATTTGCGAGATGAGCTGGTCGGAAAGCGGCTGGATCGGCCGATGGGAAGACTGGGTGGCATGCATCGCCGCATTATAGCGGCTACGGATGGCGACTGCGGAAGGATGCGCTGTGCCTGACATTCTTCATGGCTGCGGTGGTGCGACGATTTCTGATGTCGTTCTGACCACATTTCATGGCTCAGGTATCATGTGCGGGCAACCAAGGAGAATTATGGAATTCATGCAGTTGGTCGACATGATCTTGCACGTCGACAAGTATCTCGGTGTCTTCATCGCACAATACGGCCCCCTCATTTATCTGGTCCTGTTCGCCATCATCTTCAGTGAAACCGGACTCGTGATTTTCCCCTTTCTGCCGGGCGATACCTTGCTGTTCATCGCGGGCGCTTTTTGCGCCAGCGGTGCCATGCATCTGGGCTTGCTGATTTTCTTGCTGAGCGTCGCAGCCATTCTGGGCAACACGGTCAATTACTGGATCGGCTCTGCCATTGGCGACAAGGTCTATACGCACGACTACCGCTGGCTGGATCGCAATGCATTGCAACGCACGCACGCCTTTTATGAAAACCACGGCGGCAAGTTTCTGGTGCTGGCGCGCTTCCTGCCCATCGTGCGCACGTTCGCGCCTTTCGTGGCGGGCGTATCGAAAATGACCTTCGGTAAATTCCAGTTGTTCAATTGCACGGGTGCGCTGTTGTGGATCGTGGGTTTGGTGACGGCCGGCTATTTGTTCGGCAACATTCCCATCATTCGCGACCACTTGAGTTCAATCGTTTTGATTGGCGTTGCCGCGGCGGCGGGTCCGGTGCTGATCGGTGTGTTGTGGAAGTTCGGCAAGCGCTTTGCACGCAAGCCTTCCTGAAGCACGGAGCAAAGAAAAAGGCGTGGATTTGATCCACGCCTTTTTTACATCATGCGGCCTTTTGCCAGCGGCGGATTCTTCGCAAAGTAGCGTTTGATACCTTGTGCGATGGCCTCGGCCATGCGGTCCTGATAGGCATTGTCGTTGAGGCGCGCTTCCTCTTCGGGGTTGGAGATGAAGGCGGTTTCGATCAGGATGCTGGGAATGTCCGGCGCTTTCAACACCGCAAATCCGGCCTGTTCGACCGCATTCTTGTGCAGGCGGTTGATGCCGCCGATTTCCTGTAGCACGGCCTTGCCCAGTTTCAGGCTGTCGTTGATCTGCGCGGTAGTCGAAAGATCGAACAGCACGCTGGCTAATTGCTTGTCGGCACCCGCTTTGAGGTTGGCGCCGCCGATCAGATCGGCCGCATTTTCCTTGTTCGCCAGCCAGCGTGCGGCGGTCGAGCTTGCGCCTTTTTCCGAGAGGGCAAAGACCGATGAACCATTGGCAGTCGGTTTTACAAAGGCATCGGCGTGGATCGACACGAACAGGTCGGCTTGCACACGCCGCGCCTTTTGCACACGCATGCCGAGCGGCACGAAGAAATCGCCGTCGCGCGTCAGCATCACGCGCATATTGGGTTCACGTTCGAGCTTGGCCTTCAGGCGTTTGGCGATCGACAGCACGACGTGTTTTTCATAACTGCCGCGTGCACCGATGGCGCCCGGGTCTTCACCGCCGTGGCCGGGATCGAGTGCGATCGTCAGCATGCGGGAAACTTGCGGTTTGCGTCCGGGCTTGGTTTCCGGCACGGGTGGGGAGACTTCCGCCATCGGTGGCGCAGAAGGCGTGTTCGGTGCCGGCGCTGGCGAAGGCGATGAAGGTACGGCCTCTGCAACCGGGTCGTCGATCGACCATTTGCCGTCGCGAATCAATGCGGCAATCGGATCGGGCGGATTGACCGGATAAAGATCGAATACCAGACGATGTTGATATTCGCCGACAGGTGCCAGCGTGAACACCTGCGGATTGATCTTTTCCTTCAGATCGAACACCAGCCGTACCACATGCGGCTTGTTTTGCCCGACGCGGATCTTGCTGACATACGGATCGTTGGCCTGCACCTTGGCGACCAGACTCTTCAGTGTCGGATTGAGGTCGATGCCTTCGATGTCGATGACCAGCCGATCAGGATTGTCGAGCGTGAAATGCTGCGTCTTGAGATCAGTATCGTTTTCCAGCGTGACGCGTGTGTAGTCTTCTGCCGGCCACATGCGCACCGCCAGAATCTGGGCGGCACGTGCCGTGATCGGCGTCAGCAGGGAAATGAGGAGCGTGCTGCCGGCCTTCAAGACCGTCCGGCGTCGCTTGGCGATTACAGATTGGGAGCGAATTTCAGTCGGTTCAGACATGCAATACCTTGATCGGACAACGCCAGCAATTCTACATCACGCCCCTGACCCGCGACTGCGAGGCTGATACGCAGATCGGGATCGGGCAGGACGCCTTCGGCCTTTTCCGGCCATTCGATGATGCAGACGGTTTCTGCGTTGAAATGTTCCCGAAAACCTGCATCGAGAAACTCTTCGGCGCTGCTCATGCGATACAGATCGAAATGAATCACCGTCAACACCCCGTTCGCTGTCGTGATCGCGTAGGGCTCGGCCAGTGTGTAGGTCGGGCTCTTGACATGGCCGGTATGACCCAATGCATGCAGCAATGCGCGCGTGAGTGCAGTCTTGCCGGCACCCAGATCGCCATGTAGGTAAATCGTGAGGCCGGGCATGATTGCGGCCGCCAGTGCGTTGCCAAGCGCGAGTGTGGCGGCTTCTTCATGCAGATGGGCGTGGATGGTTTGGGTCATGCGAATGTCCGGTTGGCGAGGGCGGGTAGTACGCAGGCGTGGATTAGCCAGCATGCACTTGCGCGAGGCATTACTGTAGCAGTGCCAGCCACAGAGGCAAACTTGCCATCGACAGCAAGGTGCTGGCAGAAATCAGGAATGCCGTGAACGGCCCGTTGCCACCCATGCGCACGGCCAGCACGTAGCAGCTCGATGCGGTCGGTAGCGCGGCAAACATTACCACCAGCGTCAATTGCTCTTGCGAGAGTCCGGCCCAGATGCCGAGTCCGTAGGTAATGGCAGGCACAACCAGCAGTTTCACTGTGAGGAACCATGCGGCGATGCCCTTGGATTCGTGCAGCCCCGTCATGCGCAGGCCTGCACCGACCATGATCAGGCCCAGTGCAATCGACGCATTGCCGAGGCGCGACAGGAAAGCCGATGCCAGTTCCGGCAGATGCAGACCGGCCAGATTGAATAGCACTCCGCTCAACGTTGCCACCAGCAGCGGATTCTTCAATAGTTCAAGCAGCAGCCCGCCCTTGTCTTTCACGAGCGCATGCACTGCCGCCATATTGCAGAGCGGTACGGCAAAACCGATGATCAGGCCCATCAGCGAGGTGCCTTCGGGGCCGCCGAGACGACTGGCGATCGCCAGTGCGATATATGAATTGAAACGGAAGGCCGTCTGCACACCCGATTCGAACATCATCGGCTTGGCCTTGAACAGCGGTTTGGCGAACCAGCCGAACACGATGCCGGAGATACACGCGGCCAGCGCAATCTGCAGAAAGGTACCGGTTTTCGAGAAATCGATAGGCGAGCGAGCGGTGGAATAGAACAGCAGTGCAGGGAAGAGGATGTAATAGATCATCTTCTCCATGCCTTCCCAAAATGGCGTACCCCATTTCGTGACGCGAATCAGGAGCGCGCCGAACAGAATCAGCAAAAAGTCCGGCAGCAGAAGGTTGACGATATGCATGGAAGATCGTGATGGGCGAATGGGCCGTTAAGCAGGTATCGATTCGGCAATCAATCAAAGATCGTCAGTAAAACACGAAGCGCATTGTTGCGGCTTGAAAAATAATGAAGGCGAGCATGCAGCTCGCCTTCGGATGTTGTTTCGGGTGGCACGCCGTTGTTTTACTTCAGCAGCCGCGCCAGTTCCACCGCTGTCTTGACGTTCATCTTGTCGAAGATGTGTGCACGATGGACTTCCACGGTACGCATCGAAATGCCGAGCTTGTCGGCGATCACCTTGTTCATCTTGCCTTCGAGGATCAGGTCCAGCACTTCGCGTTCACGGCTTGACAGCGCCGCCAGACGCGTATGAATCGCGGCGCTGGCAATCGCTTCTTCGGAAGCGATCAAGGCTTCCTGAACGCGGTCCATGAGCTTGTTGTCGTTAAATGGTTTCTCGAAGAAGTCGAAGGCGCCACGCTTGAGTGCATCGACCGCCATCGGCACGTCGCCATGACCAGTCAGGAAGATGACGGGGAAGGTTTGCGTCAGGCCACGCGTGGCCAGCAGATCGAACAGGGCAATGCCGCTCAGATCGGGCATGCGCACATCCAGCAGCAGGGCATGGCCCTGGGCGCCAGTACGTTGCATGGTGTCAAGCATGGCGAGAAATGCCTTGCCGTTTTCGTGCGGGATGGCGGGAATGCCACGCGACTTGGCTAGCCATAGCAGCGAATCGCGGATCACTTCTTCGTCGTCAATAATGTGCAGCATTGCAAAAATCCTGTCAGTCAGCCATGTCGTCAACGGCAGAGGTTTACGACATTTTCATGCCACGATAAAGATGCGTATCGTGCACGAAGCAAAAGCGGTACGTGTTAAAGAAGCGTTATTTTAGCTGGTCTGTGCTGGCGCGCATGGTCGATCCTATCCAGCGGTTGTGCAAGGCTGGGACATAGGCCGGTAGCGAGAAGCGGAAAATCGTGCCGCCGCCTGGATTGTCTTCGTGCGTGAGTGCGCCACCGTGGAATTCGATGGCAGTGCGGCAGATCGACAGACCCATGCCCATGCCATCCGCTTTGGTAGAAAAGAACGGTGAAAACAGGCGCGATGCGACATCGGGCGAAATGCCATGTCCCTGATCGATGATGGAAACGATCACATTGCGCGGCGAGCCATCATTGGTGGCCGCCGTGATGCGTAGCACTTGCTTGGACGGCGGCACGTTCTGCATGGATTCAATGGCGTTACGCGTCAGGTTCAGCAGCACCTGTTCCAGCAGCACGCGATCGGCGAGTACGGGAGGCAAATCTTCCGGTACGTCCATTTCGATGGAGACGAAATATTTTTGCGCCTGCAACTCGACCAGCGGCGTGACAGCTTCGATCAGTTCGGCCACGGTGATCGGTGCGCGCATCGGTTCGCGTTTCTTGACGAAGGTATGCACGCTGCGAATGATCTGACCGGCGCGCTGGGCTTGTGCATTGGTCTTTTCCAATGCTTCCTGCATCATGCCGAAATCCAGATTCTTCGGATGCTTGCTGTCGAGCATGTTCAGCGCGCCCGTTGTGTAGCTGGAGATGGCGGCTAGTGGCTGGTTCAGTTCATGCGCCAGCGTCGAAGCGATTTCACCCATGGTGGCCAGACGTGCGCTGGCCTGCAGTTTTTCCTGCTGCTGACGGTTCAGGTCTTCGACGCGCTTGCGGTCCGAAATGTCGAGGATCGATCCCATCCAGCCGGTCTGTTTGCCGGTATCGTCCACCAGCGGCGATTCGAAGAAGAGGACGGGAATGCGCGTGCCGTCGGCATGTCGCAGCACGGTTTCGAAACCCTGAGGTGTCACGGTGCCGGCCACCACCTGTGCAAAACGGCGCTGGTATTCGTTCATGGCCTCGGGCGCCCAGTAGAGCATCGGCGGATATTTGCCGACAATTTGCTCGGCCGGCATGCCAACCATTTCGCAGAAGGCCGGGTTGACGTAAGTGACGCGACCATCGAGGTCGCGTGCGCGCAAGCCGGTGATCAGCGAGTTTTCCATCGCCATCCGGAACGATACCTGTTCGCGCAATGCCGATTCGGCGGCGTTGCGTCGGTTGATGTCGCGCCACAGCGCGATCAGGCTCCACATCAGCCCGACCGATAGCAAGATGATGGCGTCGACCAGCAGGCTCGGCAGCAGCTTGGGCGCGCCCTTGATGCTGTCGGTTGCCAGTTGCAATGACACACCGGCCAGGTTCAATGCGCGTCGATGGGTATAGATGCCACGGCCCGCGCCACCTGACGCGCGCTTGTGGATGACGGTGCCATGGATGTCGGTCAGCGCAATCTCGTTGTCCTGCGCGAACCACCACGGCACCATGTCGTCCAGAATGCTGGAAGCCAGATAGCTGGCGATGATGCTGCCCGCGTATTGCTCATCGACGAAGATCGGTACGTGATAATCGAGCATGACCGGGCCCGTCTTGTCGGCGGCAGGCTGACTGTAGAGTGCGGAGCGTGTGGTGCGGGCTCGTTGATCTGCCTGACGCGAAGGCGTAGACAGGCTGTCGAGCGACATCAGGGTTTCATCTGTCGAGGTCAGCAGCTTGCCGTTGGTGTCCAGATAAATGATGCGATGGATTTCGTGATTGTTGCGGATCAGATTTTCCATGCGCTCTTGCAGGCGACGGCCTTTCAGATAGCCGGCGGCGACCTCGGCCGCCATCAGGCTCAGGCTTTCTTCATTGCGCTGCAATTGAAAACGGATGGTTTGCTCCACCCACAACGAATCGGCGACCAGTTGTTCCTGGCGCTCGGCGGTTTCCTGTTCCTTTTCATGGATCGGCAGCCAGATCAGGGTGGTGATGAAAAGCAGGCCGAGAAAGAGCGGCAACAGCCAGCGCCATGCCTGCTTGCGGCTGGGAAAGCTGAAGTTGGAAAAGCGTAGCTGTTTTGACATCATAGGAATAGGCGAAAGGCACATGGCCCGATACGCTTGTTGCGGGAAGGCATTGCATGACCCGAGGCATCGCGGTATGGTTCATGCAGGCGTCACGATACGCTTGTAATGCATGCGATCCTAGTGTCTGCGGTTTTCCACACTTGTGACCGTTCAGGCGACTGCGCATAGTACCAACAAAACTATAATTCGAGACTCCCCATTTCGCGCATGAAAATAGCAAGGAATTTGCATCTGTTTGTGCTCGGCCTGTTGCTGTTACTGGTCAGTGCAACCGTATCTGCGCAAACTACCACCGTCATCAAGTTCAGTCTGGTCGCTGAAATCGATACGCCAAAGGCGAAGGCCGCACAACGCTTCAAGGAAATCGTCGAGCAAGCAAGTCAGCGTCGCATTCGCGTCGATGTCTATCCCAACAACCTGTTATATAAAGAAACCGACGAGCTGGAAGCGCTGCAACTCGGCGCCATCCAGATGGCCGCACCCACGCTGTCACGCCTTTCGCAATTCGGCATCCAGGAATTCGAAGTCTTTGATCTGCCTTTCCTGTTCCGTGATCGCACGATGGTGTCGCGGGTCACGGATGGTCCGATCGGTAAGGCCATGTTGAAGAAGGTTGAAAGCAAGGGGATGGTTGGCCTGGCTTACTGGAATAATGGCTTCAAGGTCATGACGGGCAATCGGCCCATGCGCATGCCTGCGGATTTCGTCGGCATGAAAATGCGCATCTATCCCTCGCGCGTGCTTGACAAGCAGATGGATGTGCTCGGCGCCACGTCGCAAATCATCGAAAGCAAGCAGATTCATCTGGCGATGAAGGCGAAGCTGATTGATGGCAGTGAGGGCATTCCCTTGAGCATCTACACGCGCAAGCTGGATGAGGTACAGACGAATCTCACTGTGTCCAATCACGGTTACATGGGCAGTGCCGTCGTCGTCAACAAGAAATTCTGGGACAACCTGCCTTCGACTTCGCGCACCATCATCGAGCGCGCCATGCGCGAAGCCACGGCTTACGGGAACGATCTGGTGGAGCAGGACAATGCCCATGCCCTCTCGCTCCTGAGAAAAAATCCCAATCTGCGTATTCATGTCCTGACGAGTAGCGAAGAGCAGGCATGGCGACAAGCCTTGCAGCCAGTCCGCACGGATCTGGAAAACCGTATCGGCAAGGCGATTGTTTCCGCTGTCTATACGGAAGCAAGCCGCATTCGTCCTTCGGAGTAAGTGTTATCCCCTATTAGATGATGCGCGATCACGGCGCACCATCCATTCCCCCTGTTTACAAGCGGCTTTTTTACTTTGTCGATGCGCGACACTGTCATGGTTCCCTGCGTAAACTTTGTTGCGGGCTACAAATAAAATGGTTAGTCTTGGCTCACGCAAGCCTCGTGAAAGGTTCCATTCATAAAATGAGGCGCGATTGAAGGTGCTATAGCGGGCAGCTGACATATCTGTTTGATTCAAATCGTTATGTCGGCATGACCCGTCAAGGCAAAAAGGCAGATGGCGTCGCGATCGTCGTCCATCCACGATCCCAAAATAAATCCAATTCAGGAGACATCACATGCGTAACAAGATCCTCAAGACGCTGGCCGGACTCACATTGCTTGCCAGTGCCTTTGGCGCTTCTGCCCAAAATTATCCGAACAAGCCGATCACCATGGTCGTGCCGTTTGCAGCCGGCGGCCCTACCGATACGGTGGCACGTCTGGTCGCCCAGTCGATGGGCAATTCGCTCAAGCAAACCATCATCGTCGAAAACGTCGGTGGCGCCGGTGGCACGATCGGTGCTGCGCGTGTAGCGAAATCGCCGAACGACGGTTACACCTTGTTCCTGCATCACATCGGCATGTCGACCGCGCCTTCGCTGTATCGCAAACTCAGCTACAACGCCGTCGACGATTTCGAGCCGATCGGCCTGATCACCGATGTGCCGATGACCTTCATCGCCCGTGCGAATTTCCCAGCCAAGGACTTCAAGGAACTGCTGACCTACGTCAAGGCGCACAAGGCAAACGTCACTTATGCCAACGCGGGCGTGGGTTCGGCCTCGCATCTGTGCGGCATGCTGTTTATGACGGCGATCGATACCGAGTTGACCACGGTTCCCTACAAGGGCACCGGTCCTGCGATGAACGATATCCTCGGCGGCCAGGTTGATTTCATGTGCGATCAGACCACCAACACCACCAGCCAGATCAAGAGCGGCAAGGTGAAGGCGTATGCCGTGACCACCAAGACACGCGTGCCATCGCTGCCAAACCTGCCAACCATGAACGAAGCTGGTCTGCCTGGCTTTGAAGTGGCCGTCTGGCACGGTTTGTATGCACCAAAAGGTACGCCGAAGCCAGTAGTTGATGCATTGTCGACCGCGCTCAAGGCTGCCCTGAAAGATCCTGCCGTCATTCAGCGTTTTGCCGATCTCGGTACCGAGCCGGTGGCAAGCGACAAAGCCACGCCCGAAGCGCTGCGTGCGCATCTGAAGGCAGAGATCGCGAAATGGGCGCCAATCATCAAGAAAGCCGGCGTCTACGCGGACTGATTTTCCCGCTATTCCATCTGAAGAAGTGCCGGCCCGCAATGCCGGCATTTCTTCGTGATGCGCTGCCAATCTTTCACGCCGAGATGGCGTCCGTGTAGAGATTGCGGCTGAAGAGTTTCAAAACAAGGAGGCGCACGTGCCGTCATTCATCAAACATCACAAAGACTTCTGGACGGGAATCATTTTCGTCTTCTTCGGACTGGCTGCGGTCATCATCGGTCGCGATTACCCGATGGGTACCGCAGGCCGCATGGGTCCCGCTTACTTTCCCACTGTGCTTGGCTGGTTGCTGGCATTGGTAGGCGTGATTGCCATTGTGCGCTCCTTCTTTCGCGAAGAGCCTGATCGCATGGGCCGTTTCGCGATCAAGGAAACCATTCTGGTGTTGCTGGGCGTGATTCTGTTTGCCTTCACGGTACGCGGCGGCGGTTTGGTCATTGCCGTCATGCTGTTGATGATGGTCAGTGCATTCGCCAGCGCCAAATTCAAACTCGGCAGCAGTCTTGCTGTCGCGGTCGGCATCACGGCTTTTGCCGTGCTGGTTTTCATCAAGGCGCTTGGATTGCCACTGGCAATCATCGGCCCGTGGTTTGGTGGTTGATCGGACAAGCGGAGAAGGAAAAACATGGAACTGTTCAATAATCTCGCGCTGGGTTTCGATACCGCGCTGACGCTCGCTAATCTGGGCTACTGCCTGTTCGGCGTCTTTATCGGTACGGCCGTTGGCGTCTTGCCAGGCTTGGGGCCGATTGCCACCATTGCCATGCTGTTGCCAGCCACCTTTGGCTTGCCACCGATTTCGGCACTCATCATGCTGGCCGGCATTTATTACGGTGCGCAATACGGTGGTTCGACCACGGCCATTCTGGTGAATTTGCCAGGTGAGTCTTCCTCGGTCGTGACCGCAATCGATGGTTATCAGATGGCGCGTAACGGTCGTGCCGGCAAGGCGCTGGCTACCGCTGCGATTGGCTCGTTCTTCGCAGGTACGGTGGCAACGCTGCTGTTGGCACTGTTTGCGCCGCCGCTGGCTGATCTTGCGTTGAAGTTCGGTCCTGCCGAGTATTTCTCCCTGATGGTGCTGGGTCTGGTGGCATCGGTCGTGCTGGCGAGCGGTTCCTTGCTCAATGCGATCGGCATGGTGATTCTGGGCCTGCTGCTGGGTCTGGTCGGCTCTGATGTGAATACCGGTACGGCACGCTATACCTTCGATACGCCCGAACTGGCCGATGGCATCAACTTCGTGATCGTGGCGATGGGGATGTTCGGTCTTGGTGAAATCATCCGCAACCTCGAACACGAGGAAGGTCGCACGCTGGTCATGAAGAAGGTTTCGGGCCTGATGCTGGCGAAGGAAGATTTCAAGCGCATCATCGCGCCGGTACTGCGTGGCACGGTGCTCGGTTCAGCCCTCGGTATTCTGCCGGGCGGCGGTGCGATGCTGGCTTCGTTCGCTGCCTATTCGATCGAGAAGAAGGTATCGAAAAATTCCAAGGAGTTTGGCAAGGGTGCGATCGAAGGCGTGGCGGCACCGGAATCGGCGAACAACGCCGGTGCGCAGACATCGTTCATTCCAATGCTCACGCTCGGTATTCCATCGAACCCTGTGATGGCGCTGATGATCGGTGCCATGATCATTCAGGGCATTCAGCCAGGTCCAGCCGTGATGACCGAGCAGCCGACGCTGTTCTGGGGTCTGATCGCCTCGATGTGGGTCGGTAACTTCTTCCTGATCGTGCTGAACCTGCCGATGATCGGCCTGTGGGTGCGCATGATCATGGTGCCTTACCATCATCTGTTCCCGGCGATTCTGATGTTCTGCGCGATCGGCGTGTTCAGTTTGAACAATAGCGATTTCGACGTCTATCTGATGGCGCTGTTTGGTCTGTTCGGTTATATCTGCGCCAAGCTGCAGGCAGAGCCGGCACCGATGCTGTTGGGCTTCATCATCGGTCCGATGATGGAAGAGTATCTGCGTCGTGCACTGTTGTTGTCGCGCAGCGATCCGATGGTTTTCCTGCAACGTCCTATCAGCGCCACCATGCTGGCGCTGGCCGTGATTGCGCTGATCGTGGTTCTGTTGCCGTCATTGCGTAAAAAACGCGAAGAGGCGTTCAAGGAAGATTGATTCCGCTTTGCATTTCATGAAAAAGGCACGTCTGTGGACGTGCCTTTTTTGTTTTGAAAATCATGGGCTTGCAGAACTTCTCTCATATTTATGGTAAGTGCCACCATCATGCATTGATCGTGTCAAATGAAATGTTTTGAATTATTTCTTGCTTTCAATCTTGGCCATTTCTATAATCGCCCCAAGCGCTGCGAATTCATGCTTGTCCAGGCAAGCTAAGAAGGGGGAGCAGCTAAAACCAACACGGCATCAATGTCGGGATCAGCGAGGAGACCTGTATCGAATACAAGTTGCGATGGACACCATACGCAACGGCGATACAGAGTGGTATTTGAGAGGCGCATCGTACCGGCGATGCGCCTTTTTGTTTTATGCTGTGACTTTCTCCGGTTACGGCTTTTCTCATGCGTTCTTCCCAACAAGATCGGCTGTTCTCCGCCATTGTCGAAGCACGCTTCGGTGCCGTTGGCGTGCGGAGTGAAGCCGGTTTGATTCGCGAAATTGTCTATCTGCCTCCTTCATTTCATGAAAAGGCCGCCAGCGACGCGGTCGCCGAACGCGCGGCGGAGCAACTGACGCGTTACCTTGCTGATCCCGACTACCGTTTTGATCTGCCATTGGCGCCAGCGGGCACAGCCTTTCAGCAGAAAGTCTGGGCGGCGATTTCCGCCATTCCGCGTGGTGACGTTCTGACCTATGGCGATATTGCCCGCGGCATTCGCTCGGCACCGCGCGCGGTCGGACAGGCTTGTGGCGCCAACTGGTTTCCGTTGGTGATTCCCTGCCACCGCGTGACAGCTGCCGGTGGTCTCGGCGGGTTTGCGCATTCGGATGATGAAACGGGCTTTCATCTCGGCGTCAAACGCTGGTTGCTGGCGCATGAGCAGGTGGCAGGATATTGCTGATGGCCGCATCGAGCACGAAAAAGCACGCAGAAAAGACGGGTGAGATGACTGCTGACATGGACGCCCCGATGCAGGCAAGTCAGTCGCAGATCGATGCCTTCTGCGATACCTTGTGGCTCGAAGACGGGTTGTCAAAGAACACGCTCGAAGCGTATCGCCGCGATTTGCGCTTACTGGCAACCTGGCTGGCGCAGCAGCGTGGCAAGCATTTGCAGCAGGTGCAGGCCGAGGATCTCAACGCTTATTTCTTCGCTTGCCACACTGACACCAAGGCCACCACCTCCAATCGGCGTCTCGCCGTCTTCAAGCGTTTCTATCAACTGGCGATTCGCCATCGCGCCATGACGGTCGACCCATGCGTGACAATGCGTTCGGCTAAACAGCCGCCGCGTATTCCCAAGGTGCTGAGTGAGGCGCAGGTAGAGGCGTTGCTGGCAGCGCCCGATTTGCGTACCCCGCTCGGTTTGCGGGATCGCACCATGCTGGAGCTTATGTATGCGAGTGGTTTGCGTGTCAGTGAACTGGTGTTGCTCAAGACCGTTGAAGTCGGCATGAATGAAGGCGTGCTACGCGTGACCGGCAAGGGCAGCAAGACGCGACTGATTCCCTTCGGCGAGGAAGCGCGAACCTGGATCGAACGCTATATGAAAGAAGCGCGCCCGGCTATCCTTGAGGGGCAGATTGCCGATGCGCTGTTCGTGACGGCACGCGGCGGCCCGATGACGCGGCAAATGTTCTGGACGCTGATCAAGAAGCACGCTCGGGCAGCAGATATCCACGCGCCGCTATCGCCGCACACGTTGCGCCATGCCTTCGCGACCCACCTTCTCAATCACGGTGCCGATTTGCGCGTGGTGCAGCTCTTGCTCGGCCATGCAGATATTTCGACGACGCAGGTGTATACCCATGTCGCGCGTGAGCGTCTGAAATTGCTGCACAAGCAGCATCATCCACGCGGCTAGCATTTTACGGCGCTCGCCAACCGCATTTTTTCTGCAACTTGCCGTAGGGGACGTTATCCAAGAGCAGTTCTTGTATTCATAGCATGACAGTTTCCTGATTCGTCATGCATGAGATATCTCCGCTACACTGACTTTCGCATTGATGCCATCAACGTGCACGGTGGATTGCTGCGACGCCAGTAAATCTTGTTAATAGATTTAATGCATAGAAGTATTAGAAACATTTAATTTTATCTATTAGCTAGGGCTGGCTATCATCGACCCTGACAATCACACAAAGGAGCCGACCCCCATGAGCACCCCCAACGACAGCCAAGAAAAGCCATCCACTGGCAAGTGCCCGTTCAACCACGGTGGTAGCAATACCGCCCAGGCAAAACACGGCGCAGGTGGCGGGACCACCAATCGCGACTGGTGGCCGAATCAGTTGCGCGTCGACCTGCTGCACCAGCATTCGTCAAAATCCAATCCGTTGGGTAGCGGTTTCAACTATGCGGAAGAATTCAAGAAGCTCGACTACGAAGCCGTGAAGGCCGATCTACGCCGTCTGATGACAGATTCGCAGGATTGGTGGCCGGCAGATTTTGGTCATTACGGTCCGCAGTTCATCCGCATGGCCTGGCATGCAGCCGGTACCTATCGTACTGGCGACGGTCGCGGTGGTGCCGGACGCGGACAACAACGATTTGCGCCGCTCAATAGTTGGCCTGATAACGTCAACATCGATAAATCGCGCCGCCTACTGTGGCCGATCAAGCAGAAGTATGGCCAGCGCATTTCGTGGGCCGACCTGCTGATCCTGACTGGTAATGTCGCGCTGGAAACCATGGGCTTTCGCACCTTCGGTTTTGCCGGGGGCCGTGAAGATACGTGGGAACCGGATCAAGATGTTTATTGGGGGGCCGAGAAAACCTGGCTTGGCGGCGATGTGCGTTATGCACATGGGTCCGATGGCGTGCCGAAATCGCGTGACGACTCGGTGCTGGTTTCCGAAGATGACGCTGATGGCGATGTGCACAGCCGCAAGCTGGAAAATCCGCTGGCTGCCGTACAGATGGGTCTCATCTACGTCAACCCGGAAGGCCCGGACGGCAATCCCGATCCATTGTTGGCAGCGCATGACATTCGCGACACGTTCGCTCGCATGGCGATGAACGACGAAGAAACCGTCGCGCTGATCGCTGGCGGCCATACCTTCGGCAAGACGCACGGCGCTGGTCCTGCAGACAATGTCGGTGCCGATCCCGAAGCAGCCGATCTTGAGCAGCAAGGTTTTGGCTGGGCCAGCAAATTCGGCAGCGGCAAGGCAGGCGACGCCATCACCAGTGGTCTGGAGGTCACGTGGACCACCACGCCTGCGCAATGGAGCAACAACTTCTTCGAGAACCTCTTCAAGTTCGAATGGGAGCTGGAAAAATCGCCCGCCGGTGCCCATCAATGGGTTGCCAAGGATGCCGAGGCTATCATTCCCGATGCACATGATCCATCGAAAAAGCGCAAGCCGACCATGCTGACAACCGATTTGTCGCTGCGTTTCGATCCAGCGTACGAAAAGATTTCGCGTCGCTTCCTCGATAATCCTCAAGCCTTCGCTGAAGCCTTTGCGCGCGCCTGGTTCAAGTTGACGCACCGTGACCTTGGTCCGAAAGCGCGCTATCTCGGTCCGGAAGTGCCGAAGGAAGATCTGCTCTGGCAAGATCCGTTGCCTGGGGTGACGCATGCGCTGATTGATGCCGCCGACATCGCTACGCTGAAAGCCAAGCTGCTGACTTCCAGCCTGACCGTATTCGAACTCGTCGGTACCGCCTGGGCATCGGCTTCGACCTTCCGTGGCTCGGACAAGCGCGGTGGTGCCAATGGCGCGCGCATTCGTCTCGCACCGCAAAAGGATTGGGCCGTAAATCAACCCGAGCAACTCGCCAAGGTAATTGGTGTGCTCGAAGGCATTCGCAGCGAATTCAACAGTGATGCGCGTGGTGGCAAGCAAGTCTCACTGGCCGATCTGATTGTCCTCGCGGGTAACACGGGTATCGAACAGGCTGCCAAGGCTGCGGGTCGCAACATCAGCGTACCGTTCACGCCGGGCCGCACCGACGCTTCGCAAGAACAGACCGATGTGGAATCGTTCTCCGTGCTTGAGCCGATTGCCGATGGCTTCCGCAATTACCTCAAGGGCCGCTACACCGTGCCGGCCGAAGCACTGTTGATCGACAAGGCGCAATTGCTGACGCTGACTGCGCCGGAGCTGACGGTGCTGATCGGTGGCTTGCGCGCCATCAACATCAATGTCGGTGGCACCACGCTGGGTGTACTCACGCAACGTCCGGGTCAGTTGACGAATGACTTCTTCGTCAATCTGCTCGACATGGGTACGGAATGGAAAGCGATGTCGGACGACAAGAATCTGTTCGAAGGCCGCGACCGCAAGACCGGCGCAGCCAAATGGACAGGATCACGCGTCGATCTGGTGTTCGGCTCCAACAGCATCCTGCGTGCCCAAGCCGAGGTCTATGCCAGTGCCGATGCCCAGGACAAGTTCATTGATGACTTCGTGGCGGCATGGACGAAGGTGATGGAGCTGGATCGGTTTGATTTGAAAAAGTAAGCGTATCGAGAACTGATATCTCCTCCTCTAAAAAGCCCGGTTGAATTTTTCAATCGGGCTTTTTATATACGAATACTGGTCGCGGAAATTATTTGATTGTTGCTTTATGTTTCCTTGAATCGCCTCGAACCATTTTTCCTTCTTTCATGAGTAGTCCCAATATGCTCCAACTCAAATAATCTTTGGAACCTCCGAGGTAATCGCTTTGAAGACCTAAGGCTTTTGAAGCATCAGAATTTGTTATGCCTTCTGGATTAGCCTGAGCGAGTTCCATCACAGTCGCCTTAAGAAGTTCAAGAGCGATTTGCGCTTTTTCTACAGAGCCAGATGGAATCACTAAATCTTTTCTGAATTTTTGCGTCTGTCCGCTAGGAGAAACGGTATTGGTAAGAATCCCGCCATTAGAAATGGTGCCGAAAGCGGAAATAAGTTCTGCTTCCAATTTCAGCGCTTGTACCTCTGTTAAGTCATTAGCAAGAATAGTCGTAACTACTGCGTGGCCGTCATGCTGAATCTGCGAGATTCGCTTTCCTTTTAAAGTTTGATCAACCTTAATCGTATGTTCCCAAGCGCGATTGCCTGTGCCCTTACCGATATAAAACGGTTGAGCAGGAGAGCCTCGTGGATCCTTGAGTGCATAAATGTAGTACGGATTCATAGTGGTCTTGCGAACTAACTTTTCGTGAAAGTGTGGTGCGTCGTTTTAATAAGCTGTGTATCGCTTGATATAAGCGTCGTCACGCCAACGGCAAATCCGATACATCGTTGTCGTACAAGCCAACCCGCACAAGCACAATCCCGTGATCGGTCGCCTGTGGCTGCTTGAAGAGCATATGGTCGTTCAAGTAGCGCACATCGAGCACTTCGCCGATCGCGCCTGGCAGTTCAGGATTGAAGGCGGCGGAAACGAGGATGTGGTCGATCGTTTCATAGCTGCCGTCATGGATATGCGTATAGCCGACATCGCGTAGTGGATCGCGATGCGACTGGATGCGGTAACTCTCGAACAGACGGTCGTCGATACGTTCTTCGTCGGCGGCGTCGTAGCGGCCCAGACCCATGACCATGCGCGTGGAAATGGCATCGGCGACATCGTTGAAATCGCCCATGACGACGATGGGGCGACGCGTGGTGCGTAACTGCCGCGCCAGCAGATAGCGCAGACCCAAAGCATCGGTGCCACGCCGAATCAGGGAACGCAGCATGGCCATGCCTGCGAGGTCGGGCAGGGCGATGTCCTTGTCGTGGCGGAAGTCGGGCAGCTTGGATTTCAGGTGGCAGACGTACACATCGATACTCAGTGCCGATGAAACTTCGATTTGTGCGTGCAGCACGGGGCGGGTAAAGCGGCGCATGGGCTGGTTCACGCCGGGAATATCGATGCTGAGGTTGTCGGGCAGGTCGGTGACCACGCCAGCGCCTGGTGCAACCGGCAGGCGCGAAATCAGGGCGACGCTGGGGGTGAGTTTGTCGGCTTGCGGATCGGGATCGATGCCGACATGGTGCGCATCGCGATAACGCTGCGTGCGGGCGAGCACATCCTTGACTGCCGTCTGCGCGAAGATTTCCTGCAGGCCGATCACGTCGGCATCGAGGCGGTCGAGCTGCTGCGCAATCCACATGATCTTGGCTTCGTACTCAGCTTCGGAGTAGGGAGGCTGGTCGGCGTAGAATGTCATCCCCGGCAGCGCCAGGTTGCAGACGTTGAAAGTCGCAAAGCGAAGTTCTTGCTGCATAATGTGCTCCTTTTTTGATTGAGCGTAACACGATGGCAAGAAAAGAGCATGTGTCGGAAACGCCCGCGACGCAATGGCTGCGCCGCCACGCGGTGGCATTTTCCGAACATCCTTACGCGTACGAAGAGCATGGCGGTACCGAAGGTTCGTCGCGTGCATTAGGGGTGGATGAGCATATTGTCATCAAGACACTGGTCATGCAAGACGAAGCGGCCAAACCGCTGCTGGTGCTCATGCATGGGGACTGCAAGGTGTCGACCAAGAATCTGGCGCGGCAGATTGGCAGTAAATCTGTCGAGCCCTGCAAGCCCGAAGTCGCCAACCGGCATTCCGGCTACCTGATTGGCGGCACGTCGCCGTTCGGCACGCGCAAGGAGGTGCCTGTTTATGTGGAAGAAAGCATCCTCGCGCTGGATCGCATCTACATCAATGGTGGACGTCGCGGTTTTCTGGTGAGTCTGGTTCCCGCAGCGTTGCGCGATGTGCTGGGAGCCAAGCCTGTGCAATGCGCACTGGCGGATTAAATGAAAGAACGCTGCGTGAAGTCATGCACGCAGCCATTGGAAAGAAGAGAAGGAAATGAATACAGCGTTGTTTGTTCTGGCCGCCTATCTGATCGGCTCGATTTCGTTTGCCGTGGTGGTGAGCAAGGTCTTCCGACTCGATGATCCGCGCAGTTACGGCTCCAAGAATCCGGGCGCGACCAATGTGCTGCGTACCGGCAACAAGAAAGCAGCCTTGCTGACTTTGCTCGGCGATGGTGCCAAGGGTTTCGTCGCTGTCTATCTGGCAAAGACTTGTGGTGCAGCCTATGGCATCGATGAAACAGGCATTGCACTGGTGGCGATTGCGGTATTCCTTGGCCATTTGTGGCCGGTGTTCTTCCGCTTCGTCGGCGGCAAAGGCGTGGCGACAGCACTTGGCATCCTATTGGCAATCAATGGCTGGCTCGGCTTGGCGACACTGGCGACGTGGCTGATCATTGCCTATGCGTTCCGTTACTCGTCGCTATCGGCTATCGTGGCGGCGATCTTTGCGCCGTTCTTTTATGTGCTGATGTTCGAGATGGATGCGATTGCCTTGTCGATTGCGGTGATGAGCGCCTTGCTGTTGTTCCGCCATCAGAAGAACATTGCCAATCTGCTCGCCGGCAAGGAAAGCCGTATCGGCAGCAAGAAGAAGTGATGGCGATATGTGTAAATAAAAATCCCGCAACGGCGGGATTTTTTATTGGGCATGTTGAATGTATTTAAAGGACGTAGCGAAATTAAGGTGCCGTCAAACTATCGAGCGGCCAGCGCGGCTTGACGTTGAAGGCGTAGTCCTTTTGCGCCAGCGTTGGATCGATCTGCAAGCGCATGGCGCCGGCGAAGGCAATCATGGCGCCGTTGTCGGTACAGAATTCGAGTTCGGGGTAATAGACCTTGTAGTGGCGTTTGGCGGCAGCGGCATTCAGCGATTCGCGTAACTGGCGGTTGGCGCCGACGCCACCGGCGATGACGAGGCGCTTGAGGCCGGTTTGCTTGAGCGCGGTCATGCACTTGGCGGTCAGCACATCGACAATCGCATCGACGAAGCCGCGCGCTATGTTGGCCTTGTCCTGTTCGCAGATGTTGGCATCGCCGTGGTTCTTCACGACGGTCAGCACAGCCGTTTTCAAACCGGAGAAGCTGAAATCCAGATTCTTCGAGTGCAGCATCGGGCGCGGCAGGGTGTAGGCGGTTGGATCGCCGAATTCGGCCATGCGTGAAATCGCCGGGCCGCCTGGATAACCGAGGTCGAGCAGCTTGGCCGACTTGTCGAAGGCTTCGCCAGCGGCATCGTCCAGTGTTTCACCCAGCATCTCGTAGCGACCGACGCCATCCACGCGCATCAATTGTGTATGACCACCCGATACCAGCAGCGCAATGAACGGAAATTCCGGTGGTTCGCTGGCCAGCAAGGGTGACAGCAGATGGCCTTCGAGGTGGTGTACGCCGAGTACGGGTTTGTCGAGCGCGAGGCCGAGGCCGCACGCAACTGATGAGCCAACCAGTAGTGCGCCGGCCAAGCCCGGGCCTTGCGTGTAGGCGATGGCATCGATGTCATCGCGTTGTGCGCCGCTTTCGTCGAGCACTTGCTGCAACAGCGGGATGGCGCGGCGAATGTGATCGCGCGAAGCCAGTTCGGGTACCACGCCGCCATATTCCTCATGCATCTTGACCTGCGAGTAAAGGGCGTGCGCGCGCAGACCGTGTTGTGTGTCATACAACGCGATGCCGGTTTCGTCGCAGGAGGATTCGATTCCGAGGACAAGCATGAAGATGAGGGTATATTGGTGCGATTCTTGCGTGCGATTGTAGCGTATTCCGTCCCGCAGCCTGCGGCTGCTCCTCTGACTGATTTGCATGACCTCACATAACAAAGTCGATATGCGCTCCCTGCGCATCGTCGTCGTCAATACCTTGCTCTCGCCTGAAGCCGATCTCGAAGATGATCTGGCGCTGGAGCAGGATGAGCGCGCACGCGCCTTGCGCATCGGTCTGCTGGAAGCCGGCTATAACATCGTCGCCGTGTTCCCGGCCGATATGCATTTGCCCGAGCGCGTGATGCAATTGCAGCCCGACATGATCATCATCGATGCTGAATCGGATGCGCGCGATGTGCTGGAACACGTGGTGATGGCCACGCGCGAAGCGCCACGCCCGATCGTGCTGTTTACCGAAGACCACGCGCCATCCAGCATGGAAGCGGCAATGGCGGCCGGTGTGTCCGCCTACATCGTCGCCGGTTTGCAGGCTGAGCGCGTCAAGCCGGTGCTGGACGTGGCGCTGGCGCGTTTCAACGCCGACCAGAAACTGCGCAATGAACTGTCCGACACCAAGCTCAAGCTGGCCGAACGCAAGACGATCGAACGCGCCAAGGGTTTGCTGATGGAGCGGCACAAGATTTCCGAAGACGAGGCTTACAGCAAGTTGCGCCGCATGGCGATGGACAAGAACGTCAAGCTGTCGGAACTGGCGCAACGCCTGATCGATATTGCCGATCTGCTTGGTTGAGTGAGCCGCGAGCGACTACCGTAATGCTTGAGATCTTGTTGGTGGTTGGTGTCGACGTCGCTGGATTGTGTTCGTGCTGCGCTTTAAATAGTGCATTTGTGATGCACTAAATCAATGCGATGCACGAAAACAGCGCGCTTGGCAAAGCGCTGATCAACCTGGGTTGCTGGTATTGGTTGCCGCAAACGCCGCAACCGTTTCTCCTCTTAAAATGGCTCGGTTGGCGATGACTTTCATAAACTGGCATATGAATTGCTAGTTTCAATTCAGTACCAACGGCGGTACTAAAAATACACCACGATGATGACCAATGGCGGTTGTCATCTCAGGACAACGACGTCCGGTGTTGCAGAAGCATGTGCTTTTGCGACGCCGGACGTTTTTTCTTTTCCACTTCGCTATCGAGGACGACATGACAACGCACGACGGGAAAACCAACATGACACGACGCACCATTATCAAGGCAGGTACCGCCGCCGCAGTGGGCGCATTTGGCGGTTTGGCAACCGGCGGTGTCTGGGCTGCCGGATCGGACAAACCAGAGAAGGAAGAGGTCAAGATCGGTTTCATTCCGCTGACCGATTGCGCGTCGGTTGTCATGGCATCAGTCATGGGCTTCGACAAGAAGTACGGCGTCAAGATCGTGCCGACCAAGGAATCCTCGTGGGCTGGTGTGCGCGACAAGCTGGTCAATGGTGAACTCGATGCAGCGCATGTGCTGTACGGCCTCGTGTATGGCGTGCATGAAGGCATAGGCGGTGCCAAGAAAGACATGGCCGTGCTGATGAACCTAAACAACAATGGTCAGGCCATCACGCTCTCGAAAAAGCTCGCCGATGCCGGTGCGATCAACGGCCCGGCGCTCGCGAAGCTGATGCAGATGGAAAAGCGCGAGTACACGTTTGCGCAAACCTTCCCGACCGGCACACACGCCATGTGGCTGTACTACTGGCTGGCAACCTATGGCATCAATCCGATGAAGGATGCCAAGGTCATCACCGTGCCGCCACCGCAGATGGTTGCCAATATGCGTGTCGGCAACATGGATGGTTTCTGCGTTGGCGAACCGTGGAATCACCGCGCCATCGTCGATGGCATCGGCATCACGGCGGCGACCACGCAAGACATCTGGAAAGATCATCCTGAAAAAGTGCTGGGTACGACGTCGGACTGGGTTGCCAAGAATCCCAACACCGCACGCGCCGTGACGGCCGCCATTCTCGAAGCCGGTCGCTGGATCGATTCCTCGCTGTCGAACAAGGCCAAGATGGCTGACACGATCGCGGCCAAGGCTTATGTGAATACCTCGGTCGATGTGATCAACGAACGCATTCTCGGTCGCTATCAAAACGGCCTCGGCAAGACCTGGGACGATCCGAACTACATGAAGTTCTACAACGAAGGCGCGGTCAACTTCCCGTACCTGTCGGATGGCATGTGGTTCATGACGCAGCACAAGCGCTGGGGTCTGGCCAAGGGCGAGCCGGATTACCTGGGCACGGCGAAATCGATCAACCGTATCGCGCTCTACAAGGAAGCCGCTACCGCAGCCAAGGTGCCGCTGCCGAAGAGCGAAATGCGTTCGTCCAAGCTCATCGATGGTGTGGTCTGGGATGGCAAGAATCCGAAGGCATACGCCGAATCGTTCAAGATCAAGGCATAAGGAGTCCTCATGAATACCGCAGTCGTTGCAGAAACCTTATCTCCTGTCGTCCACGCATCGAGCACCAGGGCCGACAGCACCACCCAAGGCGGTGCTGTAGCGGCAGCGGTGGACACCAAGGCCGTCGGCAAGCCGAAGAAACCGTCTTCGCTACGCCCCTTCATGATGAAGATTCTGCCGCCGTTGTTCGGTGTGTTTTTCCTGATCGTGGTGTGGGAAATCATCGCTGCCAAAAACAGTGGCATTCCCTCGCCATTCGTGACGTGGAAATCAGCGCTTGACCTGTTCGCCGATCCGTTCTACAGCAACGGCCCGAATGACCAGGGCATCGGCTGGAATATTCTCGCTTCGCTCAAGCGCGTTGGCCTTGGCTTCGGCGCGGCGGCGTTGGTAGGTATTCCGCTGGGCTTCATGATTGGTCGCTTCAGTTTTCTGTCGGGGATGTTCAATCCGATCATCAGCCTGTTGAAACCGGTGTCGCCCCTGGCCTGGTTGCCGATTGGTCTTCTGGTATTCAAGGCTGCCGATCCGGCTGCGATCTGGGCGATCTTCATCTGCTCGATCTGGCCGATGATCATCAACACCGCTGTAGGCGTGCAGCGGGTTCCGCAGGATTACATGAATGTGGCACGTGTACTGAATCTGTCGGAGTGGAAGATCATCACCAAGATTCTTTTTCCTTCCGTATTGCCGTACATGCTGACCGGCGTGCGTCTTGCCATCGGTACCGCATGGCTGGTGATCGTGGCGGCAGAAATGCTGACCGGCGGTGTCGGTATCGGCTTCTGGGTGTGGGATGAGTGGAACAACCTCAATGTGCCGCACATCATCATCGCCATCGTCGTCATCGGCGTCGTCGGCCTGATTCTCGAACAGATTCTGGTTGGTATCGCACGCGCCTTCACCTACGAAGATGTGAAGAGCTAAGTGTAGATCATCGATAAGCAACACAAAAATCGCATGCGGTCGGCAACGCGTATCCCAGCCGGCCGCATGCAAGGCGAGATGTCATCACAACGACCCCGCATCCATACGCAGAAGGAAACCATCATGGACAGCACCAACAGCAAATACATCGACATTCAAAACGGTGAAATGTCGTTCCACACCAAGAAGGGCGTTTTCAATGCGCTGCGCGACATCAACCTGACGGTTGCCAAGGGTGAATTCATCACGCTGATCGGTCACTCGGGTTGCGGCAAATCGACATTGCTGAATCTGATTGCCGGCCTGACGACGGCAACCGGTGGCGCACTATTGTGCGGCAATCGCGAAATTGCCGGCCCGTCGCCTGAGCGTGCGGTCGTGTTCCAGAACCATTCACTGTTGCCGTGGTTGACGTGTTTTGAAAACGTGTATCTGGCTGTTGAGCGTGTGTTCGGTGGCAGCGAATCGAAAGCGCAATTGCAGGCACGCACCAGGGCTGCGCTGGCGATGGTGGGCCTAACGCATGCGGAGCAAAAGCGGCCGAATGAAATCTCGGGCGGCATGAAGCAGCGCGTCGGTATTGCGCGTGCGCTGTCGATGGAACCGAAAGTGCTGCTGATGGACGAACCGTTCGGTGCACTCGACGCCTTGACGCGTGCGCATCTTCAGGATGAGTTGCTGAAGATCGTGGCCGCGACCAATTCCACCGTCGTCATGGTCACGCACGATGTGGATGAAGCCGTGCTGCTGTCGGATCGCATCGTCATGCTGACCAATGGCCCATCGGCCACCATCGGCGAGATTTGCGAAGTGAAACTGGCCCGTCCGCGTGAACGCGTGGCGCTGGCTCAGGATCCGCAATACATGCAATACCGTTCGGCGGTGCTGGAATTCCTGTATCACCGTCAATCGCATCCGGCGAAGGAGGCTGCCTGAGCGCGCCCGCGGCTTCGGCCGCGAACGTCATTCCGATGCGGCAGACGATCACGCTGCCCATGGCCGCAAACGACAAGCATGCAGATCGGTCTGCCGTGGTGCCGGCAGTCGGAACTGCGCCGCTTATCCATCAGGAAGCCGAGCAGGACAGCGGTATCGTCCCGCTGTCGGGTGAAGTGTTCGGCATGCTGATCAATCTGTCGGGGCGTCGTCGTTTTACCTCGCAACGGCTGGTCTTGTATGCGGTGCTCGGTGCGCAGGGGCGCGAGAATGCCACGAGCACGGCACGCGAAGCACTCAAGCTATTCCGCGACGCGCACCAGTTGCTCATGCGGCCTTCAGGGCAATTGCCAGGCGTATTCTGTGGCGAACTTGAACAGGCGTATTTCGGTACACAGGAAGGTGATCGCAAGATACGTCACTTCATGGATCTGGCCGAGCGTGCGCTCAATGCAATCGACGACAAGTTGCGCCATGCGCCACAACTGCTGGAAGAACTGGTGGATGGCACGACCGCCTTGCTGGCCGTGCTGAATCAACTTACGGCGATCTATGAAGCCGAATCGAAAAAGCATGCGCGGTTGATGCACGCGCAATTGCATGGCGTGATGACGGATATTGAAACCATTGCACGCGAAGCCAAGATGGTGGCATTCAATGCCCGTATCGTTGCGGCGCGTGCCGGGGAAGCCGGCAAAGAATTTTCGGTGGTGGCTGGCGTGCTGTCGCGTATTACCGGTGAGATCGATGATCTGGTCAAAGCGGCGCTGGAAGAGGCCGTAGCCTGAATTGGTGCCGCGCTTCACAAAAGAACGGCCTGCACGTTTGCTGCAGGCCGTTTTGTTTTTCAGCGTCTTAGTGTCTTAGCGCACCACCAAAAGATAAAGCAGCAAAAGATTCGTCACCACCGATACCAGCGCAATCGCACGCCACAAACTGGTTGGGTCGCGCTCTGCCAAGGGCTTTTTCGGCAGACGATCGATAGGTCGCGCTGCACCGCGTTCGAGTGCCAACTGAAATTCTTCTGCCGTTTCAAAGCGATCTGCAGGATCGCGCGCTACTGCCTTGAGCAATACGTTCTCCAGCCACATCGGCAGATCGCGACGATAGCGGCTTGGCGCAACCGGTGTGCCGAAGCGCGGCGACTGGAACGGTTCGATCTCGCCATAGGGAAAATGGCGCGTCAGCAGCAGATACAGCGTCACGCCAACCGCGTACAGATCCGTGGCGCGTGAGGCAGGTGCGGCATCGAACTGTTCGGGGGCCAGGAAGGACGGCGTGCCGGCGCGCGGTGCACGCACTTCGTCTTCGGCTTCCAGCCCCGATTGCGCCACACCCAGATCGAGAATTCGCAACTCGCCATCCGTGCCGAGATGAATGTTGGCCGGTTTGATATCGCGGTGAATGATGCTGCGCCGATGCAGCGCACCGATGGCGCGGATCAGTTTGCTGCCATGCGCTAACGCATCAGGAATCGTGAAATGCTCGCCCACATCGAGATGCTGCTGCAGCGTGCTGCCTTCATGCCACGTCGTCAGATAGTAGTGATAGCTTTTGTTTTCGGCAGCGATTGCCTGCGGAAAGAAGCGCGCGACGACACGCCGCGACAGCCATTCTTCATGGGCGAAGGCGGAACGCTCGTGCGGATCGTCGGCCTTGTCGGGATGCAGCGTTTTCAGTACCAGCATGCGCGGTGCTGCGCCGGTCTGGCGCAGCTCGCTCACGCGATAGAGCAGCGTAGTGGCCGACGCATGAATCTGTTCTTCGATGCGATAGCTGTCGATGGTCTGCCCGACCTTGAGGCGCGGCGGAATGGGCAACCGCTGCGATTCCGAAACAGCATCGCGCAAGTTCATCTCGGGCAGGTTCTGCACGCGTATGACGATGGCGCTCACGTTGTCGCGCGAACCTTTTTCGAGTGCATGATCGAGCAGGGCGTTGGCAACGGTTTCGGCATCGCGCTCTGTGCTGACCGTTTGCAGGTGCTCCTGCAATTCGTAATGCGATAAGGTATCCCACACGCCATCGCAAGCCAGCAGGAACACATCGCCCTGCTGCAGATTGCCCATGCCGTGATCAATGGCGAGGCGTGAATCGAGGCCGATCGCACGTGTCAGCACGTGCTGCATTTCGGGACGATCCCACACGTGGTCGGTGGTTAGTAGTGTGAGCTTGTCGTCGCGCAGCAGGTACAGACGCGTATCACCCACATGCGCGAAGTAATAGAAATGGCCGCGCAGCACCAGCGTCGTCAGCGTCGAGGCCATGCCGGCCAGTTCGGGGCGGATCGAACCCTGTTGCTGTACCCAGCTATTGATGGCCTTGATCACGCGATCCAGCGATTGTGTCACGGGCCACGTATCGGAGGTGGCGTAGTAATCGCCCAGTAGGCCGCGCACCGTGTATTCGGATGCCTGCCGACCACCATCATTGCCCGAGACGCCATCGGCCACGGCGGCGAGAAAACCCTTGCTCGACAGATCCGGCTCGGGCGGCATCACCATGCCGACGAAATCTTCGTTGGCTGGCCGCAGTCCGGCGCGTGAGGCATGGCCGGCAGAAAGGGTCAGTGGCATGGCGAATCCGGCGTTGTCACGAAAGCAGGGCGCATCATATCTTGGCGTTAGTCATGGCGGCGCTGCCCCATGTGGTGCGCCAGCGTTTCTTGACGGTCGAGAGACCGATCAGTGCAACGATGGCCAGCGCGGCAAACAAAATCAGGCCAGCTTGATAGGTTCCCGTCAACTGCTTGGAATAGCCGAGGCTGGAAGCCAGATAGAAACCGCCGATACCGCCAGCCATGCCGACCAGGCCAGTCATGACACCGATCTCCTTGCGGAAGCGTTGTGGCACCAACTGGAACACAGCACCGTTGCCGGTACCCAGCGACAGCATCGCCAGCACGAACACGAGTGCCGCCATGATCGGCGACGGCAGGCCGATGCTGGCGATCAGCAGGAAGATGGCGGCCAGCATATACATTAGCGACAGCGTGCGAATACCACCGATGCGATCGGCCAGACGACCGCCGATCGGGCGCACCATCGAACCGGCGAACACGCAGGCTGCCGTGAAGTAACCGGCCGTGACGGGTGACAAACCATATTGCCCGTTGAAGTAGATCGTCAGCGAAGATGCCAGACCCGAAAAGCCGCCGAAGGTGACGCTGTAGAAGAACATGAACCACCAGGCATCCTTGTCTTTCAGCACTTGCAGGTACGCGACCAGCGATTTGGCGGGCGGCGCATTCGGCGCATCCTTCGCGAATACCAGATACACGACGAAGGCAACCGACAAAGGAATCAGGCACAGGCCGAACACGTTTTGCCAGCCGAAATGAATTGCCAGCGTCGGCGCAAACAGGGCCGCCAGTGCGGTACCGGAATTGCCGGCACCGGCGATGCCGAGTGCCATGCCCTGATGTTCTGGCGGATACCAGCGCGAAGCCAGCGGCAGCGCCACCGCGAAGGCGGCACCGGCAACACCGAGGATGATGCCAAAGGCGAGCAGTGCGTGATAGCTGTGCAGATCGCCGAGCCAGGCCCAGACCAGACCTGCCATCACGATAATCTGGCCGATCACGCCCGCCTTTTTCGGTTGCAGGGCATCGACCAGTACGCCCATCACCATGCGCAGCAATGCACCGGCAAGCAGCGGCGTGGCGACCACGAGTCCTTTCTGCGCCGGGGTGAGGCCGACATCGGCAGAAATCTGTACCGCCAGCGGCCCCAGAATCACCCACACCATGAAGCTGAGATCGAAATAGAAGAATGAGGAAAGCAGTGTCGGCGTGTGGCCGGCTTTCCAGAACGAGGTTTTTTGCATGACAGTCCGCACAAGTTGAGTGATGCGGGAAAAGATGCAAGTGTTATGCCACTTTTTTGAAACCCTTGTAGAGCAAGGTTTTTGTTTTGATGGGCATTCTTGGTGCGCTTTTTGTTGCGTCAATGCACTTCGCAGGTGCGTTGCATGGCATGTCTTTTTCAAATTGTGCATTTCATGCGCATATTTAATAGCAGGCCATGAAAAACGGCAGAATAAAACTGGCATCTGTTTTGCTTATTTAGGTCAGAACAATACTTTTCTGTGGGATGCAGCGATGAAAAAGATGAAACTGGTCATGGTCGGTAACGGGATGGCAGGCGTGCGCACATTGGAAGAATTGCGCAAGATCGCCCCCGATCTGTATGACATCACGGTGTTCGGCTCCGAGCCATACGCCAACTACAACCGTATCCTGCTGTCGCCCGTGTTGGCCGGTGAACAGACGATCAAGGACATCATGCTGAACGATGTCGATTGGTATGAAGCGAACGAGATCAAGCTGCATCTCGGCAAGAAGATCGTCAAGATCGATCGCGTCAAGCGCCTTGTCGTCGCCGACGATGGCACGACGGCGGAATACGATCGCCTGCTGCTGGCGACCGGTTCCAATCCCTTCATGCTGCCGGTGCCCGGTCGTGAACTTGATGGTGTGATCGGCTATCGCGATATTTACGATACCAACACCATGATCGATGCGGCCACCAAGTACAAGCATGCGGTCGTCATCGGTGGCGGCTTGCTCGGTCTGGAAGCCGCCAACGGTCTCAAGCTGCGTGGCATGGACGTGACGGTCGTGCATTTGCCGGAAACGCTGATGGAGCGCCAGCTCGACAAGACTGCCGGCAAGATGCTGCAGAAGTCGCTGGAAGATCGTGGCCTGTCTTTCCTGCTCGGCAAGAATACGCAGGAACTGCTTGGTGATGGCAATGGCCGCGTCAAGGCGGTGAAATTCAGCGATGGGTCGGAAGTGCTGGCCGATCTGGTAGTGATGGCGGTCGGCATTCGCCCGAATACGCAACTGGCCGAAGAAACCGGTATCTATTGCAACCGCGGCATCGTCGTCAACGACACGATGCAAACCTATGATCCGCGCATCTACGCTGTCGGCGAATGTGTGAATCATCGTGGTATCGCCTATGGTCTGGTGGCGCCATTGTTCGAGATGGCAAAGGTCTGTGCCAATCATTTGGCCAACTACGGCATTGGCCGCTATCAGGGTTCGGTTACGTCCACCAAACTCAAGGTCACGGGTATCGATCTGTTTTCGGCCGGCGATTTTCTCGGTGGCGATGGCATGGAAGAAATCATGCTGTCCGACCCGATCGGCGGCGTGTACAAGAAGCTGGTCCTGAAAGACAACAAGCTGGTTGGTGCCTGCCTGTATGGCGATACGGTCGATGGCAGCTGGTATTTCAACATGCTGCGCGAAGGTAAGGACATTACCGAGATTCGCGATTCGCTGATGTTCGGCGAAGCCAATCTGAGCCGTCCCGGCGATACCGGTCATGAAGGTTTCAACAAGGCTGCAGCCATGCCCGATACCGCCGAAGTCTGCGGTTGCAATGGTGTGTGCAAGGGCACTGTGGTCAAGGCGATCAAGGAAAAAGGCCTGTTTACCATCGAGGATGTGCGCAAGCATACGAAGGCATCGGCTTCATGCGGTTCGTGCACGGGGCTGGTCGAGCAGATCATCATGGCGACGGTCGGTGGCGATTACTCGGCATCGAAAAAGGCCAAATCGATGTGCGGTTGTACCGATCACACGCATCAGGACGTGCGCGACGCGATTCGCGAACAGCACATGCTGACGGTGGCGGAAGTCATGGGCAAGATGAACTGGAAAACGCCGAACGGTTGTTCGAGCTGCCGTCCGGCGATCAACTACTACCTGATCTCGACCTGGCCGCATGAGGCGATCGACGATCCGCAATCGCGCTTCATCAACGAACGTGCGCACGCCAACATCCAGAAGGACGGTACGTTCTCGGTGATTCCGCGCATGTGGGGCGGCGAGACGAATGCATCCGAACTGCGCCGCATTGCCGACGTGGTGGATAAGTTCAAGATCCCTACCGTCAAGGTAACGGGGGGCCAGCGCATCGATTTGCTGGGTGTGAAGAAGGAAGACCTGCGCGAAGTCTGGCATGACCTCGGCATGCCGGCCGGTCTCGGTTATGCCAAGGGCTTGCGTACCGTGAAGACCTGCGTCGGGTCGGAATGGTGCCGCTTCGGTACGCAGAATTCCACTCTGATGGGGCAACAGCTCGAACGTCAGCTCGCGTTGATGTACACGCCGCACAAGACCAAGCTGGCAGTCTCGGGTTGCCCACGTAATTGTGCGGAATCCGGCATCAAGGATGTCGGCATCATCGGTGTCGATTCAGGCTGGGAGCTTTATGTCGGCGGTAACGGCGGTATCAAGACCGAAGTCGCGCAATTCTTCGTCAAGGTGAAGACGCATGAGGAAGTGCTCGAATATACGGGCGCCTTCCTGCAACTCTATCGCGAAGAAGGCTGGTATCTGGAACGAACCGTGCATTACCTTGATCGTGTCGGCCTCGAACACGTGAAGAAGCGTGTGCTGGAAGACGAAGCCAATCGCAAGGCGCTCTACGAACGCTTGCTGTTCGCGCTCGAAGGCGAGGCAGACCCATGGCATGAATCGGAAAAGGCGCATGTCGATGTGCGCCAGTTCTCCCCGCTCACGGTGTGAAGCGCTTTCACGGAATAGCCTCAAAGGAAACAAAGCATGTCGAATGAATGGAAAGTAATCTGCAAGGTCGAGGACATCCCGGTACTGGGCGCACGCGTGATACAACGCGCCGATCAGCCGAATGTGGCGATCTTCCGCAACAGTGAAGATAAAGTATTTGCGTTGCTTGATCGCTGCCCACACAAAGGCGGGCCCTTGTCGCAAGGCATCGTGTTCGGTGAGCGCGTGGCCTGTCCGCTGCACAACTGGAGCATTGAAATGCAGTCGGGTTGCGCCGTTGCTCCGGATGAGGGCTGCACGCAATCGTTCAGCGTCAAGGTCGAGGCCGGCAGCGTGTATCTGGATGCGGTTGAGCTGGCGACACCAGCCGCACCGTTCCTGCCGGCAGGGTCGGCCAATGCAGGAGAAGCCGCGGCTGCCTGAGTGACGTCGTGAGGGATGGGTTTTGCCGGAGAAGAACGTGAACGGGTTATTGCCCAATGAAACACGCGCCACCTGCTGCTACTGCGGTGTCGGCTGTGGCGTGCTCGTACAGACCGATGGCCAGCAGGTCACGGGTGTGCGTGGCGATCCCGATCATCCTGCCAATTTCGGCAGGTTATGCACCAAGGGCAGTACGCTGCATTTGACGGCACGTCCTGCGTTGCAGCAGCAGGCGCGTGCGCTGTATCCTGAATTGCGCTTGGCACGTGACGCTGCGCGCAGCCGTAGCGATTGGGACAGCACGCTCGATTATCTGGCGCGCAAGTTTGCCGCCACGATTCGCGAACATGGGCCCGACAGTGTCGGATTCTATCTGTCGGGCCAGCTGCTGACCGAGGATTACTATGTCTTCAACAAGCTCGCTAAAGGGCTGATCGGCACCAATAACGTCGATACCAATTCGCGCCTGTGCATGTCGAGCGCGGTGGCCGGCTACAAGCAGACGCTGGGGGCCGATGCGCCACCGCCGTGCTACGAAGATATCGATCACGCCGAAGTGATTTTCATCGTCGGTTCGAATACGGCCTACGCACATCCGATCATCTATCGTCGTATCGAAGATGCGCGCAAGGCCAATCCCAACCTGAAGATCATCGTCGCCGATCCGCGCCGTACCGACACTGCGCGCGAGGCCGATCTATTTCTGCCCATTCTGCCCGGTACCGATGTCGCCCTGTTCAACGGCATGCTGCATATCTGCCTGTGGGAAGACATGATCGATGCCGCGTGGATCGATGCACATACCGAAGGTTTCTCGGAGCTGAAAGCCACGGTACGTGAATACACCCCGCAATACGTGGCGCAAACCTGTGGCATCAAGGAAGCCGATTTGATGCAGGCCGCGCGTTGGTTCGGCGCATCGAAAGCATCGCTGTCGATGTATTGCCAGGGCTTGAATCAATCGTCGTCGGGTACGGCCAAGAATGCGGCACTCATCAACCTGCATCTGGCAACGCACCAGATCGGCAAACCGGGCGCAGGTCCGTTTTCTCTGACGGGGCAACCGAATGCGATGGGCGGTCGCGAAGTCGGCGGACTGGCGACCATGTCGTCCGCACACCGTGATCTCGATAATCCGCAGCATCGCGCCGAAATCGCCAAGCTGTGGGGCGTGGACGATGTGCCGGCCAAGCCGGGCAAGAGCGCGGTCGAAATGTTCGAAGCGGTGCGCACTGGCGAAATCAAGCTGCTGTGGATTGCCTGTACCAATCCGGCGCAATCGATGCCCGAACAAAAGCTGATACGTGAAACCTTGCAAAAGGCCGAACTCGTCGTCGTGCAGGAAGCCTATCGCACCACGGTCACGTGCGAATACGCCGATGTGCTGTTGCCGGCGACGACGTGGAGCGAGAAGGAAGGCACGGTCACCAATTCGGAACGCCGCATCACGCGTGTGCGTTCCGCCATGCATAAACCTGGTGAGACGAAACACGACTGGGAAATCGGCATGGCCTTTGCACGTCGTCTGGAAGCGCTACTCGCGCCGGGCAAGCCCAGCCTGTTTCCATACGAAACCACCGAGCAAATCTGGAACGAACATCGCGAATCCACACGCGGTCGCGATCTCGATATCACCGGCTTGTCCTATGCCTTGCTGGAACAGCAGGGGCCACAGCAATGGCCGTTTCCCGAAGGGGCGACGAGCGGTCGCAAACGTTTGTATGAAGACGGCATTTTTCCGACGGCTTCGGGGCGTGCAAAATTCGTCAACACGGTTTACAAGCCGGTAGCCGAGCGCGTTGATGCGCGCTTTCCTTTTCATCTGACGACCGGTCGCCTGCGCGATCAATGGCATGGCATGAGCCGTACCGGCACGGTGGCACAACTGTTCTCGCATGCTTCCGAGCCGACGGTCGTGATGTCCAAGGTCGATGTCGAACGCCGCCTGCTCAAGGAAGGCGATCTCGTGCATGTGACGAGCAAACACGGTTCGCAGATTCTGCCGCTGGCGATTGGCGACGACATGCGTGCCGGACAGGTTTTCATCGGCATGCATTGGGGCGAGGAATATCTGTCGGGCCGCGGTCCGCATGGTGAGGGTACACATGGCGTCAATGCGCTGACCTCGCCGGTATTTGATCCCAGTTCCAAGCAGCCGGAACTCAAGCATGCGGCCGTCAAGATGCTCAAGGCGGAATTGCCGTGGCGCTTTGTCGTGTTCGGCTGGATCGACGAGTCGCAGGTGCTTGCCTTGCAGGCGGCGCTGCGTCCCTTCATGCGGCAGTTTGCGTACGCATCCTGCACGCTGTTCGGTCGCGACAGGGTTGGGGTGCTGTTCCGTGCCGGAGATGATTATCCGGCCGACGCGACATTGATGGCAGAGATCGAAGCGCACTTCGGTATTGCCGGCGAACAGGTCTTGCGCTACGACGATAAACGCCGTGGCAATGCGCGGCACATTTTGATCGCAGACGGCAAGTTGCAAGCCGTGGCATTGGCGGGCGATGCCAATGCT
Source organism: uncultured Oxalicibacterium sp. (assembly GCF_913776015.1). Classification (GTDB taxonomy): domain Bacteria; phylum Pseudomonadota; class Gammaproteobacteria; order Burkholderiales; family Burkholderiaceae_D; genus Oxalicibacterium. The sequence continues at coordinate 67,640 of NZ_CAJYMD010000067.1, read as the reverse complement.
GAAAGCTGGCTCAAGGAATATCTGGAAAGCGAGCAACCGGTTGCCGCGCTGGGTCGGCTGCTCCTGATGCCGTCGTCGCAACCGCCGCAGGCATTCAAGTCGCGTGGCCGCATCGTCTGCAATTGCTTCAATGTCGCGGAAACCGAAATTGGTGATGCGCTATCGACCATGCAATGCACGCCGGATGAAGCGCTGGCGCAATTGCAGGGACGACTCCAATGCGGCACCAATTGCGGCTCTTGCGTGCCTGAACTGAAAAAGATCGTGCTCGCGCATGGGGAAACGGTAAAGGCAGCCTGAAGAAACCAGGCATCGCCATCAAACCCGGTGATAGATGGCGATGCACGGAATCTGAAAGCGGCATATGCCATGCCGTGGCGGCACGTTACGTTGCGCTATTCATAACCCCTTGTCGGCACGCCTTCGTTTTGTCTTCGGTGTATCCTCCCACGCATGTCAAATATCACATCCAACATCACACCTAACGAACCATTCGCTGCCGCCCGTTTCATCAAGGAAATCGGGCGTGGCGTCAAAGGCGCGCGCAGCCTGTCGCGTGACGATGCGTGTCTTCTCTACAGTGCCATGCTGGATGGCCGCGTCTCCGATCTGGAGATGGGTGCGATCCTGCTGTCCATGCGTATCAAGGGCGAATCGGCTGAGGAATTAGCTGGCTTCATCGAAGCCGCCGAAGCTTCGTTCCCGGCGCTTGATGCACCGGCTGGTGATTACGCGCCGATCGTGATTCCGAGCTACAACGGTGCACGCGCCTTGCCGAATCTGTTGCCCTTGCTGGCCTTGCTGCTGGGACGGGCAGGTGCACCCGTGTTCATTCACGGCGTGACGACCGATCCGGGGCGAGTGACAAGTGCGGAAATTTTCAGCCAACTCGGTTACACACCGAGCCTTGATGCCAAGCAGGTGGCAGAACAGTTCGCACGTAATGCGCCGGTGTTCATGCCTATCGAAAAGCTGGCACCACGGATGTTTCGTTTGCTGGCGTTGCGGCGTGTGCTGGGTTTGCGCAATTCGACGCATACGCTGGTGAAGATCATGCAGCCGTTTGCCACACCGGCATTGCGTCTGACCTCTTACACGCACCCCGAATACCTGACGACGCTGACCGAGTTTTTCTCGACGGTCGCGCCTGCAGGTCGCGGCGATGTGTTCCTGATGCGTGGCACCGAGGGTGAAACCGTGGCAAATGCCAAGCGAGCACAGCAAATTACCTGGATTCACGATGGGGAATGCACGGTACTGGTGCAAAAGCAGGAGCCGGTCGATGACATGCCGCCGCTACCCGCCGATCGTGAAGCCGCTACAACCGCAAAATGGATCGAAGCCGCGCTGCGCGGCGAGGTTCCGATCCCGATTTCCATCACCGAGCAGGTGGAACATTGTTTGCTTGTATCCAAGAATCTACAAAGCAGACACGCAGGATCGCATCATGGAAGTCACGAACACATCAGCACCTGAAGTCAAGGCGACAACGACCGCAGGCAAAGTCATTCTGGTTGGTGCGGGCCCCGGCGATCCGGAACTGCTGACCATCAAGGCCGTCAAGGCAATTGCCGCTGCCGATGTGGTGCTGATCGATGATCTGGTCAATCCCGACGTGCTCGACCATGCGCGCGCCGATGTGCGCGTGATTCCGGTTGGCAAGCGCGGCGGCTGCAAGCAAACGCCGCAGGAATTTATCGAGCGCCTGATGCTGGCCGAAGCGCAAGCCGGCAACTGCGTGGTGCGCCTGAAAGGTGGCGATCCCTTCATCTTCGGTCGTGGCGGTGAAGAGCGCGAACATTTGCAGGCAGCCGGGATTGCTGTTGAAGTCGTCAACGGCATCAGCAGCGGTCTTGCAGCACCGGCATCCATCGGCATTCCGCTTACGCATCGCGACTGGACGCAGGGTGCGGTCTTCATCACGGGCCACGGCAAGACGCCCGAAGCCAATCCTGATTGGGATGCGCTGGCCAAGCTCGATCTGACGCTGGTGATCTATATGGGTATCGCACGTTGTGCCGAAATCCAGGCGGCATTGCTGGCAGGCGGCAAGTCGGGCAAGACGCCGGTTGCGGTGATCCAGTCGGCAACCGGCCATCGTCAGGCACAACTGATCACGACGCTGGAAGCACTGCCGCAGACATTGGCTGAATCAGGGATCGGTAGCCCCGCCATCATCGTCGTCGGTGATGTGGTGCGTTGCGCTGATCGTTTCTCGGTTGCATTCGTTACGCAGGCGGCAACGCAGTGTGATGTCGCAGCGGAAACCTTGCCATCCCGTCTTATTGCCTGACATCTCACCGTATATTCCAGCCACGCGGCAGCATGGCTGCCAGTACAATCGCGGCTTGATTCGTTTTCAGGCAAGCCATGACAACACAGTTTGATGTCGCCGTCATCGGCGCGGGTGCGGCCGGCATGATGTGCGCGGCGGTCGCCGGGCAGCGCGGCCGCAAGGTCGTCCTTATCGATCATGCTGAGCGGCTGGCGGAAAAAATCCGTATCTCGGGTGGCGGTCGCTGCAACTTCACCAATCGCGACGCCACGCCACAGAATTTCCTTTCGCAAAATCCGCATTTCTGCAAAAGCGCCTTGTCGCGTTACACGCCGCAGGATTTTCTCGCGCTGATCAAGCGGCATCGCATTGCATGGCACGAGAAGCACAAGGGCCAACTGTTTTGCGACAACTCGGCCGAAGACATCATTGAGATGCTGAAGGCCGAATGCCAGCTTGGCAATGTGCAATGGCGCATGCCGTGCGGCGTGCAATCGATCGTCAGTGAGGGGGAAGGCTTCCGCATTGCGACTGCGCAGGGCGCGTTGCTTTGTCAGAGCATTGTCATCGCGACGGGCGGCTTGTCGATTCCCAAGATCGGGGCGACGGATTTTGCCTGGCGTATCGCCAAGCAATTCGATCTGCGTATCGTTGAGCCGCGTCCGGGGCTGGTGCCGCTGACGTTTGATAGCAAGAGCTGGCAGCCTTTCGTGCCGCTGGCCGGCATTGCCTTGCCGGTGGAAGTCGAAACAGGCGTCAAGAAAGCGCGTGGCTGGTTCCGTGAAGATTTGTTGTTCACACATCGTGGGTTGTCCGGCCCGGCGATTCTGCAGATATCGAGCTATTGGCAATCCGGCACGCCGCTGACGATCAATCTGTTGCCCGAGGTCGATGTCGCGCAGGAACTGATCGAAGGCAAAGGTACGCTGAAGAAAAATCTCGGCAATTTGCTGGCGCAGTGGCTGCCCAGCCGCTTGGCGGAAGGGTGGCTGCAGGTGAATGGTTTCACTGCCGATGCACGCATTGCCGACATGCCGGACCGTGAATTGCGTCGTCTGGGCGCATCGCTCAATCAATGGCAGATCGTGCCAGATGGCACCGAGGGTTATCGCAAGGCTGAAGTGACGCTTGGCGGCATCGACACGCGTGAGCTGTCGCAGCAAACCATGATGGTCAATAAGGTGCCGGGCTTGTATTTCGTCGGTGAAGCGATTGATGTAACGGGTTGGCTGGGCGGCTACAACTTCCAATGGGCCTGGGCGTCGGGTGTGGCGGCAGGGCAGGCGGCTTGATGGCGCTGTCTGGTTTCTAAAATGAAAAGCCAGATTTCATGCGGGTTTGCGCCCCGCTTGTTGTTTCCTTGCCCGCCAATTCGATGATCGGGCTTCCATTTGAGGAAACCGGGTGCTATACTTTCCGACTCTCTACCAACATTGCTTTAGTTAGTTCACACATGACCACTATTCGCGTTAAAGAAAACGAGCCGTTCGAAGTTGCCATGCGTCGCTTCAAGCGCACCATTGAAAAAACCGGTCTGCTGACCGATTTGCGTGCGCGCGAATTCTACGAGAAGCCAACTGCCGAGCGCAAACGCAAGCTGGCCGCTGCCGTGAAACGCCACTACAAGCGTATCCGCAGCCAGCAGTTGCCTAAAAAACTGTACTGATTTCCATGCGGCTGCGCGCTTTTGCGTGCGGTTCGGAAATTAGTCGCAAACCCGCTCCGGTGTTGGTCCGTAGCGGGTTTTTGTGTTTTGAGGTCGGATTCTGACTATTCGACTTTCAAGCGGCTTTCAAGATCGACATTTGATATCAGTGGAGTGGCATATGGGCCTCAAGGAACAGATCACCGAAGACATGAAAACAGCCATGCGCGCCAAGGATGCGGGCAAGTTGGGCGCGATCCGTCTGATCACGGCTGCGATCAAGCAGAAAGAAGTCGATGAGCGCATCACGCTTGACGACGCGCAGGTGCAGGCGATTGTCGAAAAAATGATCAAGCAGCGCAAGGATTCGATTGCGCAGTTCGAGGCGGGCGGTCGTCAGGATCTGGTGGAAATCGAACAGGCCGAACTGGCAGTGTTGAGTGCCTACATGCCCGCTGCCTTGTCTGACGCCGAAGTGCAGGCGGAAGTGGCCGCGGCTATCGCGGCAACCGGCGGCGCTGGTCCGCAGGATATGGGCAAGGTCATGGGCGTACTCAAGGCCAAACTGGCCGGTCGTGCCGACATGACGGCGGTATCCGGCCTCGTCAAGGCTGCCCTGACCAAGGGTTGATCGGCTGCTGCCGACTCAGGGTCGCGAGTATCGTGCATCGTGCACGTATTGCGTGCATCTCGATGCGGCAACACATAAAGACCACGCCAAGTGATTCCTCAATCCTTCATCCAGGATCTACTTAACCGCGTCGATATTGTCGATGTGGTGGGCAAGTACGTCCAGCTCAAGAAGGGCGGTGCCAATTTCATGGGGCTGTGCCCGTTTCATAACGAGAAATCACCGAGTTTCACCGTCAGTCCGACCAAGCAGTTCTATCACTGCTTCGGTTGTGGTGCACATGGTACGGCGATCGGATTTCTGATTGAGTATTCCGGACTGGGCTTCGTCGAGGCCGTCAAGGATTTGGCGCAGGGTGTGGGCATGGTCGTGCCCGATAACGATGATCGTTTGCCGCCAGCGCAACGCGCCGAGCAACAGGCCAAAAGCATGGCCTTGTCGGAAGCGATGTCGCGTGCCTGCGATTACTACCGCAAGCAGTTGCGACAGGACGAGCGCGCCAAGAATTATCTTAAGGGACGTGGTCTGACTGGCGAAGTCGCGGCGCGTTATGCAATGGGTTTTGCGCCCGATGCATGGGATGGTTTGCGTTCGGTTTTCCCCGATTACGATGCCGAGGCGCTGGTCGAATCGGGTCTCGTGATCGACCGTGTCGAAGAAGGCGAATCGCGCCACAAACGTTATGACCGTTTTCGCGATCGCATCATGTTCCCGATTCGCAATACCAAGGGGCAGGTGATCGGTTTCGGTGGACGTGTGCTCGACAAGGGCGAGCCTAAATACCTGAATTCACCCGAGACGCCGCTGTTCCAGAAAGGCAGCGAACTCTACGGCTTGTTCGAGGCGCGGCAGGCGATTCGCGAGGCCGGTTATGTTTTGGTGACAGAAGGCTACATGGATGTCGTTGCACTGGCTCAGCTTGGTTTTCCGCAAGCCGTCGCCACGTTAGGAACAGCATGTACGCCGATTCATGTGCAAAAGCTGTTGCGTCAGACCGATCACGTGATTTTCAGCTTCGATGGCGATGGTGCGGGCCGCCGTGCAGCGCGTCGCGCGCTGGAGGCGAGCTTGCCGTATGCGGGCGACAATAAGGTGATCAAGTTCCTGTTCCTGCCGAGCGAACATGACCCTGACAGTTATGTGCGCGAATACGGGCAGGAAGCATTCCAGCGGCAAGTACAGGATGCGATGCCGCTGTCGCAATTCCTGTTGCAGGAAGCGGTGGGCGAAAACGATCTGAACACGCCGGAAGGCCGTGCACGCGCGCAATTCGATGCCAAACCTTTGCTGCAGGCCCTGCCGCCATCGGCCTTGCGTCTGCAGATCGTGCGTAGTCTGGCGCAGGTGACGGAAAGCGCATCGGCCGAAATTGAAACCTTGTTCGAACTGGCACAGCCGGTGGCACGCAAGCGTATCGCGCCACCACGAACCAAGCGCGCTGCACCGTTGGGACTGGAGCGGCAGATCATGCGTTTGCTGGTGGCGCATCCGGTGCTGGCAGATGAATTCGATGCCGCGGCGCTCGATGCCGTCATGCAACTGGCACCGGATCATGCCGACATGCTTGCGCAACTCGTCAGCTTGTGTCGCGATATGGGCGGCAATGCCAATTTCGCCGCGCTCGCCGAATCTTTGCGCGAAATTGGTGACGATTTCGAGCCCATGATTGCGGAGATCGCTGCTGATGTGGAGTCGGAGGTCGATGTCGTGCGCCTAGAGTTGCGCGGTGCGATTCGTCAGGCACGATTGCAGACGATCAAGGCAGAAATGGAACGAATGACGGTCGGCGGGTTTGCCGATGATGCTGCCAAGAACCGTTATCGCGAACTGATGATGTTGCAGGAGCAACTGAAGCGACAGGCACAGGCCGAAACAGCGGGACGAAGCTGATTTCGCCTCTTGTGTAAAGGGGGAAGGTGTCCCCATATGTTATAATGAAAGGCTTTCGATTCAACATCTTGCAATCAGGCATCGCAGGCAAGAGATGAATCGGGAAGAAAATCAACGAACTTGCGCGGACAGGAAAACATTCGCGCAAATCTGCTCGTAGAACGTTGCAGTCTCGTTTCGCGAGCCCTAACCACTTGGCAGTGATCCAATGGCAAACGCAATGAAGAAACCAGCGAAAACTCCGACAGCGCCGGCAAAGCCCAAGCCCGCAGCAACGAAGTCGAGCAAATCCGTTGAACAGAAGGCAGTTGTCGCCAAGCCGGCAGGCAAGGTGAAAACCGCCACGACAAATACAAAAACAGCAACGCCGGCAGGCAAGGTCGCCAAGAATGCTGCCCCTGCAGCCAAACCCACATCCGGGACCGCAGCCAACGTTGCTGGCAAGTCAGCAGCCAAGCCATCGAAAGTAGCCGTGACAAACAAGAAATCTGAAGTCAAGCCAGCCTCCAAGGCTTCCAAGCCGGAAACCAGCACTGCCGCACGCGCCAGCATGAGCCCGCCAGCCGTCAGCCAGACGACTGACGCCGCCGCATTGGCTGCGATCGATACCTCCGGTTACATTTTGCCCGGCGTCAAGGTGCCGGGCCGCCGTGGCCGCAAGCCCAAGGAATATCAACCAGAGAGCGAAGAGGTCGCAGCACTGAATGCGGTCGAACGTGCTGAGTTGAAAGCCGCAGACAAGGCGCGCGCCAAGGATCGCAAAGCCAAGGAAAAGGCGCTGCTCAAGGACGCACTGTCGGCCGATAGCGAAGCCAGCGAAGAAGAACTCGAAGCGCGTCGTCAGAAATTGAAGACGCTGATCAAGCTCGGCAAGGAGCGTGGCTTCCTGACCTATGCAGAGATCAACGATCACCTGCCGGAAAACATTATCGATCCGGAAGCGATCGAAGGCATCATCGGCACGTTCAACGACATGGGTATCGCCGTCTACGAACAGGCGCCCGATGCTGAAACGTTGCTGTTGTCCGACAACGTTGCCTCTGATACCAGTGATGACGAAGCCGAGGCGGCTGCTGAAGCAGCACTGTCGACTGTCGATTCCGATTTCGGTCGTACTACTGATCCAGTCCGCATGTACATGCGTGAAATGGGTTCGGTCGAACTGCTGACGCGCGAAGGCGAAATTGGCATTGCCAAGCGTATCGAAGATGGCCTGCGTGACATGATTCAGGCGATTTCGGCATGCCCGACAACGATCGCCGAGATCTTGCAGGCAGCAGATCGCATTGCCAAAGAAGAAATCAAGATCGACGAAATCGTCGATGGCTTGGTCGATCCGAACGCAGTGGACGAGCAAGCGGTTGCCGCCGTCGCCCCACCTGCAGCCTCTTCCGATGAAGACGACGAAGAGGAAGAGGAAGAAGGCGAGGAAGAGGACGAAGAAGAATCCAGCTCTGGCGGTGGCGCTGCCGGGTTCTCGAATGAGCAGCTTGAACAGCTCAAGCGTGACTCCCTCGCCAAGTTCGACAACATTGCCCAGCAATTCGACAAGATGCGCAAAGCCTTCGAGAAGGAAGGCTACAACTCCAAGCCTTACGTCAAGGCGCAGGAAACCATCTCCAACGAATTGCTCAGCATCCGCTTTACGGCGAAGGTCGTTGAGAAACTCTGCGATACCTTGCGCGGCCAGGTTGATGAAGTGCGTCAGATTGAGAAGCAGATTCTCGACGTCGCCGTGAATCGCAGCGGCATGCCACGCAGTCACTTCATCAAGGTCTTCCCAGGCAATGAAACCAATCTTGCCTGGGTTGATGGTGAAGTCGAAGGCAACCACGCTTACAGCACGGTGCTGAACCGTAATGTGCCCGCCATCAAGGAACTGCAACAAAAGCTGATCGATCTGCAAGCGCGCGTCGTGTTGCCGTTGCCTGATCTGCGCGCCATCAACAAGAAAATGGCTGCCGGTGAAATGAAGGCGCGCAAGGCCAAGCGCGAAATGACCGAAGCTAACTTGCGTCTGGTGATTTCGATCGCCAAGAAATACACCAACCGCGGTCTGCAATTCCTCGATTTGATCCAGGAAGGCAACATCGGTCTGATGAAGGCGGTGGATAAGTTTGAATACCGTCGCGGTTTCAAGTTCTCGACGTATGCAACGTGGTGGATTCGTCAGGCAATTACGCGTTCGATCGCCGATCAGGCGCGCACCATTCGTATTCCGGTGCACATGATCGAAACGATCAACAAGATGAATCGCATCTCACGCCAGATTTTGCAGGAAACGGGTGCCGAGCCGGATCCGGCAACGCTGGCGATCAAGATGGAAATGCCGGAAGACAAGATCCGCAAGATTATGAAGATCGCCAAGGAACCGATTTCGATGGAAACACCAATCGGCGACGACGACGACTCACATCTGGGCGATTTCATCGAGGACAACAACACGCTGGCACCATCGGACGCGGCGTTGCATGCGTCGATGCGCGGTGTGGTCAAGGACGTACTCGATTCGTTGACGCCACGCGAAGCCAAAGTCTTGCGTATGCGTTTCGGTATCGAAATGTCGACCGACCACACGTTGGAAGAGGTCGGCAAGCAGTTCGACGTCACGCGTGAGCGTATCCGTCAGATCGAAGCCAAGGCGCTGCGCAAGCTGCGTCATCCTTCGCGTTCGGACAAACTGAAGAGCTTCCTCGAAGGTAACTAAGCTCGGCCAAGTTAAGGGCCTCTAGCTCATGCTTGGTTAGAGCAGCGGACTCATAATCCGTTGGTGCCCAGTTCGACTCTGGGGAGGCCTACCAATAAAATCAAGGGGTTACGATGATTCGTAACCCCTTTTTTTCGCTCACGCAGAATTAATGCTGCATTAATGCTGCAATCGATTCGGCCATGAGATGCATCTAGCGCTATACCCTTATTTCAGCATAGGAGAAGTAAGGATGGCATCAATTACAAAAAGAGGACCTTTCCAATTTCAAGTTCAGGTACGTCGCAAAGGTTTTAAGCCTGCTCAAAAGACGTTCGAGACAAAGAAAGAGGCGGAGGCGTGGGCAGCCACGACTGAGTCTGAGATGTTCAGAGGCCTCTACGTGGACCGGTCAGAGGCTGAACGGACTACGTTGGGAGAGTTGCTTATTCGATATGAGAAAGAGAAAACCCCTGGGAAGAAAGGGCGGAAAGCGGAAAAAAATCGAATTGCCCAACTCTTGCGCCATCCACTTGCTCTGAGAAAGCTTGCGACGTTACGCAGTGTGGATTTCGCCAATTATAGAGATGAGCGTAGCGAATCTGTATCAAGTGCCACTGTAAGGTTAGAGTTGGCGTTGCTATCACACGTACTTACAACAGCGAAGAAAGACTGGTCAATTCCAGTTGAAAACTGCATCAAAGACATTGCCAAACCCGCGCCGAGCAAATGGAGGAACAGGCGACTACTGCCGAAGGAAGAAAGGTTGCTAACCTGGCTTGCGTTTGAAGGTAATAGCAACTGTCTTGCGCAGTGCATAATCTTGGCAATTGAAACCGGTATGAGGGCCGGAGAAATAGTCGGATTGCAGTGGAGCATGATTAATCGTGACCACCAATCAATATTGCTCAAAGAAACAAAGAATAATACTAGCCGAGTAGTGCCACTCACAGTGTTGGCAGAGGAGTTGTTGAAACACCATCCTCGCAAATTAACTTCGGATGTTGTTATGGATTACTCAGACTCTAGTACTCTTAGTAATGCTTTTCATAAGCTTTGTGCTAAATGCGGCATTGAGGATTTACGATTTCACGACTTGCGGCATGAGGCCGCCTCGCGTCTAGCACCTCGAATGAAGGTTAGCACCTTAGCGAAAGTCATGGGATGGAAGACTATACAAATGGCAATGCGCTACTACAACCCAACCGAACCTGAGTTAGTTGCAGCAGTTAGAAAGGAAGTATGGTTAAACGCCTAAGGTTTATGGCTGAAGGCAAAGGTCCTCTGACAGTAACTATCAAGGCGCGGTGCCGAAGCTCGATGTTGCACAGGGCCACCAAAGTATTGGCTTTGGATATTAGGAAACAACAATAAAGCCCTAAATCTCAATGATTTAGGGCTTTATTGTTGTCTAGCTACGTCCAGTAACTTTTACTGGAACTCAAGTACCTGCAATGTGCACCCTAAAAGTTACTGCATATTTATACCTCTATAACCGCCTAAAAATCCTGGTATGTAGTGGCTCCAATGGCGATGAAATACTGCCCTGAAGTAGTCCTGCATCACCGCAAATACTGAATTCTCAAGCAAATGAGGTAGGGGGTCGTATGAATATGGGACTCGATTAAAGTCACTTATCCAGAGTATGCTTCTTGGCAACAAATTAAAGGAGTCAGGGAGAATGGCCGAAACCGCGAATATTGCTGAGATAGCACCACTGATAGCAAAGGATATCTTCAAGCATTTCTTATGGCAAAAGCATAAGAAACATGATGAGAATTTCGAATGTTCCAATCCTGAGCATGTGAGTGAGGGGAAGAAAATCCCCAAAAAAACTCATCCCGGTGACGTCGTCTTTCATTACGAGGACCCGTACTTAGGTAAAACTATTTATCTGCACACGGACCTGAAAAGTTATGCGGCCGATACTCTTACACACACCAAAATCAGGTCAGCTTTCAAATCACTTGTAATGACAATTGAATGCGCAAGGCAGTCCGAATCCTGGAGAGAAACCTATTCAGTCTTGGATTCTGAACCGCATGAGGTTCGAGGGCTCTTGTTTATGCTGAATCACGATAACGCCTATGCAAAAGACTTCTATGAAGAGATTCAAAAAACGAATCTCACTACTATTAACATTCCTCCAGGCATACTCATTCACTACCTCGGACCTTATGACATCCAACGTCTTTACAGCATTGGAAACGACATAATGAGGCTGAAAGGGGAATCCGAATTACCAGCGGATTACACTTTTTATTATCCAGACCTTGTGATGGTAAGGCGACATGGTGATGGTGCCGGCCAAGCAGCGACAATCGAGTCAATAACTGGTCCGTTTCTAATCTTAAAGCACGCAGCGGCTGAGAACTGCAAGCAAGGCTTTGTAATTTACTACAACCGAAACGGCGATTCTGTCGAAGAATTCGAGTACTTTCTCGATTGCCTTTCAAGATTCCAAATGCTAGAACCAGACCAAAAAATCAGGATTAGACTAACCAATGGAGATGCGGCCGGCAATCTGAAGTCCGTCTTCGAAAAAGCCAAAAAGAAATATGTAAAAGCTTGGGGATTTGACCCTGGTCGTGAACAGCTTCTCAATAATATTGATATCGACCGAATTACAAGCGTCACTAATACCTATAACCCTGGCGATATGGGGTGGAGAGAATGAAAAGTAAAAAGCCACTCCACGGCGCGTCACTTTATTACGCTTCCGACAAAAACATATTCGACGCACTAACACAGCATAAAGTAGATAACTCTACGATTATGGAGCTTCTTCTTCGAAGAAATACACTAGTAAGCAAACGGACGCCTAGAGACGATTTGGCAACCTATTTTGCGAGACAAATCCATGATTATCAGGACCACAAATCGATTGCTAACCGGTTGGGAGTCACCACACGTCGCGAGCGAATCACGTCAATGGATTTAAACGGCAAAGTGGAAAAAGACGTCGTAACAAACGCAATCTTGGGCATAAAAAAAGAGCTAGAGGAATCTGGTGATGTCGTTCATTTATCCACTGATGGCGAAAAAACCACCATCTCGATTCAATTTACTGATTTCAACTATAAGGTCAGTGAGTTTGCTCAGAGACAGGTAAAGGATGGGACCATTGAGCTCATTAGACATGAGGACGGGTACATTATCAGGAACACTCATAACGAATTCATCAATGACGTGCGCAACACTCTAATTGGAAGCGTTATTAAGGAATGCGAAGAACCTTTGGAACAGGTTTCCGTATCTCTATTTGATGTCCCATCACCTCATTTACGGTCAAAGTTTTTTCACGAGTTAGCCGTAAGCCTGCCAGGTTTCCAGCAAAGTGATGTGACAGCTATTTATGTTTACAAAGCGAAGCCTGATAGCGAGGCAAGCGATTCAGATGATGATGAAGACGAAGAATTGCCCCCGGATGACGACACACATATCGAAAGAGTTTCGTTACGTGGCAAAGGCGTTACTCGTTCAGAGATTTTCAACGAACTTTTGACTGAAGAGAATTACTACATTACCAAGATATCGTGGGGTGCCCGTGAGAAGCTGGGCGATGGAAACGACTATGATATTGAGGCGACATTCACTGACCCTAAGGATTGCACCGGATTCTCTTTTATTTTGACGGGCGTTTATCCTTGTGTAGATGGTCGAATTCTAAGCAAGCGCCGCCCTCCGGAGAAGTATGAGATAGAAAAAATCTCCAAGGTTATTGAAGCAAAGTCACGTGAACTTGTAACTCAATTACGTGTGGAGCATTTAAAGGCTGCGGAGGGCTGAAATGTTCAAAAGATACCGGTGGTATCGTGTCCAGCTACCTAAGAACTCGGCTGCATTCAATGAAGCTGTCGCACAGAATACGTTCACACCTGACACGGATTTCGGATTCTCCAGACTAGAGGACGAGTCAGGAAGTGGGAGCTCCACCTTCCGTTTTTTATGGCGTTCCAAAATAACTGTAGCTAAGTACAACCAAGAAGGCCTTCTCGATTTTGAGAATGTGACGACTGTTCACTTTACGGACTTCACGATATTCGGAATTGATGAAAATATCTTCCTTCGTATCGAAAATCCTACTAGAAGTCTTTCGGATTTTTTTAATACTCTTGAGCGGATATATGGTTTGGGGTTCACCAACAAAAGAATCACCTTTGAAAAATCGAAACCCCATACCGTATTTTCAGCGGTTGATTTAGCCATGCTCACGAAACTGAAAGTCGTTGGTGTCACTTTCGATAACGGTTTGGTAGGCAAAATGGAATTTGAGTCCAAAACTGGAATTGAAGAATCTCAACTCCAGCTCCTTCATGGTATTCCTTACAAAATTGAATCAGCGAGTTATGAATTGTTGATTTCAGGAGTGCGGGGTCACCTGACCTTTTCAGCCAACGGTTCAGTCAAGGTGGGAGGTAATCTTGCCCCTCGAATTTTGCACCTGATTGAGAAAGATATGCTCACTTACATTTGATTGCAGTGTTTGCTTTTTCCGCTTTTCAATCGGCAATCCATCCATAAGCGCTGAATGGTCTGAGTACCTGAAGGATGCTTAGGGCTCTCGCCTGGAGCAGCAGCGGTCCACGCTGGATGTGTCTATGGGGGAGCCGGTAAGGTATGAGGCCCTCGGCCGAAAGCGCCACAAACCATTCCTCCATCTTCATCTTGCACCAACCTACTACCACCGAATCCGAATACAACTAAATACAGATTTCTAATAATATTTACTCGCCTCTAATTACCCGCATGGATACTTTAATACTCAAAGATGACAAACCTCTTCAATGCGGTTCATCTATCGAGCAAGATAAACTTTCAAGAAATTTTTATGCAAGGTCGGTTGTAGCAGCACTGTTGCAAAATGAGTCACCAACTGGACTCGTTGTTTCAATTGAAGGTTCATGGGGGAGCGGAAAGACGTCAACACTCGCCATGGTCGAAGACCTCTTAAATGCGTCAGCTATGAAGCCTGTGATTGTCCACTTCAATCCATGGTTAATTGGAGAAAGAGATGCTCTTTTAAAACAGTTCTTTACTCAGATAGCAGCTGAATTGGAATTACCTGATACTCCCGCAAAAGCTGAAAAAGCAGCGGACGCGCTAATTGAGTACGCAAAAGCGTTTGAATTGTTGAAATATGTCCCCGATGCAGAACCCTACGCTTCGGCAGTAGGTAGCGCTTTTACAGCAGCGGGCAATTTCTTACTAGGATGGGCCCGGCATAAAAAGAAGAGTCTTGAATTACTCAAATCTGAAGTTGAGGTCGCATTAAAAAATCTTGCAAAGCCAATCATCATAATTATTGATGACATCGACAGGCTGTACCCGACAGAAGTTTTCGAGATGATTAGGATTGTCAAATCAGTGGGGGATTTACCCTTTTTAAGTTATGTGCTTGCTGTTGATTCGAATTACGTCGCAAAGGCATTGGGCGTGGCGAACATACCCAATCCAAATACATACCTAGATAAAATTATTCAAGTTAGACTGCCTCTTCCCCGCCTATCCGTCATCGCTAAGGAAAGACTGATTGATGACGCTTTAAATTCACTACAGGCGGCAGCACTGGAAGAACATTTCAAAGACCAAAAAAATCGTCTGGGTTATTTACTAAGTGAAGGGCTTTCACCTTTACTAGAACAACCTAGAGACATTGTTAGGATTTTTAACACAGTGGCTATGATTGAGCCGGGATTACGAGGCGAAGTTGTTTTAGCCGACATCATTGGATTAGCTGCTCTGATGATTAAATGCCAGCCGGTTTTTGAACATATTCAGCGCTCTCCCCATCATTACGTAGGGAATATCGCATTCGAGCGGCGCGTCCTCACGTCAGAAGAGGAGGTGATTAAAGATAGTGCTAGAGAACGCAAGGAAGCGGTAAATTTATGCTCAAATCCCAATGCTACGTGGTCATTAATTCATTCTCTCTTCCCATTAGTGGCTCAGGAAGATAAAAAATTTTCCTACGGCTCTAAAGTCGAAAATGCTGGTCGCATATCGAGCCCAGCTCGTTTATCAGTCGCATTGCAGCTTTGCTTGAATCCACAAGATGTAAGCATGGCAATGGCTAAAAGATACATTGATGATTCTGAATCGAGAGCATCAATCGAAGACAGCCTTATGCTAGATAACTGCACTGAATTCATGGAAGCATTAGGCGAATTAATCTCAACTTATCCCAAGAGCTATGAACCCAAATTGCAAGATTTTTGTTTGTCAGTCGCATCATTAGTTGATAGTGAGGTTATAGTTGCACGAAGCAAAATGGCTCATGCTCCATTAAATCCAGAATCAACGGCCATAATCGCAATCAAATTGGCGGTGCAAGCAATAGCGAATGAGCGAGCAGGCGCCCAGATTGCCCGCCATATCGTGAAATCAGGTAAAGCATTTACCGTAGCAACAGACTTGCTATCTGCGTCGTTCCATCGTTCTAGCACTAATCCTCATTACCCATTACAGGCGTTTACTAACCCGAATGTAATGAAGGAATTACTAGACTCGCATTTCCAAAATTTAATTGATGCCATCGGTAATCGGGCTTTCTTTTCAACTAGAAATCCTGGCATGGTTCTTATGATTTTTGCTCAATTGGACCGCCCTAGGTGTGCCGACCTTTTCAAAGCTATGCTCGTTGTCGACCCCTCATTAGACGACTTTGTGAGTCATTTCCTAGCACTCGGATGGGATAGTACAAACGGGGACTATTTTTCAATCCCTAGCGACATTGCAGTTTTAGAGGCTTATTGCCCACTAACAGAATTAACATCAAGGGCACTATTACGGCTACAGACTGACAACGAATTGAAGTTGCCTCTCAAAGCAGCTTGGCGGTGCATGGCTTATGGCAAGCCTCTCTACGCTAAAGATGGCACCGTAGTGTCTCGATAGCAGTCAATATCATTTCAGTCCTTTGACCGAACCTCGATATGTAGTTTTATAGAAGTAAAGGCAAAAAACGCAAAAAAATATCACATAGCAAAGAAGAAATCACCCGAAGGGATGCGTAGGGCTCTCGCCCGGAGCAGCATCCAGCGGCCCACCGCTGGATGTGTTCTATGGGGGAGCCGACAAGGTATGAGGCCAACGGCCGAAAGCGCCCCCAAGGCGCGGTACCGATGCTCGGGGGTGCTAGCACCCCGGCCCCGACAGCGGTCGGGCAAACACGTTCGGAAAGTTCGGAGCTCACGTGGCTACGTGGCGATGGACGGTGCGCTGCAAGCGCATGGAGAAGGTGTTTGCCCGAGCGCAGCGCGGGGCCGCAGGACAGTCCGACCCTAGTCGGACAGTGGGGGCAGGCCGTCCAGGCCGAACAGCCCTCACGATGTCCGTAAGCAGGGATTTACCCTGCGCGCAGCGTGTTTTTCAAAACACGCGTAGTTCTCTACACCGACCACCGTTCCTAGATGTGAGCCGCAATTTCACAGGTCAGAACAGATAGGGTAGCCGAGCGTTCCGACGTTAGAGTAAGGCCTAGGCTCCCCTAGCTGTCCGACTATAGCGACAAAAAAATATTTCCTAGAAGACCATACAGATTTCGCACGTGTCGTCATTCTCATAATTGGCATGCTCCTCCGGTGGAGCTATACGGAGAAACATATCCACGGGAGCGGCAATGAACAAAAAACATCAAGGGGAGTTGTATCGCAAGGAAGTTTTGAAACTCCTCGCACGAGTAGGTTATGCATCCACGAGACAGATTGCTAAAGGTGTCTGGAAGCGATGCGATGTTAGTACTCGCAAGATGGCTGGCCGGACTCTTCGCTGGCTACTCGACGAGCGTCTGATTGTCTCTAGGCGAGAGTCCAAAGGAGTGATTAATGTGAATAGTGAATTGCTGTACGCACTGACCTCTAAAGGAACTATGGAAGCTCGTCGTGTTGGTTCTCCGCTTGTCGCTGAAAAACTCCATGCACGAGACTATTTGAAGAACTCACATAGCCATCGAACTGCGTGTAACAGTGTGTTCGTCGCGCTACCAAACCAAGTAGTCTGGTCTGAGCTTGAAGTACGCGCAAAAATCCCGCGATTGCATACCTTCAATTACACCTTTGAAGATAACGTTATCAGCAAAATCCCAGACCTCATTGCGGTAACTCCCGAGAATCGGTGGGAGTGGCTTGAGGTGGAGAATTCTTGGCGTAGCGAGAAGGACCTATTGAAGGTTCGGGATTGTATTCGTGCGATGTTCCGTAGAGAGAACCATATAGGATGCATGCATTTTGTCGTAACTGTGCCTGGAGCTCGGACAATTGGAACGCGCCTTGCCAAGTTGATGACAAGCGAGAATTTTGATAACTATTTAAATACTGGAGAGCTTGATACTCAAATCTTAGAGAATCATTTAAAAATATCTGTGTTAAATCATGAAACGATGACGCTGACGGAATTAGATTGGAAGAAACAAAAAGGTTAGAAGAGCTCACCATCGGGCTCAGATTCTTTCTCAATCTTCGACATGCGCGCTGCTTTTGGAGCTGGCTCTGCCAAGAGCTTTTCTGCGTAAGGTCTGAGATATGTTGGAGCTGCTTCAAGCGGCGCTTGAAGCCACTCGTCTATCTGCTCTGGCTCCAATAAGACAATCATCCTTTTCTCGTCTTCTGGCTTATGAAATCGCTTCATCAAGGGATGCTCATCTGCATTGATGGTCAGCATCGTGAAGCTAACTAATGGATGGTCGTCAGGACCGCCGTTTGGTCTCCATTCCCACAAGCCTGCGACAGCTAGTGGGATTCCATCCGCATGCTGGATTTGCCAACGGACCGCCTTACCGCTTTCATAGGTTGGCTCAAAGAAATTTTCAACGGGTATGACACAGAACTGTCGACGCCTCCATGCAGTCCTAAATGAGGGCTTAATCGCGATAGTTTCGGTACGTGCGTTGTATGTGGACCTCGCCAATTTGAGGTCTGCCCAGGAAGGCACTAGTCCAAACATCCCGAAGTCTACTTGGCGTTCGAAAGACTCCTCTGGCCCGAGCCCTTCGGCGGTTCTTATTACGGGGGCGAGATAGCCCGGATAGGTCTCAGACTTGAAATCGTATGGTCCTGCCTAACCCCTGCTTGCGCAGCTAATCGTTCTGCTCTGGTAGGGGTGTAGTTGGCGCACATGGTCAGTATCGGTAGTATTGCAACACTCTGTATTGTCATGTCGGGCAATGGACCGCTATCACCCTTAATAAGCACGCAGCAAGAATGTGCTTTTAACTATCAGTTTTATTATCCTCAAGCATTCTTACACTTGATGAGTTACGCGTTATCTCATGGGACTTTTCATCCAGAAGTTCCATGAAAATCGTCTCATTAGGGTAATGAACATGCAGAATATCCCAAATCATTCTGTCACGAAGTTCGTGCCTGTCTTCTCCAAAATGGGCTCTTCTATGGTCGTCGGCACATATCGCCACTACATTACGAATATCATCCAAGCCACCACAGTTTAACGGAATGACATGATGTCCTTCCAGATAAAAGTCCCCATTACTTGTCCGAAATCCTTCTTTCCCGCATATCTCGCAGCGACCTTCAATGGCTCTGCGCTTTACTGCTTTTATTACCTCTGAGTCTCTTGGAAATGTTGCGACACCATTACGCTCTAATTTTGCCGGGGGTTGGGGTATTGGGCGGGTCTCTACAGATTGGTCTGGGAACAAATCTGTAGTGGGTTCAAAATCATCGGGTTGAGGTTTTCCACGTATAACGCGGATACGACCGTCATTCCCTTTGTGATGCGGGTACCAAAGTGCATCATCCAATTCTCTTTGATGCGCTTCACTTGTTTCGCGTCGGCTTCCCATTTTTCGTACACCATCCAGTATGGCGATGTGCACTGGTTGCTTTTTGTAATAGGCCGTTTGAATTGTAGAAGTAACAGCGTTGGCACGATTTATCTGAACGGTGACTGCTGTTTTGCGATTTTGGTCTGCCCATTCCGCTGAATTATCAATGAAGTAGATTTCTCCATTTTCTTCAATCATGTGGTCATACCAGATGTTCAGAAGATGGGGCCCATCATTTGAGTCGCTAAAACACCAGTCATATTGAGAGGACATTGAAATGCCAAGCCGCTCCGTGATTTCTTTGACTGTTTGTTTACGTGTAGGTTTTAGACTTTCTAGTGTTGTCATAAACATTCAGTTCGAGATGTAGGGCTGATGATGGGTTAGCGCGGCAAGATGGCTAAGTAGTGAGAAAGCTTTGAGACTATTCTCCTTCGTCGCATATTCTTCATTAGATATCCCATGCATGATTGTGTGGCGATTCAATCCAAGATAGTTATTAGATTTACGCTCCTTCTCTCCATAGGCCAAGGGAAGCTTTTCGGACTGCGACGCCCACATTGCTTTCCACAATGCGTTGTAGAACTCAAAGATGACATTGCCAGCGTCCTGGCTCCCAGTCGCTTCTAATTGACTACAAGCTAAAACGCTAAGTTTTTCTTCGTCCTTTCTTGCTTGGAATACGTACCTTTGCACTGTTTCAAAGCAAACACCGTCGCTAAGAATAAAAAAAAGTGGAATAGATACGGCGAATTCTCCTCGTTGATGTGCGGCTATGGCAGGTTGAATTAAGAATGCCTTACTTGGCACACTATGTACTAACACTTCTCCCAGCCACTCAATATTTTCATCATAGAGAGCGAATATTTTATTCTCAACTTGCTCGATAGATGATTCCCGAGCACTCATCGCTAACTCATCAATTTGACTAAGTGCAAAGCTCCCGCTAACAAACCACCCTCGCTGGGCAAGCAAGGGAATTAACGTAAGAAATTGGGGGTATTGTTCTATGCGGGCAGCGTACGACTCATGCACCTTCACAAGCATTTGACCGATTGAAGCGGAAGCTTCTAAAGCAACACCGACGACTGCTACTGCAACTGTGCAAATTTTTTGAGCGAATTCTCCGACGACTTTTATTGCGTTTCCAATTTGCTCAACTGCGGCTGGATTATTTTTAAGCCACTCTACAATTGCCGTCCCAAGCTGGGCATTTATTTGATTGCTACTGGTGCTTGTATGTTCAACGGGCGCTTGGTTATCGGGCACCGAAGGGAGGTAATTCTCCGTATGAGCAGCATCATTTTTTTCTGACATAGCCTTGAGCCTATGAAGTTATTTTCTCTCTTTAATCGAAGCCTACAACTAAAACCCTTACCTGATAATAGAAGTTATCAGGTAAGGATACGTACGAACAATGGACGGTAGAACTAAAAATGCTCCTGTTTGGGACGCTTTTTAAATAAGCATGACCGAAAATGTATTGTCGTTGACGCTACTTATGGTTTTGAATTACTCAATGTCTCCTATCGGCCAGAAGCGGACGTTTGGTTAGCTTGCGTAGCACTTATACTTCGCACATGAGCTATGCACTAATTCAAAACGACGGACTCATTTCAGATGAAATAACTCCTGCCATTGTCCCTTGGTGGAGTTTTACAAAAACCATCATTGCCGCAGCAGTGCTTGTTTTAGTCAGGGACAAAATTTTGTCTCTGGATGAAACATGTCCGGGGAAACCGTACACGCTTCGGCAACTGTTACAGCATGAGGCAGGTTTATCTGATTACGGCAATCTCAAGGATTATCACGTCTCGGTAGAGGCTGGCATGTCCCCATGGTCAGTTGAGGAAATGCAGTCGCGTGTAAATGCATCTAATTCTGCCGCTGCCCCTAGACGTAACTGGGCTTACTCAAACATTGGCTATCTTCATGTGCGCCAGCTTATTGAGCATGGCTTAGACGAAAGCCTCGATTCGGCTCTGAACCGTTTGGTTTTCCGTCCACTAGGTCTGCACCGAACTCGGGTTGCAAACCTTCCCAGCGATTTGTCAGATGTTGTCATGGGGAATATACGTAACTACCACCCAGGTTGGGTGTATCACGGCTTAGTAGTAGGGCCACTGACAGAAGCGGTAGTGGCATTGAGAGAACTAATGACCGGTTCGCTGTTGCCGGACCATTTACTAGCTGAGATGCTCAAAATACGAACATTAGGTGGGCCAATCGCTGGCCGCCCTTGGACATCTCCGGGATATGGCCTTGGAGTCATGGCTGGAGGAACTGATAACAAATTGTCTGTGGTTGGGCACACCGGTGGCGGCCCAGGAAGTGCAATTGCCGTTTATCACACGAAGGAACCAGTACCGACGACATGCGCTGCGTTCGCCACTTCTGACGAAGGGGTAGATGTGGAAAGAATAGTCGTTTCGAAATTAGCGTTGTGATGTCCACTTTGGGTCGATACTAGCCTTCCGATATCGACAAAAAAACTAGGCTATTTGGATTTTGCATATGTATATCGAAGACATATTTCTAGGCATTTTCTTAGTATGTATAGCCTTATCAGGGACTTCAATTATCGCGAGACAGCTAGTCAGAGAAAAGTTGTTTCGCCGTGTTTTGAAGAAAAGAAATTTCACTATAGATAAATCTTGGTACTCAATGACATCCCGTGGGATTGGAACGTCTTTACGGATGCAGTTTGTATGGGGAGAAATTTCTAAAGAAATGTTGAAAGACACGCAGCTAAGAAATTTAATTCTTATCGGTCGAGCTGCTTCTATTGGTCTTTATTTAGGCGCGACTGGAGCATTGCTTGCTTTAGCTTGTTTTTTATGGATTTAATCTACGCCAAGTGATGTCCGCTTTGGGTCGAAAGCGGACATTCATGAAAGTAAAGCGTGCCTTGTACGTTGAATTCAAATGGAGGCCGCGTTGGGATGCGATTAGGACAAAATTGCTCGCGAACTAATGGCAACCTTCATGCGCATGCTCGATGTTCCTTGTCGAATTAACGTATCTGGTGCAAAACTCTCAAAAAATCTATGGTTTCTTGCGACGTCAAATGAGAATTCCCTATATCCCACATATCTTCGGTAATGACGCCATTACGAAAGTTTCTAATCGAATTGGCTGGGTGACTGTTGGAGTTGCTACCTCAATACCGTGGCCACAGGAAGATTTATGGCTCGAATATGAAAATGTCGAATTCTTTTTGCATGGTGCAAAGCTAGAGGGCCGCTATCGAGTTGCCCCATGCATTAGTACTCCTTCTTCTAGGGAGGATTTTGATAATGCGTTAGCCAGTCTTTATCGCTTCACATCCGTATTGGGGTATTTCAAAGGAGGATACGTCGACATCACTGGCAGAAACTGGGGTAGTCACATGATTCGATACTCCACTCCATCAGACGATTCAGTTGCAATTGTTCTAGCCAGCAATGCAGGATTCAACTGCAATTACATGCCAATTATTGAAGATGAGAAAGTCCGCAAAGCGCTAGCATTTTTGCGCGAGGGACGTCGATTGGAGCGAGTACATGAACCATATTCTTTCTTATCTTTTTTCAAGGTTATCGAAAGTCAGTTTCAGAGCAAAGAACGTGTACAGTGGGTCGAGCGCACACTGGCTTTATTGACTGAGGAACGTGCAGTATCGAGAATCAAAGAATTAACCGCCCTCAAGATAGATGTGAACAAACACCTTTTTGAATCGGGCCGTTGCGCTGTTGCTCATGCGGGAATCGATGGAATTATTGTGGACCCTGACATCCCATCAGACAGAAGACGTATTTCTGAAGACTTAGACATCATCGCAGCGCTTGCGAACTACTTTGTTAAAGTAGATGCAAAAGTACCAGATGAGAGGGAAGTCTATAAATCTCGTGACCGCTTAACTCCATGGCATTCCCTTCTACCTTCAGAAAGCTTACAAACGCTAAAGGAAGGGGGCCAATTAGATGGCATTCATTCATGGGGCATGTTAAGCAATTCAAAAGTTACGCTTAGGTTATGGCCTGATGCCCCTATATCTCAGTTTCAAAATATGACATTGATTCCTCATGCCGATGGTCCAGGTTGGCTCGGGTTCCATTTAATGTCTGCAAAGGGGTCATTTGCGTTAGCTTTTGTCATGGATGTACGAAATGGTCACATGCACACTCAACTTGAGGACGGTGGACTACTCAGCGGGGTAGAATTGGATGAAGAAGATGTCGCGGATTACACAAGATACTTTCACAGTGTAGTAGGCAACCGTAAGGTTGAGCTTTCTATCGATGGTACTGACCCTGTGGAATGCGACATTGTGATTCCAGTTAATATCATTGGAAGACTTCCGGAAGAAGCGGTAGCAGAGGCGCTTCAGAAATTTAGAGCAGGTAGGTTTACTGCTTGAAGTTAATCTTCTTGATATCGGTCGGAGTTCTCCACTCACGCTGCAATCATTGTATTTCCCTATACTAGGCAATCCACCGTTGTGGAAATAGCCCTCTGCGTTACTTGGCTTTCTTATTAGGTCATTAATTCCACAACATAGGCCGAAAATCTGCTTTGGGTCGATACCGGCCGTCGGCTATCGGCCAGTAGCGGACACACGTTTTCGCCAATTGTCTTAGAGAAAGCTGCCAAGTTCATTGGGTTTTTGTAGCGAGAGAGTTGAATAGGCTTTATCCGCGTCATTCAGAAGGTACGCCTGGTTTGATGCGACCAGCTCCTCTTCAGACTGAAGATTTGCATCCGGATTTAGCGTGGAGAGCATTTTTTTTATTTCTGCTTCGAGAGCTTCAATTTCGCTTTGATTCTCCGCTGACACCTCCTTTTAGTTCTAACTTGGAGCTAACCTGCCTGCGCGGCTTTTTGCGCGTGTCCCGTTGAGCGTAGTGTTATGTCTCCGGTAAGTCCTCGCTTCTTTCTGAGCAACTGTAGCTTTTGAGTAAGCGTAAATTGCGAAGCTGTGGCCAGTTGCTCCCTGACTTGGCACAGGAGTGACCAGTAGTCGCGATGAAATGCTTTTTCAGGAGATTCGACCAATGCTTCGACGATTTGGCAAAGACCTTCACATCCCTTCTTTAGATGGTCGAGTTTTACCAAATCAAGATTTGCAAGCGAAGCGGTTAAGTCCGGATTCTGTGCCGTGTTCTTACTGTTCAGCGCAACTTGCCACTGACCGTGCGCCACTTTGTTACGAAGTTGGCTCGGCGTTTCAATGTAAGTTTTGATAAGCCGGTTCAGTTCTTGTTTTACGTTCGGAACGTAGTTGCCGTTTTTCGACTGTATCTTTCGTAGTGCAAGCGCCACACACTTTTCCCAAGCGGTAACAATGCTACCCCGTTCCCCCGCAGCCTTGATTTGACGAATTTCGTCTAGTTCAAAGCAATGCGGTGTGTGGATTAGCTTGGAGAATGCCGCTTCGGACCAAGCACAATAAGTCAGAGCCAAGACCTTTGTCTGGAGCTCAACCGATGCCTTATTGTTCGCTAGGAGGTCGCGGTGAATTCCTCGCTTTATGTGCTTCCAGCCCTGCTCGAGAACTCGCAGGTTCTCAGTCTGACCCTGGAATACTTCGAGTTGCCGCTTTCTGTCCATGTCGTTCCGTGCAGGTAAAGAACACTATCGTTTCAAATGCCCTTTACCTGCCCGGAATCGAACCGGGAACCTGCAGATTGCTCCACAGTGCCATACCATATTCGGCCACAAGTCCAAGAACATTGTAATTGCCATCTATGCGCGCAGCAAGTGATGAGACATAACTTTATTTAGATTGCGCATCGCATCATATTTACTTGATATTGCCTAAGTCAATAACAAAAATCACTGTGTAATTGATATATATAGAAACTTACCGTAAATATAGTATTTTGCACGCTCGCTACTGCCACTGGCCGGCTGGGCTTCCCCAAAAATGAGGTCAGCGACTCTTTGAACTTCGGAAGCAATTTCCCCTTACTGTCAGCTGCACTTAGCGAAGGGCTGCTTTGGGTCGAAAGCGGACATTTAGATACTCAGCGATTTAATGCTGCAATTATCAAGACCGCTGACACAATAAACCCACCTACAACGGTATATAGGCAGATGATGCGCATCAGCTGAGCGCGTCCAGCCGGTGTGAATACTAGTCGACCAATGTTAGTCACAATCCCATCTATTCTCATCTGCTCCAAGGTCTAAGTCAGAGGTGTGAAATAAAAATGGTCGCAACCAGGGCAGCGGTCGCTCCTAAAGCGCTAACAATCAGTCCAATGATTGTCAATAAATCATGGCACCGTTTCGGGTCTGTCAAGACTTCAAAAAACACCATGTAACACCGCCGCATCATGATTTCCCCCACTTTGCAAGCCAGGTCTTAATCTCTTCTTGTACCGCGGGGTCACTGATTCCCGTTGCTCCGTTAGTGCGAATCAGATTGCGCGAATACATGAACGGCCATCCCTCCGCATCGTCATCGATGGCTATCCAGTCATCTTCCTTAATACCGCGACGCGATATGTCTGAAAAAATTTGGCTTGCTCGGCTGATTTGAGCAAAGTGCTCTTTGTCGGTATGTCGATTATGAAAAGTCGCACCTATTATTCGTTTCTGAAGTTCAGGGCTAAGCTGACTCTTGGCATAGCTATAACTCTTTCTACTTACCCATGATGTTGATAAAACAATTCCAACGTTTGGATGGTCGCAAAGCAATTCCACCAGAATCGGCTCCCATTCAAAAAGGTGGTGACCTGGCTCACGCAGATAGATGCCCTTCTTGGGATGCATGTAGACTGAATCAGGATGCAAGCATCCATCGAAGTCGAGAAAAATCAATCTACCAAAATAAGCCTCCATCATCTGCCGTCCTGTGGTTTGCGCAGCGCTCCCTGCTTTGGCCTAGTTACCTGATATGGCTTCATGCATACGCTAAGTCACTTTTTTGCTGAACGTATCGATGGCAGCGCTAATTTCAATTGTCGGCCTTCGGCCCTCTTTTCGTCGATAAGCGTGTCGAAGTCATAGGTGTAGAGGACCCACTCAGCAATGTTTTTTTCAACAGCTGTGCGGGGCTGTTTTCCGAATAGGCTTGCTGGCGGCCTAGGCGATTTGACCTTAAGGTCGTCTCCTCGCATCTCAGTATCGATGGTTATGTTTTCAAACTTCCACCGATAGTAAAAGAGGTCGTCACTGCTCAAGTGTTTGAGAGGGGCCATCAAATCCAATATGATTTGCTCACGTTCCTCGGGAGCCCTTTGAACACAGGCCCACTCGTCGTTTTTGCGGTTACCCATATTGCTCATCCAGCCACTTCATGGTTTGCCAGCCCTGACTAGTTTCGATTGGTCCTGGCAGAACCGATACACGTAATAGTCGTCGTTCCTCTAACAGTCCTTGGGTAGGCTGATTGCTCGACTTTCCATTGCGTTTGATAAGGTCCGAAAAACACGCACTTGTCCCTAGCTTCTAGAATAATTTTCCGCTCGAGAATTTTCTGCGAACAAGCGATTGACTCATAAGGCTTAGAGCTGCCGCACGTGCGAGAGAAATGGTCAGAAGGTTCCAGATTCACCTCGACTCTGTGTTGTTGCCCTTTTCGCTCGTCAGCCTTATCACGCATTTCCGGTGTAACTGGACTTGCACATCCCGTCAAAATTACCAACGCCGCAACCATCGTTTTTTTCATTTCTTACGCTCACATCGAACTATAGACAGCTCAATTCTACGTATTTCGTAGAGACGAGACAACCCTCATCTACGAATATCGAAGGATGAGCACTTCCTCTCCATCCTCCGTATTTGGCCGGCGCCTTAAGGCTGCAAGGCTAGAGGCTGGCATTCCTCAAGACCGGTTAGGCGTGATGGTTGGACTCGATGAAGGTACAGCGAGTGCCCGCATGAGCCGATATGAAACCGGTGTTCATGAGCCACCCTATAAGACCGTTGAAGATATTGCTTCCGTGCTGGGTCTACCAACGGCCTACTTCTATTGCGACGATGATGACTTGGCGGTTGTAATCAAGTATTGGGCGCGTCTGTCCAAAGCCGATAGAAGCGTCATCCTCGAACGCATCAAATAGAGCAACAATCCGCCTGCATTGCCAATTCGCTTGTCAGGGCTCCAAATGCAGGGCGCTTAGACATTCGGTAAACAGTTGATTTATTAACGCCGAGCTTGAAAGCAATCTCACTCAGCGTACGGCCTTCCTCTATCAACTCAAGCACTTCTAATTGCATTGCATCAGATTGAGAACGGCGAGCCTCAGCTGATGCGAGACCTCCAAGTCTTCCGCATGTTGTTTGATGCTTAATCCAGCCACTACGAGTTGTGTATCGCCAAGTGTATTTGGCGACACTACGTGCAATGCCTTTAAGTTCGCCATGGGCTAAAGGAATCGGAAAAGTGTTTAGGTCTTCAGCCTTGAGCAGTACTGCCTCCGCCCATATGTCAAAACTCTTATCCCAAAAATCTCTGATGGCTCGGTAAGACCATCTGGCTAAATCTGCGAAAAGGTCGCAGTTACGTCCAATGCCCGGCTCACGCCGTGGCAATATTTTAGGAAGCTCCACATATTCAGCAAGCAAATTTAGTTCGTATAGAGGACAGTTAGCAGGTTCCCATAAGTGCCAATCCGCACTTAGAGGATTTTTAGAAAGAGGGCCAACGAAATTGAAGTCCCCTCTAACTCTCTTAGTAAGTGCCCATTGAATTGCTCGCAGATAGTCTAGGGGCTTGCGACGAGCAAACTCGGTCTTGCAAACGGGGGCGGACAAGCCATATCCAATTTGAGAGTGCTGATTTGCAGGATTGACGATTACAAAAGTCGGAGGAGGCAAGTTATGGTCTTCCCATGAACAAGCTGAATGAGCGTAATCAAGGTCCAAAATAATCGTCGAAATTTTTGAATCTGAATTCAATTGCATGAACGGTTGAGACAAGGCCTCCTTTTTAAACATTGGTTTCGCATAGTTTTTTTGATTGGCGGCATAGATAAAATGCCCCGCGTTTTGTTCGATGTGTTTCTGAAGTGCGGCCGAAGCCATAGCACGCTCCTAAAAGGGCGTGCCGCATGCAGCTTTAATGTATTTCCTAGTTTCTGATTTTGACCTCGCGCTGCGGGCG
This sequence comes from uncultured Oxalicibacterium sp., assembly GCF_913776015.1. Taxonomy (GTDB): domain Bacteria; phylum Pseudomonadota; class Gammaproteobacteria; order Burkholderiales; family Burkholderiaceae_D; genus Oxalicibacterium. Next base: position 39,638 of record NZ_CAJYMD010000067.1, on the reverse strand, counting down.
GCAAGGTCAGTAAGAATTAGATGAGCTGGTTTCTAAGGAGTTGATATAAGCGTCAATGTCGCTAAGCCGCCATGCCACCGCTCTTGGGCCCAACTTCACAGGCGAGGGATATCGCCCATCTTTAATGCCAGCATAAAAAGTTGCGCGAGATACGGGCAGGATTTTCAAAACCTCGGGCAATTTCAAAAATCGTTCTGTATTGAAAGTCATACACACTCCACCCCCCATCGATATAACTGGCTTCTGTCGTAGTTGAAGTTTGTGGCAGTGAGGGGGAATCCAGCTGGCACATCCAGAGACGTCGAATGACGCCTAAGGATGTATAGGAAAAATAGATGCTCATGGATTCGAATAGCAAATTCTTGTAAGAACGAGGGTGCCAGGACTGCGCAGAGGAGGCATGTCGTTTAGTGAGGCTCGGGCCAAGTCGACTGTGAGCAAGAGCCGTAGCCCTTCCACTGAGTTAAATGAAGTGCCAAGATGCAAATGAATTTACTTCTCGACACAGCTATCTAAAAAGATAGCACTCTTAACCTTTGAAACAGCGGTTCGAGCGGAAAGAATACCAATCCATCACCACAATCGGTTTCGGGCGTGAATAATTATAAGGATGGAATTTACGTGCCAGAGCGACACCAACGGTCTCGACCACTAAGACCTAGCAGACCTACGAGCAATTTGTTCGGATTTGGTTGGTCTACCAGGGCGTGTTTTTTCTGATGAAACGGTAGGGCATGAGTGAATATGCTGATGCTGATTTAGCCAGTTTTCAACATCAACAGGTTTAAAGCGCAGACGTCGCCCCATTTTGATGGCCACGGGAAGGTCACCACCTGTGCTGTGTCGGTTATAAATAGTCTGGAGCGAGAGCCCAAGATATATCGCAAGGGTTTCAGGAGTGAAAAGCTGTTCCATATAACTGTGTAAAGTGCGCAGTCACATGACTGCAAACAGTATAAGGAAATCCAACTACCATGATTTACCCGGACGCAGCAATGCTGCAAAACCGCTGCAAATTGTTGAGTAATTCGAAGTAAAATGTAGTAACTAGGGTTAGCTAGATGCTTGATTTTATTGGTTTCTCCTTGATTGTCGCAGGCGAAAAATTGGACTCATAATCCGTTGGTGCCCAGTTCGACTCTGGGGAGGCCTACCAATATTGATGTTGGTGATGAAGGGCTGGATGATTTTTCATCCAGCCCTTTTGTTTTTCTAGGCGCGCTTGTTCTGGACGTATGTACGCATCCAGTTAGGCAAAGCGCTTCTCCATTTGGGTTTGGTATATGAATACCGAGTTTAGAAAGTACAAAAGTTTTGGCATGTAAAGAAAAAAGGTTACGCAAAAACGTAACCCTTTTTCTTTACCCATTCGCTTTGCTTACTTCTTGTCGTCATCCGAGCATTGCAGATAAACGAACAGGCACAGAAGCGACGCGAGGATTGCCATGATGATGGCAACGTCGAGAGTCAGGTGTTTCATCCAACTGATGTCTGAGAAGAGATCGGGAAGCAACATATTGCGCTCATTTCGTTTGATGTTGGTGCCATCTTAAAGGCAAACACGGTGTGAAGTGAATCCCCAGAATGCGTGCGTTGCGCTCAGGGTTGCTCGGTCGACGGTGAAAATGGAACGGCGGCTAGCTTGTCCTTGGTGGGGTGGCTGATCAAGCTGCCAAGTTTACGTATCGGGTAATACGCGATGAGGCCCAGCAGCATGCCGGCAAGTGCATCCAGAAAAACGTGTTGGCGTGTTGCGATGGTCGAATAGACGATCAATGCTGCCCACACGTAGTTGGCAATGCGAATGACGTGCGGTGCTTGGCAGTCGCGTAATTGCGGTGCGAGAAATGCAGCCGTGAAGACGGAAAAGGCAACGTGCAGCGACGGGAGTGCGTTCGCACCGCCATCCTGGGTTTTCAAGAAATGCAGGGCGGGATGTTGCTGCCAATCGATACCGAAGTCGGGCACGCTGGTCGGGAAGAGCCAGAAGATTGCGATGCCGCTCACGCAGAGGAAAGTTGCGGAAACTATATACTCGATCATTTCCCGTCGTTGATGAATTAGGGCAGATGCCAGGCACACGTATAGCCAGAGAGAGGCGTAAGGAATCAATGCCCATTCCTGTACGGGAATCCATTGGTCAATTGCTAATGCTGGGATGGTGCGGAGATTGGCGAATGGCGCAGGATGTTCCATGACCCAAAAGTAGGTCGGGAAAAAAATGCAGAACGCGATGGGGGTAGCGATCGCCTTGAAGGGCAGCCAAGTGACGAAGCGCTTGGCGATCAATTGCGTCCATAAGGGAAAATTCACTGGCCGTTACTCATCGTTCGTCGTTGTAAATGCCGACACTTCACGATTTTCGGTGGGGCGCGGGCTTGAGGATAAATTTGTTTTGCATGTTACAACGGTTCTCGTCAGTAAGTCGCGGGTGTGCCTTTTTTCTTGTATTGCACGTCTTGGCTTGCCAACCAAGTGAGAACCTGTTTGTAGAGCGTGAAGTCGGCGGAAAGTTCTTTCCGGAAAGCAGGTAGCGCAGGTGCGAGTAGCTGAAATGCGCACGCACGCCTTATGGTGCTATCCCTGTGAGCCCAAATTCGGTCTTGACGAGACGGGGCCAAATCTCTTCCCAACAACACGTGTGCGTAAAGCCAGGCAACACAGTGACGATCGGCGTCGGAGCCTTGAAACGAGCAGCATAGCCAAGCGCGATATCAGCGCTGATATTCGTATCGTTCTGTCCGACGTAATGGTGCTGGGGTATATGTTGTAGCCTGCTCGTTGCGTCGGCGGGATTGAGGGAGCCAGAGAGTGGCGAGATGTGATGCCCGCTTGTCCACGCAGTGTGGTCGAGATTGCCTGCGATGGTGACGAGGGCCGTGACATCATGCCGCTGTGCCGCGACGAGCGCCGCGACCGCGCCCCCACCGGAATAGCCGATCAGTATGAGATGCGAGGCGCCTGATTCTGTTTTTAGTACATCAATCGCAGTATTGCTGGCCGCAATGACTTCCGGTGCAAAGCGATGGCTAGTCCAGTAGCGCTGCTGGCAATTACGTCGTTGATCATCCTGCAAAAACTGGCAGGGGCGAGCCAGATACACGGCATTCCGTTCGGGGTCGCGTAGCGCCAGTTTCAGCGCGAGTGGCGTACGCGGCGTCGGATCGGCGGAGGGCGTGCTGCTGTCTAGCCATGCCAGGCCATCACCTTCGATGTAGATTTTCAAGGTAGTGGCATGCGGCAGATTCGTTGGCCTAAAAGCGGCGATGTTGAACGTCTCGGTTGCAATGATCGTACGTTGCCAGCCCGCGTCGCTTGCCATTCTTTCTGCCGTCATGCGTCTTGCTGTCGGATCTGCAGTCGTGCAGGCAGTAACAGCCATGAATCCTGCCATGCAAATCGCTAGGCGCAGAAGCGGGGAAAGGGGAAGAGGCATTGTGAATTTCGGACGAGGCAGCGATTGGCGGAGTCAGTGAGGTGCACTGTTCCCATCGCCATCCGGTGAGCGTTGTGGAGACAGAATTCCAGTAATGCAGCTATCGATGGCGCACAGGCGTTCGCCATTATGCGGTTTTCCGATGCTGGCGACTACTGCAGCTGAGCGTATCTCAACGAGATGAAACGGGCGAGCGCTTGCTTCAGGGCGATGTGCCGGTCGTGTGTCGCAAGGGGCAATCGGTAGTGATCCCTGAACGATGTATCGATGGCGTTGAGCCGCGACATGAGGTGAATCGCGATCTTGCTGCTATCAGATAGATGGCGTGTGATTGTTAAAGCGTGTTGCAGGCTTGCGGTGCAAAATTGCGATCCGCGCCCAGCGGACATCAGATGAAAATGAATCCGCCAATCAGGACAGCGACGCTGCTCAGTCCAAAGATGATGGCCAGATTCATGCACAGACGCGAGACGCGTTCCTGATCAGCAAAGAGTTCACGGAAAAACTTGATCATAAAAACCTTCCAGTATGTGTGAGGCACTACGTGCGCGCTCGCTATTTTAACAATTTCTTCACGCAATAAAAAAGCGGGCTTCCGAGGAAGCCCGCCGAATGCGACGAACAACTTACATCAAGTCATGCTTAGGCGTTGGCGCCAACAGCATTGCCAGCAGCGGCGCGTTCCTTGCGTTGCAGTTCTGCCGAGTAGGCGACGTGCTTGGCCAGCGTTGGACGCAGAGCGACAACTGCCAGAACGGCTGCGGTCAAGTCCATGCATGCAACGGTGTAGAGAACGGTCGACCAGGTGCCGGTTGCTTCCATCATCAGGTTACCAACTGGGACGAACAGGGCGCCAATACCTTTAGCGCAGTACAGCACGCCGTAGATCTTGCCGATGTGCTTGGTACCGAAGGCATCGCCTGCCAGTGCCGAGAACAGCGAGTAGACTTCACCCCAAGCCAGGAACACAACGCCCGACAGGATCAGGAATGCCCAAGGATTGTGACCCCAGTAGCCGAGAGCGATAATGCCGAAGCCTTCCAGCGTGAACGCGATGACCATGGTTTTTTCACGACCGATGTTGTCCGAGATCCAGCCGAACAGCGGACGGGAGATACCGTTCATGATACGGTCAAGCATCAGTGCCAGTGGCAGCGCAGCCATCGTGAAGAAGTACATATTGACTTCGAACTCTTTGACGCCCAAATCTTGTGCGATCACGCCGAGCTGAGCAACCGCCATCATGCCGCCGGTCACGACCATGATGAACATGGTGAACATGAGCCAGAACAGTTTGGTGTTCAGTGCTTCTTTCAGGGTGTAATCACGACGCGATTGCTCGAGCTTGGTCGATACCTTGACTTCGTCAGACTTTGGCGAACGCAGGAACCATGCAGCGATGAACGCCAGACCACCTTGCAACAAACCGAAGAAGAAGAAGGTTTCCTGGAAGCCTTGCGACTTGATCATCGAAGCGATTGGCAGAATCGTTGCAGCCGAACCCATACCGTAACCACCAGCAGTCAGACCAACAGCCAGACCACGACGATCAGGGAACCATTTCAACGCGTTGTTGATACACGTTGCGTAGATCGAGCCAACGCCAACGCCACCAACTGCTGCGCCAACATAGAAGCCCATCAGGGTCGTTGCTTTCGAGTTCAGAACCCATGCTGCAGCGATCATCAGTGCGCCGAAGGCGACCATCATACGGGGACCGAATTTATCGATGAAATAACCTTCAATCGGTGCCAGCCAGGTTTGAACCAGAACGAAGATCGTGAAAGCGATCTGAATTTCAGCACGTGCCCAACCGAACGTACCTTGAATTTCAGGAACGAACAGCGTCCATGCGTATTGAATATTGGCGGTCGCGACCATACAGACGATACCGACAATGATTTGCAGCCAACGTGTACCTTCCGATACGTTCAGGTCTGCTTTTACTGCTCCACCGAAATCACCAGCCATGGCGAACTCCTTTAAATTGTGTGTTTCTCATTTGTTTCCTCGGTTTTTATATCCGGTGCGTCGTGCAACCACACCAATAAATTGAGGTTCATCTGCAAGTAAGTGCGAAGACGTCCGCAAAATATTGAAAGGCGGCCAAAACTGCTGGACCGGTCGATTGCCGTTCCGCCCTCTGCCACTAATCCGGTCGGGATCATGGACAGATGTTTTCGGTTCCTGCGTTGCTTGGGTAAGCAGACTGCTGTCTGGACGGGTGATCCTGACATCGCCGTGACCTCATTGGTGCATATCACGGCTGCCGATGGAAGAAACCTGGTTGCCGGTAGAACCGGCAGCCCTTAACGAAGATTGAACAGTCGAAGATGGATTGAAAAACAAAAGCCACACTTCAACGCGTTACAGTCGGCGTTAAGATTGTGTGAGAGATTAGGTACTTCCCCGTATGCGAACAATGCGTACTATCACGTACACGTATAAGTGTTATTACTTATCTTGTTAATTGTTTTCCCGTAGATTTTCTGATTTTTCTTGCATTTTTCGATGGGTAAAAAATGGCAGTTTTCACTGTGAAAAAACACGCTTTAAAAAGTGAAAATGTAGTTAAAAAATCCCGCCCATTTCTTGGTTTTTTGCCAAATCACGTCTGAATTTAATTAGATTGTTTTGTAATGTTTCAGCGTCTTGGTAGATATGAAATGACAGAAAGAGCGTGTCAGATGTGGTTTGATTTTGACGCTTCATCTGCAACTTGCAAAAAAAAGCCTTCCGGAAAGGAAGGCTTGAGCTCAAACGAGTCTGAGAAAAGAAGCAAGCACAGTATGGACGCATGCAGATGGGTGCACCATCCCATAAAGATGGGGATTTGGGGTGACGCAGGAAATCTGGCGGTATTGTGCGCGGCTTCGTTATGAATTGGCATCAAAGACAATGCAACGCTGACTCCATCCTAGTTTGATTGATGTGCTTGTTCTTGGGCAGACAGCCCACCGGTTCTGTTGGCTATGCAGATATGCGGCAGGTTCTGCGCATAGTACGGAGACGCCGTTGTGTCATCGCCCCGAGATAACGCGATGTGACCGAGATCATTTATCTCCCTTGGCCTGTTCCCGACATTTTCCCTTGGCTTCGACATTGGCATTGACGTCCTGATAGACGTATTCATGCGTATCGCGGTCGTAATACTGGCTGATGTTGCCATCGTCGACAAAGACGATGCGCATGGCGTTGATGTCTACGGGAAAGCCTTCTTCCTTGCCACGGAAGCCCTTGCCGGTATCGACGGCCGAGCGGAAATAGCGTGGTTCGAAATCAATGTCGAAACGTCGTTTGAAGGCGTCTTGTTGCTTGCCATCGGCGGTTTGTTTGACGTCGCAAACAATGGACAGATCAGTCGCATGCGCCGATGGTGCGATGAAGAGTGATAGCGGAGAAAGAGCCAAAATGGCAGCGAGTTTCTTGAGCATAAGGTTCCTTTAAAGCAAAAAACATCGTTGCCGGGCAACGATGTCGTTATGCCAAGTAGGCAACACGCGCTGGAAAATGTTCCCCTCAAATGCATGTCGGCTGGAAGCTTTTGCCTCTTTTGTTACCTCATTCCTCCGTATCTTGCCTCTCTTCTGGCTTGACGCGATTGATCAACACGGTGGCGATACGGCGTCCGTCGATTGCCGCCACTTCATAGCGCCAACCGTCTAGTTCCAGGGCGGCGCCAACTTCAGGGAACGTGGCGAAGCGATCCAGCAGCAAGCCGGCGATCGACGTGTATTCGGCATCTTCGCTGACCAGTGCATGGGTTTCCAGCACTTGTTCCAGATAGTGAAGATCGGCTGCGCCATCGACACGCCAGCAGTCCTCGCCTTCCTGTTGCACCGTCAGTTGCTCGTCTTCATCGGGAAATTCGCCCGCGATGGCTTCGAGAATATCGATTGGCGTCAACAAGCCGTGGATGCTGCCGAATTCGTCCACTGCCAGCACCAGCTGACCTGGCGAGCGCTTGAGAATGTCCATCGCGATCAGCACGCCGGCGGAGTGCGGCAGGATGATCGGTTGGCGCAAGCTGGTTTCTTCATTGATGGTGCCGGTGGCGGCCAGATCACCGATCAGATCCTTGGTGCGCGCGAGGCCGATCACATTGTCGAGTTCGGTGCGGCAGACCGGCATCAGGCTGTGCGGGGTCTCGCGTAGTTGCAGGATGATCTTGTCGGGGTCGTCATCAAGGTTGACCCAGGAGATATCCGAACGCGTGGTCATGATCGAGCGAATCGTTCGCTCGCCCAGCGACAGCACACCGCTGACCATGTTGCGCTCCTCGACGCCAAAGCCATGCTGTTCGAGTGGCAGTTCCAGTTGCTCCTGTTCTTCCGCCTGGCCATGTCGCTGCTTGCCGCCCAGCAGGCGTAGAACAGCGTCCGCAGTACGGTCACGCAACGGGATCGCCGATTCGATCTTGAGCAGATTGCGACGTGCCAACTGATTAAAGAACTCGATCATGATCGAGAAGCCGATGGCGCCATACAGATAGCCTTTTGGAATCTCGAAGCCGAGACTTTCGGAAACCAGGCTCAAGCCAATCATCAGCAGGAAGCTCAGACACAACACCACCACGGTCGGGTGGGCATTGACGAAACGCGTTAGCGGTTTGGATGCCCACATCATGATCATGATGGAAACCACGACCGCAGCCATCATGACTTCCAGATGTTCCACCATGCCGACGGCCGTGATGACGGCGTCGAGCGAAAACACGGCATCGAGCACCACGATCTGCGCCACGACGACACCAAAGCTGGCATATGCCTTGTTTTGCGTGTGAGCGAGCGTCTTGCCTTCCAGGCGTTCATGCAACTCTGTGGTTGATTTGAACAGCAGGAAGATACCGCCGAGGAACAGGATGATGTCGCGTCCCGAAAACGGAAATGGTCCGATCGAAAACAGCGGCGTCGTCAGCGTTACCAGCCATGAAACGATCGTCAGCAGGCCGAGACGCATCAGCAGGGCGAGCGAAAGGCCGATGATGCGTGCGCGGTCGCGCTGCTCTGGGGGGAGTTTGTCGGCGAGGATGGCGATAAAAATCAGATTGTCGATGCCGAGAACGATTTCGAGCAGGACCAGTGTCAGAAAACCTAGCCATACCGCCGGGTCGGAGAGCAATTCCATGGTGTCAGTACCTTGTCATCAGAATGGGGACGCCGTCATCACGTGGTGCGACGGTGGGGTGCAATATGTATAACTGCAGGCTTGTTCATGCACGCATGGCGTGTGCCAGCCTGCTCGCGGTGCTGGTACGGGCGACGCCAAATGGTGGCGGCCGTGTGGGCGGAGCCGTGTTGCTATCGATGAAGGATGCGAAAAGACATGAGCGTGTGCGGTCATGATGGCGAGTCATCGCCAGTGCCGGGGCAGGAATCAGGATGTCGGCAAAATCAAGATGACCGGGCAGCATCTTGCCGCTATCTGCCTGGCATGACGAGAACGCGAGTGTTGAGGAAAACGGGCAGGAAATGTCGAGGCCCTGCGTTTCCGACGCCACGGCATAGGCGGGCGGATACTCTTCGGCAACGTCGGCAAATACCTGTAAAGGGAGCAGCAGGATCAGACAGATGACGATGAATCGTCTCATACAGACCAAACAAAATACGGGCTGGTCAGTATAGCAACAAATCTTGAGCGGCATGGGTGAGGCGCCGCACACAGCGTGCGACAAAGACTTTTACGTCGAAAACCGGGACGGCGCATGATCGTCCTGCCTGTGAGTCAAGTGAAAGACAGTCCTTCCTTGTGACGTACGTAGTGAACACCGCAACGACGATGCAATGGTGCATCGTTGTAACGAGGCGCGGACCACCACTTATTCATCGGTTTTGGCTGCGACATAAGCACTGCGCGTATCCAGATATTGCCGGATGATCGCTTGCTCGACCTTGACGCGCTCGTTCGGACGGCAGCAGTAGCGTAGCGAAAAAGTGTATTCCTTGACGCTCTTGAGCTCGATCAGTACGCGCGGTTCGGCCGAAGGCAGGGTCACCAGTTCACGCGATTCGAGGCGTTCGAAGTGGCGATTGGCTTCTTCGATCCAGCCGCCGCAGATGTCGTGCGCCGCTTTCAACAAAGCTTGTTCCTGCAAGTGCATGTCCACATCGGGATGAATGGCGACCGGCAACATGTTGATGGTGAAGCGTCCGGTGGCGGTCAGGTTACGCACAGGTTTTGTCAGCAGGATGGAGTGCGGAATGCTGACGGTATGGCCGGTCAACTGGTTGCCTTCCATGGTTTCGGCGACGGTGGTGGCGATCAGGTCCGAGTCGAGCACACGTCCCGAAATGTTTTCCATCTCGACAAAATCACCGATGCGATAAGGGCGCGAGATCGCCAGCATGGCCGTTCCAAGCAGATTCAGCAGAAATTCCTTGCTGACGATCAGGATGGCGCCCGCCACTGCCGCAAGTGACAGCGCCGCACCGGCGATCTTCGATGCCCAGGTTGCGCCGACCAGAATGACGGCGGTTAGCAGAACCAGATTCTTGGCGAGCACCAGATTACGGCGTTGCCGTGCAATATCGGTTGCGCCTTGCAGGCGTGCGCGTTTTTGTAAAAATTTGACGATAAGTACCGTGACGATGATGGTCGTCAATGTCACGAGAATACGGCCCAGTTCGGATTTGCCGAACAGATTGAGTGCCGCGTAAAGCTCGCGGGCGTCGGGGAAAGACATAGGCGTGCTTTTATATATAGGAAGAGTTGATTATCGCGTGGATTGCGGTTGCTCGCAGTCGACAAGCTTTAAACAAAATAAACAAATTCGATATTTATTTGTTTAAATTAACTAATTCATGTTTTTTATTGGTAAGATTTGATTTATATCAAAAAGTCGGCCGTATGAAAGCGCGACAGTTTGCATAGCAGCTAGGCGTGATAATTCCTGCCCCGAGCTGAATCATTCATTAAATAAAGGAGAGGACGATGCGTACCAATTTGCCGGTGACGAACAATGAGTATGTGTTGAGCGAGGGGACATCGCTGGTATCCAAGACCGATATCAAAGGACGCATCACCTACTTCAACCCCGCTTTCGTCGAGGCCAGCGGTTTTACCGAAGACGAACTCATGGGCGCGCCGCATAATTTGGTACGTCATCCCGACATGCCGGAAGAGGCCTTCTACGATCTTTGGCAGACGCTGAAACAAGGTCGTCCCTGGAACGGTGTCATCAAGAATCGTCGCAAGAATGGCGACTTCTATTGGGTGCATGCGAATGCAACGCCGGTACGGGAGGGCAGCCAGGTTGTTGGCTATATGTCGGTCCGCAACAAGGCAACTGCACAGCAAATTGCAGAAGCGGCTCAATTGTATGCGCGCATGCGCAGCGGCCAAGCGCGCGGCATCGCCTTGCGTGGCGGTCGCGTTGTTTCTACCGGGTTGGGCGGCAAACTGGCTGCGTTGCGGGAAATTGGTCTGGGAAAACGCCTTGTGATCGGCATGAGTACATTGCTGATTTTGACGACGCTACTTGGTGCCGGTGCCATCTATGCTACCGAGCATGAGGTGCTTCGCTACGGGTTTGGTTCCTTGCTGGGTCTGGCCGTGCTGCTAATGCTCTGGTTCTGGAACAGCTTGTACACAGGCTTGGTGCGTCCATTGCGCAATCTGACGGATGCAGCCAATGCCGTGGCCGGTGGTGACCTGAGTACGACGTTCGATGTCGATCGGCAGGACGAGATGGGGCAGTTGCAGCGTGCGCTCCAGCAGATGAATGTCAATTTGCGTTCTGTCATGGGGGATGTGCGCAGTAACGTGGATACCATCATGGTCGCCACACGCGAGATCGCCAGCGGCAATATGGACTTGTCGGGCCGTACCGAATCGCAAGCGTCCAGCCTTGAAGAAACCGCTGCCAGCATGGAAGAGTTTTCAACGACGGTCAAACAGAATGCGGAGAGTGCTACACAGGCCAACGAGCTGGCGGTTTCCGCTTCGCAGGTTGCTGCACGAGGCGGTGAAGTCGTCGGGCAGGTTGGCGTCACCATGAGTGAAATCAGCGAATCCGCCCGCAAGATTGTGGACATCATCAGTTTGATCGATGGCATCGCCTTTCAAACCAATATCCTTGCGTTGAATGCAGCCGTTGAAGCAGCGCGCGCCGGCGAACAGGGGCGCGGGTTTGCGGTGGTGGCCGCCGAAGTGCGCAATTTGGCACAGCGCTCCGCCTCGGCCGCCAAGGAAATCAAACTGTTGATCGATGAGTCGGTGAACAAAGTGGAGGCAGGTAATCGTCTGGTAGGCGAGGCCACGCAGACGATGGCCGAAATCGTCACGTCGGTACGTCATGTCAATGAGTTCATGACGGAAATTGCCGAGGCAAGCCGCGAGCAGAGTCAGGGTATTGCGCAGGTCAATCAGGCAGTGACGCAAATGGACGAGGCTACGCAGCAGAACGCTGCACTGGTGGAGCAAGCCGCCGCTGCCGCCGCCAGTCTTGAGGAGCAAACTGTGCACCTGATGCGTTCTATCTCGGTGTTCAAGACATCCCGCTCCGATTCGTTGAATATCGCGGCTACTCGTCCGCGCAAATCCACTTCTTCAGGCGTGTCCTTGTTGCAGCACGAGGCGGAAGGGGCAATTGCCTACTGAGGATGAAGAAAAAAGCGGCGCATGATGCGCCGCTTTTCTTAAAAACGTTCCGAATATTTTCAGGCCAGATCCACTTCCGCCACGCGTTGCCACAGCGATTGTGAGCGCCAGTAGATCAACCATGCTTCCGGCATGACCAGATAGAGCGCGCCAATATCGGCCACATGCGAATCCAGTGCAGGCTGGATCAGTTGTACGCCTGTCGTCAAGGCTGGCATGTGCGCGCAGATTTCTTCCTTCACGATTGGCTCCAGCCAGTCGCCGTGGTGATGCCAGATGCTGCCTCCGATTACGAATACTTTCAGGTCGAGCGTTGCCGTTACGTTGTAAAGGGCGCGTCCGAACCACTTGGCGGCATGCACGACGGCCGCATGCGCCTTGACGTCGCCTTCCTTGACAGCATTGAACAAGTCTGCCGGCGAGCGACCGTATTGCGCTTCGAGATTGCGGCCTGATGCCAGCGATTCGGCATCGCCAAAGTTGCCGCAACCGCATTGCGCCTGCGATTGGTCGGTCAGTAACATGTGGCCCGCATGACCGGCATTGCCATTCTTGCCGTGCAGCAGGCGACCGTCCACGCACAGGCCGAAACCGATACCGGTGCTCCACGTCACGTAGGCGCAGTTGTCTTCGTTTTGCAAGGCACCGAAGGCGCGTTCGGCTGCCAAGGCTGCCACGCAATCGTTCTGGATAACGACGGTGGAGAAATGTTCGCGCAGCACCGCTTCCAGCGGGACCGATTGCCATTCGTTGAGCAGGTCGCCACGATTGCCGATGCCGCCGCAAATGTTCGGTGCGACCAGTTCGATGAAACCGTTGTTGCGCACGAAGGGACCGCATGAGCTGACCCCGACGGCGCCCAGATCGGCGAGTGTAATGCCGGCTTTTTCGCAGGCAAGTTTCAACATGGTCATGGCTTGTTCGGCTGGAGCACGCTCGGTACCCAGCTTGACCGTGGCTTCACTGATGCGGACCAATGGACCATCGCGGTCGGCAATCAGTGCCGCCATTTTGGTCCCGCCGATATCGATTCCTCCGATGTATTGCATGATGCTCCCTTGCTGGCCATTGAACGCGTAGGAAAACAAGTCCCTGCTGGACTGACTCCATCACGCCCACAAAGTTTATCAAGAGCATAAGTTATTTCGCCGTAGGAAAGAAGTGCGGCGCATGCATATCGAGAATGCGAGGTCTATTCGGGGAAGACTTCGATGCCCTGATCGATCGCGTAACGGATCAGGCCGGGCACGCCATCAACCCCCATCTTGCGGCAGACGAGCTTGCGATAACGATTGACGGTGGACAGGCTGAGAGAAAGGCGATCGGCAGTTTGTGTCGGCCGTTCGCCACGGCACATGCTGTGAAATACCTGCAACTCGCGCGCGCTCAGCCGCTGGTGGCGCATGGCTGCATGTTCGTTGCCATGACGTTGTGCCGACACTGCATGGCGCTTGCCGCTGCAGACGGTACGAATCGCGGTGATTAGTTCGTCTGCATCGCCATCCGAAGGAAAGTAGCCGTTGACACTGCTGCACATCATTTCCATGCCGTGGAAATTCTCCGAACGACTGTTGAGCAGGATGACGGGCAGCAGTGGTTGATTGGCCCGGAAGGCGGGCAGACGTTCGTAACCGAAACGGCGCAACGCAACCAGATCGAGTAGCAGCAGGTCAGGACGCAATTGCTCGACCATACGCAGCCCTTCTTCGGCCGATGGGGTTTCGCCGGTAATCGCAAAATCGGGCGTGGCAGTCAGCCAGCGACGTATGCCTGCACGTACGACCGGGAAATGTTCGACGATGAGAATCGAGACTGGCATAGGCTTGAGGGATGGCATCCGCGTGGTCAAGGCTATAACTTAAGAAAAAACGGTGGCCATGGTCTGTGAACAGGCGCACATACGTATGCAATTGCGAAAGAAAAGCGTTCTCTGTTGATAAGAAAATTTCCTTTGAAAAACAGAGGCTTGCGTTTCAACAGAAAGTCCTACAAAGGTTTGGGAATCCGCTGATAGGGCAGACAGGACAAAGCGTGCACCATGATGGTCCGATGGAGTGCATGTCAGCCGATCCGGTTCATGCCTTCAGAGCCGATCTGTTCACCTCATCAAGGAGAAGCGACATGGCGAACCAACATCACACTCGTGCCAACCTTGCGAAAGCAAAGTCGAACACGAGTTTGTATGGGCAATACGGCCCACCGAGTAGCACTATTGCAAGTCCCGATTCCAATCGCAGAGTCAGTCTGCGGGGGGCAACCACCTATCAGAACAACGATGCGCCGCTGTCCTCACAGTGCAAGGACAGTGTGCAGCGGGAACCGGACCGATCAGCCAGCCGCAAGAAGTAAACTGCAGTCACGACGGATTTCTGCATACATAACCCGCCGGTCATTGACTGGCGGGTTTTTGTTTTGTGGGTAATGTTTGAGAAGTGTGAATAGCTCAATCTTTTGCACTTTTATGCTTCAGTGCACTGTGACAGTAGGGGCAGCAATGCAGCGTAATGTGCAATCGATTGCCTTCGATGTCGAGGGCAATCTCGTTGCGAATAGAAAAATTCACCTTCCTTGATCGCGAAACCAGAGATTGAGCCCCCTGATTTCAACTAGCGTCGTCAGCTTGGCACGATCAACGCCACCGGATAGTCCCCCAGCAGGTTGACGATATCGATCTGCGAATCCTTGAGGTTGGCGCGCTTGCCATTGAGCACATTGATGTGATCGCCTTGCAGCGCCTGCGGCAGGATCAGCACCGTGTGGCCCGGTACATCGCCTGCTTCATGGCGAAGCGAGAGATCGTCATTGATCAGTTCAAGGCTGTAGCGCAGTGCCAGTACCAGCATGTGATGGTTCTCATGACGTCGCATGAAGGCAATCACATGATCGGACAGCGGCCCTTCAACAGTCAGCGGCAGATAATCCCCATCGGAAAACAGGCCGGGTTGGCGCTTGCGCAATTGCAGCGCAGCATGAATCAGCGGTTGCTTGAGCTGGCATTGATGCCAACTGCGGTGATGGCAGATACGATCCCAGACCTGATCTTCCTGTGCCAGCAACAGACGGCGGGCATCGTAATGGACGGGGCGACGATTGTCGGGATCGACCAGACTGAAATCCCAGAACTCGGTGCCCTGGTACAGATCGGGCACACCTGGCGCGGTCAGGCGTAACAGGGTTTGCGCAAGGCTGTTGGCGACGCCAGCCGTGGCAACGCGTGCTACCCAGGCGTAGATATCGTCGAGGAAGCTGGCGCTGCGTTCGCGGTCGAACAGGGAAAACAAAAACTGGCGACAGGCAGCTTCGTAATCGCCGTTCGGTAAGGCCCAGCTTGAATGGCGCTTGGCTTCGCGCAGCGCTTTCTCCTGCCACGCAGCCAGCCGCTCTGCATAGGCTTGCAGTCCATCCTGATCGTCAGGGCGCAATTCAAACGGCCACGCACCGAGAATCATCTGGTACAGCATGAGTTCATCGTTGAGTGCCGGTGCAATCACTTCCGGCGTATCGTCTTCGTTTGCCAAGCGCACGCGCAGATCGGTATGCAAACGCTTCCAGCGTCGCACGCTTTCGGCCCAGTCATCCGGTGTTTCGCTGAGTACGGCCAGTCGTGCACGCACATCTTCGCCGCGCTTGTGATCATGCGTGGCGGTGGTCAGCATGGCATGCGGGAATTGGCGGGCACGATCAAGATTGAACGCGTGGAAATCGTTAATGCTCGATGAAAAACACGCGGGATCGGCGCCGACCTCGTTGCGCGACAGCAGCAGGCCATAACGATAAAAAGCTGTGTCTTCGACCGATTTGGCAGCCAGCGGCGGCGTCAGTTGTTCGAAGCGACGTACGGCGAGCTGGCGCAGAGGCAGGGCATCCGGACTGGCATCGGGATCGATGTTGTCGGCATCGAACAGACTGACCAGCGTATCGAGCAGCGGTTGATCCTGGGGCGACAGGTTGCGGCGCGCTTCGGTAATCGTGCGTTCGATGATGACATTGTCGGTTTCGCTGCGACCGTTGCCGTGGCTGTAGGTGCGATAGACGGGGAACGCAACCAGCAATTCGGTCAGGATGCGGTGTATTGCTGCCTGCGAGATATCGCGTGTGTCGAGTTCGGTACGTGCGACAGCATGCACCGCGCGTGTGAGCGCGGCGAATTCCCCGACGAAATTCTCGCGCAGCAACTGACGACGTGCATTGAGGACATGGGTAGCGAAGCTGTCGTTGTCGCCAGTCACCTCGATCCACAGCTTGTTCAGCGCAGCCAGCCCGTTCTGACTGTGCAACAGGGCACCGACCTGATCCATGAATTCGTAACCGGTGGTGCCATCGATACCCCAGTCGGTTGAGAGCGCTTCGCCGTGCGTGAGAATTTTCTCCACAACGATCCACGGATGCGTATCTTGCCTGTCGGCCGGACGTTGCGCTGCAAGTGCCATCAGACGACGTCGCAGTTCGTTGCAGTAAGCCGGTGGATTAGCGAGGCCATCGACGTGATCGACACGCACGCCATCGATGAGTCCTTCGGCATACAGGCGGAAGATCACCGCATGCGTGGCATCGAACACATCGTCGAGTTCTACACGTACGCCTGCCAGATCGCTGACTTCGAAGAACCGTCGCCAGTTGATTTCCTCTGCCGCATTGCGCCACCACGTGAGTTTGTAGTTTTGCCGTTCGAGCAGGCGATGCAGACGTCCGACACCGCCGGGAATATCGGAATCGACCGATGCCAGAGCCTGGGCAATGCCTTCGCGGCCTTCCTCTGTTTGCGCCAGTTCGCGCAGCATGACGGCGCGTTGCGCATGCAGATCGAACGCATTGTCGTTTTCGGGATGGACTTCGGCGTAGTCGCTGGCCGTACTCTTCAGTGCAGCGCCGCCATGCCGCAGGACGCGAATCGTCGAATCGGGAGAGAGCGGAAAACGGTGTGTGAAATAACCGAAATAGAACAAGCCGCTGTCCGCATCGAATTGCAGACTCAGATCCCCAGAGCGCAGGGTTTGTGCATATTGATCGCCAAGAAACGGCAGCAGGATCTTGCCATTCAGCGTGGGATCGGGCGAATTCCAGTCGATATCGAACCAGCGCGCATAGCGGCTGTGGCGGCCCCACTCAAGCACGTTAAGCCACCACGGGTTATCCGCGCCGCCCACGCCCATGTGATTGGGCACGATGTCGATGATAAGACCCATGCCGGCGGCATGCAGTGTGTTGACCAGACGGCGCAAGGCTTCTTCGCCACCGAGTTCAGGATTGATGCGCGTGGGATCGACGATATCGTAACCGTGCGTGGAGCCGGGGCGGGCGGTCAGGATGGGTGACAGATACAGATGACTGATGCCCAGACGCGCGTAATAATCGACGACGCCAGCGGCATCGTCGAGCGTGAAATCCTTGTGCAGTTGCAGTCGCGCAGTGGCGCGGGGGATGCTCATGAATGGTGTCCTTGTGATGGGCGCGCACGGTCGAGTGCGTCAAGTCGTGCGGCGATATCCGGCTGATCGAGCATGGTATCGACCGTGCCGGGCAAGCGCCGACGCCAGTTCGGATGTTCGGCTATCGTGCTGGGTAGATTCGGTTGTTCCACCAGCCCCAGCGCATCTTCGAGTGGAATCATGACCAGCGGTGCCGGTGTGCTGCCGACGAATTCGAGCAGCGCATCGAGCGGCGGTTCGTTGCTGTCGCAATCGAACTGTCGTTCCGGATACTGGTAGCGCAAGGCATTGCACAAGCGCAGTCGGTCTTCCTGGCGCGCGGCACGCTCATCGGCGGCCAGCACGCCGGGGGCGAACAGATTGAGTTTTTCACGCCAATCGATATCGCGTCCCTGCCACCAGCCTTTGACGGTCGGCAGATCGTGCGTGGCCGTGGTGGCAATCGCATCGCGCGACCAGCGTTGCGGCGACCGGAACATGCCGTGTTCATGTTCGAACCACAGTACGCGTATGCCCATCAGTCCGGCATCGGCCAGCGTACGATCGAAACCCGCAGGCACGGTGCCAAGGTCTTCGCCAATGACGACGGCACGATGTCGATGGCTTTCAAGCGCGATCAGGCGCATCAGGTCCTGAAACGGATAACGCAGATAGACGCCTTCCGTGCCAGGCTGACCTTGCGGCACCAGCCACATGCGCGCGAGCCCGAGAATATGGTCGATGCGCACGCCGCCTGCATGACGGAAGGCGGCACGCAGCATTTCGATATACGCCTGAAAACCGTATTCACGCAACGCGCGTGGCGAGAAGGCACCAATGCCCCAGCTCTGGCCTTGCGGACCCAGCAGATCGGGCGGCGCGCCCACCGACAGACCGTTCAGCATTTGCGATTGACGGCTCCAGGCCTGGCTGCCGCCGCTTTCGGCACCGACGGCCAGGTCGGTGATCAGACCGATCGCCATGCCACTGTCGCGTGCGCCTTGTTGAGCACGTTGCAGGCCAAGCGCTGCCTGCCATTGCAGGAAGGCATAGAACGCGACTTCATTGGCATAGGTGGACGCAAACTCGGCGACGGCATCGCTGCGTGGATCGCGCAGTTCTTCCGGCCAGTCATGCCAACTGCCTTCGATGCCTTGCGCGCGCATGGCGACGTGCAGAGCTTCGAAGCGTGCATGATCTTCGATGGCTGTACCGCCTTCTTCGCGAAAGCGTGCGAATGTCTCCCAGCCTTCGGAATGGATGTCGTAGTGATCGAACAGGTGCCGCAATACGGCCAGGCGCCATTGCGTGGCGTGCGGCCAATCGACGAATTCGTCGGCTTGCAATTGCAGCCGCGTCGCATCGTTTTGCAGATGCGCAATCGCATCGCGCAGCGCGGCTTCGCCAGAAATGCTGGCGGGATCGATATGCAGCACATTGAACAGCAGGCGGCTCGATGGGCCGTAAGGACTGTAATGCCAGGGATTGGCACTGAACATCGCATGCACGGGACTGATCGCGATGCCGGAAGCACCGCGTCGCGCTGCCGATTTTGCCAGTTGTTCGAGTGCAGTGAAATCGCCGATGCCGGCATCACCCAATGTCGTGTCGCTATCGGCGCGACGCAAGGAGTACAACTGCGCGGCCAGTGCCCAAAGGTGGGGAGAGCGTGCATGGGCTGCGTCGGCCACGCTGAAGCAGCGCGGTGGCGCGACCGCAATCGTGACGGGATGGCGCTCGCCGATCGTCAGCAGGTGATACCCGATGGTGTCGATGGCTGTCATGCGTGCTGCGCTGTCGACTGCCGTTGATAGCGTGCCCGTGCGTTCACTGCCATCTTCCAGCATCAGCCGATAGGGCTCGCCGTGAAGCGCGGCCAGTGGCGAAAAGACGATGTCATGCCCCTGAACGGCTGTGATCAGCGGAGGCAAGGCGAGTCGGCGTTCCTCTTCCTGTAACTGTTGCAATGAAATGGCGCAGGCATCGTCATCGTGTGCATCGAGTTGCAGCGCAGTGAGAACCGTGCGCAGCGTGTCGGTACTCACGCGTTGCGGCTGGCCGAAGGCATCCGTCCATTCAACCGACAGACCGGCTGCTTCCGCCAGTTGCAACAGGGCGGCGTTCTCGTCAGGGGAGCGGTCGTCGTTCATTCGGGCATTCATGCAGCAGGCTCCAGCAAGGCAATGAAGGAATCGGCAGGCAGGGAATTCTGTTCCAGTGCCTGCAATACCCCGGGGGTTTCAAACAGTAGCTCCGCGCCGCCGGTGCGGGCGATCATGTCCAGTTGCACGGTGATAGCCTGTGCAGCCAAGTTGATGGCGATGGACAGCACGCTGCCATTATCGAGCTGCCAGCGTGCGGTCACGGCGGCTTCGCCGATGATAGTGGCGCCGAGCGCACGGCAATGCGCCAGATGCGGCACGATCTGTGTTTTGCGCAGGGTTAGTAGTCGTTGTATCCATGCCTGCCATTGCGCTGCATCCTTGCTTTGCGACGAAGGCAGCGATGATTCGAAGGTGGATCGCGCATTCGGATCGGGAATCCGTTCGCGCTGTGCTTCGTCGGCAAAGGCGGCGAAGCCGGCGAATTCCTGACGGCGACCGTCGCGCACGGCATCCGCCAGTTCCTGATTCGTGTAGCTGGTAAAGAATTGGAAGGGCTCGGTCGCACCCCATTGTTCGCCCATGAACAACAGAGGAATCTGCGGCGACAGTAACAGCAGTGCCATTGCCGCCCGCAAGGCATCGGGGCGCGCCAGCGTGGTCAGGCGATCGCCGAAGGCACGATTGCCGATCTGATCGTGATTCTGCAAAAACAGCACGAAAGCCCACGGCGGCAAATGCGCGCTGGATTCGCCGCGCAAGGCGTTGTCGCGAATTGGCGACGGCTCGCCCTGATAGACGAAGCCTTCGGCGAGGCAGCGTGCCAGCTTGTGCGCCGGGCGGTCGCAGTAATCGCGGTAGTAATGATCGCCTTCGCCGGTCAGCAATGTATGCAGCACATGGTGTCCGTCGTCGTTCCACTGTGCATCGAATGGCGCATCGACGGTGCGGCCGAGCAGGCGGGCGGCATTGTCGTCATGTTCGAGTACCAGATGCACGTATCGCTCGCCGCCGATTTCATGGCGCACGCGCTGGCCCATTTCTTCCAGCCAATCCTGTTCGCTTATGGCGTGCACGGCATCGAAACGCAAGCCGTCGAAGCGGTATTCGCGTAGCCAGTACAAGGCATTCTCGGTGAAAAAATCCCGCACCTGGCGCCGACGAAAATCGATGGCTTGTCCCCACGGCGTCTGGATATCGTCGCGGAAGAAATCCTTGGCGTAAGCGCCGAGATAATTGCCGTCCGGGCCGAAATGGTTGTAGACCACATCGAGGAACACCATCATGCCCAACCCATGTGCGGTATCGATCAGCGCCTTGAGTTCGGCCGGCGTGCCGTAACTGGTATCGGGTGCATACGGCAGCACGCCGTCATACCCCCAATTACGCTGGCCCGGAAAGTCGTTCAGCGGCATCAGTTCGATGGCGGTGATGCCGAGTGCTGCCAGTTCCGGCAACTTGTGCTGTACGCCGGTAAAACCGCCGCAGGCACCGACATGCAATTCGTACAGTACCGTCTCGTGCCACGGCCGCCCTTTCCAAAGCGGATACTGCCAGTGGTAATCGCGCAGATCGACAACGATACTGGCGTCGTGCACGTCGCCATCCTGCAGACGTGACGCCGGATCGGCCACGCGCAAAGTATTGCCATCTTCCTGCACGATTTCGAATTGATACCGCGCGCCCGGCTGGCAGGCGGCTTCGACCTCATACCAGCCGTCGGGTAGCGCCAGCATGGCGTGCAGCGTGTCGCCATCCAGAATCAGATTGACCTGATCGGCGGTTGGCGCCCACAGGCGAAACAGCACGCGTCCCGAGCCACGTGCTTGCGGCCCAAAGGAATAAGGCAACGACTCAAACGCGGACATTATCGGCCACCAGCAAGACAGCACTGTGCGAGCCGACAGTGATACGGTTGTTCTCGATGACATGCAGCGGTTCTTCACCATCCTTCTGGCCGGCATCGATCAATACCTTCCAGTCGAGTACCGGCTCCGGCAGCACAAATTCGCGGTCTTCCCACAGGGCATTGAGCAGGAGAAGCGAAGCCGTGACATGGCTGTCGGCGTTGCGCTTGCCTTCGATGCGCGCCACGCGACGCAGAACCAGCAGGCGACCTTCGGCAAAGCGCCAGCTTTCTTCCGTCATCGGCTGGCCGAATTCGTCGAACCATGACGTGTCGTAGAGGCCGGGCAGAATTTCCAGATCGCCCGTATAGAAGCGCGAGGCATGCAGGGTAGGACGTGCACGACGTGCTTCGATACAGCGGCGCGTGAAATCGATCAGCGATTTGCCAGGATCGCTTTCCGCCTGTGTCCAGTCCATCCACGACAAATCGCTGTCCTGGCAATAGGCGTTGTTGTTGCCCTGCTGCGTGCGTGCGAATTCATCACCGCCCAGCAACATCGGCGTGCCATTCGAAAAGAACAGTGTCATCAGCATCGACCGGCGCAGTTTTTCACGCGTGTAATTGATGCCTGCGTCATCCGTCGGTCCTTCGGCGCCCCAGTTCCAGCTTTCGTTATCGTTGGCGCCATCGCGGTTTTCTTCGCCATTGGCATCGTTGTGCTTCTCGTTGTAGCTGACCAGATCGTTGAGGGTGAAGCCATCATGTGCCGTGATGAAATTGACCGAGGCCCACGGACGACGACGATGATGTGCAAACAGATCCGCCGAGCCAAGCAGGCGCGCCGCGATGGCGCCGCGCATGTCGGCATCGCCTTTCCAGAAGCGGCGGGCGTCGTCGCGGAAGCGGCCGTTCCATTCGGCAAAGCCGGCAGGATGATTGCCGATCTGGTAGCCGCCGGGACCGATGTCCCAAGGTTCAGAAATCAGTTTCACTTGTGACAGGACCGGATCCTGTCGCAGTGCATCAAAGAAGCCGCAGCCCGGATCGAAACCGTTGGCTTCACGCCCCAGCGTGACGCCGAGATCAAAACGGAAACCGTCGACGTGGAATTCCTGCACCCAGTAGCGCAGCGAATCCATCACCATCTGGATCACGCGCGGATGCGACATGTTGACGGTGTTGCCGCAGCCGGTATCGTTGATGCTATGACGTGGATTGTCGGGCAGCAGGCGATAGTAGCTGGCATTGTCGAGGCCGCGGAACGACAGCGTCGGCCCCATTTCGCTTTCTTCGCAGGTGTGGTTGTAGACCACGTCGAGAATCACTTCGATGCCGGCCAGATGCAACTGGCGAATGGCTCGACGCATTTCATTGAGCGAGCCGTCGGACAAGTACGATGGTTCTGGTGCGAAATACGACAGCGTGTTGTAACCCCAGTAATTGCGCAGATCCTTTTCGACTAGACGACGATCCTGCAGGATCGCATGCACTGGCAGCAGTTCGAGCGAGGTCACGCCAATCTTCATCAGATGATCGATCACATACGGATCGGCCAGTGCCGCGAAGGTGCCGCGCTCGCGATCGGGAATGCCATCAAGCTTCATCGACAGACCGCGCAGATGTGCTTCATAGAACACGGTCTGGTCCCACGACACATCAGGCGATTCGTCGCGGCCCCACTGAAAGTTGTCGTCGGTGACGATACCCTTGGGCATGTAGTGCGCGCTGTCGCGACGATCGAACGACAGATCGCCACGCGTGTGGCCAACCTTGTAACCGTAGAGTGCATCGTTCCAGCGCACATGGCCATGTAGACGACGTGCGTAGGGATCGAGCAGCAGCTTGTGCGGATTGAAGCGGTGGCCCTGTTCGGGTTGGTACGGGCCGTAGGCGCGATACCCATAGAGCTGGCCGGCGCGTACCTCAGGCACATAACCGTGCCATACCTCGTCCGTGCATTCGGGCAGTTCGTAGCGCGCGATTTCGCGGCGGCCGGTGGCGTCGAACAGACAGAGTTCGATTTTTTCCGCATGGGCGGAGAAAACGGCGAAGTTGGTGCCGAAGCCGTCGACGGTGGCGCCCAGTGGGTACGGACGACCAGATTGAATGCGAGTGCGATTTTGTTGTGCCATTTTATTGCTGGTTCTTTCTGAAAATCACGGTGGAGAGAGGTGGCAAGGTCAGCACCAATGACTGTGTGTGACCATGCGATGCATGTTCAGTGGTCGCCACGCGACCGGCATTGCCGAGGTTGCTGCCGCCATAGACGTCAGCATCGGAATTGATGACTTCATCCCAGTTGCCGCCTTCGGGCACGCCAATGCGGTAATCCTGGCGTGGGACCGGCGTCATATTGCATACGACAAGTACAGTCGGCGCATTCGGGCTGCGGCGCACAAAGGCAAACACACTGTTGTCGGCATCGTCGCCGATGATCCAGCCGAAGCCTTGGGGCTGGCAGTCGCTTTCGTGCAAGGCTGGCTGCTCGACATAGAAGCGGTTGAGATCGCGTACCAGACGCTGCACACCGCGATGGCGCGGATCGTCGAGCAAATGCCATTCGGGCGAGCCATCGTGATTCCATTCGCCGCGCTGGCCGAATTCGCAACCCATGAATAGCAGCTTCTTGCCCGGATGCGTCCACATGAAGCCGAGATAGGCACGCAGATTGGCGAGTTTCTGCCATTCGTCACCAGGCATCTTGCCAAGCAGAGAGCCTTTGCCGTGCACGACTTCATCGTGCGAAATCGGCAGAACGAATTTTTCCGAATACGCATAGACCATGCCGAAGGTCATGTCGTTGTGGTGATGGCGGCGATGCACGGGATCGTGTTCGATGTACCGCAGCGTGTCGTGCATCCAGCCCATGTTCCACTTGTACGAAAAGCCGAGACCATTTTCGCTCACCGGTGCGGTCACGCCCGGCCAGGCAGTCGATTCCTCGGCAATCATCAGCGCACCGGGGCAGCGCTCGGCCACGGCGGCATTGAGTTCCTTGAGGAAGGCGACGGCTTCGAGGTTTTCACGCCCGCCATGAATATTCGGAATCCATTCGCCGGCCTTGCGGCTGTAGTCGCGATACAGCATGGAGGCGACCGCATCCACGCGCAACCCGTCGATGTGGAAGTGTTCCAGCCATTCGAGCGCCGAGGCGATCAGAAAGCCGCGCACTTCGTTGCGCCCGAAGTTGTAGATCAGCGTGTTCCAGTCCTGATGGAAGCCTTCGCGCGGATCGGCGTGCTCGTAGAGCGCACTGCCGTCGAACTGCGCGAGGCCATGCGCGTCGGATGGAAAGTGCGCCGGTACCCAGTCCAGAAGCACGCCAAGGCCGGCGTTGTGGCAGCGATCGACAAAGGCGGCGAATGCAGCCGGCGAACCGAAGCGTGCGCTCGGTGCAAATTGCGACAGCGGCTGGTAGCCCCACGAGCCGGCGAAGGGATGTTCCATCACCGGCAGGAATTCCAGATGCGTGAAGCCCATGTCGAGCGCATAGGGAATCAGCCGGTCGCCTAGCTCATGCCAGTCGAGATGGCGGTTGCCTTCTTCGGTAATGCGCAGCCAAGAACCCGCATGCACTTCGTAGATCGACATCGGCACCGAACACGGTTTCAGATCGTTGCGCGCTTTCATCCATGCTTCGTCGCTCCAGCGGAAGGGCGTCGCCGAGGCAACAACCGAGCTGGTAGCGGGCGGCAGTTCGGTTGCGCGCGCTATGGGATCGGCTTTCAACGGCAGCAACTGACCGTTGATGTCCAGCAGTTCGTACTTGTAGCGTTCACCGACACCGAGGCGTGGAATGAACAGTTCCCATACACCGGCCTGCTGACGCAGGCGCATCGGATGACGACGCCCATCCCAGCTATTGAAGTCGCCGACTACCGATACGCGTCGTGCATTGGGTGCCCAGACGGCAAAGCGCACGCCTTCGATGCCATCGACGGTCATCGGTATCGCACCCAGGCAATGTCCGAGTTCGCGATGCCGGCCTTCGGCAATCAGGTGCAGATCGAGTTCGCCCAGCAACAAGCCGAACGAGTAGGGGTCTTCGATGGTTTGCCTGGTATCACCTGCATGCGCATGGCCCGGCCAGACGATGTCCAGTACGTAGGGGGCGACATTCTTGCCCGGCAGCTGGCCGATGAATAGCCCGTTGTGATCGCGTGCACTCAGTTCGACCGATTTGTTGCCGCAGCGCGCGTGCACGCTCTTTGCGCCCGGTTGAAAGGTGCGAATTTCAATCTTGCCATTGACGGCATGCGGCCCGAGAAAGGCAAACGGATCACCGAGCCGGGCATGCAAAAGCGCATCCTGCTGCGCTGCGAAGGCGGTGTCGGCTGGTACATCCGAGGTTGTGTCGGAGCCAGAGCGGGATGAGGCGGATACTTCAGACATCGTGGAGCCTTTGTTATGTTGGTTATTGCGGCGAGGATGCGTCGTCAGTTGTTGACAGCAGGCGCGCAGCCAGTTCGCTGAGACCGCGCAGTGGCACGATCAGCCATGCTGGGCGATTGGCGGCTTCGTAGCAAATCTCATACGTTGCCTTTTCCAGCGTGAACAGATCGAGCAGCGCTTCGGCTGCCGTGTGATCAGGCGCTGCCTCGCGGTAAGCACGCAGGAAGGTTTCGCGCGATTCCGGCACATAGCGTTCCAGCAGCCGCTGGCGCGCCTGCAGGGCCTGCTCGCTCATGTCGGCCGGACCACTGTTGGCCGAAAAGTAGGCGGCGTAATCGTAGGAACGGATCAGGCCGGCGACATCGCGCCACGGGCTGTTCTTTTCGCGGCGCTGTTCGAGCGTGCGCGCCGGTTCGCCTTCAAAGTCGACCAGATACACATCGCCGGACGACACCAGAATCTGGCCCAGGTGCAGATCGCCGTGAATGCGCGTGCGCAGTGCGCCGACGGCCTGTGCCGCCAGCTTGTCGATCAACGCGTCGAGGCCGCCCTTGAGCAATTGCAGGCGTGCTGACATGTCGCGTATGTCGTTGCTGTCTGACTCATGCTCGCGCAGAACGAGGAAGGCATGCGCGAGTTGCGCACGAATTTGCTCGGCCAGATGGCGGCAATCGGCTTCGCTCGCGTGTTCCGGTGCAAAGGCGGGATCGTCGCAAGGTTGTGCCAGCACGGTATGGAGTTCGGCCAGACGCGTGCCGAGCTTTTCGGCAAAGTGCAGCAGATCGATGATGGGGTCGGCCATGTCTGCCATTGCCGGCGTGCCGGTGCCGGTATCGTCGTTCTGCTGTGCCGTACGTGCCAGCGTATCGAGCGTCCAGCGCCATGCATCGCCCTGGCTGTGGATGAAGCGTTGCAGCACGATCAGCGTATGCGGTGTGCCGTCGGCGGCAACGCGCGTCATGTCGCCCAGCATCAGCGGCGCATTCTGGTAGCCGCGTTCGGTCAGCACACGACCCATTTCGAGTTCGGGATGGATGCCCGCCGTCAGATGGCGAATCACCTTGAGCACCACCGTATCGTCCATGCTGAGCGAGCTGTTCGATTGCTCGACCGTCATGCGGCGAATGCCGGCTTCTTCAGGCAGTGCGATATCGTCCAGCGCGCTGGTGCGACTGCAGACGATTACGCCATCCTCGGTCGTGATGCGCGCTTCCTTGCCGATCAGATCGAATATCAGATGGGCAAAGCTGTCCAGCGAGAATGCATCGGTCAGCATGCCGACATGGCGCTCGCGGCGTACGCGCGCCAATGCCAGTTGCTGCGGCAGGCTGGCACCGCCTTGTTCTTCGGCCAGCACGCCAAGCGGCTGAAAGTAACGCTCTTCGCCTTGTGCATCGGTGGTGACGAGTTCGGTCAGCATCATCGGCAGCGTGCCCGATGGTACCGGTAGCGATGTGGCGAGCGCGATGCGCACGGCTTCCAGCTTGTGCTGCTTGCCGGCATACCAGCGGCGCAGCTGCAGGTATTGCGGCAGCGTGACTTTTTCCAGCGTCTCGCGCGCAGCACCGCGCAACAGATCGGGCGCGCCATTCGGCAGCACCAGCGTCTGATAATCGGGCAGCGGTTCGGATGGTTTTACATACCAGGCTGGCATGCTGGTGTCGTTGACCAGCATGAACCAGTAGAAGCCGAACGGTGGCAAGGTCAGCAAATAAGTCAGTTGGCCGATCGGCGGAAAGGCCACGCCACCCAGCATTTCGACCGGGATACGGCCGGCGAATTGCGACAGATCGATTTCCACTGCTTGCGATGCGTGCGAGACGTTTGCCACGCAGAGAATGGTTTCGCTGTTGCCGTCGGCATCGGTGAATTCACGCAGATAGGCGAGGATGCGGCGATTGTCCGGGTACAAAAGGCGCAGCGTACCGCGCCCGAATGCATGGTGCTTGCTGCGCACTTGCAGCAGACGGCGCATCCAGTTCAGCAGCGAATACGGGTCTTCGTGCTGTGCCTCGACGTTGACAGCCTGATAGCCGTACAGCGGATCTTGAATCGCCGGCAGGACAAGGCTGGCCGGGTTAGCGCGCGAAAAGCCGCCGTTGCGGTCGGGAGTCCATTGCATCGGTGTCCGTACACCGTCACGGTCGCCGAGGTGGATGTTGTCGCCCATGCCGATTTCGTCACCGTAATACAGAACCGGTGTGCCTGGCATCGACAGCAGAAAACTGTTGAGTAGTTCGACACGGCGGCGGTCGCGTTCCAGCAACGGCGCGAGACGACGGCGAATGCCGAGGTTGATGCGCGCGCGTTTGTCGGACGCATAGTGGTTCCACAGGTAATCGCGTTCGCGCTCGGTCACCATTTCCAGTGTCAGCTCGTCGTGGTTGCGCAGGAAGATAGCCCACTGGCAGCTTTCCGGAATGTCCGGCGTCTGGCGCAGGATGTCGGTGATCGGAAAACGGTCTTCCTGCGCCAGCGCCATATACATGCGCGGCATCAGCGGGAAGTGGAACGCCATGTGGCATTCGTCTTCGTTGCCGAAGTAGGCTTGCACGTCTTCCGGCCACATATTGGCTTCAGCCAGCAACATGCGGTCAGGAAAGTTGGCATCCAGATCGGAGCGAATCTTTTTCAGGATCGCATGCGTTTCCGGCAGGTTTTCATTGCTCGTGCCTTCGCGCTCGATCAGATACGGCACGGCATCGAGGCGCAAACCATCGACACCGAGATCGAGCCAGTAGCGCATCACGTCCAGCACCGCATCGAGCACGGCGGGATTGTCGAAATTCAGGTCGGGCTGGTGCGAATAGAAACGGTGCCAGAAATACTGATTGGCGACCGGGTCCCAGGTCCAGTTGGATTTTTCGGTATCGAGGAAGATGATGCGCGTACCGGCATAGCCTTCGTCGGAATCGGCCCAGACATAGAAATCACGCTCAGGCGATCCCTTGGGCGCATTGCGTGCACGCTGAAACCACGGGTGCTGGTCGGAGGTGTGATTGACGACCAGCTCGGTAATCACGCGCAGGCCGCGCGCATGCGCTTCTTCGATGAAGCGGCGGGCGTCTTCCATGTCGCCGTAATCGGGATGCACGCCGATGTAGGCGGCAATATCGTAACCGTCATCGCGACGCGGCGAAGGATAGAAGGGCAGCAGCCAGATCGTGTTGACGCCCAGCGTGGCAATGTAATCGAGCTTGGCGATCAGACCGGCAAAGTCGCCTACGCCATCGTTGTTGCTGTCGAAAAACGATTTGACGTGCAACTGATAGATGACGGCATCCTTGTACCAGAGCGGGTCCTCGCTGAAGCTGGCAGATGGCCGCGCGAATTCCTGTTCTGCAATCTGGGCGGTCAACGGATTTGTCATGTTCAGCCTTTATCTCGTAATGGTTGCATCCTGCGTGACGGCCGACGATCGCTTACATGCTCACTGACTGCGTTTTCCTCGCCAGTGGCAATTTCAACTGCGGTGAGCGATTGCCGTCATTACCGCGGACGCACGCGCCATATCGCGAACGGCATCTGCTGCGGATCGAGCCTGATCTGCTGCTGCCTGCCGCGCCAGACAAAGCGCGTTTCGTTCATCAAATCCTCAACCTCGACTTCTGCATCGTCCGGCAGACCAAAGCGCCACAAGGGCACATCGATACGCGCCTCATGAGCGGCAAACGGATCGAGGTTGATTACCACCAGCAGCGTGTTGTCGCCAAAGCGATCCTGTGTTGCGCCACGCGTCGATTTAGAGAAATACAGGATCTGCTCGCTCGATGCAGTGTGGAAACGCACGTTCAGATGCGAATGCAACGCCGGATTGCCGTTGCGGATGCGATTGAGCTGCGTCACTTCACGCACGATGTTGCCGGGGCGCTGCCAGTCCCATGCGCGGATTTCGTATTTTTCCGAATCCAAATATTCCTCTTTGCCTGTGACAGCCTGCGCTTCGCACAGTTCGAAACCGCTGTATACGCCCCACAGCCCGGACAGGGTTGCGGCCAGCGCGGCCCGGATCACGAAGCCGGCACGGCCCGAGCGTTGCAGGAAGTAGGGATTGATATCCGGCGTGTTGACAAAGAAGTGCGGGCGGAAGAATTCGCGCGGGCCACCGGGCGGTGTGTTGGCCGTCAGTTCGGTCAGGTAGTCGATGAACTCCTGCTTGGTATGACGCCATGTGAAATAGGTGTACGACTGCGAAAATCCAACCTTGGCCAGGCGGTACATGGGCTTGGGCCGCGTGAACGCTTCCGACAGGAAAATCACATCGGGATAGCGGCTGCGTACCTCATTGATCATCCATTCCCAAAACGGCAGCGGCTTGGTATGCGGATTATCGACGCGGAACACGCGTACCTCTTCGCGTACCCACATCAGCACCACGTCGCGCAGTGCAATCCACAGATCGGGAATGGCCGGATGATCGCCTTCCGTCGCATAGAAATCGACGTTGACGATATCTTCGTATTTCTTGGGCGGATTTTCGGCGTAACGAATGGTGCCATCGGGCCGCCATGCGAACCATTCGGGATGCTCCTGCAGCCACGGATGATCGGGCGAGCATTGGATCGCGAAGTCGAGCGCGATTTCCAGCCCGTGCTCGCGTGCCACGCGCAGCATGCGACGGAAATCGTCCAGCGTACCGAGTTGCGGATGCACGGCATCATGGCCGCCATCGGGCGAACCAATCGCATACGGGCTGCCCGGATCGTCGGGTGATGGTGTCAGCGTGTTGTTCTTACCCTTCATGTTCTTCTTGCCGATCGGGTGGATCGGCGGGAAGTACAAGGTGTCAAAGCCCATGTCGCGCACCGCGGGAATCCGCGCAATCACGTCATCGAAGGTGCCATGTCTTTTCGTGTCGCCGCTTTGCGAGCGCGGGAACAGTTCATACCAATTGGAAAACTCGGCAGCACGGCGTTCGACATCGATGCGGTATTCGTCGCTCTGTGTGCGGAATTCACGCAAGTCTGCCGCGCGCATGAGGGCAGCGGTATCGCTGGCAAGAAATAGCTGTACAGCTTGTGCGCGTTCTTCATCATCGAGCTTCTTCCTGCTCTTTGATGGTAGCTGTTTAAGCAGTTTCTTCAGTGCGGCAACATGTTCACTGCCTTCGCCTTGTTGCGCCAGCGTCTTTTCGATCAGCAGGCGGCCTTCCTGCAATTCCAGCGATACGTTGAGGCCGGCGTGATGTTTCTTGTCGAGTTCGTCGCGGAAAGTGGCGAAATGATCGCGCCATGCATGTACGGCGAACAGATGACGGCCGATACGCTGCAAGGGCAGCACAGCTTGCCAGCGGTCGTTGTCACGCAGATGCATGGTCACTTCCTGCCATTGCTTGTCGTCTGCCGGTCGCCAGAGCACGGCGGCCGCCAGCTTGTCGTGGCCGTCGCCAAAGATGTCGGCTTCCACTTCAATATGGCTGCCGGCAATGCGTTTGGCGGGGAAGCGACCGCTATCGACCACGGGTGCAACCTGCTCGATCGCGATGCGCGAGCTTTTGGCTGCGCGCACCACACCGGCCTTGCCGCCCGTGGGCGTTTGCACGATAGGGCGTAATGGCTGAAGCGGCAGTGTGCGCACTTCGGCTGCTTGCAGCGGTTGCGATGTGCCATCGGGCAAGGCCCAGCCACCGGGCATATCGGCAAGCAGTGATGATGACAATGGATGAGGATGATGCAGATCGGCGTTGATGACAGTCAGCAGCATGCCCGCATCGTGCTTGCGCAGGAAAGCCATCAGGTCGGCGTGCGGTGCGGAAAGCGGAAGCAAGGTGGCGCTCGGGTTGCGTGCAGCCGCGTCCTTCATGGCCTGATTCATCGCAGCGATGTCTGCACCCAGATCGAAGGGACGATGTTGCAGCCAGTGCTCTGTGTTGTGTGCCAGTTCCGCTAACGGGCTGGCATTGCCAAATTCAAAGCCGGCGCTGATCAGCCAGCCATTTGCGGTGGCGGCAGCCGTCTGCAAAGCGCGGCGGTAGGCGCGTGTGGTGCTGGCGCTGTCTTCTGCATGCAGGCGTTGCGTCAGTCGCTGGCCCATCGGTTCTTCCGGCGCAGACAGCACGGGAGCAATCGTCATCAGCCGCTGGCGTTCTTCCAGCAGCCATGTCGAACGGTAATCCCACCATGCATCGGATGCGACCGTGTAATCGAAACCGCAATCGACCAGTGCAGGTAACTGGTCGGCCGGTGTGCCGGGTGTCCAGGCGATAAAAAGGGTATCGGGTGCAGCAGCCCTGGTGCTGCCGATCAATTCGCGCCAGAACCACGATGCCGGTCGGGTCAGCCCGAGGCAACGGAAACCGTCGATGCCGGCGTTTGTCCAGGCCGCTAATTGGCGCTGCCAGTATTGATGCGCCAGTTCCAATCCGGCCGCATCAAGACGCAGTTGCGCATGTTGCGTAACGCTTGCAGGGCAGATGCGCGGATCGGGCAAGGACAGTCTGTCTTCTTCATTACGGAAGAAATGCCCGGCATGAGATGCGGCGAGCGGGTGCTGCAAGGGGAAAACATCGGGTGCTAGATCGAGTAGCAGGCGCAATCCCTGTGCGTGACAGGCACTGGCAAGTTCCTGCAGCCGTTGGTTGTTCGTCTGTTCGTCTACCGACAGGAAGACACTGCCGCAGTCGCTCAGCAGCAGGCTGTCGAAGCCGAGACCGGCGGCATGCATCAGCACACGTGACCAGTCTTCATCGCGAGAGAGGGTGGAGGCGGCAATGCAGTAGATGCGCGGCGGGCGGTTGCCCGAAGCGGATTGGCTGGGCATGGTCAAACCGTTTCAGTGAAGAAGGGTGGAACAAACACAAATGCAGCAACCTGGCAGCAGGACGAACAAAAAGGCAAACCTGAGGGATGCCTATGATGATACGAGCGGCATGCAACCTGCGTTACATGCCGCATTTACCTCAAGCCGTCATTTTGAGGGGAGAGGGTGTCACCATGGATTTGCTCGCCTTGGGCTTCATCAATTCCTTGAGCAATTCAAGAAAAAACGGGCGGGCATTCACGGGAGCGATCGACGCATACAACTGGATGTAGGCCATCGCCGGGCTGGTCCACGAGAAATCGCACGACATCGCGTTGCGCTGCATGGTTTGCCAGACGGTCGGGCGTGCATAGAGTGCCAGAGCACGACCAACGGCGTCGGACAGATGCGATGCTTCTTCACCCTTGAACAGCACGCCGGTCGCGCCTTCGACCATATCATCGCCCTGGCCGGCATCGACTACCGTATCGCACAGACCGCCGACGCACGAGGCGACCGGGATCGTGCCATACAGCATCGAATAGATCGGCGTCAGGCCGAATGGCTCAAAACGTGTCGGATGCAGCAGGATGTCGGCACCGGCATGCAGGGCATGGGCGCGTTGCTCGTCGTAACCGATATGGACGCCAACCCGTTCCGGATAGTCCTTCGCAAGCTGGTTGAACTGTTCTTCATATTGCGGTTCGCCGCAACCGTGGATCACGACCTGGAAGTGCGGATGCTCTTGCAGCAGTTGGGGCAATGCGGCCAGCACTACATCGGCCATTTTTTGATGGGTGATGCGGCTGCCTAGCGCAAGCACGGGCGTGAAAGGTTGCAGCGGCAGGTTGAACAGGCGTTGCAGTTCACGCTTGCAGACAGTCTTGCCGCTCATGTTGTCGAGGCTGAAGTTGCGCTTGATCAGCGCATCGCTGCTCGGATTCCAGGTATCGAGATCGACGCCGTTCGGAATCGCACTGAGTACGTCCTTGCGACGGTTCAGAATGTCCTGCATGCCGTAGCCAAGCTCGCCGAGGATTTCCTCTGCATAGGTCTTGCTGACGGTGGTGATGCGGTCCGACCAGGCAATGCCGGCCTTCAGATAACTCATCTTGCCCCAGAATTCCATGCCCTCGGCCGTGATCATGTCCGAAGGAATGCCGATCTCGGTAGCGTGTTCAAGGGGGAAGTTGCCCTGGAAGGCGAGATTGTGAATCGTCAGTGCGGTGCCAACGCCGGTCACGCCTTGCACCTTCATTAGTGCCGCGATCAGGCCGGCGTGCCAGTCATTGGCATGCACCACGTGCGGCACCGGATAATCGGTACGGCCCGCGCATACTCGTACGGCGGCATGTGACAGAGAGGCGAAAGCGACAGCGTTGTCATCGAGTTCCTTACCGTTCTTGTCGACATAAGGATTGGCGGTACGGCTGGAAAACAGCGGCGAACGCACCAGCAGAACCTTGACGCCGGTATCCGGCATTACGCCTTGCATCAGTTCGGCATCACCACCAGGCAAGCCTGGCAGGTCGGAAATTTTCTTGAGATTGCGCGCCTGCTCGAGTGCAGCAGGGTAGCCGGGCATCAGGATGGTGACGTCCACGTTCAGCGAGGACAGACTGGCACCGAGGGCACCGATCACGTCAGCCAGGCCGCCAGTCTTGACCAGTGGAACGGCTTCTGAAGTGACGAGAAGAACGCGTGGTTGTGACATTTGACTTCTCCCAATGGATGCGCGGCTTGTGGCGTGCGCTGTAAGATTTTTTGCGAATGTTACTTACAATACCGAAGGCGGGTGGCTGGCCGGAATCAGACACTGCCGCAACCATTTGTAAGAAAACGTTACCGACGTAACATTTCGCCAAGTGTTTTCAAATGCTCTTTCCCCAATGAAACGAAGGTAATTATTGATACATGGCAATGCGTCGCAATTGCCCGTATCGCTATGCCGTGTCCCCGGCAATGCTTCTTTCGTCTAAACGCCAGGCAACCGGCGTCAGACAACCGTAAGTTAGCAAGGCGCATGCCTGATGCACGCGGCTGGTGCGCAGCCTGCCTGTTTTTGGAAAACGGCTGGGGTCAAACGGGAATCTGGATCACCACATCCTCGGCAATCACGAAAATGCGTTCGCCGCTTTGCCCATCGATGGTGAATCCACCCGTGAATGCACCGAAGGATGGCAATACGCCCCCATTCGGACCAAACACGAAACAGGGCAGGCGCAGGGCGTCGCTGCTGCTGCGTATGCGGAACACGGGATGCAGATGCCCCGCCAGTACGTAGCCGGACGCGCGATTGTGCGGCAGCTCGGGGTGATGGCAGAACGAAAACGGCGCGCACGCGAACGGTTCATCGACGACGTCGATGTTCAATTCGGCTGGCGGATCGCCGGCATGGCTGTCGTGGTTGCCGCGTACCAGCGTCAGTTGCAATGCCGGGTGTCGTGAGCGCCATGCCTGCAATGCCTGCAACGTCGCGATGGCGCGACCGGCTCGTGCATGCAGGAAATCGCCGAGGAAGACGATGTGCGCTACCTCGTATGCGGCGATCAGCGCATCGAGACGTTGCAGGTTGTCAGTCGTGGTGCCGCTGGGTACCGGAATGCCGTGCGCGCGAAACGCGGCAGCCTTGCCAAAATGGATGTCGGCAATGATCAGCATCTTTTGGGCAGGCCAATACACGGCGCGCTGCGGCAGCAGCAGGATGTCGGTATCGGCGATGGAAAGTGTCAGCGGGTCGATGCGGCTTTCTCCAGTTCGCGCACCATGCGTGCGACACGATCGGACAGCTTCTCCGTGCTCAGTTTTTCGCGGAAGCGCTCGACCATCAGCGGAAAGGCGAAGGGCGTGGCGCGTTTCGTTTCATGCAGGATGAGTGTACGTCCTTGCAGTTCTTCCAGTGTCATGCGCAGGCGTGTCAATTCCAGTTCCTGTTCGAGCACTTCGCGTTGCGCCTGGGTCAGCAGAAGGTTGTCGCTGTCGTGCTTGCGGAAGACTTCGAAGAACAGGCTGGACGACGCCTGCAACTGTCGATTGCTTTTCGGCTGGCCCGGATAACCCTGAAAGATCAGGCCGGCAATGCGGGCGATTTCGCGAAAGCGGCGCTGTGCGAGTTCGGTCGCGTTAAGGCTGGCCAGCACGTCTTCCAGCAGATGCTCCTTCGTGAACAGTTGACTGGCCGCGCCGGGAGCCAGTAAAGGTTGCCAGTCGATCTCGGTTGCGGAAAGCAGTTCGAAGCCGTAATCGTTGATCGAAATCGAGAAGGTGGCCGCTTGCTGTTTGCCGACGCGATATGCGAGCAGCGAAGCGAGACCCACGTGTACATTGCGTCCGGCAAACGGATACAGAAAGAAGTGCCGGCCTTCGCGACTATGCGTGATCTCAGCCAGCAGATGCTCGGCAGTCGGCAAGCCGGACCAGCGTTGCTGCAACTCGAGCAGCGGTGCAACAGCCTGCATTTCCGGGCCGTCGTAGCGATGCTGCTCGGCCTCCTGCAGGCAATCGAGCACGGCATGCGCAAGTTCTGATGACAGCGGCATGCGCCCACCCTGCCAGCGTGGCACGGCCCCGCGCGCACCATTGGCGCGCCGTACCAGCGCCGTCATCTCGTGCAGGCGCACGAATTCGAGAATGCGGCCGCCAAAAAGAAAATGATCGCCAGTCTTGAGGCGCGAGATGAAGGATTCCTCGATCGAACCGATGCGTCCGCCGCTCAGGTACTTCACCTGCACGCTGGCATCCGACACGATGGTGCCTATGCCCATGCGGTGACGACGCGCGATCTTTGCATCGGGCACGTGATACACACCGTGTTCGTCGGGCAGTACGCGGCGGTATTCGGGATAGACGGTCAGGCTGCGGCCGCCACGAGCGACAAAATCCAGCGCCCATTGCCATTCCTCCTGCGTGAGATTGCGATAGGCGTAGGCGCTACGCACTTCGTCATACAGTGCTTCGGACGTAAAGCCACCGCCAAGTGCCATCGTCACCAGATGCTGTACCAGCACGTCGAGCGGCTTGTCGGGAATGGCGCGCGCCTCGATCTGTCGTGCAGCGACGGCACGTTGGGCGGCAGCGGCTTCCAGCACTTCCAGCATGTTGGTCGGCACCAGCGTCACGCGTGACACGCGCCCCGGTGCATGGCCGCTGCGGCCCGCACGTTGCAACAGGCGGGCCACGCCGCGTGCGCTCCCGATTTGCAACACGCGCTCTACCGGCAGAAAGTCCACGCCGAGATCGAGGCTGGAGGTGCAGATCACGGCCTTCAATTCACCGCGCTTCAAACCTTGCTCGACCCATTCGCGCACGTCCTTGTCGAGCGAGCCGTGGTGCAGCGCAATCAGGCCGGCCCATTCCGGCTTGGCGGCCAGCATGTTCTGGTACCAGATTTCAGCCTGCGAGCGGGTGTTGGTAAAGGCGAGCGTGGTGGCGTGTCGATCGATTTCGTCGATGACAGGTTGCAGCATCTGGATGCCGAGATGGCCGCCCCAGGGAAAGCGTGACGGTTGCGGTGGAATCAGCGTATCGACCACGATCTTCTTGCGACTCGCGCCTTCGATACGCACGCCTGCCGGGCTGTGCTTGCCCAGCAGCGCATCTTGCGCTTGCTGCAGGTTGCCGAGCGTGGCGGACAGTCCCCAGATCAGCAGCTTCGGCTGCCAGCGTTGCAGGCGTGCGAGCGCCAGTTGCGTTTGCGTGCCGCGCTTGCTGCCCAGCAGTTCGTGCCATTCATCGACGATCACCATATCCAGTTGCGCGAATTGGCTTTGCGCGTCGGCACGGCTCAACATCAGGCTCAGGCTTTCGGTTGTGGTCACGAGTGCCGGTGGCAGGGCACGATCCTGTCGCGCACGTTCGCCGCTGCTGGTGTCGCCTGTACGCATGCCGACTTCCCAGTCCGGCAGCAAATCGGCAAGCGGTGCCTGCAAGGACTGGCGCGTATCGGCCGCCAGTGCGCGCATCGGCGTGATCCACAGGATGCGCAAGCCGGTCTTGCGTTTGTTCTTGCCGAGCTGTCGTGTGTTTTGCGGTTTTTTTTCATCACGCAAGGTGGATAAAACCCGCAATAGCGCGGCAAACCAGACGGCATAGGTTTTTCCGGAGCCGGTTGTTGCATGCAGCAGGCCTGAGCGACCGGCCAGTGCTGCCTGCCACACTTCTTTCTGGAACGCGAAGATACGCCAGTCGCGCCCCGCGAACCAGGCGTTGACGGCTTGCTGTGGGGTTGGCATGCGCGCTGTTTTTTCTGGTTTGGGCGTCATGGCAGCAGGCCCTTGAGTGTCGCCAGCGTATCGGCTTCCTCGATACGCTTGTCATCGCGAATGCGCAGGATGCGCGGGAAACGCACGGCTATCCCGGCCTTGTGGCGTGATGAGGCAGCAATGCCTTCGAATCCGATCTCGAACACCATGCTCGGTTTGACGCTACGCACCGGACCGAATTTTTCGATGGTGGATTTGCGAATGCGTGCATCCACACTGGCGATCTCGGCATCGGTCAATCCGGAATACGCCTTGGCGAACGGCACCAGCACGCGCGTGCCTTCGGCATCCTGATCCCATACCGCAAACGTGTAATCGGTGTAGAGCGACGCTCGACGTCCGTGACCGGCTTGCGCATAGATCAGCACGGCATCGACGCTGTACGGATCGATTTTCCATTTCCACCAGACGCCGACATCCTTGGTGCGGCCGACGCCGTAATGCGCATGGACGTGCTTGAGCATCATGCCTTCGACGCCGCGTGTTCGTGACGATTCACGCAGGGTCGCGAGTTGTTGCCAGTCGTCCGCTTCGATCAGCGGCGACAGTTGCAGTGCAGGCGCATCGACCTGTTGCACGATGCTTTCCAGGGTAGCGCGGCGTGTCGCCTGCGGCGTGGCGCGCAGGTCTTTGCCATCCTGTTCAAGCGCATCGTAGGCGACCAGGACAGCAGGCAGTTCGCCCAGCATCTTGCTGCTGATGGTCTTGCGACCAATGCGCTTTTGCAGATCGGCGAACGGTGCAGGTTGACCATCGCGCCAGATCAGGATTTCGCCATCAAGCACAGTGCCTTCCGGTAGCGGCAATTGCGCAATCTCAGGGAAGCGATCGGTAATCAGGTCTTCCCCGCGCGACCACAGCCAGCTTTGCCCGTTGCGTCGTACCAGTTGTGCGCGAATGCCATCGTATTTCCACTCGATCATCCAGTCGCTGCTTGAACCAAGATTCTGCGGATCGCTATTGAAAGCATGCGCAAGAAAGAAGGGATAAGGCTGACCGCCGCGCTGCGCGTGTTCGTCTTCGGTCAGTGGCGCGATCAACTGTGCATAACGCTCGGCGGTTGGCGCAACGCGGCCATCGGTCCAGCCGATCAATCGTTGGGCGACGAGCTTGCTGTCGAGCTCGCCGACATCGGCAAGCGCCCGCGTGACCAGCAGTTTGGAAACGCCGACGCGAAAGCCACCGCCAATCAGTTTGATCAGCAGAAACCGTTCGCGCCATTCGGTTTCATCCCACCACGCAAACAATGCTGCACGGATCGTTTCCGGCGTGGCACCGCGTAATGGCGCGATGCGGCTTTCCATCCAGTCGGCCAGACCGATATCGGCAGTTCGCTGCGGCGGTGGCAACACGTGCGCAATGGTTTCGGCCAGATCGCCGACAGCCTGATACGACTCTTCAAACAACCACTCGGCGATAGCGGCGTATTCGATCGCATATTGGCGCAGCAACCTGGTTGGCACTGCCTGACGCGGTTTGCCGCCCGCGAGGAAATAAACCGCCCACGCCGCGTGCCGTGCCGGTGCATGACGGAAGTATTGGCGCAAGGCATCGAGCTTGCGATTGGTCGCGGTGGTTGCATCCAGTTCGGCGTAGAGGCGGGCGAAGTCACGCATGGTCGGCCTGCTTGCCGGAAGAAGAGGCGGGCGATGCAGAAGAGGTATCGATAGTCGCTACGTTCGATTCTGCAGATTCGGCTGGCGCGATGGCGGCATCGTCCTCCTCGCCATACTCGGTTTCGAAGGCACTGGCATCAAGACCGTTTTCCTGCAACCAGCGCACCATCACCGGTATCTGTCCATGCGTGACGATCACGCGTTGTGCCCCGGTGGCTTGAATCGCCTGCATCAGGCC